>QCOG01000001.1 GCA_003213015.1 Pelagibacteraceae bacterium AG-430-F16
CGGATTAATTCTTCATAGGTATTACCTAATATTACAAATTGAACTGGTTTCTCAACACCACCAGTTCTTATTCCTTGGGGCATAACAGGAAATGATAGAACACCTGGAACTTTTGAAATTTCTCTAAAAGACTCCATCATTATTCTGTTACCTTTTCTGTCTCTTTTTTTCCAATCCTCTAACAATACAATTATAAAAGCCGAGTTGACTTGTTTGCTACTTTTTCCAAAACCTGGCACCCGTAAAATTAGTCTTCTATACTCACCTTGCCCCACTTTTGGTAATAACAATTTTTCAATATCCTGAGTTTTTGAGGAGGTAAATTCAAACCCTGAGCTTTGAGGTGCTTTTACTATTACAAAGAAAGCACCCCTATCTTCTTTTGGTATAAGTTGTTTTGGAATATAAATAAATAAACCAATACACAATATTAAAATTGATATTAAAAAAGTGATTATACTTTTTTTCTTCAATATCCAATATTTTAAAGTGTAAATATAAAATTCCTTAAATTCATTTAATTTTTTTTCAAATTTAAGAGTTAATTTATTTCTTTTTGATTTTGTGTCTAAAACTTTGCTAGCAATCATTGGGCTCAAGGATAATGCTACAAAACTTGATATAATCACTGCGAAACTTAAAGTAACAGCTGTTTCAGCGTACAACACTCCAGCTAAGCCCTCTATAAAAATTAAAGGTATGAATACAGCAACAAGAACTAAAGTGGTTGCTATAATTGCAAAAGACACTTGTCTCGATCCCTTATATGCAGCAACCAATGAACTCTCACCTTTCTCAACCCTTCGGTATATATTCTCCAACATTACAATTGCATCGTCCACAACGATTCCTATTGCAAGAACTAATGCCATAAGAGTGAAAAGGTTTATTGAAAAATTAAAAAAGTAAATTGCTAAAAAGGTTGATACTAAAGAGACTGGCAAAGCTACAATTGGTACTACTAAAGCTCTGATGTTACCCAAAAAAAGATAAATAATGAGCGTGACTAAAATTAGTGCCACAAATAATGTTTTGTAAACCTCTTTAATTGCATTTGAGACATAATTCGATCTATCAAAAGAAACCTCTAATGTAGATCCATCAGGTATAGAACTTTGTATTTCTATAATCTTCTTTTTTACTTTTGTAGCTACCGCGATAGTGTTTGCATCTGAGTTTTGATAAATGCCAATACCCACAACTTTTTTTCCATTTCCTTTAAAAAGTGTTCTTGTAGAGACTGGACCAAATTCAATCCTTGAAACATCCTCCAAAGTTGTTACAGAACCATCAATTGCCCTCTTTAAAGGTAGTTTTTTATAAGAGTCTAAATTTTCGTAAGCGTTTTCAAGTTTAATTGAAAGATCTACATCTTTTGATTCTATTCGACCTGCAGGAAATTCTAAGTTTTCTGAATTTAAAACTTGTTCAACATCCTGAGTTGTTAAATTTCTAGCAGCTAGCGAAAGAGGATCCAACCAAACTCTCACAGAGAGCTCCCTTTCACCACCTAATCTCACACGTCCCACTCCTTCTACAGTTGAGAAATAATCTACCAAATATCGATCAGCAAAATCAGTGAGTTCTAAATCACTCATAAAATCTGAGCTAAAACTCAACCACATAGTAGTTCTAAAGCCCGCAGATTGTTTAAAAATTTCTGGAGCGCTAGCCTCTTTTGGTAAATTATCCACTACTCTTGAGATTGCACTTCTCACATCGTTAGCAACATCGTCAATATCAAGGTTATCTTTGAAGGTCATATCAATTCTCGACCTTTCATCTTCACTCATAGAGTCAATTGAAACGAGACCAGGGGTGCCTCCGATAAAATCCTCAATCTTTTGTGTTATCTGAGTGTCAATAACCTGAGCTGAAGCCCCTTTGTAATCAGTTTGAACTGACACTACTGGTCGGTCAATATCTGGTAATTCATTAGTTGGTATTTCAAAAAAAACCAAAATACCAAACATAACCATGACTATACTCATCACCATTGAGACGACCGGTCGTTTGATTGATAAGTCTGTTAAGAACATCTTTTAATTTATGATTTTAATTTTGATTTTATCTCTTACTTTTGAAATTCCCTCTTTTACTATCTTATCACCCACAGACAAACCATCAATAATAGAAACTTTTCCATAATTTCTTTTTCCAATTTTTACTTCAATTTTCTCAATAGTATTATCCTCTAAAACTTTATAAGCAAAAGCTGTATCACCCTGTATCAATAATGAGTTTTCAGGAACTCCTATTTCTTGAGTTTCATTATAAATAATTTGAATATCTAAAAGCATTCCTGGGACCAATTCTAAATCTTTGTTGTCCACAGTTATGCTTGCAAGAACCGATCTTGTACTAGGATCCACGCGAGAACTTACAGAGTCGATTTTACCATAAAATATTTTATCAAACGCATCTGATCTAACTTCAGCAATAAGACCCGGTTTTAAAATTTTAAGATAAATCTCGGGAACTTTAATATTCAGAATAATCGATGAAGTATCATCTAGAGTGAGAATAAAAGACTCTGTTCCTAGAACACCTTGAGCAATTTCTCTTTTTCCCAAAACACCTTTAAAGGGAGCAATGATAACCTCATTTTTTGTTCTTAATAAAACTTCACCTTCGTTAAATACTTTTCCAATTAGAATTTTTTCATCAAGTATTTCACTTTTTTTGACTCTAAAATTTTTATTTTTTTTTGATAAAGCAGTTCCAAATGTTTCAATACTGTCAAAAAAATTGGATGATTGAACAACTTCAACAATCACTCCTGGTGGTGGATATTTAGAAAATTTCTTTTGAAAATGTTTTCCAACAAAGTGTCTTGCAACTATCACTGAAGCAATAACAATTGCCAATATTATTAAAAATATGGTAATTTTTTTTGAAGTTTTCATGCTGGATATTTACCATATTCACTCCAAGAACCATCATAAATTTTTGGAATATAATCGTTATTTACCATTTTATAGGCATAAGCTAGTACTGCGGCGGTAACACCAGATCCGCAAGTAAAAACTGGATCTAACCTTTTTTGTATATTTTCATGTTGATCAAAAAGTTCTTTTAATTCTTCAAGATTTTTAAATTCTCCAGTTTTTTGATTTATACATTGGTTAAAAGGTAAACAAAAAGAGTTTTGAATATGTCCACTTCTTAAACCCTTCCTTGGCTCGGATACTTTTCCTTCAAATCTTTCTCTGCTTCTTGCGTCAATAACATTAAAATTCTTACTCAATATATTTTTTTTGATTTGATCAACGCTTACAACTAAATTTTCTTTTTTATTTGCAACATAACTACTCTCAATAATTTTTGTCGTACCTTTGATTAAAGGTTTATTTTCAAAAATCCATTTTTTTAGTCCACCATTTAAAATATGTATTTTTTTTTCATCATGACCAAAATATAAAAGACTAAACCAACACCTACATGAACTTTTTAAATCAGAGTTGTCATATATGAGAATATCATCATTATTATTTATTCCCAAGGAGGACATTATTTTTTCCCAAGTTTTTTGTTTTGGAAGCATATGTGGAAGGTCCGTATCTTTCTCAGAATTTTCATCTAAATCAAAAAAAATAGAGTTTGGAATATGGCCATCTCGATATTCTTCAGCAGGATTTCTTTTTTGAGCTGGCATATGCCAAGAGGCATCTATTATTTTTAGACTATTTAAATTATCGAGAACCCAATCTGTCGTGACTAAACTCATCTAAAATTTCTTGTCTAAATATTTTTGATGGTATTCCTCAGCTATGCAATAATTCTTTAGCAAAGATAATTTAGTAACAATTTTTCCTGAAAAATCATTGTTTTTTAACTTTAAGACCTTTTCAGCAATTTCTTTTTGTTTTGTGTTTAAATAAAAAATTTCACTTCTGTACTGAGTTCCAAAATCTGGACCTTGAGAATTTAAAGTAGTCGGATCATGAATTTTAAAAAAAAAATTTAAAATTTCCTCAAAAGAAATAATTTTTGGATCAAAATTTATTTTTACTACTTCAGCATGATTTGTTTCACCAGAACAAACTTCTTTATAAGTTGTGTTTTCAGTTTTACCACCACAATAACCTACCTCAGTTTTATAAACTCCATTGAGACTTCCAAATTTTTTTTCAGGTCCCCAAAAACATCCACAAGCTAAAACTGCTATTTCCATTGATTATTTAAATTATATAATTAAGTTAAACTTATGCTTTCTAAAAATCAATTAGGCTTTTTGTACATGTTTCTCTCGGTTTGTGCATTTTCATTAATGGATTTAATTGTAAAGTGGTCTGTCGATTATCCAATTGGTCAGGTTTTATTTTTTAGGGGCTTCTTTGGAATAATCTTTTATTTATTTATAATCCCGAGAAAAAGATTTCATAATTTTTATAAAACTCAACGGCCAGGATTACATGCTTTAAGGTGCGGCTCAGGACTAATAGCACTAATTGCAATATTTATTGCTTTAAGACAGCTACCATTAGCAACTGTTGTGAGCATATCTTTTGCTGCTCCAATATTCACAACAATATTGTCTATTTTTTTACTAAATGAAAAAGTTGGAATTTTTAGGTGGTTAGCAGTCATCATAGGCTTTTTTGGAATTCTTATAATAACAGAACCTGGGATCACTGAATTAAATATTTATTATATTTTTCCAATTATATTTTGTTTAGGTCTTTCCTATGTAGCTATAACTATTAGACAACTTTCAACAACTGAACCAGTGTGGTTGATTTCTTTTTATTTTTCTTTAGCAATTTTATTATTAAGTTTTTTAACTATTCCCAAGGGCTGGATTATGCCTACTTTAAATCATTTTATACTTTTATCATTAATAGGTATTTTCGGGGGTGCTGCGAACTTATGGTTAAGTCAATCATATAAATTTTCAGAAGTTTCTTTAGTAACTCCTCTCAAATATTTGGCTTTAGTTTTTGCTGTTATATTTGGATATTTCATTTGGGACGAGATACCTTTGTTTAAAACATTAATCGGAGCTTTATTGGTAATTGTTTCTACGCTTATAATTTTTAGAAGAGAAATTTATAAGAAAAAAATCATAACATCTAGGCCAATTAATGACTAAAATACCTAAATATTGGAATAAGGCAAAAAAATATTTATCCAAAAAAGATGAAACTATTTCTAAGTTAATTAAAAGTTATAAAAGTCCTTCAGAAACTATTTTAACTACAAGGCGAGATATTTTTTTTTCGTTATGTAAAAGTATAATTGGACAACAAATAAGTGTTGCAGCAGCAAATTCAGTTTTCTTAAAATTTAAAAAGAAATGTAAAAATAAAATTACTGCAAAAACAGTATCCAAGTTGACCTTTACTCAATTGAAAAGCTGTGGATTAAGTAGACAGAAAGTATTAGGCATAAAGAGTTTAGCCAAGCAGACGATTGAAAAAACTTTTAAACCTAAATTAATTCATAAGATGTCTGATGAGGAGGCTATAAATTATTTATCACAGTTGAGACAAATAGGAAGATGGTCAGCTGAGATGATCTTATTATTCACATACAACAGATCAAATATTTGGCCAATTCAAGATATTGGTCTTTTAAGAGCTATATCAAAAAATTATAAAAAAAAATATTTACCACCTGAAAAATTCGTATCATTATTAAAAAAAAGGTTTAGTCCTTATTGTTCTGTTGCAACGTGGTATTTATGGAGATCAATAGATCCTGAACCTATTCAGTATTAGTTTAATCAAGCCAATCCTTAAACTTACTCTCATGATTCTGAACGTATTGTGGTAATTTACCTTTAGGATATAAACTTAATTTTCTTTTTTTTTCAGTAAATTTATTTTCTGTTTTGTCTGCATACATGTCATAAATAGTTTCATTATTTTTCATTAATCTTGATATTTCTTTTAAATCAATATTTTCAACTTCAAAATCTCTGTGGTGTAAATAAGATTTTAATTTGATCTCAATATCAGCCGGACTTTTCAAATTTGAAAAATGCCAACCCCCATCATTAATGAAAATATTATTAATATATTTTGTCTCTGAAAAAATAGTATCCAATCTCCAAAATCCAAATTTTTTATTCTTAATGTTTCTAATCCATTGAGGTGATTTAAGATTTTTCTTTTTGCAAGCTTTTGTTCCATACCACTTAAAACCTTCAAGGCATCTATTCAACTTATAGTAAAAAATGTTTTGTTCAAAAATAACAATTTTATTTTGCACTTTTGCTACATTTAGATCTTTTAAATCTGGTATTTCGTCTACATCAGATATCATTATCAAATCATCTTCGTTGGCTTTATCTAATCCTTTATGAATTCGATTTCTTTGAAAATTTTCTCTTTTGTGAGCATTAAAAATAAATTTATGAGATTTTAACGCTTCATCATCCTCTTTATTAACTTTTTCTAAGTTTGGAGGTTCATCATCTTGTACAATATAAATTATCTTATCTTTAAATTTGGGGTACTTGTTAATATCAAATTTTAAATCCCTCCTTTTACCGTTGTGGTAGAATTTACTCTCAACGATAACGAAACAATCAACAGAATTTTTTAAAGAGTTTAATCTTATGTCTAATACGGCCTCTTCATCATAAAACATAAAACAGTCAAAGATTCGCATTATATGATTTCTAACTTATATATCTTGATATATAAATCTAAAAATAGAACAATTTTTTATGTCTAAAAAACTTATTATTGACTGGAATGAATACAATAGATCAATAGACGAACTCGCCGTTCAGATAAGCGAAAGTGGATTTAAACCATCTTTTATAATCTGCATTGCACGGGGCGGCCTGAGAGTAGGAGACATACTAAGTAGAATTTTTAAAGTAAAATGTGGTTACCTTGGAGTTGAAAGCTATTCATCAGCTGGTGAGGGAAAAGTATCCGATGTTCAAAATGAACTTACATTTGCAAGAGACTTATCTACAACAAGTAAAATTTATGGGGAAAATATTTTAGTAACTGATGATCTTATTGATACTGGTGTGACACTTGAAAAGACTTTAGATTGGCTAAAAAAATATAAAGATTTTGAAAATAAGAAAATTACTTTTAAATCTGCTGTTCTTTACAAAAAAGAAAAATCTGAATTTAGATCAGATTATATTGTTCATAATCTTAAAGATAACCCTTGGATTGTTTTTCCTTATGAACTTAGAGAATTGATTTCAATAGAACAACTGAAAAAAGAACTAAAAAAAAAGGGCTAGGATTTTTTATCTAGCCCTTTTTTTATAATTTTAAATTAAGCAATTACAAAACTTAAAACACTTAAAATAGCAATAATCCATATTGCTGGTGAAGTGGTAGCAAATTTTCCTGTAAAAATTTTAATTAAAGCATACGCCACAAAAGCAAGAGCTATACCATTGCTTATACTATACGTTAAAGGCATGGTAATCATCGCAACTATAGCAGGAGCAGACTCAGAAATGTCGTCCCAGGAAATATCCGTGATATTTCTCACGAATAAAACTGCTACATATAATAATGCTGCTCCATCAATTTCTTTAGGTAAGCTTGTTGCTAAAGGAGAAAAAAATAAACATGACAAAAATAATATACCAATTACTAACGATGTCATTCCTGTTCTTCCACCTGCTTTTACTCCAGCTCCAGACTCGACATAACTTGTGACGGTGGTAGTTCCCATTAGAGCTCCAGCAACTGTACCAACACTGTCAGACAACATCGCCTTATTGATATCTTGAACTTTACCTTTGCTGTCTACTTTACCTGCAACGTTTGCTACTGAAGTTAATGTTCCAGCTGTGTCAAAGAAATCAATAAACAGCAAAGTAAAAACTACAGTAGACATACTTGCAGTCAATGCAGCTTTAAGGTCAAAGTCAAATAAGTAAGTCATAGGAGGCGGCGTATCAACTAAACCATTAAACTTTGCAAGACCTGTTGCCCATGCAATTATACTAAATGCAATAATTCCAATTATAATATTACCTTTAACTTTAAGTTTCTCTAAAACAACCATTGCTACAAAAGCTAAACATCCCAATAGCACTAATGGATTTTTAATATCACCTAAAGTAACCAATGTAACTGGATGATCTCCAACCACACCCATTATTTCAAGACCTATAATAGCCAAGAATAAACCTATCCCAGCACCAATTCCTAATTTCAAACTTCTTGGTATAGAATTTATTAACCATGCTCTCAGCGGAGTGAGTGAAATTATTAAAAATAAAACTCCTGCAACTAGCACCGCACCAAGGGCTGCTTGTGGAGAGTAACCCATTCCACCCACAACTCCGAAAGCAACAAATGCATTTATTCCCATTCCAGGAGCAAGACCTATTGGCCAAGTTTTTCCGTAAAAAGCCATGATGAAACACGCAACTGCTGTCGCTAGTATGGTTGCGGTGAAAACTGCACCAAAATCAAAAAAACCTTTTTCAGGGCCAGCAAATTCTCCTGACAATATAAAAGGATTTAAAAACATAATATAAGCCATTGTTAGGAAAGTTGTTACCCCTGCAATAACCTCTGTTTTAAAACTAGTTTTATGTTTTTTATATTCAAAATATTTATCTAACATGAGACCTCCAATTGATTAGAATAATTACCAGATTCTTTTTTTAATTACTTTAAATACTTGTTTTTTATTAACAAATTTCAACTTGAAGTTTATTTTTAAGGTAAAGTAATTATAATAGTTATTCAAAATGATAAAAAAAATACTTATTATAATTTTATTGATACCGTTAACTTATGGATGTCAAACAGTCCAAGACAAAACAAATAGTCTTGTCGAAAAAGAGGAAAAATACCTTGAAAAATTTATTAATAAAAAAATTGAAAAAGTCATTCAAGAATTTGGAAAACCAACCCAATATTTACTACCAGACCCAGAAAGTGGTGGAGGAAAATTAATATACAATACAAAAAAATTAGGAATTAAATGTGTAAGAACTTTCGAAGTTGATGTTTCAGAGAGAGTTGTAGGATTTTCATCAAAAGGATGTTTTTGACTTGTGGGGAAAGTCCCCACAAGCAAGGTAAAACTTATTTAATTTCAATAAGTTTTTTTTTCTTGTAATCAGGTATTATTCTTTCACAAGCGATAGTTAGCAAACCATCCTTTAACTCAGCTCCATTTACTTTAACATCATCTGCTATTGTAAATGATCTTGCAAATTGTCTTTGAGATATTCCTTTATGTAAAATCTCCCCTTCCTGATCTTTGTTATCTGATTTTTCTGTCTGTTTTGTTCTAACAGTCAGCATATTATCTTCGAACTCCACCTCTATATCTTTTTTAGTAAAACCGGCTAAAGCAACTTCAATAGAATATTTATCTTTGCCTGTTTTTCTAATATTGTAAGGCGGGTAGTTTGATTTTATACTCATTCCTCCATTACCCAATATGTTCTCAAATTGATCAAACATGTCGTCAAAACCAATCGAAAATGGTCTTAAAGAATTGAATATTGATAGATCCTTACTTGTCATATTGTCCTCCTTTGTTAGCAAGAATTATTAAGGTCCCGTTAGGCAACCTTAAAATTTATATGGTAACTATTTTTATTTTTTCAAGATGTTAGAATTAAATTTTTTTTGCAATCTTACATATGAAAGCATAGTCAAAAGCTATCTCCTTAATAATTCCGTCCCGACCAGATTTACCTCCATGACCTGCATTCATTTCAGTTTTTAAAAGTAAAAGATTATTGTCAGTTTTGTTGTCTCTTAACTTTGCAGTAAATTTTAGAGGTTCGTCAAATAAAACTCTATTGTCGCTGAGGCTTGTAGTAATTAAAATATTTGGATAATCCATTTTTTTAATATTGTTATACGGCGCGTATGAGTAAATATACTCAAAGTGTTCCTTGTTATCTTTTGCATTTCCAAACTCATCAAATTCTCCAATCGTTAAGGGCAATGAGTGATCGAGATTAGTTGTTAAACTATCGACAAACGGAACAGCCATAATCATACCTAAAAATAGATCTGGTTTTTCATTTACTACCGCTCCCATCAGCAAACCGCCAGCTGATCCTCCCATACCAATAATTTTTTTCTTTGAGGTATATTTTTTATCAATTAAAAATTTTGCACAAGATATGTAGTCTTGAAAAGTATTTTTCTTGTTCAATAATTTTCCTTCTTTCCACCACTTCATACCTCTTTCCATTCCTCCTCTAATATGGGCTGTTGCCCAAATGATATCTCTATTGATTAAGCTTAATCTGGTAGAGGAGAACGACGGCCACATCGAATTTCCGTAAGAACCATATCCATACAAAAGCAAGTTTGAATTACCATCCAGTTTTGTAGTTTTTTTTCTTGTGATAGTGATTGGAATTATTCTTCCATCATGCCCTTCACACTCGAGTCTTTCAACAATATAATCACTAGAATTATGACCTGAAGGAATTATTTGCTCTTTGACAAGTTTTTTTTCCTTAGTTTTTAGGTTATAAATAAAGGTTCTAGATGGTGTTTTAGGAGTAGAATATGAAATATATATTTCATCTGTTTTACGGTCTTTCTGCATAAGAGAAACAGATGAATCATAAACTTTTTCGTCAGTAAATATTATTTCTTCCTCTTTATTTGTTTTAAGATTTTTGACGTAAATGTTATCGAGTGCATTCCTAAGCTCAGATCTGATTTGCCAATTATCAAGGAAAGTTAAATTTCCAATCATAGTTTCTGATTGGTTTGGAATATAAGTTTCCCATACTTTAGACCCAATATTATTTGAAATTAAAATTTTAAAATCCTCAGCGTTCTCATTTGTGTGCATGTAAAAATTTCCACCCCATGAATTTACACTGTAAATGACACCTCTTTTTCTTTTTTGAATAAGTTTAGGCTCAGGTTTTTTTTCATCTATACCAAAGTAATATTTCTCTGATGTGTTGTGATCTGAGCTATTTATAAAATAATACTTTTCGTCAGAACTTATTCCAATGCCCACGGTGAATGCTTTTGTTTTTTCTTCAAATATAAGCAAATCTTCATTAATAGATGATCCAATTTGATGTCTAAAAATTGTTCTTGGTCTATGATTTTCATCTAACTTAGAATAAAAAATATATTTGTCATCTATACTAAAATTAATTGAACCAGAAGTGTTTTCAATTTTTTCAGTAATTAACTTGCCAGTTTTAATATCTCTGACATAAATTGTGAAATATTCTGAACCTTTTAAATCTAAAGAGTAAGCAAGAAATTTGTCATTATAGCTTACTTCAAGATCACCAACTCCAAAATATTCAGTTTTCAATTTACTTTTTTCTTTATCGCCATTCCAAATTTCCTCAACTTCATCAGTTCCAATTTTTTTTCGGCATTTAATAGAATAGTTTCCTTTTTTAGTTGTTTTCGTCCAATATTCGTAACTTTTGTCTTTATAAGGAAGAGATTTATCGTCTAACTTTATTCTTCCTTTGATTTCATTAAATAAAGTTTTTTGGAATTCTTTTGTATCTTGTAAGTGATACTCAGTATACTTATTTTCTTCCTCTAAATACTTTCTTACCTCAGGTAAAAGCTTTGAACTGTCTTTCAAAACTTCCAATATGTTTTTTTGATGAACCCAGCTATAATCGTCTGTCCAGGTGACGTTATGACAAGATTTTGTCTCTGATTTTTTTGAAAGTTGTGGTATTTTCATAATTACTATTTACATGAATTTTTTTTTTATAACACTTGTTATTTTTGTCGTAATATATTTAATATTGAATTGGTTTGCTAAAACCTCGAGTAGAAAAATTTCAAAATTTATAAGGTCGTTTGTAATTATTTTATCTATAGTACTTGCTATTGCAATGGTAGTTGCTGGAAGATATATATTTTCACTGCCCTTTTTATTAATGGTGCTCCCTATATTAAAAACAAAAGCTGGTTTTACTCTTTTTCAATTATTTAGGTTTTGGGGTTTATTAAACGTTCTAAAAAATTCTGGAAGATTTAATTTTAATAATTTTAATAAAAATCTCAATACTAGTGAGATTACTCTAGATGAGGCGTACAAAATCCTTAATCTCGATCCTAAAAAAAAATATTCAAAAGATGAAATTTTAAATTCTTATAAAAAAATAATGAAAAAAATACATCCAGACATAAGCCCTGAGTTGACAAGATTAGCTTCAATTGTAAATGAGGCTAAGGACGTTGTTCTAAGAAACGTTTGACAAAATTTCATCTAGTTTTTTTTGTATCTCTAAGGGACTTATTTTATCTTTCCCTAAAGTATCATGATTAACTGTTTTTGCTCCTTCAGGAAGTATGGGATGCATTAGAGAGCTGTAACTTCCATAAACTAGAGGTGTATCGGCCATAAGCACAATTGTCGGAATATTGAGAGCAGCAGATAAATGACTGAAACTCGAATCGTTACATACTGCAACATTACAATTTTTAATAATAGGAATTATTTTACCAATATTTAAATTATTTAATGGTATACAAAATTCTTTTAAATCTGATTGAGTAATTTGATCCAAAATTTCAATTTCCTCCTTTGCATTCCCTGTTGCAATAAAAAATTTACATTTCCCCTTTTTTAATGTGTTTTTCATCACTTCTATAAATATTTTCGAGGGAACTCTTTTTGTTTCGCCTGATCCACCTGTACCAAGAACAATATTAATTTCATCATTACTAATTGAGTAATTTTTCTTTGCTTGAGCAATAGAATCTGGCTTTAAATTTATAATAGGGTTCTCTCTTACATCAACTTTTAAAGAATCTTTTATAAATTTTTTGGCTGTCTCAGTAATATGTTGATTTTTTTTTTTAAAAAATTTGTAACAATTTATATCTTTAATCCCACCTATTTTTGCAGCCATATAAAATCTAAGCGAAGAATTAAAAATAAAAACTTTATCAAACTTTTTATTTTTTAAATCGTTTATAAGATTAAAGAATCCTTTAATTCCCACATGTCTATTTTCAACTTCACTTCTTTCAAGATAAATAATTTCTTTAATGTATTTTTCTTCATTTAAATATTCCAGAGCTTTAGTGTTTTTTTTAACCATTAAGGAAATTTTTTCTCCGTAATAATTTGAAATAGCTTTAACATAAGGGAGAAACATAATCATATCTCCAATCCCCATTCGATTTTGAATAACAAGTATTTTCATAGATTCTTTGTATCTTTACTAAAAAAAAAATATTAGTTAAATTTAATTATGGGAGAAATAAAAGGCATTTATGCGGCGGCTGTTTCTATACTAAATAATGATTTATCATTAGATGTTAACAAAACAGTAAAACACTGTGAAAATATAATAAATGATGGTTGTCATGGAGTTGTTTTATTTGGGAGCACTGGTCAATCACAGTTAGTACCTCTTAATGAAAAAATTGAGATGATTAATTTTGTCTCAAAAAATGAGAAAATTAAAGATAAGTTGATTATTGGAACTGGACTAAATTCACTAGTAGAAAATATAAATTTTTTAAAATTATCTTTAAATATGGGTCTTAATAAATTTTTGATTATGCCTCCAGCCTACTATAATTATGGAGATAAAGAGGTAATAGAATATTATACAAAATTAATTAAATCTGTTCCTGATGCAAAAATAATTCTTTATAACTTTGAAAAACTTTGTGGATATAAATTTTCAGTTGAGTGTGTTGAAAATTTAGCAGCTAGATTTCACAAAAATATAATCGGTGTGAAAGACAGCTCATACAATCTTATGGGAAACCTCAATATCAAAAATTTTTCTATTTTACCTGGATCAGAATTGAAACTCCTAAGTGGGCTTAAGAAAGATTGTTCTGGAATAATAACAGCCACATGTAATGTTACTGCTAATCTTGCGAGAAAAGTTTTTGATGACTTTGAACAAAACAAAGAGCAAACTGCAAATAATAAATTGTGTGAAATTAGAAAAGCTTTTGATCAGTTTAATTTAATATCAGGTTTACATTCATTTCTTGGTTTAACTGATAAGCAGTTTTTAAATATATTACCTACATGTTCTCTACTTAATAAACAAGATGAGAAAATTCTCATAGATAAACTTAAAGATTTAAACTTTTTAAAAAAGGATTTTAAAGCTGCATAAAATGAAACTAGTTAATTTTTTGAATGATCTATTTAAAGAAGATGGATTTAGATTAATTGATGCAAACAAAAGAGAATTCTTAATTGGAAAACCTGAGAAAAAAAATCCTTTAATATTAGAACTGTTAGACTCATCTATGCATTATAAACTTTTGTTACTTCCTGAACTATATTTAGGAGAAGGCTATATGGATGGTAAGATTAAGATTCACAATGGAACTATTACAGAATTCTTAGAAATAACTTTAAAAAATCTTAGAAAACACCATCCAAATAATTTTAGTAAGGTGATAAATAAAATATTAGGCACCTACAGATATTTGACAAACTTTAATTTCGCAAAACAATCAAAAAAAAACGTAGCGCATCATTACGATATATCGGAAAAACTTTATGATCTATTTCTTGATGAAAAAAGACAATACTCTTGTGCATATTTTAAAAATAAGAATGATACTTTAGAAGAAGCGCAAAATAATAAAATCGATCACATAATTAAGAAATTAAATATAAGGGACAATCAAACTGTTCTTGATATTGGTTCGGGGTGGGGTGGTATGGCAATTGAGATTGCAAAAAAAACAAAAGCCAGAGTCCTTGGTATAACTTTGTCCGAAAATCAACTTAAATATAGTAGACAAAAAGCGAAGCAAATGAATCTTGAAAATCAGGTTGAGTTCAAATTAATAGATTACAGAGAATTAAAATCAAAATTTGATAGAATTGTTAGTGTTGGGATGTTCGAACATGTTGGAAAAAAATTTTATAAAAAATACTTTAAATGCGTACATGATCTTTTAAATAAAAATGGGGCCGCATTAATTCATACTATTGGTTCGATCGATAAGCCTAGAGATCCCCAACCTTGGATTTCTAAATACATTTTTCCAGGGGGTTATACGCCTAGCTTAAGCGAAATTGCAAGGCCAATAGAAGACTCAAATTTAATATTAAATGATTTAGAGGTTTTTAGATTACATTACGCACATACTTTGAGAAATTGGAGAGTAAGGTTTCTTAATAAAAAAGATAAAGTATTAGAAATGTTTGACGAGAGATTTTTAAGAATGTGGGAATTTTATTTAGCTGGCTGTGAGATGGCTTTTAAGTGGGGAGATCAGGTTGTATTTCAATTACAATTGAGTAAGGATAAAACTACAATACCACTTACAAGAGACTATATTTATCAATAAATTACTGATAATTTTAAAGTCTCCTAATGAAAAAAAATAAGAAAAGAAAAAAAAAGATCTTAAAGAAAAAGAAACCTAAACAAAAAGCCAAGAAAAGTTTTAAGCGAACTAAAATAAAAAAAAAAGAGCAAAAAAAAACTTAAAAAAACCACAAAAAGACGATCACAAAAACAGTCGAGTTTTTTAAAAAAAATTATCTTTTTACAAGAAAGTATAAAAAGCAAACTAAGTATTAAAATTAACCTAAATCCTGAAAAAAAAATTCAAAGTTTTTTTGATTTCATTGAAAAAAAAATTTTTGATACGAAAAAGCTGATTATTGAAGAGAAGCAGAAGTTTAAAATACGAGAAGTTGAGAGGGAAAGACAACAAAAAAGGGCAGAGGAAAAAGCTAAAATAGAGCTTTTAAAAAAGCAGGTTGAGCTTAAAAAAACTGAATTAAAAGAGGAAAAGCATTTACAAAAAGAGAGAGCTAGAGACTTAAAGAGATTCTTAAGACATGAACAGGCACTTTTAAGAGAAGAGCAAGCTGAGGTTCAAAGGAAATTTCTTGAAGAAATTAAGATAGAAAAACAAATTGAAAAATTTAGAATAAGAGAGGTAAAAGAGCTGGAAACATTAGAGCGAATTTCTTTAAAAGAAAAAAGAGATGATTATAGCGAAATCCAGGAAAGAATAGATAAGTTAAAAGAAAAATATAGGCTTATTAGAGATCAAAAAATTCGTGAGCGGTTGGAAGCGTTAGGAATAAAAACTCTGGACGAAGATGACAGAGAAACTTTATTAAAAAAGGAAAAAAATTATATTGCTGCAAGACAACTAGTAGAAACATCTTTAGAAAGTTTTTATAGAAGTGCGTCTAGTTTAGTTTTCCAACTAAACAAGCGACACTTAACAAAAGATATGTCTATATTCAGATGTATTGATAGAAGGTTTGAAACAGGTGAAATATTTATAAAGTGGGACGAGTCCAATGATGATGAATGGCTTATACTTATTTATATAAAAGATAATTCACCTGAAGGAAAAATAATTATCGAAGATAAATGCAATTATGAAAAATATTTTTCAGATGAATACCAGTCAAATGAAATATTCAAGGCATCAGATAAAATGGTAGATTCACTCACTCAACTTTTATACCGTGAGCGAAGTAAGAACGTAAATCAATCACTTACGTAAACAGACACACCCCTTGCGTTTACATCAACATCAAATTTTTTATGAAGAGGGGGAAAAGCTCTTTGTGAACAATCAAGTCTATCACAAGTTCTACAGGATACACCAATTGGAATTTCTGTTTTTTTATCACTTAAACTTAAATTTTCCGTGTAGACGAAATCTTTAGCATACTTGGCTTCACAACCTAGACCTATTGAAAGCATACTTTTTTTCTGTCCATATCTTCCCACACCTTTTTCAACTGTTCTTGCAATACAAACATATTTTTCTCCGTTTGTCATTTTGCTTACAGCGGCTTGTATTACACCAGGTCTTGAAAATGCTGAATAGACGTTCCATCTTGGGCAAGCTCCACCATATCTTGGAATTTCTATACCAGATAAAGAAAACCTTTTTGAGATATTTCCAGCAACATCGACCCTTAAAAAATGAAAGGGAATTCCCGGCAATTTAGGATCCTGCAAACTCGTTACTCTATGAGCGACCTGTTCAAACGATGTCGCAAAAGTATTTTGAAGCAGTTCTAAGTCATATTTCAATTTTTTACATTCAGAGTGAAATAATTTGTAAGGCATTAAAATTGCTGCACCACAATAGTTCAATAATGCAATTTGGGTAAGTCTTTTGGACTCTTCTGTAGGAAATTTAAATTCAGACAAATAATCATTTATTTCTTCCATGGCTCCTTCCTGAGCTATTTGGGCTGCTGCGTGAAGTTTCTTAGTTTCTAATGAATTATAATCACTTAACAAAAGTTCTTTTTTATTTTTATCAAAAATTTTTGAAAAAGGTTTACCCTCGTCAGGAATTACATCTTTAACCGTAATTGAATATTCTGTTTTTAAAAACTCACATAGTGCAACATATCTTGTACGATTATTCTTTTGAACTTTTTCGAAAACATTATTTGCAAATTCTTCTAATTTTGGAAAATAATTTTTCTTTTCTTGTAAAAAATCAGAAATTACTTCACCAGGAAAAGCAGTTTTTCTGCTATCAATAATCTTTCCAGATAAATTTTCTACTTTGTTAATTATTTCATGATCTCTTTGCTTAAAACTATCTCCTAATTTTATTAAAGCTTTTGCAATTTTAGGGTTTGTATTTACAAGATCTTTTACCTCTGGTCCCACTATATCTAAGTCCTCGAATAACTTATCGTCCAGCAATTCTGATATGTTGTTAACGAGGTTTAAGTCAGATTTATTAGTTAAATCTAAAAGTTCAATTTTTAACTCTTCACAAACTTTTAGTAATAAATCTCCGTCAATTTTTCGTTTTCCACTCTCAATTAAATTAAGATAGCTAGCAGAAATCCCTAATTGTTCTGCCAATTTATTTGCTTGAAGACCTAATTGACGTCTAAATGACTTGATTTTTGGTCCTATTTTAAGATCAACTTGACTCATATTTTCTATTAGTAAACTTTGTAAATTATTATTTACAATAAATTTCCTTATTTTACAAGGGTTTTAATTTATTTTATTGATTTTGTAAATTTTGTAAATTATAACAAATTCATGGACAGCAAAAACAAAAAAAACTACTTAAAAAACCAAGAAAATACATCAGAAAATATGCCCTCTAACAGCAACTCAGGTATTTATTTAAGAGACGATCACTGTGATTGGGGATCTAGCGGGATGAACGAGTTCACTCAAGAATTTGGTGAAAATAACTAATTCCGGTTAAATCTGACAACATCAACAAAGGGCAATTTAATGGGTGCTGAAAAAAAGGTTTCTTACGACTTAAAAAGATTCGCAGGTATTAGAAGAGACTACAAAAAAGAAGACGTTGAAAGATTAAGAGGTTCAATAAAAATTGAATATTCAATATGTAAACAACAATCTACAAAATTGTGGAATTTATTAAATTCTGAGCCTTACGTTAATACACTTGGCTCTTTATCAGGTAATCATGCAGTTCAACATGCAAAAGCAGGCTTAAAAGCAATTTATTTAAGTGGATGGCAAGTTGCAGCAGATGCCAACAGCGCCGGTGAAATGTATCCTGACCAATCTCTTTATCCACATGACAGTGCACCAAAATTAGTTGAGTCAATGAATAATGCTTTGTTAAGAGCTGACCAAATTCAGCATATGGAAATTAAAGATGGTGATCAAAAAAAAGAAAAAAGAGTAGATTACATGCTTCCAATAATTGCAGACGGTGAAGCAGGATTTGGAGGACCATTGAATGTTTTTGAATTAACAAAAAAATTTATAAAAGCTGGAGCTGCTGGAGTTCACTTTGAGGATCAATTGGCAAGTGAAAAAAAATGTGGCCATATGGGTGGTAAAGTTTTGATACCAACAAGCCAAGCAGTAAAAAACTTAAAAGCTGCTAGATTGGCAGCAGACATTGCAGATGTGCCTTTAATAATTCTTGCCCGGACTGATGCAAACGCTGCAAAACTAATTACAAACGACCACGATGAAAATGACAAACCCTTTCTTACAGGCGAAAGATCTCCTGAAGGTTTTTACTATGTTAAATCTGGAATTGATCAGGCAATTTCAAGAGGCCTTGCTTATGCACCATATTCAGATCTTATATGGTGTGAAACTGCAACGCCAAATTTAGAAGAGGCGAAAAAATTTGCTGATGCTATTCACAAAAGATATCCTGGAAAATTATTAGCGTATAATTGCTCGCCGTCTTTTAATTGGAAAAAACATCTGTCTGATAAAGAAATTGCAACATTTCAAAAAAAAATTAGTGAAATGGGCTATAAATTTCAATTTATTACATTAGCAGGTTTTCATACTCAAAACATTGCAATATTTGAACTAGCAGAAAAATATAAAGCAGAAGGCATGACAGCTTATTCAAAAATCCAGGAGCGCGAGTTTGCAAGAGAAAAAGATGGATATACAAGTGTTAAACATCAGAGAGAAGTAGGAACTACTTATTTTGATGCAGTTTCAAATACAATTAGTTCTGGGAAAAGTTCAACGACAGCAATGGATGGATCAACTGAATCTGAGCAGTTTTAAATGATAACAAGTGGATTAATTTTATTAGCTTTATACTTTTTGTTAATTTACGCTTTCGAATGTATAAAATACTTCAACAAAATAGATGAGAGATTTGGAAACTCTTTATGGAGATGGTCATATGATTATCCTGTAAAAGGAAAGCAAGATATTTCCAATATAGATGATCCAGAGTTTGTGGCATTAAGAAGAAGGAGAAATACTGCAATAACTTGTATGTATTGGATTTTCTTCTTAGGTTTTTTTGTTTTAATGAATTTTGTAAGTCAAGTATTATTAAAAATTTTTGTTTAATTTAATTTTTCAATAGTTTTAACAATATATTCCCAATCCCCAAATTTAGAGTAAGATACTTTTAAGATAATCTTTGACTTGTCGTCTAACCAAACATTAAATTCCTCTTTTTTTTTATCATCAATATTTTTCTTTAACACAATCTTAAATCGACTAGTGTCATAAAAAATATTGTCTATTTTAATGATTTCTTTCGATAAAAAGTAAATTTCTTGATGTTTTAAACTTCCAGAAAGCGGACTTATAATTATGTTTGATTGTAATATGTTATGATTCCACCAACTTCCGATTAAAGCATTAGATGGTGTAATACCAGTAAAAGAAGAGCCTTTTATTTTGTAAATTTTATCTTTTTCATCAAGAATTAAATTAGTATATTTATTTTTTTTATTTTGAATGGTTTTAGACTGATATTTCACTAATTTTTTGTTTCTATAAGTCTCTGTAGATGATCCATTAATACTCAATAAATTTAAACCTATAATTTTTGCCACGAAATTTATCTCGTTTTTTACGATAAAAAAATTGTTTTCAGCAGTAAAGATATATTTATTGTAACCTATTTTTTTGCCATTTCTTAATACATCCATTTCAATAGATTTTATTTTATTGTAATGATCCTCATGCGAGTAAAGAAATGAGGGATAAATTAGAAAAAAAAAAAGGGAAAATAATCTAAATTTCATTCTTTATTTTCCCACAAACTCAATTTTATACCACCTTGTAAAATTCTTTCACTTAGAACTTTAATGTTGTTTGATGGTTTAAAACAATCATTAAATGGAATAGTTAAACAAAGGTTCCAAACTTTCCCTCTATAATTTTCAAGATTTCTATTTACAAGATTAATTTCGTACTTTTTGTTTTTAATAATCGTTTTTATATAATTAAATAAAACTATACCGCTATAATCTGGTTTTTTATCAATCTTTATTTCTCTATAAAGAATAATATTGTTTGTTTCAGAACTTTTTATTATTTCTAAGGCAGTATCAAAATCTGGTTTGAATTTTCCTCTATCATAAAAAAATTGTTTTAAAGTACTTTCAGTTAAATGATTACCTAAATTTATAAATACGAGAAGAAAGATTAAGAATTTTTTTAAATTTTCATTTTCTAAATAAAAAATTAAAATAGAAATTAGCAAAATAATTGGAATTAAAACAAACATTATGTATCTAGGAAAAATAATTGGTTTTAATAAATAGCCATAAACCAAAGGAGTTAAATAGGATAAAAACAACATTATAAATAGAAAAATCATTTTTTTATTACCGATAATTTTTCTCCATAGGTAGAAAGATAGTAAAATCAATATAGCTAAATGAATTACACCTAATAATCTTGATCCAAAAAATTTTGAAAAGTAAAAATTTGAATAGAATTTTAAATCTGGTTGTTTTAACCAATCAATTGTATCTGTAATTAAAGAGACGTACTGCAAGTAATGAAATAAAAAAAGCAAAGTGAAAATGAAAACAATTATTAACGAGATGTTTATTTTTTTTTTTTTAATTTTAAAAAAAAAATAGTCTACAAATGTGAAACAAACTAAGGAACTTAAAATAATAATACTAAAGGGATGACTTAAAATAGACAAGGACATAAATAAAGAAAAAAAGAAAAAATTTGTAGTTAAAAGTTTAGAATCGTGTTCATCATAAAGATTAAAAAAAGAATATTAGAGCTAGTGAAATTAAAAAAAATGTTAAAGTATAAACCCTCATTTCTTGAGAATATGTAATTAAAAATATATTTAAACTTATTAAACAAAGTGAAAGTAAATAACTTTTATTATTTACGAATTTTTTACATAAATTACTTACTGTAAAAATACTTAAAAAACCTAATATAGCAGAAAATATTCTTCCTACGATTGGATCATAACCAAAAATTGAATTACAAATTTTTATACAGTAGTAATACAAAAAAGGTATTGATTCAGTTGACTTCACCCTTGAGTAGGTTTCAGTATATGATAAGTTAGGTTCTGTAACCCAAAAAGAAAAAATTTCATCAATCCAAAGATTTTCATAACCAACGTTATAAAATCTAAAAATTAATCCTAACAAAATTATTAACAAAACCGAAAAATATATTAAAATATTATTTTCTTGAAACTTTAAAATTTTGAACATATTTAAAAATAAATAGTTAACAATTATTAAAAAACTAAAATTATATTATTTTGACTATAAATATGTTTTTAACAATTAAAAAAATTCCTAAAAATTGCTGGAGTTCAAAAAAACCTCTAAATCTTAAGCCAAAGTCGTTAACAATTTTTTATCTTACTTTAGGTTTATTAATATTTGGGTTAGGTGAAGGGTTATTGATCGTATCATATTCTGGTGCATCACCCTGGAGTGTTCTCGCTCAGGGAATTTCATTGAACATAAATTTATCAATAGGAGTTGTTACTTTTATTGTGAGTGTTTGTACTCTAAGCCTATGGATTTTTCTGAAACAAAAACCAGGAATTGGAACAGTTTTTAATATCATTATTATTGCAGCAATGATTGATTTAACTATCTTTTATTTTGTAACACCAGTGACATACTTTGGGAAATTGCTCATGGCAATATTTGCAGTTTTGTTAGTTGGTTTAGGAAGTGGTTTTTATTTGATTGCAAACTTAGGCCCTGGTCCAAGAGATGGATTAATGACAGGCATTCAAAGAATAACTAATTTTCCAATTGCTACAGTTAGAGCAGGAATTGAGATAACAGTCGTATCAATAGGTTGGTACTTGGGAGGTACAGTCGGAGCAGGAACATTATTATTTGCTTTTGGAATCGGCCCTGCTGTAGCATTAGGTCTATATTTAGTAGGAAAATTCTTTGATTGATTTTTGTGGGAAAAAAAACTATTAATTTTTATGTCATTAAAAAACTTTATGGTCGAATCAGCAAACATTCTGTTTGATGATAGTAAAAATGATTTAAGAGCTCTACCGAAGACCGTAAGACTTCAAATTTTATTAGTTTTAAGTTTTATTTGGTCCGTTGTATTTAGTTTATATATTTTTACATACACAACATTTATTTTTGGCTGGGCAGGAGTTTTTCTCGCACATTTAGGGCTAATTTTTGCAGTCTACCATACCTTCAAACAATTTCATAAAGCAGAAGAAAAATCAGCCAGTGTTTTTGAGACTAAAAATTTTAATCCGTTTAAAATTATGGCAATTGTTTTCGTAATTGTTTTTATATTTGTTTTTTCTAAAGGTATTGAGGTCCTAACAAATACGAACTCATATAAAATACCTTATGGAGGACCGGATAAGTCTGCGATTGAAAAATGGTTACCATTTACACAGAAAAAATCAAAAGATTAGATATATATTTTATTTAGAATCAGCTATATTTTAATAGTGAAAAATCTTGTTAAAAACTTGCAGCTTCTTTTACTAGGAATAATTTTACTAAGCACAATTATTGCAGTGGTGCTTGAAATAAGAACGATGTTTTTAAATCAAACTGTTACATTAGCTGATTTATTATTAATGTTTCTGTACTTAGAGGTTATGGCAATGGTAAGAGTATTTTGGGAAGAGCAATCGATAAGTATTTCTTTGCCATTGTTAATCGCAATTACTGCACTAAGCAGGTTTATAATTTTGCAAGGTAAACAGATGGATGCTTCTCAACTTCTTTACGAGTCAATTGCAATAGTTTTGATCGCTCTCGCCATAGTAGTATTAAGACTAAGGCACAGTGATAAATTAGGTTTATCTAAAAAGAAAAGGAGAAAATAAATATTTAATACAACCTAACAAATTGTTATGATTTTTAAATGTGGTTTTTTAAAATCAGACTACATAAATTTGTAAAACAAACATTTCGTCCACCATGAATTGATCTGACTTAAAAAAAATTTATATGGGACTAAAACTAAGTAGAAAAATTCGTAGTTTAAAAGATGTCCTCCTGTTATCTATTAAGAAAAAATCATTATTTCTTCACAACATTACTATAGCACCTTTTGTATTGTTAAAATTTTTATACAAAAAATCAAAAAAAAAAACATTTAAAAAATATTCCAATAATCTCGATAATATAAACAATTATGAATTTAAGAAAACATCTCAAAATAACGAAGATGGTATAATAGAACATATATTCGATAAAATCCATTTAAAGAAAATTAATTTTATTGAAATAGGTTTTGATTATTACGAGAATAATTCATTGAATTTTTTGAGCAAAACCAATAAAGGTTTATTTATAGATGGTTCAAGCGAGAAAGTTTTCAAACTAAAATGTATTTTAAATTTGATCTATCCTTTCAAAAATATAGACGTAGTATCAAAATGTATTGATAAAGAAAATTTAAACTCGGTTATCGAGAAACATTTTGAAAAAAGGGAACAAGAAATTGATTTTCTATCAATAGATGTTGACGGTAATGATTACTATCTTTTCGAGACTTTAGAAATAAAACCAAAAATTGTATGCATAGAATATAATTTTTGGTTTGGTCCAAACGCAAAATGTTCAATACCTTATAATAAAAACTTTTCATGGGACGGATCAATATATTCAGGAGCATCATTGAGTTCTTTATGTTCTTTAGCAAAAAAAAAAGGATATCATTTAATTGCTCTAGAATCTAATTGTGTTAACGCTTTTTTTGTGAGGTCAGACCTTAAAAATAATTTTGAGATAATTGATAATCAACAAAGTTTTAGAACTCCAATAAAATATTCAAATGATGAAATATTGAGTGGAAAAAAATATTTATTAGATAAAGAATTAACGAATTTCAATTGAAACTTACTTACATACACATTGAGTGTTTAAATAATTACTGATTTATCTGTCTTTTCTAAAAATTGTTCATCACTTTCAGGGTAAAATTCAAAAGGAACTCAAAAGATGACATCATAATATTAGTTTTTTATAAGTAATTGTGAATGATAAGATTAAAAAATTAAAAAAATGATAATTTTTGAAAAAATTAAATATTATTTAGAATTAATAAAACAAGGTTTTATTAAAAAAAACTATAAATTTTTTTATTCTCAGTTTGGAGAAGATAGAATAATTAACGAAATATTAAAAAAAAACAGAAAAGGCATTTATGTTGATGTTGGATGCTATCACCCAAAAAAATATTCAAATACATTTCTATTATACAGAGACAAAAAATGGCGTGGGATTAACATTGATATAGAAGAAGAAAAGATTGCACTTTTTAAAATCCTTAGACCAGAGGATATAAATATATGTTGTCCAATTTCAAATTTCAGCAAGTTAGTAGAAATTAATACATTAGGTAATTTTAATGTAGGTTCTCATATTAAAAATATAAAAAAAAAAAAATTTAATAAAAATTATAAAATTACTAAAAGTTTAAATGAAATACTTCAATCAACAAGATACAAAAATAATGAAATTGATTTGCTGAATATAGATGTAGAGGGAAACGACTTCGATGTTTTAAAATCAATTAACTTAAATAAATATAATCCAAAAATAATTATTATTGAGTCTCATTTAAAAGATATTAATAAAATTCAATCCTCAAATATTTACAAATATTTAATAAAATTTAATTATAAACTAAGAAGTTGGTCATTTTATTCTTTAATTTTTATAAAAAAAAAAACAAAATTATTAAGACATAGATAAATTTTTAAAAAACCCCAGAAATTACTCTCCGAGGGTTCTAATCTTGTTTAATATTTGTCTCTAGAGTGTACTGGACGGGGAACCGTATTACATTCGCCTACATTCGCATTTCTAGTACGCCAATACATACTTACTTAAGAATTTCATTGAAAAATTCATTAAGAAAACCCTCTAACTTAAAAGCAAAATAAAAGATGACTTCATTGAATAATCGATATGCAATCTTTATAAAAGTTTAAAATTGGTCTTATAGATGATAATATTTTAGAGTGAAATCATTTGCTCAAAATAATGAAGACAGAATTGTAATTGATTTATTCTTTAAAAAAAATATCAAAAATGGAGTTTTTATAGAATTTGGAGCGTGGGATGGAATTCATCTTTCAAACTGTAAATTACTTGCTGATCATAATTGGTCAGGTTTTTTTATAGAGGGTAATTCTCTTAGGTTTGAAGATTGTAAAAAAAATTATAAAGATAATAATAAAATTAAAGTTTTAAATAAATTCATAGATGAAAAATATTCTCTAGATGACTTAATTAAAGAAAATAATATTGATAAAATTGATGTATTATCAATAGATATTGATGGCAAAGATTTAACCGAATTAAAAAGACTAACCTTAGTAAAACCTAAAGTTATAATAATTGAGTATAATTCAACCATACCTTTTGATGTAGAATGCGAAGATAACATTGGAGGTAATGGCAGTAGTTATTTAAGTATTAATAATCATTTATCTAAAAATAATTATGAATTAATAAATTTTACAGTATTTAACTTAATTTTTATTGAAAAAGATTTTAATCAAAATGAAAACAAAAAAGTTGAGGTTTTCGAAATGATTGAAAAATTAAAACCTGTTCGCTTTGGATTTAATAATTTTGGTGAAATGTTTTTTATTGAAAACAAAAAAATACAAAAAAAAGAACTTTTCAAGTTTCCTACAATGAAAAGTTTCGTTTTATTTCAACCTGTACCAAAATTTATTAGAAATGTTACAGATGAAAATGGCAAAGGTTTTAAAATACTTAAAATTATATATTCAAATTTAGTGCTTTTAATCATGAGACCTAATTTATTTTTAAAAAAAATATTTGATAAAATAAAATAAAAAAACCCCCAGAAATTTCTTTCTGAGGGTTTCTAATTTGTTTAACTTTTGTATTTAGAGTGCTCTGGTCGGGGAACTGTATTACATTCCCATTCCACCCATACCACCCATACCACCCATACCTCCGGCTGGCATACCTGGTGTAGAATCTTTTTCCTCAGGTTTATCTGCAACCATTGCCTCCGTCGTGACCAGCAAACCCGAGATTGATGCGGCATCTTGAAGAGCAGTTCTTACAACTTTTACTGGGTCAATAATTCCCTCTTTAAACATATCAACATACTGCTCTGACTGTGCATCATAACCGTTTGAACTTTTGTTAGTCTCCAATAATTTTCCAACAACAACAGATCCATCAACTCCAGCATTTTTAGTTATTTGTCTGATTGGAGCCTGTAGTGCGCTTTTAACAATTTCAACCCCTGCTTTTTGATCGTCACCTTTTACTTTTACCTTATCAAGATCTTGTGAAGCGTAAAGCAATGCACATCCACCACCTACAACTATTCCTTCTTCAACAGCTGCTCTTGTTGCATTAAGTGCATCTTCTACTCTATCTTTTCTCTCTTTAACTTCAACTTCAGTTGCGCCGCCTACTTTTATAACTGCTACTCCACCAGCAAGTTTCGCTAATCTCTCCTGTAGTTTTTCTTTATCATAATCAGAAGTAGTTTCTTCAACTTGTTGCTTAATCTGGCTACATCTTGCTTCAATGTCAGATTTTTTTCCTGATCCACTAACAATTGTGCTGTTCTCTTTATCAACTTTAACTCTTTTGGCTGAACCTAAGTCGTTAAGTTTAACATTTTCTAGTTTGATACCTAAATCTTCTGATATTACCTGGCCACCAGTTAGAATTGCAATGTCTTCGAGCATAGCTTTTCTTCTATCACCAAAACCAGGCGCTTTAACTGCCACAACTTTTAGACCACCTCTTAACTTATTTACAACCAGAGTTGCTAAAGCTTCGCCCTCAACATCTTCAGAAATTATCATAAGAGGTCTTCCAGCTTGAACCACTGCTTCTAAAAGCGGAACCATTGGTTGAAGATTAGTTAATTTTTTTTCATGTAGTAATATTAGTGGGTTTTCTAATTCTGTTGTCATTTTATCCCCGTTAGTAATAAAATAAGGAGAAAGATATCCTCTATCAAATTGCATACCTTCTACAACATCAAGTTCAGTCTCAATGCCTTTTGCTTCTTCAACTGTTATGACACCCTCATTACCAACCTTTTGCATGGCTTTAGAAATCATATTACCAATTTCTTTATCCCCGTTTGCTGAAATCGTTCCTACTTGAGCAATTTCGTCACTATCTTTAACTTTTTTGGCTGAAGAAATTAGTTTTTGTTTCACATGTTCAACTGCTGAGTCTATTCCTCTTTTGACATCCATTGGATTCATTCCAGCTGTAACGTACTTACAACCTTCCTTTACAATTGCTTGAGCAAGAATGGTCGCCGTAGTTGTTCCATCTCCAGCTTCATCATTTGTTTTGCTGGCAACTTCTTTAACCATTTGAGCACCCATATTCTCAAATTTATCTTCAAGATCTATTTCCTTAGCTACTGATACCCCATCTTTAGTAGTTCTTGGCGCACCATAAGATTTATCAATTACTACGTTTCTACCTTTTGGACCTAATGTTACTTTTACCGTGTTAGCAAGTATATCAACACCCTTCAGCATCGCTGTTCTTGCATCTGAGTCAAATTTTACTATTTTTGCCATTTTTTACTCCTTTATTAAAAATTATTTTCCTGTAGATATTCCCATTATGTCAGTTTCCTTCATAATACTATATTCTTTCCCATTAATTTTTACTTCGGTGCCTGACCATTTTCCAAATAATACTTTGTCTCCAACCTTGACATCCATTGGAATGATTTTTCCATCTTCTGTTTTAGCTCCACCTCCAACTGCAACAACTTTTCCCTCTTGAGGTTTTTCTTGAGCTGTATCTGGTATTATAATTCCGCCAGCAGTTTTTTCACTGCTATCTAGAACCTCTATTAATACTCTATCATGTAACGGTTTGAACTTCATAAAAACTCCTTTAAATATGGGATTCATATAAAGATCAAAATCTATTTTTCAAGATAATATATATTTTAAAAAAAACCAAGAAATATGCATATTTTTACGTTATATCATGAAAAATGACTTCAAATTTAGATGAAAAAGGACTTAGATCTATATTAAATGAATATGATCTTTTTTTTATAGATGTTTGGGGAGTGCTACACAACGGAGTTAATCTTTTTCAAAACTCGGTCGAAGTTCTTGAGAAGCTAGAGGAAAATAATAAGGACTATATACTGTTAACTAACGCACCAAGGCCAAATCAAACTGTGATCGAATTTTTAAAAAAAATGGGTTTAGATAAAAAAAAAGCCCAACATGTGTATACATCTGGTCAAGCTGCACTAGATCAACTTAAAACTATGAGCTCCAAAAAATTTTTTCATATAGGCCCTCCTAGAGATTTTGATTTATTTAAAACATTTGAAAATCAAAAAGTAAAAAGTATAGATAGTTGCGATTTTTTGTTATGCACTGGATTATTTGATAGTCATCAAGGAGATTTAGAATATTATGAAAAGCTTTTTTTAGATTATATCCAAAAAAAAATGATCTGTACAAACCCAGACCTTATTGTCGACAGAGGCGAAGTTAGAGAATTTTGCGCAGGGACATTAGCAAAAATTTTTGAAAAATTGGGTGGTGAAGTTAAATATTTTGGTAAACCTCATCCGGAAATTTATAAAAAAGCATTTGATAACCTTAAAAGTAAAAAAGTAATTTGTATAGGCGATAGTCTAAATACAGATATAAAAGGTGCAAACATACAAAATTTTGATTCACTACTAATAACCAGTGGTATTCATAAAAACGAAATAAGCAACGGTATCGAGGAACTAGTAAAAAAGCATGATGTAAATGTAAAATATACTCAAAAAGATTTAAAATGGTAAATAATTTGAAAATTTATAATAATTTTAATTTAGAGAGAAAGGATAAGGGTTCAATTATTTTAATTGGAAATTTTGATGGTCTTCACAAGGGTCACCAAAAACTTTTTAATAAAGCAAAGAATTTTAAAAAAAAATACAAATTAAAAATAGGAGTAATTACTTTTGACCCAATTCCAAAGATGTTTTTTAGGAATCTTTATAATTATAGACTTTCAAACTTTGATCAAAAAATTCAACTTTTAAAAAAAAATAAAGTAGATTTTATTATAAATAAAAAATTTAATACTAAATTTTCAAAAGTTAGCAGTTTTGATTTTATAAAAAAAATTCTATTTAACAAGATTAAGCCAAAATATATTTTTGTTTCAGACAATTTTAGATTTGGTTATAAACGAGCTGGAGACATAAAACTTCTAAAGTCACTGGAGAAAGATTATGACTATAAAATAATTAACCCATCCCCTCTTAAGAGTAAAAAATTTATAATTTCATCGACCTTGATTAGAAAAAATATTGAAATGGGAAATTTGAAAAAAGTAAAAAATTTTTTGGGAAGAAATTGGTGCATAGAGGGCAGAGTCGAGAGAGGGAGACAACTTGGTAAAAAAATTGGATTCCCAACATGCAACATTGATATAAAGGATTATAAAATCCCAAAAATCGGTGTTTATGCGGTGAAAATATCTTTTAAAAATAAAAAAAGAAGATTAAAAGGTATTGCAAATATTGGATATAGACCGACATTTAATCAAAAAAGATTAATTTTAGAATCTAATATATTTAATTTTTCTGGAAATCTTTATAATAAAAATTTATCAATAGAATTTATAGAATTTATAAGAGGTGAAAAAAAATTTAATAGTGTACTTAACTTGAAAAAACAAATTAAAATAGACTGCAAAAAAGCAAAGGCAATATTATCAAATGAGTAAAATTTCTGTAAATCTTCCAAAAACTTCATTTTCAATGAGAGCAAATCTTCCTTTAAAGGAACCTGACTTAATTGATTATTGGAATAAGATATCACTTTATAAAAAGCTTCGAGAAAGTAGCAAAGGAAATGAAAAGTTTGTTTTGCATGATGGTCCACCTTATGCGAATGGAAATATACACATGGGTACTGCTTTAAATAAAATTTTAAAAGATATTGTTACAAAATTTCACCAAATGAACGGTAAAGACTCAGTGTATGTTCCAGGTTGGGATTGTCATGGGTTACCAATTGAATGGAAAATTGAAGAACAGTACAAGAAGAATAAAAAAAATAAAAACGATGTTCCAATTGTTGAGTTTAGAAAAGAATGTAGAGATTTTGCAAATAAGTGGATTGATGTTCACAAAAAAACAGTTTCAAAGATTAGGTGTAATAGGAGATTGGAATGATTATTACTCGACTATGAGTTTCAAAGCTGAAGCCCAAATTGTTAGGGAGTTAGCAAAGTTTTTAAAAGAAGGGAGTTTGTACAAAGGTTATAAACCTGTATTGTGGTCTACTGTTGAAAAAACTGCTTTAGCGGATGCTGAAGTAGAGTATATGGATCATATCTCTGACACTATATATACCTCATTTCCAATAAAGAAAACCGTGAACAAAAATCTTGAGGGTTGTGAAATAATTATTTGGACTACTACTCCGTGGACTATACCGGCCAACAAGGCTCTAGCCTATAATAAAAATATAAGCTACCAAATAATTAAAATCAACGATGAGGGCGATTTTAAAAATAGAAAAATTGTTGTAGCTTTTGATTTATTAGAGCAAGTTTTGAAAGAATGTGAGATTAAAAAATTTGAGAAACTCGACAAGTTATCAGGTAAGGAATTTAAAGATATCATCTGCAGTCATCCCTTAGAAAAAGAGGGTTACACTTATGATATTCCTATGTTGGAGGCTAATTTTGTTACAACAGAGCAGGGCTCAGGGATAGTTCATTGTGCACCAAGCCATGGACCAGACGATTTTAACTTATGTATAAATAATGGAATTCAGGCAGTTGAGACAGTTGACGATGACGGAAAATATACAAAAAATATTTTGAATTTCGAAGGAATACATGTTTTTAAAGCAAATCCAATCGTTATTGAAAGTTTAAAAAAAAATAAAAGGTTACTTTCTGATGGAAAATTAAACCATACTTACCCCCATTCTTGGAGATCAAAGGCACCATTAATTCATAGAGCAACCCCTCAGTGGTTTATATCTATGGAAAGTCACGGACTTAGAAAAAAGGCATTAGTAGCTATTGATAAAACTGAATTTTATCCAAACAAAGGTAAGGAGAGACTTAAAGCAATGATAGAAACTAGACCAGATTGGTGTGTTTCTAGACAGAGAGTTTGGGGAGTTCCATTGCCTATATTCATCTCAAAAAAAGATGAGGAAGTTCTAGTTGATGAGGAAGTCTTTAATAATATTGCTAACATTTTTGAGAAAGAGGGTTCGGATTGTTGGTTTGAGAATAATAAACAAAAGTTTCTTGGAAAAAAATATGATGAAAATGATTTTTATCAAACCACTGATATAGTAGAGGTTTGGTTTGATAGCGGATCAACTCATTCCTTCGTTCTAGAACAAAGGGACGATTTAAAATGGCCAGCATCCCTTTATCTTGAAGGTTCTGATCAACACAGAGGTTGGTTTCACTCATCACTTTTAGAGTCTTGCGGCACAAGAGGTGAGGCACCTTTTGAGGCTATCTTATCACACGGGTTCGTTGTTGACGGGAAAGGTCTAAAAATGTCGAAATCGCTGGGAAATGTAATTTCACCAGAAGAAATTTTAAAAAAATACGGTGCAGATATTTTAAGGATCTGGGTCGCCGCATCAAATTATGCTGAGGATCTAAGAATAGATCATAAAATCTTAGAACAACATGCAGAGGCCTACAGAAAACTTAGAAATACATTCAGATATTTGTTAGGTAATTTAAACGATGAATTAAGTGAAATTGATTTAGCAAAAATCAAAGTCGATACATTGCCAGAACTTGAACAATTAATGCTCCATAAATTATATAATTTGAATGAAAGCTTTACGAAACATTTCAATTCTTATAACATTCATCTAATTTATAAAGAGTTACTAAATTTTTGTACTGTTGATCTTTCATCATTTTATTTCGATATTAGAAAAGATACTTTGTACTGTGATGAAAAAAGTTCAAAGAAAAGAAAAGATTGCCAATTACTACTAAATGTAATTCTGGATAGTTTATTAAGGTGGTTTGCTCCAATACTATCTTTCACTACAGAAGAAATATTTAAATTAGTAAATAAAGTTAATAGTGAAAAAAGTATTCATTTAAAAAAATTAAATGTATTTCCAAAGACTTGGAATAACATGAAGTTAGACCAGAATTGGAAGAAAATAATTGATATTAGAGATGAAGTTAACTCAAGCATTGAAGCCATGCGGGCTGAAAAAATTATAGGATCTAGCTTAGAAGCAAATATAGAAATAAAATTAGATGAGGAAAATTATATTTTAGGAAAAAATTATGATTTTTCAGAAATATGTATCGTTTCATCAGCAAAAATATTTAATACAAAGAAAAAAGAAGATTCAATTAAGGTAAAAACTGTTAAAGCCGAGGGACAAAAATGCTCAGTTTGTTGGAAAATTAATAAAAATGGGTGTGAAAGACATTCATGTTCTAATAAAAATTAAGGTGTATAAATTTTTACTTAACTCATTTATTGTTCTCATTCTTTTTTGCATAGATAGATTTTCTAAAATTTATATAATTGAATTAGTAGAAAAAACCAACATCTCAGAAATATACTTAACCTCGTTTTTAAACTCATATTTAGTTTGGAACACAGGAATTGCTTTTGGATTATTTTCATTCTCAAACGAATTCCTTTATGATTTATTTACGGCACTAATCCTGCTTATTAATTTAATAATCATTTATTTAGCTATTGTTACAGAGGACTTCAGAAAATATTTTTTTTTGTTAATTTTGGGAGGCTCTTTTGGAAACCTTTTTGATAGACTTTACTACGGATCAGTACCAGATTTTATTGATTTTCATATAGGTAATTTTCACTGGTTTATATTTAATATAGCTGATATCTTCATAACTGTAGGTATAATTTGCCTTATTTTAGTTGAACTATTATATAAAAAAGAAAATAATGAATAGAAAATATTTTTTGATATTTTTATTACTTTTCCTTAGCTCGTGTCAAAATGTTAAAAATGCTTTGAGTGGAAAAAAATATGAAAATAGTGATGAGTTTCTGGTTATAAAAAAAAATCCTTTAATTTTACCACCAAATTTTAACGAATTGCCAACACCTAAAGACGTTGTTGATATTACCCAAATTGAAGGTATTGAAAACGAGATTGAAGATCTTTTAAGCTCGATTAAAGAAAATGATGAGGTTTCGGAGTCTTCTTCTGGTAATACCGAGAGTTTTGTTTTAGAAAAAATCAAAGATTGATGTTTTCTAAAAAAATAAAGATTAGTTGTTTTAACTTAAAAAAAAAAAAAAATAAAAAAATAAAAAATATTTTTCACAAAATTTTACAAAAAAACGACTCAAGTTACAAAGTAATTGATACTTTTTCGAATAACTATAATTACTCTTTTAATACAAAAAAAATCACTAAATACAAAAAGTATAAAGTATTAAGTATATTTGGGTTAGGTGGTTCATCTCTATGTATTAAAGCTATTTATGATTTTTTTAAATTTAAGATAAAAAAAAAAATATATTTTTATGACAACCTCGGTGTAACAATTCCAAAGATAGCTCAAAAAAAAAATTTAGACATAGTGATTTCAAAGTCAGGCTCAACTCTCGAGACAATTGTAAATCAAAATATTTTCTCCAAGAGTAAAAAAATATTTATAACTGAGAACAAAAAAAGCTACTTGACGGATTTAGCTTTAAAATTAAAATCTGAAATTGTTGAACATCGAAATTTTGTTGGGGGTAGATACTCAGCTTTATCTGAAGTTGGAATGTTGCCAGCTGAACTTTTAGGGTTGAAAAGTGAGAAATTTAAAAAGTTCGATAATCTCATAAAAAATAAAAAATTCACTAACACATTGATCAATAATGTCGACATGATGTATAAATTTTACTTATCGGGAAAAACTAATTCAGTAATACTTAATTTTGATAGCAGCTTAATGAGCTTGCTTGAATGGTATCAGCAATTATTATCAGAGAGTTTAGGCAAAAAAGGTAAAGGTTTTTTTCCAATTATTTCAAACTTACCTAGAGATAATCATAGCTTAATGCAGCTATATTTAGATGGGAATAAAAATAATTTTTTTACAATCTTTGATACTGTTGATCACAATACATCAAGGATTAATAATAAAAATTTGTTATCAGGTTATGAATTTTTAAAAAACAAAAGTATAAAATCAATAATGATTGCACAGAGGCGTGCAGTAGAAAGAGTTTTTAAAAAGCAAGGCTTAAAGTTTAGAAACTTTGAAATATTGAATAAAGACGAAGAAAGTTTGGGAATAATTTTTACTTATTTTATGCTTGAAACAATATTGTTAGGAAAATTAATGAAATTAAATCCATTCAATCAGCCCGCAGTTGAGTCGATTAAAAAAGAAACGAAAAGAATACTTAGTTAGATTTTCCAAAAACAAAAGTTGATAAACCATAAGTCTTTTTGTCAATTACCTCAAATTTATTTGGATAAGTGTCTAAATTACCTTTTTTTCTGTGAATAATTATTATTCCATTTTTCTCTAAGATGTCCATTTCAATAATGTTTTCTATCAATAATTCTATTTTTTTTTCTTTGTAAGGTGGATCACAAAAAATCATTTGAAATTTTTGATCTTTTTCAAATGTATTATTATTTATTTTAAATGCATCAATATCTATTACTTTCGACTTGTTCTCATATTTAAGATTTGAAATATTTATTTTTAAAATTTCTAAAACTGGAGAATAATTTTCAAGAAAAAATACAAATTTTGAACCCCTTGAAATACACTCTAATCCAAAAGAGCCAATTCCCGAAAATAAATCTAGGACTTTACTATCTTTAAGACAAAAATTAATATATTTGGCATGTGTCAAAATATTAAAAACAGACTCTTTTGCCATATCTTTTAGAGGCCTAGTTGTTTTATCATTGGGCATAATTAATTTTTTTCCCTTATTTGAACCTGAAATAATTCTCATGTTTTAATTACTTTATGACCAATATCTCTTCTAAAGTAGCCATACTTCCAATTTAATTTTTTAATCAAATTAATTGCCTCATCTCTACATTTCAAAAAATCATCTGAAGTTGAAACAAAGTTTAATACTCTTCCACCATTAGAAACTAAACCATTCACCGTTTTTAATGTGCCAGCATGAAAAATATTTTGATTTTTAAGTAGTTTAATTTGTTCTAAATCTTTAATTTCAATATTATTCTCAAATTTTTCTGGGTAGCCTTTTGAACATAAAACAATACAAATACTTTTTGACACAGAAAAATCTATACTTGTTTGATTTAATGTACCGTCACAACATGAAATTAAAACATCAAATAAATCTGTATTAAGAGTAGGTAAAATTGTCTGACACTCTGGGTCTCCCATTCTCACATTAAATTCTATTAAAAAGGGATCGTTATTTTTAATCATAAGTCCGACATATAGAAAACCTTTATAGACCCCACCTTGCTCATTTACTGCATTTAAAGTTGGTTCAATTATTTTTGTTTTAATTTTCAATTCTAAATCCTTATTCAGAAGTCTTGATGGAGAGTAACAACCCATACCTCCTGTATTTTTACCTTTATCCCCTTCGCCAACTCTTTTGTGATCTTGAGCTGAACCAAAAAATTTATAATTTTTACCATCTGTAACTATAAAGTAACTCATCTCCTCACCTTCTAGAAATTCTTCTACTAAAATTTGTTTAGCACATCCAAATTTCCCATTAAAAATTTCTTCTGAAGCTTCTTTTGCATCATTGAAATTTTTACAGATATAAACTCCTTTTCCTGAAGCCAAACCATCAGCTTTGATAACGATTGGAAAATTACCTCTCTTCAAGTAATCTAACGTTTCTTTTAAACTTTCACATATTTTGAACTTTGATGTAGGAATATTATTTTTTTGACAAATTTTCTTAGTAAAAATTTTTGAACCTTCGAGCTTAGAAGATATTTTGTCAGGACCAAACACCTTTATTGATTTTCTTTTAAAAAAATTTACTATTCCATTCACTAAAGGTTTTTCTGGGCCGACAACTAATAATTTTATTTCCTTTTTTATACAATATTCCTCTAGTACAGAAAAATTATCAGGATCAAGATTGATATTCTGAGCAATTAAACTTGTGCCCGCATTACCTGGAAAACAAAAAATTTTGGACACTTTTTTTGATTTGTTAAGCATATAACAAATTGCATGCTCTCTACCACCACTTCCAATAATTCCTACATTCATTTATAGTGATCTTATAACTTAAAAAATGAAAAATAAATTAGCTAAATTAAAATACTTACCGAATAAGTTTGAAATAATTGAACCAGGGGATCACGTAATTTGCGCGGTATCTAAGCAAAAAATATATCTTCAAAATCTCAATTATTGGAATGTGAAACTTCAAGAAGCATATTTCTCTTACAAAGAAGCTCAATCAAAAAGAGAAGCAGAAAAAAAATGAAAATCATTTCCATCTATCATGTGACCATATCCATTGAGAAGGATTTTTTCTAATTTTTTTCTCCAACCATTGATTTAGTTTGATACTAATTAAAGTTTCATCCGCATTTTCCTCAATAAATATTTGCTCATCGAAAGTAATTTTAAAATTAATTTTGTTATGTCTTTCAATATGCACTGGTTGAATTTTACATCCAAATTTTTTTACAAATTGCGCCGGTATAGTTGTTGTAAATGCTGGATGATCAAAAAAATTTATTTTTTCTCCCTCACTTACTCGCTGATCGATCATAATTGCGATACTTGTACCTTGTTTAAAAAACTTCAAAGACTCTCTTACTCCATTTATCCCCTTTTTAATTTGATTTTTACAAATGTATTTTTTACGAAGAGGTTCCATTATTGAATTGACCATTTTATTATTTAAGGGTCTATAGATCGCAGACAAATTTACTCCTGCTTTTTCTATAACCATAGCCATTAACTCAAAATTACTGAAGTGAGCTGAAATAAAAATGACTGGTTGACCCTTTTTAATTTCTTCTAATTTTTCTATGTTTTCAATTTTAATATATTTATCTAAATCACCTTTTCTAAAATTAGAAATATATGGATATTCAGAAAATATTCTTCCATAATTACCCCACATCTCAGATGTAATTTTTTTTATTTTTTCTGGACTTAAGGAATTATCAAATTTAATCAAATTATTTTTAATTATTTTTTTTGATCTAAAAAACTGACCAAACGTCTTTCCAAGTAAATACCCAACTTCGGATGAAATTTTATATCCTAATAATTTAAATAGACCAAAAAGAATAACAATTGAAATATATTCAAATAAATATCTTATAATCTTCATAACTTACCACTTAAATATTTAAAGAATTTTTTTTCATGATCGATTGATAATTCAACTTTTAAAAAATTTATATTTTTTCTAGAAGATTTTTTAATTCTAAAATAATCTTTCTCGGTTGTTAATAATTCACAGCCGTTTTGTTTTGCCATTTGTTTTAATTTTTGTAAATCTGAGTCTTTATAATTATAATGGTCAGGAAATACTTCATGCTCTATAAATTTTATTTTCTTATCTTTAAGTGTGTCAGTGAATGTGTGTGGATTGCCTATACCACTAAATGCCATAAATTTTTTTTTTTTTAGTTTTAAATAATTTTTTGGAACATATTTTCCTGAAAAAACTTTAATATTTGGATTTATATTTTTAATTTTATTTATAAAATTTTTAGTCTCTTTATTAATATTTCCATTAATTAAAGCAACATCATAATTTTTTATGCTATCTAGTCTTTCTCGCAATGGACCAGCTGGAATTACAAATCCATTTCCGTCTAATTTTAGTGAATTATAACATACTATTTTAAGATCATAATTTATTGTTTTTTCTTGTAGTCCATCATCAAAAATTACTAACTTTGCTTTTTCTTGTTCGGCTTTTAATAAAGAAAGTTCTCTTGTTTTCTCAAAAATAACTTTATGATTTAACTCTAAAAGTTTTTTTTCATCTTGGTGAGAAATATAATTTTTTTTAATTATAAAAGTTTTAATTTTTTTTTTAAAATGATTTGCTAAATTATTTACGAGAGGTGTTTTACCAGTTCCACCGATATAAATATTTCCGACACAAATTGTTCTTAAATCATAATAATTCTTTTTAATTTTACTATTTTCATAATAGTTTTTTATGATGACAATTAATGATAACGGCAGCAGCAATAATGATATTAGATTGAAGTTTCTTTTATCCCAAAATTTTGGTTTATAAAATTTCATAAAACAATCTTTTTTAGTTCACTTAAATTTTTTTTTAAAATTAAATTTCCAATTTTATTAAGCTTTTTAATCTTGTTAGAATTATTCCTTTTTTTGAATAGGGAAATAACCTTTCTTTCCAAGTCCTTGATTCCTGACACTTTGAGAGAGAGCTTCTCTTTTTCTAACATTTTATAAACATCCTTAAAATTATAGGTGTAATTTCCATGTATTATATTGCAACCGAATCTCAAAGCCTCCAACGGATTCTGTCCACCCTTTGAAACTAAAGATCCACCTAAAAAAACAGCATTGCTTACTTTATAAAACGACTTACTTTCACCATAACTATCAACTATATAAATATCACAATCTTTTAGGTCTCTTTTATTTTCACTGTGTTTCACAAATTTCAATTTTTTTTTATTCAACATTTTTATAATTTCACTTGTTCTCTCTATATGTCTTGGAATAATGACCGTTATTAAATTAGAAATCTTTTTTTTATACTTAATATGTAAATTTGCAAAAATTTCTTCCTCATTATAGTGAGTGCTCGCTGAACATAAAATTATTTTGTTTTTAAAATATTGATTTTTCATTTTTATTTTCTCATCATTTTTAGAGCCGATAAACTTAAGATTTCCTAAAAATTTAATTTTTTTAACACCAAGTTTTTTAAAATATTGGAACGTCTCTATATTTTGAGGAAATATGTAATCAAATTTCTCCAATATATCTTTCCCAAAGTCTCTAAGATACGTCCATCTTCTAAATGATTTCTCGCTCATTCTGGCATTAATTAGAACAACTTTAATTCCTCTATCTTTTAATTCCGAGATCATTGTGGGCCAAATTTCAGACTCTACAAAAAAGACATATGACGGTTTCCAGTAATTTAAGAAATTTTTGATTATGCGCTTATTATCTAAAGGATAAAATTGGTGTATGGTTTTTTTAAACTTAAATTTCTCAAAAATTTTTGAAGAGCTTAGTGTTGAAGTTGTAATGAGAATTTGTTTGATACTTATCATTTTTTCAAACTCTTGAATTAAAGGCACGACACTTAAAAACTCGCCTACACTTGAACAATGAAACCAAACCAGTTTACCCTTTCTTCTTTTTTTTTTGTTTATAGAAAACTTTTCAAAGAATCTTTTAGGATTTTCTTTTCCTTTAAATATTCTGTAAACGACAATAATAGGTGATAATATAATAACTATGTGTACCAAAAAACTATAGATTATCCTCATCAATTTTTTTGAATTTGCTTTTCGTAAAAATTTTTGTAAATTTTGGAATTTTTAATTAATTCATCATGTTTACCTTCTCCCACAACCTTACCGTTATCAATAACGTAAATTTTATCTGAATTTAAAATAGTTGATAATCTATGTGCAATAACCAATGTGGTTCTTCCTCTAGTTAAAAAATTAATTGCATCCTGTATTTTTTGCTCTGTTTCAGCATCTAAAGAGGATGTTGCTTCATCCAAAAGAATAATTTTGCTCTTTTTTAAAATTGCTCTAGCTATTGAAATTCTTTGTTTTTCACCTCCAGATAACCTAATCCCATTTTCCCCAATTAAAGTATTATATTTTTTAGGAAGAGAATCAATGAACTCTGATGAGTGAGATAACTTTGCTGCCTTTTGAACTTGCTCATCTGTTGCATCTAAATTTGCATATTTAATATTATTTAATACCGTATCATCAAACAAGGTAGTTTCCTGGCTTACGAGAGAAATATTATTTCTTAGTGACGACAATCTTTTTGAGTAAATAGACTGATCATCAATTTTTATTTCACCAGATTGAGGGTCATAAAATCGAGGAATTAAATTAAGTATTGTAGATTTTCCTGCACCACTGTGACCAACAAGAGATGTCATTTTACCACCAGCAATTAATAAATTTATATCATTTAGAACCACTTTTTCCTCCTCATCATAAGTAAAATTTACATTTTTAAATTCAATGTTTCCCCGATTCAAATTAATTTTATCCAAACTAATATCTTCGGAAATTTTTTCTTTTAAATCAAGAATTGGCAGGATTCTTTTTGCACCAGCTAATCCTTGATTGATAGTTATATTGAGCGTAGCAAGTGATCTAACTGGTTGATACGCTAGCATCATTGCAGCTAAAAATGAAAAAAAGTTTCCAATACCTAATTCATCATTAATTATGAGATTACCTGAATAAAAAATTAGTATTGCAATCATAATTCCGGTTAATACTTCCATTATTGGAGAGGATCTTGCGTAAATTATATTTAGTTTCTTTGCTCTGCTCATAAGCTCCTCAAAAACATTATCAGCCCGAGCTGTCTCATATGATTCCTTTTGAAATATTTTAATCAATTTATGATTTTTAAAAATTTCTAGTAAATAGGTATTAACCAAACCAGCTTTGTCCATTGCTTGTGTAGTGATCTTTGTAATTCGTCTACCTAAAAAATTTGCAAAAAAACTTGCTAATGGAATCATTATTATTGCAACAAGAGACAATTTCCAATTCTGATAAAACATAACAGATAATAGACCAATAAGTGTTAAACTATCTTTAAACAAATTTAATATAGCCACACTTACCAGTCCCGTCATAAAATTTACATCATTCATTATATTTGTTATTATTTTTCCTGAATGTTTTTTTTCTATAAAATTTGTATCGGCCTTTATAAGCGACTTCATCATATCAATCTGCAAGGTTTTTCTTACTTCTTCTGAAATTTTTATCATGATAACTTTTGCTCCATAAAGTGATGCTCCCTTTGAAGCAAAAGCTACTACTATCAAGAAAGGAATTAAATAAATTAAAGTTTCATCCTTGTTCAAAAAGATTTTTTCAATCGCAGGATCTAACAGGTAAGCAATAGATGAAGTACTTCCAGCGAGTATTAATGACAGAATGAAAGCAATAATTATTTTAAATAAATATTTTCTTGTATAGTCTCTATACAACCTTTTTAGTATCTTGCTGTTTTTCATTAAAAATATCCACCTATCAAAACATTTAAAAAAACTAAAAATCCTAAAAGATTATTACTTTTGAATTTTTTTAAACATTCCTCTGGTTTTGAAATATTCAAAGGCTTAATTTGGAATATTATCAATTGTAAAAAAACAAGTATGGAAAAGATAAAATAATATATACTATAAGACATTTTTACCCCCATTAGAAAAAGAGACATATAAAAAATTAAATAACATAAAAATAAAAATAATTTTGGATTTTTTTTAAATATTATTGATGTTGATTTTACTCCTATAATTTCGTCGTCTTTAATATCTTGAAATCCATATATTGTGTCGTAACCTAGTGTCCAAAATATGGCTCCAAAATATAATATTAGAGGATAAATGCTAAATTCATTTGTTAATGAAACCCAAGCCATTACCAAACCATAATTAAATGTAATTCCCAAAAAAAGTTGAGGCCAATAAGTAAATCTTTTCATCATAGGATACGAAAAAGCAAAAGGCATGGAGGCTAAGCCTAAAATAATTGTATTTAAATTAAACTGAATTAAAATTAAAAATGCAATAGAGCATAACAAAAAAACATACATTAAACTTTTTTTCACAGAAATTTTTCCAGATGCAATAGGTCTATTTTTTGTTCTTTCAACCATTACATCAATATTTCTATCTAAAATATCATTAACAATACATCCTGCGGACCTCATTAGGACTGCTCCAAAAAAAAACAAAAAACAATGCTTTAAAAAAATGTAGTTATCATTTGAAAATTGAAGAGCAAGAGTGAGACCCCAAAGACATGGCCAAAACAATAGCATAAAACCAATAGGCTTTTTAAGTCTTGTTAATTCTAAAAATAATTCAAAATTTTTCATGATAATTTTCTTGTAAATAACAAAGCATCGTTTCATAATCAAATTGATTCGTTATGGATATAGATTACACAGTTACAGCTCTGATGTTTCCTGCAATACCACTTATAATGGGAGTATACAGTAACAGATTTCATACATTAAGTAACTTAATAAGAAAAATTCATGATGAGCATGTTTTTGAAAAACATACTCCACCTGAATGGAAAAATCAGTTAATTAATCTGAACGATAGGATTGGGGTTCTAAAACTTACAATTATGTTTTCGGCTTTTGGTTTTTTATTCAACATGCTAACTGTATTTGCTCTTTATTTGGATAAAATATTAGTTGCAAGGATTATATTTGGGTCATGCTGCCTATCAATGATGATATCTATAATTTTTTTTATTAGAGAAATTCAAATTTCCACTAAAGCTCTCAAGTTGCATATCTCAGATATGGATGTTCAGTTTAAGGAATAATTATTGCTGGACCTAAAATTTTTCTACCTTCTAAATCTTGATGAGCAATTTTTGCGTCTTTCAAAGCATATTTTTTAAATATTTCAACTTTTACTGCTCCTGATTTAACCATTTCAAAAAGCTTATTTGATGCTTCATCCAATTCTTCTCTTGTAGAAGTATAGTGAGCAATACTAGGTCTTGTAAGATACAACCCTTTGGGTGCAATAAGTTTTCCAACGTCAACAGGATCTAATTTTCCAGATGCGTTTCCGAATGAAACCATTGTTCCACGCATTTTTAAACAGCCTAATGAATCTTCTAAAGTATTTTTTCCAACCCCATCATATACCACAGGCAGCCCCTCGTTGTTGGTTAACTCCAAAACTTTATCTTTAAAGCTTTCTTTATTATAATTTATTACTTCATCACACCCAAATTTTTTTGCCAATTTTATTTTTTCGTCTGATCCAACTGTTCCTATTACTTTACAGCCCAAACTTTTAGCCCACTGGCAAAAAATTTGACCAACTCCACCGGCTGCAGCGTGGAATAAAACTGTTTGACCTTTTTTAACTGTATATGTTTGGTGCAAAAGATAGTAAGTTGTTAAACCTTTTGTCATTAAACAAGCTACAATTTCAAGATCTATTCCATCTGGTACTTTCACCAAACTTTTCGTTGGATAAATTCTATGTGTTGAATACGAACCAAGTGGTGCAGCTGCGTAAGCTACCTTATCACCCTCTTTAAAATTTTTAACATCTGGTCCAACTTTTTCTATAATCCCCGCACCTTCAAGCCCAATTCCTGATGGAAGTGAGACAGGATATAACCCTGATCTATGATATGTATCAATGAAGTTTAATCCTATAGCGGAATGTTTTATTAAAACTTCATTCTCCTTAGGCTCAGAGATAGATAATTTTTCGTATTTTAAAACTTCAGGACCTCCAGTTTTTGTGAAATTTATAGAATACATTTAATATTTTGCAAAAGTTCCATTTTGATAATCATTTATAGCTTCAATAATTTCAGTTTTTGTATTCATTACAAATGGACCCCCTCTAGCTATTGGTTCGCCAATTGGTTTACCTGCTATAAATAAAAATTCGCTCTCTTTTTCGGCTCTGATTAGAAGATTTTTACCTTGTTTTAATAATATCAAGTTTGAGTCTTTTGTTTTTTCATGATCATTATTTCCAACTTTAATTTGACCTTTAAGTAGATAAATAAAAGAATTGTGTTTCTCTGGAACCTCACAAGAAAATTCTTTTTCATTCTTTAAAACAATATGAAAATAAATTGGTTCAACATTATGATTTTTCTCAGGGCCTTCTATATCTTTAAACTTCCCAGCAATCACCTTAACCACTTTTTCATCATCACTATAAGCTCCAAGCTCTTCGTTTTTAATGTAAATATATTCAGGTTTATTCTTTTTAAATTTTGCTGGCATATTGATCCACAACTGAAAGCCAAGTAATTTCCCATCAGACATTGCAGGCATTTCAGAATGTATTATTCCTCTTCCAGTTTTCATCCACTGAACATCTCCTGATGACATTATTCCTTTAGCACCAGTGCTATCCTCATGTTTAAATTTTCCTTTAAGCATATAAGTAACTGTTTCAATACCTCTATGGGGATGAGGTGGAAAACCTGCAACATAATCATCTTTATTTTCTGAACCAAATTCATCTAACATTAAAAATGGATCAATATAATCTGCTTCTGGTGTCCCTATACTTCTCTTAAGTTTAACACCCGCGCCGTCAGATGTTTCAATAGATTTTACGATTTTTTTGATTTCAATATTTGACATGATTTTAGTTTAATTATGTTTCAAACTATTTCAAGTAATCCTTTTAAATTTGTAATTTCATTTTTTGGTTTATAATCAAGGTTATCGAAATGAGAATTGTTACGATTGACCCAAACAGCATTGTAGCCAAAATTGCCACCGCCTGACACATCCCAAGTGTTAGCGCTCAAAAAAATAACTTCTTTGGGTTGAATTTTATATTTATTTACTGGAAGATCATAGACCTTTGTGTCAGGCTTGTAAATTTTCACTTCTTCAATTGAAAAAAGATCATCAAAGGCATCTAAATTGTTGGTCCTTACTAATTCGTTTATTAAACCCGGAGTACCGTTTGAAAGTATTGCGAGCTTAATATTTTTCTTTTTTAAATCTTTTAAAACCTCTTTTACCTCTGGATAAGGTGATAAAATTTTATAAAGATTTAATAATTCACTTCTCATACTTGTATCTATGCTAAAAACTTTCATAGATTTATCCAAGCTATCTTCAGTTATTTGCCAAAAGTCTTTATGTCTTTTCATTAAACTTCTCAACCAAGTGTATTCAAGTTGTGTAGTTCGCCAAAAATTTGCAAAGGCTTCCCACTTATCTCCAATTTTATGTTTACATTTCTCTGCCGCTGAATTTACGTCAAATAATGTTCCATAAGCATCAAATACTATTGCTTTAAAATCCATACTTTAATCTCAGTTTTTATATTATACTATAAATTATGAATATTAGATTATATCACCCAAACAGTATAGTCGAAAATACAATCAAGTCACTTTCTAGGGAACATGGTCATTATGTAGCAAACGTAATGAGACTTAAATTAGGTTCTCGATTAAATTTTTTTAATAAAGATGGAGAGTGGGAAAGTGAAATAACTTTAATTCAAAAAGAAAAAGTTGAAGTAAAATTTATAAAAAAAATTAAACAAGCGGATAATGCATCCAAAATTGAGCTTGCGATTTGTTTAGTCAAAAAAACTCCAATGGAAACTATCTTGCAAAAATCTACTGAACTAGGTGTAAAAAAAATAATTCCTATTGTTTCTGAGAGATCAGAAGTCAAAGATTTAAATTATGAAAGAGCAAGAAAAATTGTTACTGAAGCTACAGAACAATCCAATCAATTAAATCCCCCAGAAATTTCAGAAGTAAAAAAACTCAAAGACTTTCTAAAAAACTTAGAAAGTTCCAATAAACTATTATTTGCCGATGTTAATTCTCAAAATATTTTGAAAAATGATAATGTTAAAAAAGGAGAAGCTCTAAGTGTTTTGATAGGACCCGAAGGTGATTTTTCACCAGCTGAACGCGAGTTGATTTTAAAAGTTCCTGAAGTGAAATCTTTTGCTATATCTAAGAATATTTTGAGATCAGATACCGCTGTTATAACCGCTATTTCATTAGTGAATTTTGTCTATTTCAATTCATAATTGTCGCATTAATTGAATTTGTTAATTGAATTAAAAACTGTATAAAAACGAAATAAAAATGCTAAAAAAATTATTATACACTTTTGTTTTATTAATACCGTCTACCTTGCACGCTAACGAGCCAAAAGATTGGCAGTTAGGATTCCAAAAACCAGCCTCTCAATCCATGTATGAAATTGTAAAATTTCACGACTATATGTTGGTGCCAATAATTGTTGCAATAAGTGGATTTGTGTTATTTTTGATGGCTTACACATGTATAAGATTCAGAGCTTCAAGAAATCCTAACCCATCTAAAAGAACTCACAATGTTGCCGTTGAAATACTTTGGACACTTATTCCATGTTTAATCCTAATTGTAATGGCAGTTCCATCTTTTAAAATTCTTTATTCACAAGACACAATTCCTAAAGCCGATGTTACGATTAAAGCCGTAGGTTACCAATGGTATTGGGGCTATGAATATCCTGATGAGAATATAATATTCGACTCTTACATGGTAGAAGAAGAAGATTTAAAACCAGGTCAACCTAGACTTTTAGCAGTTGATAATGAAGTTATAGTACCAGTAAACAAAGTTGTTAAAGTTTTGATAACAGCTAACGATGTTTTGCATGCTTGGGCTCTACCATCATTCGGAGTAAAAAGAGATGCTATGCCTGGAAGAGTAAATGAAACTTGGTTTAAGGCAGATAGGGTTGGAACGTATTACGGACAATGTTCAGAGTTGTGTGGTATTAAACACGCATTCATGCCAATTACGGTTAGAGTTGTAACAGATGAAGAATACAACGCCTGGTTAGAGGAGGCCAAAATAAAGTTTGCAAAAGAAGAAATAAATAATAATAAAACTAAAATACTAGCGAAAAATTAATATGACAGCAGTTACTTCACAAGATCATTCTCATCACCATCCAACAGGATGGAAACGATGGGCTTATTCAACAAATCATAAAGACATAGGTACGATGTATTTAATCTTTGCGATTATTGCTGGAATAATTGGAACTGCGTTTTCCGTTTTAATGAGAATGGAGTTGATGCATCCAGGTGATGGAATACTAGGTGGCAATTATCACTTATACAATGTTTTAGTAACTGGTCACGGTTTGATAATGATTTTCTTTATGGTCATGCCGGCAATGATTGGTGGTTTTGGAAATTGGTTTGTACCAATTATGATAGGGGCTCCTGACATGGCTTTTCCAAGAATGAACAATATATCTTTTTGGTTACTACCAGTGTCATTCATTTTATTACTTTCATCAATATTTGTAGATGGACCTCCAGGTGCACAAGGTGTAGGAGGAGGCTGGACAATCTATCCACCGCTATCATCTAAAACTGGACAACCGGGTCCTGCGATGGATTTAGCAATACTTAGTCTTCATATAGCAGGAGCTTCTTCAATACTCGGTGCTGTAAATTTTATAACTACGATATTAAATATGAGAACACCAGGCATGACTTTGCATAAGATGCCATTGTTTGCTTGGTCAATTCTTGTAACAGCATTTTTACTACTATTATCTTTACCAGTTTTAGCTGGAGCAATAACAATGTTATTAACAGATAGAAATTTTGGAACAGCTTTTTTTGATGCGCAAACCGGCGGGGATCCACTTTTATTTCAACATTTATTTTGGTTCTTTGGTCATCCGGAGGTATACATTTTAATCTTACCAGGTTTTGGAATGATAAGTCACATTGTTTCAACATTTTCTAAAAAACCAGTCTTTGGATATTTAGGTATGGCTTATGCGATGGTCGCGATTGGTATTGTTGGTTTTGTAGTTTGGGCACATCACATGTATACAGTAGGATTGAACACTGATACAAAAGCATATTTTCTAGCAGCAACAATGATCATTGCTGTTCCTACAGGAATAAAAATTTTTTCATGGATAGCGACTATGTGGGGTGGCTCTATATCTTTTAAAACTCCAATGATGTGGGCTCTTGGTTTCATTTTCTTATTTACAGTAGGAGGTGTTACTGGTGTAGTTCTAGCTAACGCTGGTGTTGATACGGCCTTACACGACACATATTACGTAGTAGCACACTTCCATTATGTGTTATCACTCGGAGCAGTTTTTGCAATTTTTGCGGGATTCTATTATTGGTTTGGAAAAATGTCTGGTTATGAATATTCAGAATGGCTAGGACAACTACATTTTTGGCTAACATTTATTGGAGTAAATTTAATATTTTTTCCTCAACATTTTTTAGGACTAGCTGGTATGCCAAGAAGATACGCTGACTATCCAGATGCTTTTGCAGATTGGAATTATATTTCTTCAATTGGCTCATATATTTCAGTGGTAGGATTAGCCGTATTTTTAATTAATCTAGCTTATGCATTTATGAAGAAAAAAGCAGCAGCGCAAAACCCTTGGGGTGAAGGTGCCACAACTTTGGAGTGGACAGTTCCATCACCACCAAACTTCCATACATTTGAAGAGTTACCAAAGATTAATGAATTTGGAGAAGCGGAAAAAACAAGCACATAATTATTGGTATTTGATGACAACTATTAACTTTAGAGCAAAAAATCCTTCATTACTTGATACATCAATTTTTATTGAATTGTTGAGGTTAATGAAACCTAGAGTAATGTCATTAGTAATATTTACTTGTGCAGTTGGTTTATTAACTGCTCCTGGCGAAGTAAGTTTTATTAAATCAATTATAAATATTTTTTTTGTAACTCTTGGTGCAGGAGCTGCGGGCGCACTTAATATGTGGTACGAGGCAGATCTAGATAAACTTATGACAAGAACATGTCTGAGACCACTACCAACTGGAAAACTTAAAAAAAACCATGCGTTAATCTTTGGAATAGTCTTATCAATAGTTTCAGTTTTAGGTTTATATTTCTTTTCAAATTTATTATCTGCTTCAGTTTTACTTTTTACAATTAGCTTTTATTTATTTGTCTATACAATTTGGCTTAAAAGAAGAACACCACAAAATATAGTTATTGGTGGTGCTGCTGGTGCTTTACCACCTGTTATTGGTTGGACGATTGCGAGTAATTCCTTGAGTTTGGAAGCGTTATCATTCTTTTTAATAATATTTTTTTGGACACCCTCACATTTTTGGGCTTTAAGTTTGTATAAAGTTGCTGATTATAAAAAAGCCAAAATACCAATGTTACCAGTGACTAATGGGATAAAGGAGACAAAAAAAAATATTTTTATTTATTCCCTTTTAATGCTACCAACATTGGCGTTGCCTTACATTATTGGTTTTGTTGGAGAGTTATTTCTTGTCAGCACTTTTGGTCTTACAATTTATTATATTTTATTATGTTTTGATTTATTAAAAACGAAAAAAGATTCATTTGATCTTCAAAAAGCCAAACGAGTTTTTGGTTATTCTATTTTTTATTTATTTTTAATATTTGTTTTGTTTTTAGTTGATAAATTATTCTAATGGAAATTGATAAAAAGATTAAAAAAAGAAATATTTTCACCGCAATAGGACTTGTGATTTTCATATTATTCCTATTTATATTCACACTATATAACGTCGGAGTATTGGAAAGAATAATATGATAAGTAAGAAAAATCTCACGCCTTTAATCTTAGCCTCGATATTTTTTCTTATGCTTGGATTGTCTTTTGCCGCAGTACCATTATACGATCTATTTTGCCGTGTAACAGGATTTGGGGGTACTACTCAAATTTCTAGAGAGGTCCCAAAAATAGTTATTGATGAACCAGTAAGAGTGAGATTTGATACAAATGTTCAAACTGATTTAGCTTGGAACTTCAAAGCCAAAAACACGCTTTATGATGTAAAGCCAGGTAAAGTTTATAAGGTAGAATTTGAGGTTGAAAATTTTGGAAAAGATCCATCAAGCGGAGTAGCAAGCTATAATGTGTCTCCATCAACTTTTGGACAATATTTTAATAAGCTTGGATGTTTTTGTTTTGAAAAACAAACACTTAAAAGTGGGGAAAAGATGAATTATATTTTAACTTTTTATTTGGATCCTGAGATGGTAAATGATCCAAAAACTAAAAATATTGAAGATATTACAATGTCGTATACGTTTTTTTCATCAGACTATTACAAACAATCAAAAATTAATTAACAATGAGTTCTAAAGATCAAAAACATGATTATCACTTAGTTGACCCAAGTCCGTGGCCAATCTATACATCTTTTGCTACTTTAATAACTGCAATAGGGTCAGTCTACTATTTTCACTCGAAAGTTATGTGGGCAATGTTACTTGGTTTTGCTCTCTTAATTTATGGAGCGTATATGTGGTTCAGAGATGTTGTTAATGAGGCCGAACATCAAGGTCACCATACCCCAGTAGTTCAGATACATCACCGATATGGAATGACATTGTTTATAGCATCTGAGGTAATGTTTTTTGTTGCTTGGTTTTGGGCTTACTTTGATGCTAGTCTGTATCCAAGCGCTTTTGTCGGAGGGGTTTGGCCGCCTAAAGATATTGAAGTTTTTAACCCATGGGATATTCCATTAATCAACACACTGGTTTTATTACTATCTGGAACAACTGTTACATGGGCTCATCACTCTTTATTAGAGGATGATAGAAAAGGTTTTATACAAGGCTTATGGGCAACAGTTCTACTAGGTTTCTTTTTTACCCTTCTTCAAATATATGAGTATCAACATGCAAGTTTTGATTTTTCAGGACATATTTACGGTGCAACATTTTATATGGCCACAGGTTTTCATGGCTTCCATGTGGTAGTTGGAACTATCTTTTTAGCCGTTTGTTTGTGGAGAGGAAAACTTGGTCATTTTAATAAGGATCATCATTTTGGATTTGAAGCTGCAGCATGGTACTGGCATTTTGTAGATGTAGTTTGGTTGTTTTTATTTGCAGCAATCTACGTTTGGGGAAGCTGATTTAATTGAGATATAAGTTTCTTTTCACAATTTTTGTTTCTTTTTTTATTGCAATTTTTCTTGCCCTTGGGTTTTGGCAGTTATACAGACTTAGTTGGAAAAATAGTCTTATTGAAGAAATTAATTCTTCTCTTATTAATGATCCAGTAAAATTTGAAGCACAAAAAATTAAAAACTTTCAAATAATTGAATTCAAGGGAAAAATTGATAATGAGAATTTAATTTATTTATATGGACTCAGTGATAATGGGGAACCAGGTTTTAATATAATTAAAGAAATTGATATTGAGGGAGAAAACTTTTTGATTAATCAAGGATGGATACCAAGAGATTTGAAAGGTGAGTCCTTCGATCTTAATCAATCAGAATATTTTGGCATTACAAAACTAAAATCAAAAAAAAATTACTTTAAACCTAATAACGATTTATCAAATAACTATTGGTTTAAACTTGATGACATAGATCTAAAAAAAACATACTGGAAAAACATTTTCTCCTTTTATTATTTTTATTCAAAATGGAGAACAAAAAAACTCTTTTCCAATACCAAAAAAAATTTCATCGGATCTGCCTAATAATCACCTTAAATACTCTTTAACATGGTTTTCAATAGCGATATCAATTCTTTTGATATATCTATATTTTAGAAAAAAGAATTATTAATGGAATATATAAGTACAAGAAGTGATAATAAGAAATTTTCCTTCAGTGAGGTATTTCTCAAAGGACTTGCTGATGATGGAGGCCTTTTTATACCCTTGAATATTAAAAAATTTGATGAGATCAAAATGAAATTTCTAAAAAAATTAAGTTATATAGATCTAGCTACTGAAATTATTTATCTATACACTGGTGATTTTTTAACCAAAAAAGAATTAAATGAAATTGTTAAAAAATCATATTCTAATTTTAGAGAAAAAGATGTTGTTAAAATAGTTGAGTTAAATCAATTAAAGATCTTGGAACTATTTCATGGACCCACTCTAGCCTTTAAAGATATTGCGATGCAGTTAATCGGAAATATGTATGAGCATTTTTTAAAATCAAATAACAAAACAATAAATATAGTTGTTGCAACTTCTGGGGATACTGGTGCAGCAGCTATTGATGCGATCAAAGGGAAATCTAATTTAAATATATTCGTTTTACATCCAAATAATAGAATTTCCTCTGTTCAAAGAAAAATCATGACTACTGTAAAAGAAAAAAATGTTTTCAATATTGCAATTAATGGAAACTTTGATGATTGTCAAAATATTGTAAAACAAATGTTTTCTGATCTTGAGTTTTCAAAATCAATAAATATGTCTGGTGTAAACTCAATCAATTGGGCGAGAATAATTGCTCAAGCGGTATATTATTTTTATGCGCATTTTAAATTAGAAAAAGACAATATCTCTTTTTCAGTTCCAACAGGAAATTTTGGGGATGTCTTTGCAGGATATCTTGCAAAAAAAATGGGATTACCAATTGATAAATTAATAGTTGCAACAAATGAAAATGATATTTTACATAGAGCTATTACAAAAGGAGATTATGTTTCTAAAGAAGTCAGAGAAACATTATCCCCAAGTATGGATATCCAATTAGCAAGTAACTTTGAAAGGTTAATTTATTATGTGAATAATTCTAATACTGAAAAAACAGCAGAAATTATGAAAAAAATTAAGCTGAATTCTTATCAAATTGAAAAGAACAATTTAGATATGATCCAAGAGGATTTTTTATCAGAAAGCTGTAATGAAAAAGAAACTCTAGGAATTATCAAGAAAAATTACGAGGAAAATGGTATGGTTTTAGATCCGCATACAGCTATTGGAGTAGGCGCTGCACAAAAGTTATCTTTGAATGATTGTGTGGTTTTATCAACTGCACATCCATGTAAATTTCCAGATGCTACAAACAATGCGATTAATAAACATGAAAAATTGCCTGAAGAACTTCAGCATGTGCTTAATAAAAATGAGAATTTTCAAGTACTAAAGAATAATACGGATGAAGTTAAAAAATTTATTAAAAGTAAAATTTTATAAGTTCGCAGCTTCTTTAGCAATTAAATCAACTTCATTGTTTAAATCGTCAGTAGAGTGTGCTTTTACCCAATTCCAACTTATCTCAAATTCATTGGCTAAAATATCTAGCTCTGTCCAAAGATCCTTGTTTTTAACTTCTTGTCTGTTTGCGGTTTTCCATCCATTTTTTTTCCAGTTATAAATCCACTCTGTTATTCCTGACTTAACATACTTCGAGTCTGTAAAAATTTGAACTTTACTTCCTTTGGGAATTTTTTTTAATGCTTCAATAGGGGCGAGTAGCTCCATTTGATTATTTGTAGTATTCTTTATACTTCCTTTAATCTTAGTTTTTTGTCCATTGTTAATAATTATTGCTGCCCATCCACCATTTCCAGGATTTTCTAAACAGGACCCATCAGTATAAATTTTAATCATTAAAGTATTCCTCAAATCTTTCTATTGAGTCATGGAACCTAAGTTTTTGTATATATTCCGATGGATCCTTTTTTTTAATTAAAATATTTTTAGGAGTATTTACGTAATCATACGCTCTTGTAGCCAGATATCTTAAAGCAGATCCTTTACAAAGAATTTTCATACTCTTTTTTTCATCTGGTTTAAGTCTTCTTATACTTTCATAACCCTTGAAAAGTTTAGAGGCTTTTTTCTTATTAAATTTAAATTTATTGTTTGTTTTATTAAAACAAAGTGAGTTTATGCAAATTGCAAGTTCATAAGCTTGAAAATCACAAGCTGAAAAATAAAAATCAATAAACCCCCCGAATTTTCCCTTGTGAAAAAAAATATTGTCAATGAACAAGTCCCCATGAATTACACTACTCGGTATTTTTTTTGGCCAGTTTTTGTTTATATCACGAAAACTTTCCTTCATTTCATCTTTAAGATTTTTAGGTAACTTAGAATTCTTTAAGTCAATTTTATTTATAAGACCATTAATTTTGAGAGGTGAAAAGCTATTTTTTCTTTTTAGTTTTATTTTTGTTAATTTTTTATGCATTAAGCCAATTTTTTTACCAATGACTAATAAATCTTTTTCCAAAAGTTTTTTTTTATCATTTCCCTCTAAGAAGGAAACTAGACAAGCTTTTTTTCTTTTTAAATTAAATATATATTTTCCATATTTATTTTTAATTGGAGACGGACATTTAATGCCTTTTTTTGAAAGCATATCCATCAATTTCATAAAGTAGGGTAAATCCCTATTATTAACTCTATTTTCAAAAATCGTTAAGACGTATTTTTTATTCTTCGTATTAACAATATAGTTCGTATTTTCTATTCCTTTTTTAATACCCTTAAAACTTTTGATTTTTTTAAATCCAAAAATATTTTGGACATTAAAAATGTCAGCTTGATTCAACTTTGTAAATACAGCCATTAATTAAGTTTTCCTGGAACTTTAAAAGTTACGTTTTCCTTTACTATTTCGACTTCTTGAATTTTGACATTAAATTTTTCTTTAATTTTTTCTATAAAATTCTGAACTAAAATTTCCGGTGCTGATGCACCTGATGAGATACCTATGCTATTACATTTAGAAATTTTTTCTAGAGGAACTGAACTTTCAGAATGAATTAGCTCTGAATAATTACATCCTGCTTTATTGGCAACCTCCACGAGTCTTTTTGAATTAGAGGAATTCCTACTTCCAATTACAAAGAACATATCACACTTTGAAGCAATATGTTTAACAGCTGCTTGTCTATTAGTCGTGGCATAACATATGTCCTCTTTATTTGGTTCTTTAATTTGAGGAAATTTTTTCTTTAAAGCATCAATAATTTCTTTTGTATCATCAACCGAAAGGGTTGTTTGAGTAACATAAGCTAATTTTTTATTTGACGGTAAATTAATATCTTTAACATCATTAATCGTTTCAACCAATTCTATTGACCCCTCCGGAATTTGACCCATAGTGCCAACTACCTCGGGATGGTTTTCGTGACCAATTAAAAAAATATGAAAACCCGCTTTATTTAAATTTTCAGCCTCTCTATGCACTTTAGACACCAAAGGGCAAGTAGCATCTATATATTCCATTTTTAAGTCTTGAGCTTCTTTTGGAACTTTTTTTGGAACTCCATGAGCAGAAAAAATTACTGGTCTAGTTTTGTCCTTTATTTCACTTAGTTCTTCTACAAATATAGCTCCAATTTTTTTTAAATTTTCTACTACATGTTTATTGTGGACAATCTCATGTCGCACATAAACTGGTGACCCAAATTTATTTACACTTTTTTTTACAATTTCTATTGCTCTATCAACCCCAGCACAAAACCCTCTCGGAGCAGCTAAATATATTTTTAATTCTTTATTTTTCATTTTTTTCAACAAGATATTCTAATAATATATGCGGAAAGGTTAAAGACGCCAAACCTATAAATATTACTTTCAAAATTGCATCATCAAAAACATAATAATTAGCTAAAAAATAAACACTTATTATAAATAGTATTAAAGTCATCAACGTAAGTGGCAATGCTTTTCTTGCAAACTTATAAAAACCAACTTTAAAATCATTACTATCAATTTCATATATTAAAGAAAGAGAATGTCTTACAGAATGTAAAAAACAAAAATAAATTGTGAAAGCAATTAGTGGAGAAAGAAAAACATTTAGCAATATAATATTTGTCCAATCTGCAATTAAGAATCCACCACTATTCGATTGAACTGTTATAATAATGTTTGCGATAAAGCTTAGAAATATCATTAGTATTAAAAAATTAGCGCTTAAAAAACTTAAATCTAAATTTAAAATTTGAAATATTTCATTGGTTTTTTCATTATAGAATAAAAGGGGCGCAATAATAATTACACTTCCTTTAAATATATAAAGAAAATCGTAAAATAAATTTTTTGTGTTCTGTTCCACACAACTGTCTTCTTTACCGAAATGATATGACGCAACAATTAAAAATACTATTATAATGATTTCTGGAACTATCATCCAAGTAAAAATTACTATTAACGAGACAGCTATATAAGCTAAGTAGAAGTATGACTTATTTTGTACTTTATAGATATTCATTAGTTTATAACCTTTTAGGTGATCAAGAGCTCCATGAGAAACACCTATGATAGATATTAAAAAGAAACAGACGATAGTTTGATACTGAAATTCTATTTGCTTATTTTCAAAATATTTTGAAATTGAAATTAAAAAAATAATATTGAACAGAAGTAAAAAAAATGAATATTTTTTGTTAATTTTGTATAAGTCCATTAATTGAATAAAGCTTTTATAAAAGGCCACTTTGGCATTTTTGATATTATTGATAAGTCTTGAAAAATGTTACTTTTATTTGAAAGAAATTTAATACTTGTTTCTGATTTAGAATTAAAGATTTCAAAAAAAATGTTTGGCATTCTTTGAGCATTCTTTTTCATCACCTTTAAAAATATTTTATCAAGAATTTCATATTTTTTTCCAATATTGTAAGTTTTTAAACTATCCAAATTTTTAACAATATATTTACAATGTTCTTGAATATTTAAAAAAGTATATCCAGTACTTAATCTTGTCATTTTACCTGCTGTTCCAATATTAATTTTTTTTTTACCATTCAAATTTGTAGGATAAAATAACGGGATCTGTCCTTTTTCTTTATAAATAATTTTATAATTTTCAATCTTAAGAATATTTTCGATATATTTCTTAATCTGAAAATCATAGTCTTTTTCTGAAGGATCTTTCATGTTTGATAACCAAGTTGTTTCAATTAAAGCTTTATTTTTTGAAAACGGAAGAGTGTAAAAAAAATGAACACTATTTTTTTGGTCACAATCAAAATCCATTAAATTAATTATAGAATCATCAAACACATTCTTGTCTGTTTCAATTTCATAACCTCCAAAATGTTGCCAAAGATCATTTTCATTTGAACTAATTTTTGGAACACTATTAAATACGTATGAATTTTCTGTATTTACATTCTCTTTATTTCTGAAGAAATGAATATTTCTATTTACTTTAAGTCTATTCAAAGTTTTTTTGTAAAATAGACCACTGTCAATAGATTGATACGGTAGAGTTTCACATTCAATCTGCTTTGATTTATTGGGAATATTAATTGAAAAAGAATCCCAACTTTTAATCACACAATCTTCAAAATTATGTGGAAATGTTTTCCAAAAAGACCATGTTTTATCTCTTTGGTATTCAATTCTAGGCTCAATTATAGCTAAGGTTTTATCACTTAACTTGTTATTAATTTCAAGCTCGTAAGCTAAGGAGAGGCCAGCACAACCACCACCAATTATTGTATAATCAAATTCTTTCATCTATGTTAATTTCTAAGCCAATTTCGTTATGCTCTTCATTTCTGTAATAATTATCTGATTGAATAAATAATAATCTAAAAAAATCAAAAATACTTAAAATAGTTTGAAGGATTTTGCCGGTTTTAGTAACATAAATTTTTCCAGATTGATTATATTCCTCAATGTCTCCTTTTTTAACGATTTTATAACCAATCTCTCTATAAACTCTGCGTGCGACTAATATAGCGAAACGGCACCTAATTGGAATTTCTCTAATTGAATTAAAACAACTATTATAAAATAAATCTGCAGTAGTAATTGTATTTTTTATATTTGAAAGATCATGCTTAATATATTCTCTATTTTTCTTTCTATCTTCTATTACATCTCTAGAAATATTTGTAAGCTGCATCGCTATCCCTAAATCAATTGCAGATTTAAGAGCTGTTTTAGATTTTACTTTAAGAATTTTTGCCATCATCAAACCTACTGTTCCAGCCACTCTATAAGAATATACTAGCAGCTCTCTTTTAGATTTAAATTCTATTTTTTCTTTTAAATCAGACTCAATACCATCAAAAAGATCGAGAATAATTTTTTCTGATACATCGAAGTTTTTAATAATGCGATGTATTTTTTTGATATTATCGTTTTCGAAGTTGTGGTTAATAAAGTCATTTTTATAGTTAAGGAATTTCTTCTTTTTAATCTCTAAAGATATTTCTTCATCAGCAATATCGTCTAATATTCTACAAAAATCATATAGGTCAGATCCGTTTTTATAAACATCACTAGGCAAGAAAAATCCAGCCCAGCTAAAAGACTTTGCATGAATTGATAAAAGATTATTCACCATTAAAGAATTTTATCTAAAACTTTTGCTGATGATAAAACTCCAGGCACACCAGCACCAGGATGTGTTCCAGCACCGACAAAATATAATCCATCATAAATTTCAGATTTATTATGAAATCTAAAATAAGCAGATTGTGTAAATTTTGGTTGAATTGAAAAGCCCGATCCAAATTTTGTGTTAAGATCTTTTTCAAAGTAATCGGGTGTTAAGTAGAAATCCTCTATTATGTTTTCTCTTAAATTTGGAAGCAAATCCTTTTCCATTTTATCAATTACTAAATTTTTAATTTTTTCACCACTTACTAACCAATTAATATTTGACTGATTATTAGGGACTGGAACTAGAACATAAAAAACAATCACATCCATCTGGTGCCATCGAATTATCTGTTGCTGTAGGTCGATGCAGATAATAGCTAATATCATCGTTAAGTTTCTTTTTATCAAAAATATCATCCAAATGTTCTTTATATTTGTTACCAAATTTAATTGTGTGGTGAGCAACATCCTTATAAACTTTTTTAGTTCCAAAATAATAAACAAATAAACCCATTGAATAATCCATTCTTTTTCTCTTAAAGTTGAAAAAAAAATTCAGATCTTTTTTATTTAATAATCTCTCATAGACATCAGGCGGATCAGCATTACAAACCACATTATTCGCAGAAATTTCATCACCATTTGCTAATCGAATACCTTTTATTGTTTTTCCATTAGAAATAATTTTGTTTACCTCAAATCCTTTTTTTATCTTTATATTTTCCTCATTCATTAATGTTTCAAGACCCTTAATTATATTTCCCGTTCCCCCCATTGAGTAATGAATTCCCCATTTCTTTTCTAAATATAATATTAAGCCATAAATTGAAGTTGTTGTGAAAGGATTGCCACCAACAAGAAGAGGATGCATGCTAAGAATTCTTCTTAGTTTTTCGTTTTTAACATACGAGGACACAAGAGAATAAACAGATTTATAACTTTTTAACTTTAATAATGATGGAATTTGTTTCATCATGAAAAATGGTTTTGTAAAGGGGACATCTGAAAGTTCTAAATACCCTTTTTCAAAAATTTTTTTAGTGAAATTTACTAGTTTAATATAACCCTCTAAATCATCTGGAGAAACTTCAGATATTTGTTTTTTCATTTTTTCGTCATTACCGGAGTAATTGAATTTTGTGCCATCTTCAAAAACGAATTGATACCAAATATCCAAAGGTTTAATGTTTAGATAGTTTTTTGGATCTTTTCCAAATAATTCGAACAACTCATATATCAAATAAGGTGCAGTAATTACTGTAGGTCCAGCATCAAATGAAAACCCATTCTTTCTAAAAATTCTTGCTCTACCTCCCAAATCATTTTGTTTTTCAATTAAGATTACCTCGTGGCCTTTCGCTCTCAGCCTAAGCGCTGCAGATATACCACCAAAACCTGAACCTATGACTATGGATTTCATAAGGATAATTTATATTTTTTTTCTAAAAATGTAAGAATTTATTTTAATTTGAGCCAGTTTTTTTCAAAGCATCTTTAACATCTTCTAAATTTTTTTGAAATAAATTGTCGAGCTTTGATTTTTCAATCGAATTTTTAATTAAATTTTCTGAAGCAGAGAATGCAACGTCAACTGAAGTATTTTTAATTTCTTTAACAGCTTCATCCTTCATTTGTTTAATTTTGCTTAAAGATAGTTCTTTTTTAATTTTAGCAGAGTTCTCAAATTTAAGCTCTAATTCACTCACTAATTTTTCAGAGTCATTTTTTGCTTGATCTATAATTTTTTTACTTTCCTTCACGGCTGAGCTTAATTTTGATTGAGAGTCTTCTAATATTTTTTTTGTTTCTATTCTTAACTTTTCACTTTCATTTAATTCATTTTTTATCTCAGAGATCTTTGCATCTAAAGCCTCATTTATTTTTCTTGGGATCTTGAAATAAATTAGAACCCCAAAAAAAATAACAAAAGATATAGCTACCCAAAAAGTTGAGTCAAATTCCATATGTGCTCCTGCTCAATTTTTTAAGTTCTTGTTCAACTAAAGCAGAAACACTGCTTTCATTTACATCAGTTCCAATTAACCTTTTTATGACTTCGTTGGTTATATTAGAGGCTATTGAATTTATCTTTTTTGGTGAAGATAATTTTAACTCGATTATTTCTTTTTCAACATTTTGAATTTCTGAATTTAAGTCTTCATCAAGTTTAATTTTTTTTTTGGTTATCTCAGAGACAACCCTCTCTCTTGCAGCTAACATTAATTCTTTAGCTTTGTTTTTACTTTTCAAAATTATCTCATCAAACTCTTTGAGATTTTTTTCACTTTGTTCTCTTTGCTTTTCAGCTGTCTCAATATTTTCTAAAATTTGCAATTTCCTCTGTTCTAGGTTTTTACTTATTCTAGGCAAGATAAATTTAGAAAGGACTAAAAAAAGGGTACCGAAAGTTATGGTCAACCAAAAAATTTGCGATACCCAAAATTCAGGATCCAATTGAGGCATTCCTCCTTTTTCTGCACTTTTCACCGCTAAAGTACAGAATGAGAAATAAAAAATATTAAGTAAAATAATTTTTTTCACAATAATTTAAAAAGCAAATAAAATTATCAAAGCCACAACAAGTCCAAACAACCCAGTTGCCTCAGCTAATGCGAAACCTAAAAGTAAATTTGGAAATTGTTTTTGAGCTGCAGATGGATTTCTCATAGCGCCAGATAGATAATTACCAAAAATAATACCTATTCCTACTCCTGCTCCTGCTAGAGCAATTGCCGCTAATCCTGCTCCAATCATTTTTGCTGCTTCTAACTCCATATTATCCTCCTTATGATTAATGGTGTAAATTTAATGCATCATTTAAATAAATGCATGTTAAAATTGCAAAAACATAAGCTTGAAGAAAAGCAACTAATATCTCCAAACCTGTTAATGCAACTGAAAAACTCAGTGGAAGCCATCCACCGACAATTCCAAGACTTACTACAAAGCCTCCGAATACCTTCATCATTGTATGTCCCGCCATCATATTTGCAAACAATCTTACAGATAAACTGATGGGTCTACTTAAATAAGAAATAATTTCTATAACTACTATTAGCGGTAACAAGACAACTGGCACTCCGCTTGGTACAAAAAGTTTTAAATATCCAAATCCATGTTTAATAAAACCAATAATTGTCACTCCGATGAAAATAAATGCTGCTAAAACAAATGTCACAATTATGTGGCTCGTTACTGTAAAAGAGTAGGGGATCATACCAAACATGTTACAAAAAAGAACAAACATAAAAAGTGAAAATATAAATGAAAAATATGGTTTAGCTTTCGAACCAGCTGTATCACTTATCATTTTAGACACAAATGTATAACTAAGTTCCGAAAGCAATTGTATTTTATCAGGAATTATATTTCTCTTTTGCGCACCTAAATTAAAGATTATTAATATTGCTAATGAGCTTATGACCATGAATAAACTTGCATTAGTAAAGGATAAATCTATTTCACCTATTTTTATTTCTGGACCAATTCTATAAACATTAAATTGGTACATCGGATTCGCTGCCATAAAATCAATTCTGTAGTTTTTTTGCTGACCTTATTACATTTAATATACCCGCAACTACACCAACAAAAAAAAATATTATTATTAACCATGGTTTAGTATCAAACCAATTATCTAAAATAAACCCTATAATTGTCCCTACTAATACAGCCGCCACTAACTCAGTGCTCAATTTGAAAGCTTGTCCAATATTAGATGTTTGTGGATTTTCTTTTTCTATTTTTAACTTTTTACGTGCATTTTTAAGGCGGTCTTTAAGCTGTTCTTTACCCATCTAGGCAACCATGCTCTCAGCTTTTTCAAGGTCAACTGAAACTAGTTGGCTTATGCCTTTCTCTGGCATGGTCACACCATAAAGTCTATTCATTTTTGACATGGTAAGTGCGTGATGGGTAACAATAATAAATTTTGTTTTAGTAATTTTTATGAGTTCATCCAAAAGATTACAAAAACGAGTAACGTTCGCGTCATCTAGAGGTGCATCTACTTCATCAAGAACACATATTGGTGAAGGGTTAGTTAAGAAAACTGCAAAAATTAAAGATAAAGCAGTCAGCGCTTGCTCTCCACCTGAAAGAAGAGTTATTGACTGAAGTCTTTTTCCTGGAGGACTTACCAACATTTCTAAACCTGCATCAAGTGGATCGTCAGAGTCAACTAATTCCAGTTTCGCACTACCACCGTTAAATAATTTTGTATAAACTTCATTAAATTTTCTATTAACCTTTTCAAAAGCCTCAAGGAGTCTTTCTCGACCTTTTTGATTAAGTTCATTAATACTTTCCTTAAGTTTAATAATGGCTGTAACTAAATCTGATCGATCTTTTTCCATTTTTTTAATTTCAATCTCATATTTACTTGTTTCTTCATCTGCTCTTAGATTTACTGATCCTAATTTGTCTCTCTCTCTTTTCTTTTCATCAAGCAATTCTTCTTGTGTGAGTGCGTCTGGAAGATCACTTTTATCTTTCAAGTTTGAGAATTCAAAAACATCTTTTTCTGCAAGATTTAATTCATTTTCAATTCTTTCTAACAAATCAATTCTTCTTTTTGATAGACCATCTATTGTTGCTGTTGAACTCGCTTTCCTTTCTCTGATTTCTATAGAATTTTCTCTGATCTCTGAAAGCTCAAGGTTTAAGGCGTTTGATTTTTTATCTGATATTTCAATTAATTTTTCATTCTCTTCTTTCTCAATTTCAGAAAGTCTTAAATTTTCAGTTAGCTGTCCTTTTTTTTCTGCTTGAGTGTTTGGTTTATTTTCTAAAAGATTTAATTGACTAGATGATTTTTTTCTTCTTTCATTAAGTTGTTTTATTGATTTGTCGGAATTTTCAAGTAGGTTTTTCCAACTTTCAATTTCTGTATCAATAATTTTTATTCTCTCTTTTCTTTTAATTGAATCGTTTTTTATGTTTTGATTTTTACTGTAGCTTTCAGCATATTCTTCAATAATGTTTTTACATTCTTCAATAGCTTTTATGGCATCATCATTTTGGCTCTGATTGATTAAGGTCTTAACGTTTTCAAGATTGTTTTTAAGTTTATCTTTTACGGAAAAAAGATCATCATTAGATTTTTTTTCAGTATCGTAATATTTTGTATCAATATTGATTAAATCGTCTTTTTCCTCTTTCAACCTTTTTTCATTTGAATTAGCATCAATCGTAATACTTTTTTCTCTATCCAAATCATTATCTATTTCAACAAGGCTATTTTTAAAATTTTCAATCTCTCTTTGTATTCTATCATTTTCCTCATCCAAACTTTTGAGTTCCAAGTTTAATCTTTGGATTTTAGAAAGTATTTCAAAATTTTTTTCTTTAATTGGGGTGTTTGTTGCATTTTCACTTTCTATATTTTTTTCAATTTCATTAATTTTATTTGAAATACTTTCAAATTCTTGATCAGAATCTTTATTAATTTCTTTTTCTAAGGTAATTTCTTTGTCTATCTCCTGCAATTTTAAAAAATATAAACCTGCTTCAATTTTTTTTATTTCGTCTGAAATCATCTTATATTTTCCAGCTTCCTCTGCTTGCTTTTGTAAATTTGCTAATTGTTTCTCTTGTTGTCTTCTTAATTCATCAGCTCTTTTTAAATTGTTTTCTGCAGCATTTAATCTTACTTCAGCTTCATGTCTTCTAGCATGTAAACCAGAAATTCCCGCAGCCTCCTCAAGTATTGCGCGTCTATCACTTGTTTTTGCTGTAACTAACGATCCAATTCTACCTTGGCTTATTAATGATGGAGAGTGAGCCCCAGTTGAAAGGTCAGCAAAAAACATTTGAGCATCTTTTGCCCTCACTTCTTTTCCATTTATATGAAACTTTGATCCTTTATCTTTTTCAATCTTTCTTCTAATTTCTATTTCGGGAATATGTTTATAATTGTGTGACCCTAGACTTCCATCGTTTGATAGGTTTACAATTACCTCAGCTATATTTTTAGAAGGTTTGTTTGAAGTACCAGAGAAAATTACATCTTCCATACCTAAGCCTCTCATACTTTTTGCTGATGTTTCACCCATACACCATCTTAAAGACTCAACGATATTTGATTTACCACATCCGTTTGGACCAACTATCCCAGTTAGACCTTCCTCAATAAGTAAGCTTGTTTTATCTGCGAAAGATTTAAAACCGTTTAATTGAATTTTTTTAAATTCCATTAAGGAATTATAACAGTTTTTCTAAAGCTTTTTTTAAATTTTTAAACGATAGCGTTTTTTCAAACTTTTGGTCGTTTAAAATAAGTGTAGGGGTTGAATTTATATCAAATTCTTTTACACCCTCGATTCGTTCGTTTAAAATAAAAGCCTCCAACTCAGTGTTAGAAAAACATTTTTCTACATCTAGTGGTTTTTCAAATAATTTTATAACAGATGACAAATTTGAATTAAGTTCTTCAATAGTTGATCCTTTGGCCCACTTTTTTTGGTTAGAATATAAAAAATGTAGTAAGTCTGATTTGCCATCATTATTACAATGTGCCAGTTTAGATGCATTTAATGCCGCCATGTCTAATGGGAAATTTCTAAATTCAATATTAATAATACCAGTATCAATAAATTCTTTTTTTAATTCAGGGTAAACTTTATTATGAAAGTCTGCACAGAATGAACAAGTAAGAGACTCGTAAATTATTAATTTAATTTTTGCGTCTTTTCTTCCCTCAATTATTGGTTTGAAGGAGGATGCGTTAATATTTGTCTGAAATAGAACAAAAATTATTAGTATAAAAATTTTCTTAATCACTTTTTTCTCTATACACTTTAGCAAATTCTTTTAAAGAATTTTCAATTTTTTTATTTTTAATTTCCCCTAAATTAATTTTGGAATTACTTTTTTTAACTTTTTCTAATTTTTTATCTTTCCTGTCAAAAGTATACACTTTTAATGTTGAAATTAAATCATACCCAAAAAAAGAATTAATCTTATCTATTATATTTTTTTTTGAATACTCTAACTCAACTTCGTGACCTCTTTTAACCATTACTTCTAATACGGATTTTCTAAATTTGTTAGAACTTAAATATTTTTTTGGATAACTTAAAGAAAATAGCTCATCACCAACAAACATTCTCCAATTTTCTATAAGTTCAGAATAAACCTCTCCTTTTTGTTTCAATAACTTTTTTACCTTTGTGGGCAAAGTGTCTTTAAAGGATCTTAATCCTTGAATGACTTTAGATCTCTGGTTAGAATTAAAGTTCATGAGTAAATCAATTATATCAAAAAAAATTTTATTTTGGTACGATAATAATAAAAGAATTCTCCCATGGAGAAAAAATACTTCTAAGGAGCAAAAACTTTATTTCACGCTTGTTAGTGAGTTTATGTTGCAACAAACTCAAGTTTCAACTGTTATTCCTTATTTCAAAAGATTTGTACAAAAAATTCCAAATTTTAAAAAGTTGTCCAAAACAAATGACCAAACACTAATGAAGTTGTGGGAAGGACTGGGTTACTATTCCAGAGCAAGAAATTTAAAAAAATCTGCAATAATGATTACTGGTAAATTTGGTGGAATTTTACCATCTAATTTTAAGGATTTAAAATCTTTGCCTGGAGTTGGTGACTATACGTCTACTGCAATAATGGCTATTGCTTTCAATCGAAAATTTATTCCCTTGGATGGAAATGTTGAAAGAATTCTTAAAAGAGTTTTATTTCTAAGAAGTGATGGGGATATATCAAAAGAAAATATGCAAATTTCAAAAAATTTTTTTGGTTTATCAGAAAGAGCAAGTGATTATGCACAAGCCATTATGGAATTAGGTGCTTTAGTATGCAGACCTATCTCTCCAGTATGTGAGAAGTGTCCAATAAGTATAAATTGTATTTCATATAAACGAAAAGATTTTTCTTTATTAAAAAAAACAAAAAAAAACAAGATTAAATATTTTGAGGCAAATATTTATATGAATGAAAATAAAATGTTATTGGTTAAAAATAATAAATTTAACTTTCTTAAAAATTTATTAATCTTTCCAATGAACGAAATAGATAAGTCAAAATTTAATTCTTCACCAAAAGTAAAAACAAAAATTAAGATATCTAATATAGATATGAACATTGTAATTAATAAAAATAAAATTAAATCAATAAACAAAGGTGTAATTTTAAACCGAAAAAATATAGCAAGTGAAGTAATACCATCTTTTACCAAAAAATTATTTAAAGTAGCTTCAAGTAATGTATGAAAAAAATTGGAATTATCGGAGCAGGGATATCAGGATTATACATAGCTAATCTTTTTAAAAAAAATCCTAAATATCAAGTATCAATTTTTGATAAAAAAAACTCTCTTAATCTTAACGAGGGTTACGGTGTACAATTATCTACAAACAGTGTTAAATTTTTAAATGAAATTGGATTTAACAAATTAGAAAAAAACGAAAAATTTAATCCAGAAAAAATAAATTTTTATTCAAAAAAAGATCAAGATAAAATATGTGAACTTGATATATCTAGATTTAATTTAAATGATTGTAAGTATACTACTTTGAAAAGATCTACTTTGATCAATTTTCTAAAAAAAGATTTAGAGGATTTGATCAAAACAAATTTTAGTGTCTCTAGAATTGAACAAGAGCAAGAAAAAATTAAGCTTATATTTGAAAATAAAGAATTTCACGAATGTGACTATCTAATTATTTCTGACGGGGTTTTTTCAAAAAGTAGAAATCTTGTTTCAAATAAGAAAATTCAACCAAAGTATAACGACACTTTAGCTATAAGGGGAATGATACCAGCAAAAAATATAATTGATAAAAAGAACATTTTATTATTTTTGGGCTCTAATTTTCATCATGTAATTTATCCCGTTTCCCCAAGTGGAGATTTAAATTTAATAGCCATAATGAAATATAAACTTTCAGTAGAAGAACAGAAAAATTACTCCTTGTTTAGTGACAAATCTTTTATACAAAAAATTCTGGACAATATTCCCCAAGAAAACAAAGAATTTTTTAGTAATCTCAAAGAATTAAAAATTTTCCCTGTTTTTGTTAGTGATAATTTTTTTGAAGCTAAAAATAAAAACATTTATTTTATAGGAGATGCTTTTTTTGCCTTTCCACCATCATTTGCCCAAGGCGCATCTCAGTCCATAGAAGGCGCACATGAACTATTTTCTAGTATAGAAAATAATTCCAATACTTACTTTTTTAAAAATAGAGTTAACAAAACAAAAATGGTAAATAATAGATCAAAATTAAATCAGTTTGCTTTTCATTTATCAAATCCTTTAATTGCATATTTTAGAAATATCTTTTTGAAAAAAATTGTAAGAAATAAAAAATTTTTAGAAAGTTATTTAGGAAAAATTTATAGATAACTTTTTGATAAGAATTTTTTTCTTAAATTATCTATTGGCACAAAAGTATTTCCTAATTTACAATGCCAATAAGTCCATCCATTACAGCTTTCAGCTCCTAAAATTGTAGCTGCAACCTTATGAATTGAACCTTCGGTATGAGCATGTTTGATACTCCCATCAACCATAATTTTCGCACTGATTTTCTTTTTGTTATCAAAAATAATAGTGCCAGGTTTGATTATTCCCAATTCAACCAATGAACCAAAAGGTACTCTTGGTTTGGATTTATTGTTTTTAAGCGTATCTAAATAATGATCTTCTATTGGTTTTGTATCCTTCAATCTTTGTTCGGCAGCTTTGAAATAGGATTTTTCCTTTTCTATACCGTAATAATTTCTACTTAATTTTTTTGCAACCGTCGCAGTCGTGCCTGATCCCAAAAATGGATCAAGAATTAAATCATCTTTATTTGAAGTCGCTAATAAAATTCTATGAAGTAAAGCTTCTGGTTTTTGTGTAGAGTGAACCTTTTTTCCATTTTTTTTTAAACGTTCTGTTCCATTGCAAATAGGCAAATCCCAATTAGATCTCATTTGCAAGTCATCATTCAAGCATTTTAATGAGTGATAATTAAAAGTATATTTTGATTTCTCTGATTTTGAAGCCCAAATTAAAGTTTCATGAGCGTTAGTAAATCTTGTTCCTCTAAAATTCGGCATTGGATTTTTTTTGTTCCAAATTACATCGTTTAAAATCCAAAAACCTAAATTTTGAATAACTGTACCAACTCTGAATATATTATGATAACTTCCTATAACCCAAATGGCCCCATTCTTTTTTAAAATTCTTTTACACTCGCTTAACCAAGTATAAGTGAAATCATCATATTTCTTAAAACTTTCAAATTGATCCCATTTATCATTTACTGCATTAACTTTCGATCTATCTGGTCTAATTAGTTTATTTTTAAGTTGAAGATTGTAAGGCGGATCTGCAAAAACTAAATCGAAAGTCTCATCTGGAATTTTTTTTAATTCTTTAAGACTGTCCCCGTTAATAATTTTGTTCTTTAAGTCTAACCCTGTCATTTTAAAAGAAACAATTAGACTCCAGGTCGAAGTCCAGGTCAACTCATGATTGAATTAATTTTGATTAATTGTGCCTTCGATTATTTAGGACTCAATATATTGTGTATTGGTTTAAATGTTTTTCTATGATGTTTTGTAATTCCAAATTTTTTTATTGCTGAAAGATGATCCCTAGTTCCGTAGCCAACATTCTTATCCCACAAATAAGCTTTAAATTTTTTTGACATTTTTTTAATCAATCGGTCCCTTGAGACTTTTGCTAAAATAGATGCTGCAGAAATTTCTGGAATTTTCTGGTCACCTCTAACAACTGATTTTATATTGAGGTTATTAATATAAGGTTTTTTATTTCCATCAACTTTTATTAATTGAGGTTTGAATTTTAATTTTAAAATTGATCTTTTCATCGCCAAAAGAGATGCGTTTAAAATATTAATTTTTTCAATTTCTTTCTTTGAAGCAGTTCCAATAGCCCAATAAGAATTTTTTTTAATATAGTTCTCCAAAAATTCTCTTTTCTTTGGAGATAATTTTTTTGAGTCTTTTACTTTCTTTTTATCAAAACCTTTTTTAAAAATGACTGCTGCCGCATATACGGGCCCGATAAGACTACCTCTACCAACCTCATCTACTCCAGCTACATTTTTTTGAGATTTATATTCCAATTTTCAGTTCTTCAATTTTATTTTTTATTACTTTTAAATCTGCCCAAGAAAATTTTTTTTGATCAGGTTGTCTTAACAAATAAGCAGGGTGGAAGGTAACCATAGTTAAATAAGTTTTGTTATTAACAATTAATTCTTTCCAAACTCCTCTAGATTTAGAAATTTTCTCTTTATTTCCGAAAAAAGCTTCCATAGCAGTGCTTCCTAATAATACGATTAACTTAGGATTTATAATTGAAATATGTTTTTTTATAAATGGAGCGTAAGTATTGATCTCAACTTCATTAGGTTTTCTATTTTCAGGTGGTCTGTAATTTACTATATTTGTAACATAAACTTTATTTCGATTAATATTTATCGCTGCCAACATTTTATTTAAAAGTAAGCCTGCGTCACCCACAAATGGTTTTGCCTGCTCATCTTCTTTTTGACCAGGACCTTCACCTATCAGCATAATGCTACTGTCAGGATCACCATCAGCAAAAACCAGATTGTTTGAATTATTTTTTAGAGAGCAATTTTCAATATTAGAAATCTCGTCCTTAAGTTTTTTAAGCAAATCCTCCTTTTTTTTAATTTTAACAAATCTTTTAATAGGAGCATTTGAGAAGGTAAAAGTAGATTTAATAAAGTTGTATTTTTGCATTTTATTTCTTTTATTTAAAAAAAAAAAATCATATTCTTTAAGTATGAAAAAAATTTGTTTTTTTTTAATAATTTTTTTATATCAAACTTTTTCCTACGCTAAAACAACTGAAAATATTGAATTCAACCACAAGTATTTATCAAATTATTTTTCAGCAATAATATCCATTAATAATCAAGACGATAAAGATTCGTTAAAGTATTTAAATAATTTAAAGAGTCTTGTTAAAACTCATAAGAGTTATTTGGAAAATTATCTTATCTCATTAGTTTTAAATAATAAAATTGATGTCGCTTTTAATAAAGCTGTTCAATTAAAGGCTAACGAAACAAATTTTTTTGAGGCAAAAATACTTTTAGTTCTAAATTCGATAAATAAAAAAGATTTTTCAAATGCGATGTTAACTTTGGAGCAAATGGATGAAATTCCACTAGATACTCTCGAGCTTATTATCAAAGAGACATTAAAAGATTATCTAGACACAATCACATTTAAAAAGATGGACAAAAACGAAGATGTCCAGTTCGGTGAAATAGATAGAATAAAAAAGATTTTTCAGTCTTGTTACTTAGGCAAAAAGAACACAGATCTTTTATTTGAAGAGCTTTTGATTAAAGATACTGAAGATTTTTCAAGGTATTTTTTTTTCTACATTAATTATTTAGCTCAAATCAAGGATTTTAAAAAAATAAACGAGTTACAAAATAAGATTGATTATACGAATAGCGGTATTTTAATTGCTCAAGCAAAACAGTGGATTGAAAATAAAAGATACGACAAAATTACTTCAACGTTCTCATGTAAAAATGAAAATCACATTATATCTGAATTCTTGTTTTTGATTTCTAACTTATATTCTTCACAAGAACTCTATAAAAAGTCAAATTTTTATATTCATTTATCAAATTATCTGAATCCTAAATTTAATTTTAATAACAGCTTATTAGCTGAAAATTATATAAGTAATAAGAAATTTGATTTAGCTTTAAAATCTTTGAATTTTATTTCAGAGGAAGATCTTATTTTTAGTTGGTATAAAAATAAAAAAAAATCTTCAATAATAAAAAAACAAGAAAACGAAGTAACAGCACTCAATTTTTTAGAAAAAAAATTTGATGGATTAAAAACTAATAATATAAAAATTTTGTATGACATGGGTGGAATTTATAAAAGTTTTGAAAAATATGACGAAGCGATTAAAGTTTACTCTAAATTATTAAAGTTGTTAGACAATAGATCAAAAGCTTATGCTGATATTTTATATAGACGGGGAGGTAGCTTCGAAAGGACTGGAGATTACGAAACTGCTGATAAAGATTTATTAGAGTCTTTAAACATTACTCGAGAAAATCCTTACGTATTAAATTACCTTGCATATAGCTGGTTGGAGAGAAACTATAAAATTGAACTTTCAATGGAAATGTTAAAAGAAGCATATGATTTAAGAAAAAACGATCCTTATATAACCGATTCTTTGGGATGGGGATATTATTTAATAAACGATTTTGAGAATGCAGAAAAATATTTGAAGAAAGCTGTAGAATTAATGCCATATGATCCGATAGTGAATGATCATTACGGGGACATACTTTGGATGTTAAATAGAAAAATACAAGCAAGATATTTTTGGAACAATGTATTAAATTTAGATGAAACAGAGGATGAAATGAAAATTGATGTTAAGAAAAAGATTATTTATGGTATAGAAAAAACTTAAATTTCACATGCACAGAAAAGTAATAAAGTCTTTTGCAAAAATTAATCTTTTTTTAAACGTAGTTTCAAAAAAAAAAAAATTTCATAGAATTCAGTCTCTTTTTAGTTTAATTGACCTACATGATAGAATAGAAATATCAACAATTAATCATAAAAAACATTTTATAAAATTTGTTGGAAAATTCTCTAAAGGAATAAGTAAAAAAAATTCTGTTTTTACTTTACTTAAAATTTTAGATCAAAAAAGGCTAATTAAAAAAAAATACTATATTAAAGTTACAAAAAATATTCCTCAAAAATCAGGTATGGGAGGTGGTTCTATGAATGCTGCTTCAATTCTAAAATTTCTTTTAAAAAAGAAAATTGTGATTTTAAATAAAAAACAAATTTTGGAGGTTTGTGAGATGGTAGGTAACGATGTAAAAATAGGGTTATATAAGGGTCCAATTTTTTTGAACTCAAACAACTCAATTCAAACATTAAAAAAAGGATTTAGTTACTATTTGTTGATATTTAAACCAAAAATTGGTTGTTCTACAAAATATATCTTTTCAAAATTTAAAAAATTTTCAAAGAAAATACCTTCAAATAAAAAAAATTTGCTTAAATTAAATAATAAAAAGAATGATTTGGAGCCAATTGTGTTAAAAAAATTTGGAAATATTAGCAAACCACTATTTTTTTTGAAAAGCTTACAAGGAATAGAATTTGTAAGAATGACAGGGTCCGGTTCCAGCTTTGTTGCCTACTTTAAGTCTAAAAAAAACTTGCTAAATGCGTCTAAATTATTCACCAATAAATACAAAAAATATTGGTCTGTAATGTCTAAAACTATATAATTTTTGATTAGTTGTGTTATAAGAATTTAATTTTGGGGCGTAGCCAAGTGGTAAGGCAGCGGTTTTTGGTACCGCCATTCCTAGGTTCGAATCCTAGCGCCCCAGCCAATTATGTTTAAACTAATTAATAACTTTTTTAACCAGAGTAAAAACGATTTATTTAAAAAGAATACACTGGATATTCAGAAAAATTTTCCAGTAAAAAAAATCTTTGACGCAATCAAGACTTTTTCAGATGAAAGTGATGTTTATTATGTTGGAGGATGTATTAGGAAGACTTTTTGTCATGAGCCTGTGGATGATATTGATTTAGCAACAAACATAAATCCTGACGAAGTTATACTGTCGTTAAAGAAAAATAATATTTCCTTTTATGAAACCGGAAAAAATCATGGAACAATTACTGCAATTATTGATGACAAGAAATTTGAAATTACGTCTTTAAGGAAGGACATATCTACTGATGGAAGGCACGCAAAAGTATTATTTTCAAAAGATTGGAGAGAAGATGCGGAGAGAAGGGACTTTACTTTTAACTCAATGTACTCAAATACTTATGGTGAAGTGTTTGATCCCTTTAATGGACGAAAAGATTTAGAAAATGGTTGTGTCAGATTTATTGGAGATCCATCAAAACGTATTAAAGAAGATTACCTTAGAATACTCAGATATATAAGATTTTTCTTAAACTATTCAAAAAAAGACCACGAGCCAAAAATAAAAAAAATTATCAAACAAAATTTAGATGGTTTACTTAAAATCTCTAAAGAAAGGTTAATAGATGAATTGAAAAAGATCATTTTTTCCAAGGGATTCATAAATCTTAAAAAGGACAATTTTTCAAAAGAAATTCTTGAACTTGTTTTCCCAAGTTTAAACAATACTTCATTTTTAAAAGATAAAAATAAACATCTTATTGAAGATATACAATCAAACAAGAATTTCATTGTATTGCTAAGTGCTATGATGATCAAAGATTTAAATAGTATTAATTATATACTTTATAAGTTCAATTTTTCTAATCAAGATAAACAGAGACTTCTTTATATTCAAGATAACTATCAAATGAGTTTAGAGAAAAGTTTTTTTGATAGAGAGTTGAAAAAAAGAATATATTTTGGAGAAAAAGAAAGTCTTTTAGATCTTATAACTTTGCAATTATTAATCTTTAATAAAAACGAGAAAGCACTTAATGATTTGATTATAACTACTAAAAAAACCGATTTGCCAAAATTTCCTTATAGTGCCGATTTTTTAATTAAAAATTTTGATTATAAACCTGGAAAAAAAATGGGAAAAAAACTTAAAGAAATAGAGACACTTTGGGTTGATAATGATTTTAAAATCTCTAAAAATGAAATTGAAAAAATTGTTCTTAATTAAAGATATTTGACATCTTCAATTTCAAAATTTTTTTCGCCAGAAGGAGTTTTTATTTCAACTAAATCATTTTTATTTTTTCCTATTAATCCTTTTCCTATTGGTGATTGAAAAAAAATTAGGTTTTTTTTAAGATCAGCTTCGTCTTTGCCAACAATTTTATATGTTAATTTTTCATTAGAATCTAAATCTTTAAGGTAAACAGTAGAACCAAATATCACCTTTCCAAGATTTTCGATTTTAGTTACGTCAATAACATTGGCCCTTGCAATAATATCTTCAATTTGCTGAATACGACCTTCGTTGTGTGACTGCTGTTCTTTAGCCGCATGATATTCAGCATTTTCTTTTAAATCACCATGTGATCTAGCTTCTGAAATAGCAGATACTATTTCTGGCCTTTTTTTTTCTTTTAAAAAAACTAATTCCTCTTTAATTTTATTTAATCCGTTAACTGTTATCGGCTCTTTCATAAATTAATTTATTCCCAATTAGCTGTAGGAGGTAAAGACATCAAAATAGCTTCTACATTTCCTCCAGTTTGTAATCCAAATTTTGTACCTCTATCGTGAAGCAAATTAAATTCAACGTACCTACCTCTTTTTTTATTTTGAATTAGTTTGTCCTTTTTTTTCCATCTTTTTTTAGATTTCTTTGTAATTATTTCTTTAAATAAATATGAAAAAGCTATACCTACATCTCTTACAAAAGCAAAATCTTTGTCCCAATTTTCCTTCTTATAATCAAAAAATATTCCTCCAATTCCTCTAGGTTCGTTTCTATGATGTAAATAAAAATAATCATCACACCATTTTTTATATTTTTTATAGTAATTTTTGCCATGTTTATTGCACATCATTTTTAATTTTTTCTTAACAATTTTTTCTAGCGCTGAGTCTTTAAAACACGGAGTAAAATCCATTCCTCCACCAAACCACCCATGATCTGTAATTATGTATCTCGTATTAAAATGCATTGCTGGGATATAAGGATTTTTCATATGCATAACAATTGATATTCCTGATGCCCAAAAATTTTTACTATTATTAAATCTAGGTATTTTTTTTTTAAATTCATTTGAGAAATTTCCATATACTTCAGAAAAATTTACACCTACTTTCTCAAAAACATTTCCGTTTTTAAGAAGCCTTGATTTTCCACCGCCCTCATCTTTTGTTTCATTTCTAGACCACACCTTCGTTTCAAAATAAGAGGATCCGTTTTCAATATTCTCAATTTCGTGACAAATTAATTCTTGAATGGTTAAAAACCAATTTCGCACCAATTTTTTTTTAATGTTTTCTTCCATTGAATAATTTGATTATAATATTAGTTTCGATAACAACATTGATACAGTAGTCGATAAGTTTAAAGATCTTTTTTTTTTGAGAATTGGTATTTTTATTCTTTTGTCTACTTTATGATGAATATTTTTTGGTACACCTGCACTTTCACTGCCAAATAAAAAAGTATCATTTTTTTGTATTTTAAATGATTTGATCGAATCTTTCGCTTTTGTAGTCATCAGAACTATTCTTGAGTTCTTTTTTGCCTTAAAAAATTGATCTGAATTCTCGTAAATTTTAATCATTTTTTCATCTAAATAGTCCATTACTACTCTTCTAAAACGCTTGTCGTGAAAAGTGAAGCCACATGGTTGAATAATCTCCAATTTTACGCCCAAACATGAACAAGTTCTTATTATTGATGCAGTATTTTGAGGAATGTCAGGCTGATAGAGAGCAATTTTAGCTGTTAATTTTGTGTTATTATGTGTCATTCTTGCTATAGAAAAATTCCACTTTTATATTATATGAAATCATATAATAAATAAATTAAGTATTAATGTCAGACAAAGAAAAACCTAATAGAAGAGACTTTATTTTTACAGCTACTGCAGCTGTAGGGGCGGTTGGTGCAGGAGCTGCTGCATGGCCTTTAATTGATCAAATGAATCCGGATGCCTCCGTTAAGGCTCTTGCCAGCACAGAAGTAGATGTAAGTAGTTTGCAGCCAGGTCAGTCAATTACTGTTCTATGGAGAGGCAAACCAGTATTTATAAAGAGAAGAACAGAAAATGAAATTAGCGAAGCAAGAAACGTAAAAATTTCTGATTTGAAACATCCTGAAAAAGATGAGGACAGAGCGCAAAATCCGGAGTGGTTAGTTATGTTAGGGGTTTGCACTCACTTAGGATGTGTACCATTAGCAGATAAAGGGGAATATGGTGGTTGGTTTTGCCCGTGTCATGGTTCTCATTATGATACAGCAGGAAGAATAAGAAAAGGTCCGGCCCCAACCAATTTAGAGATTCCAAAGTACGAATTTGTAAATAGTAACACAATTAAGATAGGTTAAAATGAGCGATCACAATTACACTCCTTCATCAAAATTTGGAAAATGGTTTAATGATAGATTACCTTTGCTTACACTAGCAAATCACTTAACAGATTACCCGACGCCTAAAAATTTAAACTATTGGTGGACGTTTGGAGGTATTTTAACGTTTTGTCTAATTACTCAAATTATAACAGGTCTTGTTTTGGCTATGCATTATATAGCTCATGCAGACTTAGCTTTTAGTAGCGTTGAACACATTATGAGAGACGTAAACTATGGATGGCTCATAAGATATATTCATGCAAACGGAGCTTCAATGTTTTTCCTAGCAGTTTACATTCACATATTTAGATCTTTGTTTTATGGGTCTTACAAAGCCCCAAGAGAGATTATATGGATTTTGGGAATTATGATTTACTTATTAATGATGGCTGCAGCGTTTATGGGTTATGTATTACCTTGGGGACAAATGAGTTTTTGGGGAGCCACAGTTATTACTAATTTGTTTAGTGCTATTCCTTTAGTGGGCGAAAGTATAACTACATGGTTGTGGGGTGGTTACTCAGTTGACAATCCAACTTTGACAAGATTTTTTACACTACACTATCTTATACCCTTTTTGATTTTGGGTCTGGTTGTTTTACACATATGGGCACTTCATGTTCCAGGTAATAATAATCCAGTGGGCATAGATATTCAAAAGCCCTCAAAAGATACTGTGCCATTCCATCCATACATTGTAATAAAAGATTTATTTGCATTACTATTATTTATGATTGTATTTGCCTTCTTTGTATTTTACTCTCCAAACATACTTGGGCATGCAGACAATTATATAGAAGCGAATCCATTAGTAACCCCAGCTCATATTGTACCAGAGTGGTATTTGTTACCATTTTATGCAATCCTAAGATCAATTCCTGATAAGCTTTTAGGAGTTATTGCAATGTTATCAGCGATATTTATTTTAGCTGCATTACCTTGGTTAGATACTTCAAAAGTAAGATCAGCAGTATTTAGACCTCTCTATAAACAATTTTACTGGATACTTGTGATCGATGTTTTAGTATTAGGTTATGTAGGGGCAATGCCTGCTGAGGGATTATATTTATTAATTGCAAGAGTAGCTACTGCATATTACTTTTTACATTTTTTATTGGTACTTCCGGTTTTGGGTAAAATTGAAAAAACAACACCTTTACCTCTAAGTATTACTAGTCCAGTTTTAGGGGGGTCGGCAGATCTCGCAATGGCAAAGAATACGGATGTAAGAAAAGAGAAGTTATAGTGCAAAGAATATTAAAAATTCTTTTTTTCCTTTTAATTCTGAATACAAATTTTGCAAATTCAATATCTGCAGAAAATTCAAGTAAATTATTAACAACTGACTGGTCTTTTAAAGGTCCATTCGGTAAATTTGATAGAGCTTCACTTCAAAGAGGTTATCAAGTTTACAATGAAGTCTGTGCTTCTTGCCACTCTTTAAAGTATGTTTCATACAGAAACTTGTCTGAAAAAGGTGGGCCAGAATTTTCTATAAAAGAAGCAAAGGCCATTGCTGCAAGTTTTGAAGTTACTGATGGCCCAAATCAAGATGGTGAAATGTTTGCAAGACCAGCGAAACTTTCTGATAAATTTGTAATGCCGTACAGCAACGAAGAGGAAGCTAAATCAGCTAATGGAGGTGCCTATCCACCAGATATGTCTGTTTTGGTGAAGGCAAGATCAGGCGGAGCAGATTATATATACTCAGTTTTACTAGGTTATGTGGACCCACCTGAAAATATAAAACTAGATGATGGGGTTTATTACAACAAATACATGTATGGAAACAAAATTAAAATGCCCAAACAACTTTCTGATGGTCTTGTAGAATATTCTGACGGGACAAATGCTACCGAAAAACAAATGGCAAAAGATGTTGTAAGTTTTCTTATGTGGACTGCAGAACCTCATTTAGAGCAAAGGCATAAAACAGGATTTAGAGCAATTGTTTATTTGATTATACTTACTGTGCTAGTCTATTTTAGTATGAAAAAAATATGGTCAAGAGTTGAAACGAATGTTTAAAATATCGCCGTCTTTTACAATATAATCCTTTCCTTCTAACCTCATTTTACCATTATTTTTAGAATTGACCCAACCATCGTTATCTAAAAAATCATTATACGAGACAGTTTCCGCTCTAATAAAACCCTTTTCAAAATCTGTATGTATTTTGCCTGCTGCAGTGGGTGCCAAACTATCTTTTTCAATTGTCCAAGCTCTACTTTCTTCAGGACCTGACGTAAAAAAAGTATTTAATTTTAACAATTTATAACCTTTATTAATTAAGTTATTCAAGCCTGTTGTTTTAATTCCCATAACTTTCATAAAATTTTCTTTTTCATCATTGTTTAGTTGATTAATTTGGTTTTCAATATCTGCTGATATAATTAAAACATTTTCCATATTTACAGAATTTTTTACTTGCTCAGTATATTTATTACCATTTTCTATACTGTTTTCATCAACATTGCATACATATAACTTTGGTTTTAATGAGAGAAGGCCAGAAGAAGATATCTCATTTTTATCGAAATTTCGCTTTAAGTTGTCAATTGGCTTATCATTATTAATTAATTCAAGTGCTTGATTAAATAATTCAAATTCTTTTTCATTTAAATTTTTTTTGTTTTTTTTATCAATTCTTTTTTGAATTGACTCTAAATCTGCTAATTTCATTTCAGTCTCTATAATTTCTAAATCTCTAGTTGGATCAACATTAGGGTTAATGTTTTGAATGTCAGTGGAGTCGAAACATCTTAAAAGATGTATAATCGCATCAACTTCTCTTATATGGGATAAAAATTTATTTCCTAAACCTTCACCTTTAGAGGCTCCTTTTACAAGTCCTGCAATGTCCACAAATGTAATACTCGTATAAATTTTTTTTTTGGATTTTGAAATTTGAACAAGTTTATCCAGCCTTGTATCTACAACAGGCACCATGCCAACATTAGGTTCGATTGTGCAAAAAGGAAAATTTCCAGAAAGCGCTTTAGTAGAATTTGTTAATGCGTTAAATAAAGTTGATTTCCCAACATTAGGCAAACCTACGATACCGCATTTAAAACCCATTTAGTTATTGATTGTTTACGGTACTTGAAAATAAGTCCAGTTTTTTTTCAATGAGAATTGATAAATTATCTGTGATATTTTCTTTTATTGATTCAAGTTCTGTTTTCTCATCTTCGTCAAAGTCTTTCAGAACATGGTCATTCACTGCTATGTTATTTTTTGGTTTGCCAATACCAATTCTAACCCTTGAATATTCTTTTCCTATAAACTTATCAATTGATGCAATACCATTATGACCTGCATCTGAGCCCCCAAACTTTGCTTTCACTTTTCCAAAATCAATATCTAAATCATCATGGAAAACAATCACATCTTCTGCATCAATTTTAAAGTACTCCATTAATTCTCTAATACATATTCCGGAATTATTCATAAATGTAAGTGGTTTGATTGCGTAAACTTTTTTATTACTAATGCTCCCAGTAGTAAGAAGTCCTTTAAATTTTGGTTTTTGTTTAGATAATTTAAATTTATTATTTATTGCGTCAATAATTTTAAAACCAATGTTGTGTCTATTATTTTCAGAATTCGGTGTAGGATTTCCTAGGCCAACAAAAAGTAACATTATTTAATTAAATTCTTCAATTGTAAATTATTTTTTTTCTGGCTGCCCTTTTTTTGAGTCCTCTTTTTTATCAGCTTCTTTTTTCTCACCCTCAGCCCCTTTAGCGTCTTTTGCGTCACCACTTTCTGCAGCTCCCTCACCAATTGCAGCTGCTGCTTCCGCACCCTCTGCTCCTTCTTCTGTCTCTGCTGGTTTCTCTGGCTCTTTAATAACTGTTGGTGCTGCTACAGTTGCGATCACAAAGTCTCTACCACGAATAGTTGGTTCAACATTTTCAGGAAGTTTAATTGATGAAATTTTAAAAGAATGTCCTATATCTACCCCATCTAAATCAACAACCAGTTCACCTGGAATATTTTCAGATGGACATTTAAGCTCTACTTTTCTACGAACTATATTTAATACACCACCTCTTTTCAAACCAGGAGACTTTTCTGTATTAATAAAATTTACTGGTATTTCAATTATGACGCTTGAACCTTTTACAATTCTTAAAAAGTCAATATGGATTGGATCATCAGTTAAGATATCGTAAGAAATTTCTTTAGGTAAAACATTTTCGTCTTTGCCATCAATTTTTAAATTTAACATACTTGATAAAAAGTTCTCTTTTTCAATAAGATTTTTCAATAATTTTTTTGATATAGATATTTTTTGAGTTTCAGATTTTCCACCATAGACTATGCCAGGAACATTACCCTCTGACCTAAGTTTATTTACCTCACCAGAAGTTTTAGTATTTCTTAAACTTGCATCTATCGTATTCATAAAGAAAAAGCGTTTTAACTCAACTAAGTTAATAAAACAAGTAAATTATTTGAACAAAAATGAAACAGAGGTAGAATTTGATATTCTTCTAATCGCTTCACCCATTAAGTTAGAAATTGACAAAATTTCAATATTTTTTGCGGATCTTACTTTATTCTCATTATTAATTGTGTCTGTAATTACAAGTTTTTTGATTGGAGAATTTTTAATAGATTTCACAGCATCTCCACTTAAGACACCGTGAGAAATGTAAACATATACATCTTTGGCACCTCTTTGTTTAAGTGCCTTAGCTGCATTAACGATTGTTCCACCAGAGTCGATTATATCGTCAACGATTATGCAAGTTTTTCCTTTCACATCCCCAATGACATTCATGACTTGTGATTGACCAGGCTTAGGTCTTCTTTTATCAACAATTGCAAGTCCTACATTCAAAATTCTTCCCAAGGCTCTTGATCTTTCAACCCCTCCTACGTCGGGCGCAACGCAAATTATATTTTTACTTTTAATTTTTTTCTTAATATGTCTTGCAAATAATGGGGTTGTAAAAAGGTTATCTACAGGAATATCAAAGAAACCTTGAATTTGTCCAGCGTGCAAATCTACAGTAACAACTCTATCTGCTCCTGCTTGTGTGATTAAGTTCGAAACCAATTTTGCAGAAATAGAGGTTCTAGGCACCACTTTTCTATCTTGTCTAGCGTAACCAAAATAAGGAATCACGGCTGTAATATTTTTTGCAGAAGATCTTTTAAGAGCATCTATGCAAAGCAACATTTCCATCAAATTGTCATTTGCTGGGGAGGATACTGACTGAATGAAAAAAATATTATTGCCTCTTATATTTTCATTTATCTCAACATAAATTTCACCGTCTTTAAATTTTCTTATGTTTGAATTTACAAGTTTTTCTTTTAGATATTTTGCAATTTTTGAACTGAGATTTTTATTGCTATTTCCTGTGAGTATCTTCATTTTTAGAAAAAAGTTATTTAAGCATAATTATAGATATATTTCTACCATAATCGTCTTCTTTATTTTTTAAAGCCCTCCTTGCACTAAAAAACTCAGTCCTATTTTTAAAAGTATCTTTGTTAATTATATCTATATTACTTATTTTTAATGATCTTAGTTGAGATTTAATAAATTCTTTTAAATCAAAAAAAATTCTAGTTTTTTTAAAGTAAAAAAATTTACGATTTCGATCATTAAGGTTTAAAAACCTTTTCATAAATTCTTTTTTCACTTCATAGTTTTCTCTAAATATCGACGGACCTATTACTGCAGAAATGTTTTTGTTTTCAGAGCCTTTTTTAATCATAAATTTTATACACTTTTTAAGAATATTTTTAAAAGCACCCTTCCAGCCAACATGGATAGCCGCAATCATTGGCAATTTTTTGTCATAAATAAGAACTGGAGCACAATCAGCGGTTAAAATACCCAAAGCTAAATTTTTTTTTGAGGTAATCAAGCCATCACCAACGAGTTTTTTTGAGGGTCTTTTCAAAATAAAGTGACATTTGTTACTATGTGTTTGTTTAAGCAATATTAGGTTTTTTGGAGAAACTTTAAACTTTTTCGAAACAATTTTTAAATTTTTTTTAACATTAGAAATTTTATCATTAGAACCAGGGCCACAATTTAAGGCACTATAAATTCCATTTGATACTCCTCCTTTTTTTCCAAAAAAACCATGTGAAATATTTTTAAACTTTACTAATTTTTTAGATTTTAATGTCATTAAACCCTGTCTTAAAATTGTTATCCTTCTTGGTTACAAACATTACTTTAAACAATTCACCCATCTCATCTTTGTGTGTAAGCCTTCTTATTCTTGTGTAAAGATCCGTTTTTTTTAGGAAACTCATTTTTTTTGATATTATTTCAGCTCTTAAATCTATTCCCATGTTTTTCAAAAAACTTCCTTGATTAGTAATACCACCAACTTTTAATCCATTTAAATTAACAATTTGTTCGATAAAGTTAAAATTTATATGATGAGTTATATCAATATTTTGGTAGTCATCAAAAATATTTACTTTTTTATGATTTTTAATCCCTTGTAAACTATCGTACATTTTTTTGTCAGATGTACCATAATCAATTAATAAAATACCTCCCGCAGAAGATTTGATTTTTTTACAAATACTTTTTAGATATTTGACCATTAAAGGTGAAAATTCTATAAAATTTTGATTTTCGTCTATCCCTTGATTAAAAATTTTCTCCATCTTTTTTTTAGTAACTTTTTTCTTCTCAAGAGAGAATTTTCCACTTTTATTTAATAATACAAAATTTTCATACCATTCTTCATTTATTTTAATAAACTGCTTTATTGGCAAAGCATCAAAAAATTCGTTAGCCAAAAATATAGTTGGTAAATTTGGCAATTTATTAAAATTATCCAACCACTTAACACTTTTTGAAAATTTTTTTTTTTGTAATTTTTTAAGAGAATCGCTTTTTTCAAAAATAAAAAATTTGAATTTATCTTTTACAATTTTCAATTTATTCAATGTATTGATTAAGACTTCTATGAGTTCCCCATTTCCTGCACCCAATTCTACTAAATTTATTTTTTCTGGTTTATTTAAATTTTCCCAAAATGACACAATCCAAATAGCAATCATTTCAGAAAAAAGTTTTGAAATTCCTGGGGATGTAATAAAATCTCCTCTTCGACCAAATTCCTTTTTTCTTTGATAGTAACCTTTATTTTTTTCATAAAGAGATTTATCAATAAAATTATCTAATGATTGAGCCTTTGTGATCATTTTTTTACTAATTTAAAAAGTATTACTCCAGAAATAAAAAATACAATTGATAACATTTGCCCGTATGTAAAAATATTTATTAAGATACCTAGATGAGCATCTGGTTCTCTTGTAAACTCAATTATAAATCTAAAAAGAGAATAAAAAATTAAAAATAGCGATGATATTACTCCAGGAATTTCTGAAAATTTTTTCCAAAGTAAATTTAGAAATATGAACAAAACAATACCTTCAAAAAAACTTTCGTATAATTGCGAAGGATGTCTAAAAAGATTATCTACCTTATTAAAATTAACTGAAAAAATAAAATCAGTTTCTCTGCCGTAAAGTTCAGAATTTATAAAATTTGCAACCCTACCTAAAAAAATTCCTATCGGTGCTGCAAGGGATACTAAATCTGTATATCTAAAAAAGCTTAAATTATGTTTTTGAGTAAATATATAAGTGGCCAAGCAAACACCCAGTAAGCCACCATGGAAAGACATACCACCCTGCCAAATAAAAAATATTTCAAATGGATGACTTAAATAATAAAAAAAATTGTAAAAAATTACGTAGCCTAGCCTCCCACCAATAATTACTCCTAAAATTAGATAAGTAATAAAATCGTCGACTAAAGTTTTTTCTCTCAAATCTTTAATTAAGAAATTTTTGATATAAAACCAACCTATTAAAAAACCAAAAATATATGCTAATGAATACCACCTTATTTGAAAGGATAAAAATTCAAATGCGACAGGATCTAGATTATTTACAAACATTATAAAAATGAAATATAAGATATACTATCGTAAAAAAAAAAAATATGTCAAAGTCTAAATTTATCATTGAAAAATTTGCAAAATTATTTGAACAAGGAATTATATCTTATAAAGATTTAAGCGAAGAAATCGTTAATATTATAAGATCTCAAAGAGATGAGATTGTTTTAAGGATGAAAATTTCTACCAAAGAGGAAACTGAGGTATTAAAGAAACGTATAGAAAAATTAGAAAAGGAAATCAAAACTTTAAAGTCAAAAAAAATTAAAAAGGTAAAGAGATCTTAACTCTTAATCCGCCAAGACTTGATTTATCCAATGTAATACTACCCCCGTGAGATCTCACTACATCTGATGAGATTGATAAACCCAAGCCAACACTAGACTTAGAATCACCTCTTCCCTTATTAATTTTGTAAAATGGTTTAAAAACATTTTCATATTCACTCTCAGCTATTCCAGGACCGTCGTCATCAACAGTAATTATCAAGCTTTTATGAATCTTTTTTAAATTTACTAAAACTTTATTTGAGTATTTAAGGGAATTATTAATTAAGTTATCTATACATCTATTTATTAAACTTTTTCTTCCATTAAAAAAAATCTTTTGCTCTATATTTGAAGTAATATTATTATTCTCATATTTTATAATTGAAAGATCTAATAATTTCGAAATATCAAAAAGTTCAGTTTTTTCCGACGATGTAGAGCTAGTAAATTGAAGGTATTCATTTAACATTTTTTCCATATCCTCAACATCTTCAGATAATTTATGTGAAATCTTTTCGTCTTTAATTAAAGCAAGTTGAAGTTTAATTCTAGTTAGTGGAGTTCTCAAGTCATGGCTTATACCTGAAAGCATTTCAGATCTTTGGTTTAAGTGTCTCAATATTCTCTTTCTCATTCTCTCAAACTCAAAACCAGCTTGTCTTATCTCCAGAGCACCAGAAGGTCTAAACTCCTCGACATCCTCACCTCTTCCAAATTTTTCTGATGCTTTAGCCAAATTAATTATTGGGCGAGTTTGGTTTTTCAAGAAAATTAAAGCAACTGCAATTAACAAAAATGCAGGGAAGGTAATCCATAATGCAAATAATCTCGCCGAGGTGTTAGTGACTCTATCTTTCGGAATTAAAAATTCAAAGTAACCATTTAAATACTCAATTTTTAATTCAATTAATTCTTTATATGAGGTTGTATCAAACCAATAGTTACTGAATTTATTTTTTAATTCTCTTCTTAAAGTCCTATCCATGGGACTAAACCATCTTTCCATATTTGTTTCTGGAAGATCTCCAAATGTTTGAAACTTTACATTAAAATTATGGTGTTCCTTGAATAGTTTAATTAAATTATCTTTTTCGTATTCCTCATTTTCATATGCATTTATAAAAAATTTTATTTCTCCTATTAGAGCTCTAGTCATACCTTTATTAGTTTTTATCCAAAGACTATCAAAGAATACAATTGATATGATAATCTGTAATATTATTATTGGTGTAGCTACTATTAGTAATGCTCTATAAAAAAGCCTTCTTGGAAGCAATTTCTTAATATAACTATTCAACCCATAAAACATAGCCGGAACCTCTTATTGTTTGTAAATATTTTGGATTTTTTGGATCAGTCTCAATTTTTTTTCTGAGCCTTGTAATAATAACATCTATAGATCTTTCTTTATCAATCTCTATTAAATTTCCAATGTCGATTCTTGAAAATACTTTCCCAGGATTATTAATCATTTTTTCTAAAATTGTTTTTTCAGTATTGTTAATTTTATAATTACAATTTTGATTAGTAATCATCAACTTATTTAAATCTATTTTAATTGAACCAAACTCTATAACATGTTTTGGATTTATCTTTTTTGTTTTTTTTAATATATTGTTAATTCTTAATAAAAGTTCCTTGGGCTCAAAAGGCTTAGGCAGATAATCATCTGCACCTATCTCCAATCCCTCAATTCTTTCACTTGCTCCTCCTTTTGCTGTAAGTAAAATTATAGGCACACTTAAATTATTTTTATTTTCAGAAATAAATTCTAAACCACTTTTACCAGGCATCATTATATCTAAGACTAAAAGATCAAATTTTATAATTGAAATCTTTTCCTGAGCCTCTGATGCGTTAGACGCAGTATTTACTAGATAACCGTTTTCGTTCAAAAATTGTTTAAGCAATGATCTTATTCCTTCATCATCATCAATTACTAAAATATGTGATTTAAAACTTTCCATCAATTATTCTCTTTAAAACCAATTCAAAATTAATTACTTCTTTTGAACTTGAATTAAGTAATGCTTTATAAATCCTTTTTTTTTGAGATAGGAAAATTTCCTCAAATATTTTCTTACCTTTTTCATTTAAAAAAATATGTTTCACTCTTGTGTCTTTAGAGTCCTTTTTAAATTCTAAATAATTAAACTTTTTTAAATCATTTATTACTCTATTTAGACTTTGTTTCGTAACATTGAGTTTATTAAGTAATTGAGTGATAGTTATTCCATTATAGAAAGATATTAAATGCATAGCTTTATGATGAGCAGTCCCTAAATTGTATTTTTTAAGGACTTTTTTTGAATCATTAAATGTTTCCCTGTAACCGACAAAGATTTTTTCAATAAAACCTTTTAATTGTTCATCTTTTAAGTAAAGAAGATTTTTCATAATTGGTAAGTTATATTGACATATTATATATAGAATTATATTTTTTATAAATAAATCTTTTTAATATGATTCCTTACGATAAAAGAAATGGTAAAATATGGTACAATTCAGACTTAGTTGATTGGTCAGAAGTTAAGCTGCATGTATTAAGTCATGGATTACACTATGGAAGTTGTGTATTTGAAGGTGAAAGAGTTTACGATAGCAACATTTTTAAGCTCGAAGAACATACATCAAGATTTTTTTATTCTGCAAAAAGAATGGGATTTGAAATACCTTATTCTGAAAGCGAAATTAATAGTGCAACAAAAAAAATTGTAGCCGCTCAAAACGTTAAAAACGGTTATGTTAGACCTGTAGCCTGGAGGGGAAGTGAGATGATGGCAATATCAGCTCAGCAAACAAAAATTCATGTAGCTATAGCAACTTGGGAATGGGGATCTTATTTTGACCCCAAACTTAAAACAGAAGGTATTAAATTAAATATTTCAAATTGGAGGAGACCTTCTCCTGACTCAATTCCATGGGATACAAAAGCTTCTGGGCTTTATATGATTTGTACTTTGTCAAAACATGAAGCGGAAAGACAAGGTTATACCGATTCATTAATGTTAGATCATGAGGGAAACGTAGCAGAAGCAACTGGCGCAAATATTTTTTTTAAAGATACTAAAGGGGATCTACATACCCCAGTTCCGGACTCATTTTTAGATGGAATTACTAGAAGAACCGTAATCCAAATAGCAAAATCTAAAAATATAAAAGTTATTGAGAGAAAAATTTCACCTAATGAACTAAAAGATTTTGAGGGATGTTTTTTGACTGGTACTGCAGCTGAGGTTACACCAGTTTCAAAAATATCAAATTATGATTATAAGGTTTGCAAAACAATTATGGATTTATCAGATAGTTATCAATCTTTTGTAAGAAAAAAAATTGCTGCTTAACTACTTATTATCTTCCGATATAGCATGGTCAATACCTTTTCTTAAATAGTCATAAGCTGTATATAAGGTAAGAAAAGCTGAAAGCCATAGTAAAATAATGCCAATAGTTTGAGCGTTATAATCTTGAAAATTAAAAATTTTATTTCCAGTCTCTCCGGTTAAAAGTAAAGATATTGAAAACATTTGTAAAAAAGTTTTTAATTTAGCCAACCCTGATACTGGTAAATTCACTTGTCCCTTGGCTAAAAATTCTCTTAAACCAGAAATTAAAACTTCTCGAGTTAAAATAATTATCGCAGCTATAACTTCGTAATTTTTTATAGTCCCATCCATTACAAGTAAAATCAAAGCAGTTGCCACAATAATTTTGTCAGCGATTGGATCTAAAAGCTCTCCGAGCTTAGATTCTTCTTTATATAGTCTCGCCAATAAACCGTCTAAGAAATCAGTGAAAGATGCAACAACAAATAAAGTAAATGGTATAATGTCCCCGTAAAATCCTGGCAAATAATATGCCAAAACAAAAAAGGGAACTATTATTATACGGCCAATTGTTAAGTAATTTGGAAATTTAATTTTCATTCGTGAAAGAAATTATATATCTTTTTTGCAACTTTTTCCTCAACTCCTTCAACTGATTTAATCTCATCCAAGCTTGCAGACTCTACTGCTCTTGCTGAACCAAAGTGATTTAGCAAAGATCTTTTTCTTATCGATCCAATACCCTCTATTTGATCTAATAAAGACTTACTTATACCTTTTTTTCTACGTGCTCTGTGAGCACTAATCGCAAACCTGTGAGACTCATCTCTTATTCTTTGTAGAAAAAATAGAGTAGGGTCGTTTTTTGAAAATTTGTACTCTTTTCCATTATGAAAAAAAGTTTCATTTCCACTATTTCTAAATTTCCCTTTGGCGATTGCTATCAATGGAATATCGTGAAGTCCAAGTTCATTCAAAGTCTCTCTTGCTACTGAATATTGACCTTTTCCTCCATCAACAAAAACAAGATCAGGAAATGAAAGATGACCTTCTTTTTCTTGCACTGCTTTTTTGAATCTTCTTGTAAGTACTTCTTTCATCATACCATAATCGTCTTGTTCATTTTTCTTCATTTTTATATTAAATTTCCTGTATCTTTTTTTAATAAATCCCTCATCTCCATAAGAAATTAATGCTCCAACACTATTTGTTCCTTGAATATGACTATTGTCGTAAACTTCAATAAGATTAATATTTGTTTCTAAATTAAATTTAGCTACAACCGACTCAAACAGCTCCTTGTTATTTTGAGTTTCATGAAGCTTTCTATTTAAACTATCTTTTGCATTTTTAATTGCTTGATTAATTACTTTTAATTTAGAACCTTTTTTTGCCACTGAAATATCCACTTGTTTACTCTCTTTTTGTGAAAGCGTCTGTTCTATCAAAATTTTCTCTTTAATTTCTTGGGATAGAATAATTGAGGATGGTACACTTTTATTTTCATAAAATTGTGAAACAAAAGAATTTAAAATGTTGCCTAAATTTTCATCAGGATCATGTTTTGGAAAAAAAGCTTGATTACCCCAATTTTGTTTAGATCTGTAAAAGAATACTTGTATACAAGTTTGTCCAGACTCTTTATATGCCGCAATAACATCGGCTTCAACTAAGTTTGCTTCATTTATCCTTTGAGATGATTGAATTATGTTAAGCGATTTTATTCTATCTCTAAGAATTCCCGCTTTCTCAAAATCAAGACTCTCGCTAGCTTTTTCCATTTGATTGGATAAATTTTTTTGTATCTTTCTTGATTTACCGGAGACAAATTCAATAGCATCATTAACTGTTTTCTTGTATTCACTTTCATCAATATAACCAACACAAGGACCCGAGCATCTTTTGATCTGATATAAAATACAAGGTCGCTCTCTATTTTTAAAAACAGTATCATCACAAACTCTAAGATGGAATATTTTTTGGATCATTTTTATAGTCCAGTTAGCAGATCCAGCAGATGCAAAAGGACCAAAATAAAAACCTTCCTTAGTTTTTTTACCTCTATGTCTTTTTATTTGAGACCACTTGTCTTTATTTCCGATAAAAATAAATGGAAAAGATTTGTCGTCTCTTAGTAAGATATTAAACTTTGGTTTGTGTTTTTTAATAAGATTAGCCTCAAGAAGTAGTGCCTCACTTTCATTTGATGTAGTTGTAATCTCAATTTTTCGTGTTTGAGATAGCATTCTCTCAGTTCTAATAATATGATTTTTTTCCGATACATAACTTTTAAGTCTGTTAAGCAGGTTTTTTGCTTTACCAACATAAAGAATTTGATCTTTATCACTCAGCATTTTGTAAACACCTGGTAGCTTTGGAATTAAAGGCAACTCTTTCTTTATGATTTCTTTTCCAATTTCAGAACTAATCATGACTTCTTTTTTTTGAGATTTGTATCCCAACAGAAGAGCAATCTCTCATTATCTCGAGTTTTTCTATTTGAAGGCTTATTTTATCTATTCTTTTATCTTTAAAAAGTTCATCAAAAACATCCTCCGCTAATGTTTCAAGAAAATTGTAATGTTTTTTTTTAACAAGTTTTTTAATTAATTTTACAACTTTTGCGTAGTTTACAATTGATTTGATGTCCTTATCACTTGATGGTTTTTTGTCTACATAATCTATTTCAAGTGAAAATTTTACTTTTTGTTTTTTCTCTTTTTCAAAGTCAAAATACCCAATTTTAAGATCTAGCAGTAATTCTTTTATAAGAACTTTTTTTTCGTAGTTAAAAAGTCTTTTAGATTTATTTATTTTTACTATCTTTAAATTACTTCTTTTCATTCCTTACCTTTCAAAACATCTGGCGTTTGCCAGTTCAAGCTTTGACCACTATCGATTGAAATTACTTGCCCTGTAATAGATCTATTTTTAATAAAAAAGTCAACAGCACTACATATTTCTTTGACATCTACTTGTTTTTTTAAAAGGGTTGAGAGATATTGCCTTCTAAAGTGACCTTTTGATTGTCTTTTATTTTTAATCGTTGGTCCAGGTGCTATTCCATTAACTCTTATACGAGGCGCAAGACTCATGGCACTAGTTTTAGTCAAAGTATAAAGACCTGTTTTACTTAAAGTGTATGAAAAAAAAAAGGGGGTAAGTTTAAAAACTCTTTGATCAATTATATTTATTATGTTGTTATTTTTTCCTTTTATATTTTTTCCAAATTCTCTCGATAATATTGCTGGAGCTTTAAGATTAATAGATAAATGTTTTTCCCAACTACTTGAGTTGAAGTTTTCTAACTTATCGTTCTCAAAAATTGATGCATTATTTATTAAACAATCAAAGTATTTTAGTTTCGATTTTGCAAATTTAACGATCTTATTTACATCTTTTTCTTTCCCCAAATCACCCTTAACAAGATAAACCTTTGACCCTGCTTTTATCAGTTCTTTTTTTAAATTTTCAGCTTTCAATTTTGATTTATTATAATGAATGACTATATCTTTATTAATTCCAGATAAACTCTTAGCAATCGCTGCACCAATTCTAGTTGCCCCTCCAGTAATTATTATTTTTTGTGCTTCCACTTTTTATCTCTTTTTTTGGTTACCTTAGTTCCCGGCATTCCTAGAGTGGATCTACCTTTAGGATAAAGCTTATTTTTTACATCATATTGTCTTATTTTAGGATTTAAAGTAATTTCAAGTTCAGTGCTTTCCAATTTTCTAATCTCATCTCTTAATTTAGCCGCTTCTTCAAACTCTAAATTTGATGCAGCATCTTTCATTTTTTTATTTAAACCCTTCAAGTGTTTTTTTAAATTACCACCTATATTTGATCCCTCACTAATTTTTACGTAATCTTTTTCGTAAACACTTTCTAAAATATCGCTTATTTCTTTTTTAATTGATTTAGCGTCAATTTTATTTTTTTTGTTATAATCTAATTGAATTTCTCTCCTTCTTTTTGTTTCCAGTATTGCTTTTTTAATACTTTTAGTTTCTTTATCTGCATATAAGATTACTTTCCCTTCGACATTTCTTGCAGCCCTTCCAATTGTTTGAATTAGAGATGTTTCAGATCTTAGAAACCCTTCTTTATCTGCATCTAAAATACCAACCATTGCACATTCAGGTATATCAAGCCCTTCTCTCAATAAGTTAATTCCAACCAAAACATCAAAAACACCCATACGAAGATCTCGCATAATTTCTATCCTTTCAAGTGTGTCAATATCCGAGTGAAGATACCTAACTTTAATTCCGTTCTCATGGAGATACTCAGTTAAATCCTCTGCCATTTTTTTTGTTAAAGTAGTAACTAGAACTCTATAATTCTTTTCAACAACTTTTTTACACTCGTGCATTAAATCATCTACCTGATTTTTTGCTGGTCTTACCTCTACCTCTGGATCAATTAAACCAGTAGGTCTAATAACTTGGTCTATATATTTACCTTTTGTCTGCTCTAGTTCCCATGGTCCTGGGGTTGCCGAAACAAAGATGGTTTGTGTTCTCATTAAATCCCATTCTTCAAATTTTAATGGCCTATTATCCATACACGAAGGTAGTCTGAATCCATATTCAGCAAGTGTACTTTTTCTTGATCTATCTCCTTTATACATTCCATTTAATTGAGGAACGGTTACATGAGACTCGTCAACAAATATAATTGCATTGTCTGGAAAGTACTCGAATAGAGTCGGTGGAGGTTCACCCGGTTTTCTACCAGATAAAAATCTTGAATAGTTCTCAATTCCCGCGCAAGATCCAGTAGCCTCTATCATTTCTAAGTCAAACTTTGTCCTCTCCTCTAGTCTTTGTGCTTCTAGCAATTTATTTTCAGATTTATGTTTTTTAAGAGTAAGTTCTAATTCTTTTCTGATATTTATAACAGCCTGCTCTACAGTAGGCTTTGGTGTAATGTAGTGACTGTTTGCATAAACTTTTATTAAGTTTAAATCTCTGACCTTATCACCGGTCAAAGGATCAAATTCCTCTATTTGTTCGAGCTTATTCCCAAAGAGACTTATTCTCCAGGCTCTATCTTCTAGATGTGAAGGAAAAATTTCAAGATTTTCACCTCTTACTCTAAAAGTGCCTCGATAAAAGTTTTGATCATTCCTTTTGTATTGTAAAGCAACAAAAGATTTAATTATTTGCTCCCTGTTATATTCATAATTTTTTTGGAGTGTCAGTGTCATTTTACTATAAGCTTCAACAGAACCTAATCCGTAAATACACGACACACTCGCAACAATAAGTACGTCATCTCTTTCTAGTAAAGATCTTGTTGCTGAGTGACGCATTCTATCAATCTGTTCATTTATTGAAGCTTCTTTTTCGATATATGTATCTGACCTCGGTACGTATGCTTCAGGAGTATAGTAGTCATAATATGAAACAAAATACTCCACAGCATTTTCAGGAAAAAAAGTTTTCATTTCGCCGTAAAGTTGAGCAGCTAATGTTTTGTTTGGAGCTAATATTAAAGCTGGTCTATTCGTAGCTTCAATAACTTTTGCCATTGTGAAAGTTTTACCTGATCCCGTAACCCCCAATAAAACTTGATTAAATTGTTCTTTATTAGCTCCAGAGACCAGTTTTTTAATTGCTTCTGGTTGATCACCCGCGGGTGTAAAATTTGAAATTATTTTAAACTTCTTACCTCCCTCAAGTTTTCCACTGATTTGTGGTTTTTTTCCCTCTAAATCAGTAATTAAATCTTGATATGTATTTTGCATATATTAAACAAAGTAATAAAATAAAATTATATTTCAATGAGCATTATATCGGATAGCTTAAAAAGAATAAAACCTTCTCCAACTATCGCCGTTACTCAAAAAGCAAAGGAATTAAAAGCTGCAGGAAAAGATGTAATAGGTTTAGGCGCTGGAGAGCCAGATTTTGATACACCAGACAATATTAAAAAAGCTGCAATTGATGCTATTCAAGCTGGCGATACAAAATATACAGCTGTGGATGGAACCAAAGATTTAAAAGAGGCAGTTGTTAGAAAATTTAAAAGGGAAAATAATCTTGATTATAGTATAGATCAAATAACTGTAGGAGCAGGGGGCAAGCACGTAATTTACAATTTAATGATGGCAACATTAAACAAGGGTGATGAGGTAATAATTCCTGCACCATATTGGGTGTCATACCCAGATATTGTTTTATTGGCAGGAGCTAATCCGATAGTCATAGAGTGTTCAGAAGAGCAGGGTTTCAAATTAAGTGCAAAAGATTTAGAGGCGAAAATCACTAATAATACTAAATGGCTTATTCTCAATTCACCATCTAATCCAACAGGAGCTTGTTATTCAGAGCAAGAGATTAAAAATTTATCGCAGGTCTTAAAAAGAAATCCGCATGTGAATATACTTAGTGATGATATATATGAACATATCACTTACGATAATTTTAAATTTTTTACAATTGCTCAAATACCTGAAATTAAAAATAAGGTTATCACCATGAATGGTGTAAGCAAATCATACGCAATGACTGGTTGGAGAATAGGTTATGCAGCCGGTGATAAAGATATTATTAAAGCTATAGCCAAGATACAATCTCAATCTACAACTAATCCTTCATCTATAAGTCAAGCAGCAGCCGTTGAGGCCCTAAATGGAAAACAAGACTTTATCCCAGTTAGAGCAAAAGCTTTCCAGGAAAGAAGAGATTTTGTTGTAAACTCTTTAAATGCTATTGAAGGATTAAGCTGCTTGAAACCAGAAGGTGCTTTTTACGTTTTTCCAAACTGCAAAGGATTGATAGGTAAAAAAGATAAAAGTGGAAAAAAAATAACTAACGACACAGAGTTTGTTCAGTCATTATTAGAAAATAATGATGTAGCAGTTGTCCAAGGATCAGCTTTTGGGCTAGAGGGTTTTTTTAGAATTTCGTATGCAACTTCAATGGAGAAGCTGGAGATAGCAATGAAAAGAATAAAATCTTTTTGTGAAAGTCTAAAATAATATTTAACCTGCTAGGTATTTCTCAGCCTCTAAAGCAGCCATACATCCCATACCTGCCGCTGTAACAGCTTGTCGAAAAATTTTGTCTTTCACATCGCCAGCAGCAAATATTCCTGGAATATTTGTTTCTGTGGAGTCTGGCTTTGTAATCAAATAACCTTCCTTATCCATTTTTAATTGATCTTTAAACAGTTGAGTTGCGGGATCATGTCCAATCGCAATAAATAATCCGTCTATTTTTAATTCACTTATGTTGTTATTCTTAACATTTTTGATTTTCAAGCCTTTAACATTTTTAGGATCATCATCTCCCACAATCTCCTCAACAACTGAGTCCCAAATAATTTCAATTTTTTTATTATCCATAAGTTTTTTTTGCAGCATTTTTTCTGCTCGTAACTTATCTCTTCTGTGTATTAATTTTACTTTTGAAGCAAATTTTGTGAGAAACATTGCTTCTTCAACGGCAGCATTTCCACCACCAATTACTGCAACAGTTTTTTCTTTAAAAAAGAAACCGTCACAAGTGGCACATGCAGAAACTCCAAAGCCTCTAAATTTTTTTTCAGACTCGAGATTTAACCATCTTGCTTGAGCGCCTGTAGAAATAATAATTGTATCTGCAGTATACTTTTTACCACTTTCACCAATAGCTTCAAAAGGCTTAGACTTAAAATTAACAGATGAAATATGATCTTCAATCATTTCAGTTCCAACAGCTTTAGCTTGATCCTTCATTTGGTCCATTAGCCAAGGCCCTTGAATCACTTTTGCAAATCCAGGATAATTTTCAACATCTGTAGTTGTAGTTAATTGTCCACCAGGTTCCATTCCATGAACTAAAATTGGATTCAACATAGCTCTTGCAGCATAAACTGCTGCAGTATATCCGGCTGGGCCAGACCCAATTATTAACACTTTTGTGTGTTTAGTTGGATTTTGATTCATATCAAAGCTATATAGTAATTTATGTCTAAATTAAAAGGGTTATTATTAACAGAGGGAATGCATGGCATGATAAGTCAGGTCGAAGGTTTGGCTAAAGCATTAGACATTGATTACATTCACCAAAAAGTTGAAATAAACTTGTTAGCAAAACTTCTCCCCCCAAAAATAACTCCTGTTTCAAATTTATTTTTTAAAAAATTCACTGTACCAGAAATTGATTTAATTATTTCTTGTGGAAGAAAAAGTGTCATACCCTCATTATATCTTAAAAAGAATTCAACTAAAAAAATTGTAAATATTCATATTCAGGATCCAAAAGTATCATTGTCAAATTTCGATTATGTGATCGTTCCTGAGCATGATGGCTTAAACGGTAAAAATGTTATCAGCTCTAAGGGTGCTTTGCATTATCTCACTTTAAAAGAAATTGAAAAAAATCATGAGTACTTAAGTGATAAGATTGATAAAAATAAACAACAAATACTTCTTATTTTAGGAGGTCCTAATAAGTACTACAAATACGATAAAAAGAACTTGAGTAGGATATTTGAAAACATTAAGGGTTTAGCAGAAAAAAATGATCTTCAAATAATTATTATACCTTCCATGAGAACTCCGGGTGGCGTCATTGATTACGCAAATAAATTCTTTGGAAATGAAAGTCTTATTATTCAAAATGTAGACAAAAAAGCTTATTTAAGTGGCCTGTCTATTGCTAAATTTTTAGTAGTGACTTGTGACTCGACGTCGATGATTTCTGAAGCTGCTTTAACTGGAAAACCAATATATGTAGCTCAAATACCACCAAAAAGAAACGATCATAGGTTTAGGCAATTTAGGGACTTGTTTAGCAAATTAAATATTATAAAAAATTTAAATAATAGTTTAGAAATATGGAAATATGAAAAACTTGACGAAACTAACAGAATTGCAAATTTAATAAAACAGAAATTATAATGTCATTTTTAAGTTCTTTAGAAAATAAATCGAAAAAATTTGAGGACCCATTTTTGCACTGGGAAATGGACAAACCTCTTACTGATGAACAAATTAACGAAATAGTTAAAGCCGATATTGCAAATCCCATTGAACATGATTTGAATTACGATGGGACAAGGGCGATCGATGGTGGAGCTCCAGAATTTAGAAAAGGGTTATCACACGGCGGAAAGGCGCTTAAGTTTAGATGCTTCATAACAAAAGATAATTCAAATGAATTCCCAAATTTAATGAAATTGATTAAAGAGCTCCAGAGCAAAGAAGCTCATGAAAAAGTGTCCAAACTTGTTGGTAAAGATTTATCAAATTCCTATGTAAGAGTTGAGATTATATGTGACAGGAAAGGTTTTTGGTTAAAACCTCATTGCGATATTGAGGAAAAATTAATGTCGTGTTTACTATTTGTTAATAAAACAAATGAAAGTGAAGACTTAGGAACTGACTTTTACAATAATGATCTGAAAAAAGTAAAGACAATGCCTTATAAAGATAATTATGGTTATTTTTTCACTAGCGGCCCAGGTACATGGCACGGTATGGAAAAAAAAGAAATTCGTAGAGAGAGAAGATGCCTACAAGTGAATTACGTAACTTTTGAAACTGACTGGAAAGTCGACTAATTATCCTGAATAGACTTAACACCCAGCTTTTTAGTTTTCAGAGATTTAATAGCTTCTAAGAAAGAATAGGCAGTTGACATGTTTGTGCAATAGGGGATCTTGTTTGCTAATGCCCCTCTTCTTAGAGCTTTTGCATCATTAATTCTATGTTCACTGTTTCCACCTCCAGTATTAATTACTAAAGAAATTTTTTTCGAATTTAAAATATCAACAATATGTGGTCGACCACTACTTACCTTGTTAATCGTTTTGCATTTTATACCATTATTATTTAAGACTTTTGAAGTCCCTTTTGTACCTGAAATTGTAAAACCGAATTTTTTTAGTCTTTGCGCCACGCCTACGATTTCTTGCTTATGCGAGTCTTTCACAGATAGAAATGCCATACCCCCAATCGGTAAAGAATTGGACGCAGCGATTTGACTCTTTGCTACTGCCATACCAAAATCCTCATCAAAGCCCATAACTTCACCAGTCGATTTCATTTCAGGACCAAGTAAGACATCACTATCTGGAAACTTATTAAATGGAAAGACAGCTTCTTTAACAGCATATCTTTTGTTTTTTTTATATTTTAAATTATATTTAGAGAGTTTTTCTCCTGCCATTATTCTGGATGCAATCTTTGCTAATGGAATACCGTTAGCTTTTGAGACAAATGGTACAGTTCTGCTCGCGCGAGGGTTCACCTCTATAACAAAAATTTGATCTTTTTTAATAGCAAATTGAATGTTTAAGAAACCTTTAACGCCCATTGCTAAAGCTAGTTTTCTTGTTTGAACCTTTATCTCTTTTAATATGTTTTCTTTGATTGACACCGGTGGTAAACAGCAAGCAGAGTCTCCAGAATGTATTCCTGCTTCTTCTATATGTTGCATAATACCTGCAATGTAAACATCTTTTCCATCTGCAATCGCGTCAACATCAACTTCCATTGCATTGTCAATAAACTTATCAATTAATATTGGATTATTTTCAGATGCATCAAAACCCTGCTTAATAAATTTTTTCAATTGTCTCTCATCGTGAACAATTTCCATAGCTCTCCCACCCAAGACATAAGAGGGACGTACGACAACTGGAAGACCAATTTTATTAGCTATTTTAACTGCAGAGTAAAAACTTTTAGCAATTCCACTTTCTGCCTGTTTTAAATTTAATTTAATTAATAAATCTCTAAATCTGTCTCTATCTTCTGCGAGATCAATTGATGAATATTGAGTTCCGAGAATTGGAAACTTATTTTTATCAAGAAATTTTGCGATTTTAATAGGAGTTTGTCCTCCAAATTGTGCGATTATGCCTAAAAGATTACCTTTTGATTTTTCTTTTAAAATTATATTTTCTATATATTCATCTACTAAAGGCTCAAAATAAAGCCTGTCACTTGTGTCGTAATCGGTAGAAACTGTTTCGGGATTACAGTTTATCATTATTGTTTCATATCCTGCATCTTTTAGTGAAAAACTAGCTTGACAACAACAATAGTCAAATTCAATACCTTGCCCAATTCTGTTTGGACCTCCACCTAATATAATTATCTTTTTTTTATTACTTGGATCAGATTCACATTCAGAGTTTAGAGCAAAATTTCTTTGGTATGTTGAATACATATATGGAGTAAATGATTTAAATTCCGCAGCACATGTGTCAACTTTTTTGAAAACTGGAACCACCTTCAAAACTTTCCTTTTTCTTCTAACAACTTCCTCTTTTATTTTTGTAAGTTTAGATAACCTTTTGTCCGAAAATCCAGATGATTTGATTCTATTAAATTCTATATAGTTTTTTGGTAAACCATTGACTATAATTATACTTTCGTCGTCTACTATTTCTTTAATTTGATTTAAAAACCAAGGATCAACTTTGGATAACTTATAAATTTTATCTAAAGAAACTTTTTTTCTAAAAGCCTCTGCAATCAGTAATAATTTGTTAGGTATATTCTCTCTTAATTTTTTAATTATTTCCTTTTTTGAATAATTAAAAATCTCATCTAGTCCGCTCAAACCGGTCTCAAGAGATACCAGAGCTTTTTGAAATGACTCTTTGAAATTTCTGCCTATAGCCATTGCTTCACCAACTGATCTCATTGAGGTACCTAAAATTGCTTTAGTATCTTGAAACTTTTCAAAAGTAAATCTCGGTATTTTCGTAACTACATAATCTATAGTTGGTTCAAATGATGCTGGAGTAACTTTTGTAATTTCATTTTGAAGTTCGTCTAAGGTATATCCAACAGCAAGTTTTGCCGCAACTTTAGCGATTGGAAAACCTGTTGCCTTTGATGCTAAAGCAGATGACCGAGATACTCGAGGATTCATCTCAATAATTACCATTCTTCCATTATTTGGATTAATTGCGAACTGAACATTTGAGCCTCCAGTTTCAACACCAATTTTTCTTAAACATGCAATCGAAGCGTTTCTCATCACCTGATATTCCTTATCTGTTAGTGTTAACGCTGGAGCTATTGTAACGGAGTCACCCGTATGTGTTCCCATTGGATCTATATTTTCAATTGAGCAAACTATTATACAATTATCATTTTTATCTCTCACGACCTCCATTTCAAATTCTTTCCAACCATCAAGACACTCTTCTACAAGCACTTGATTTTGAGGAGATTCGTGAAGTCCACCCTTAACAATCTTAAAAAAGTCTTTTTTTGTTCTTGCTATTCCACCTCCAAGCCCACCTAAGGTAAAGGAAGGCCTTATGATTGCAGGTAATCCAATTTTTTTTAAACACCTTGAGGCTTTATTAAAATTATTTAATATCTCAGATTTTGGAAGATCAATACCAATATCTGACATATTTTTTCTAAATCTTTTTCTATCCTCTGCGTTAGCAATTGCTTTAGAATTAGCTCCAATTAACTCAATCTTATATTTTTTTAACAATCCTTTTTTTTCTGCTTCTAAAGATAAGTTTAGCGCTGTTTGCCCACCCATTGTAGGTAGAATAGCGTTAGGTTTTTCTTTCTTAATAATTTCTTCAAGGACTTCTATAGATATTGGCTCAATGTATGTTTGATCTGCAACTTCAGGATCTGTCATTATTGTTGCAGGATTTGAATTGACTAAAACTACTTTATAGCCTTCATCTTTAAGTGCTTTACATGCTTGTGTTCCTGAGTAATCAAACTCACATGCCTGACCTATAATGATCGGCCCAGCACCAATTACCAATATTTTTTTAATGTCTTTTCTTTTTGGCATATTTTTTTACTTCCATAATAAAGTTATTAAATAAATAGTGACTGTCTTGAGGACCTGGATTTGACTCAGGGTGGTACTGTACTGAAAAAACTGGTTTATTTTTTAACTTGATACCCTCAATACTATTATCAAATAAAGATCTGTGTGTGATTTCAATTTTAGATGGCAAATTATTCTTGGTCACCTCAAATCCATGATTTTGACTAGTTATTTCAACTTTATTATTTTTGAGATTTTTAACAGGATGGTTCGCGCCTCTATGTCCAAGTTTCATTTTTTTGGTTTTACCACCTAAAGCAAGCGCTAATAGTTGATGCCCAAGACAAATTCCAAAAATTGGTAAACCTTTTTTTATGAGATTTTTTATAATTTTGATAGCATATACGCCTGTAGCCGCAGGATCGCCTGGACCGTTTGACAAAAAAATTCCACTTGGTTTAAGCGTCATGATATATTCAGCTGAAGAATCACACGGTACAACCACTACGTCACAATAAAAATTCGAAAAATATCTTAAAATGTTTGTTTTGATTCCGTAATCAATCGCAACTATCCTAAATTTCTTTTTTTTTATTTTTTTAAAACCATCTTCTTTTGTCCAAGTTTGTAATCCCTTCCAAGTAAATTTATTTTCAGTAGAAACCGTTTTTGCTAAATCTAGACCGTTGAGACCTGGCCAACTTAATGTTGTATTAATAAGTTTTTTTAATGGAAAAACACCTTTTTTTTTGTGAGAAATCGTTCCCCTTGGCGCTCCCTTATCTCTTATAAAGTTTGTTAAGCTTCTTGTATCTAAACCAGTTAAACCAACAATTTTATTTTTTTTGAGCCACAAATCTAACTCTATTAGTGATCTATAGTTTGAAGGATTAGTAATCTCTGAATTGAATATTACACCTCTAGTCCAGACTTTTTCTGACTCATTATCTTGTTTATTAGTTCCTACATTGCCAATGTGAGGAAAGGTGAAATTAATAATTTGCCCTGCATAAGATGGATCTGAAATTATTTCTTGATAACCTGTGATTGAAGTATTGAAACAAACCTCGCCTGTAGCAGTGCCTTCGTACCCAATACCAATTCCATTAAAAATCGATTTGTTTTCAAGAACTAAAATACCTGGGTTAAAAATTGATTTTTTTTTTGAGTTTACTTTTTGTTTTTTATTCAATTACAACTCATAAGTTAAAGGTTAATACAATAAAAGCTTGAGTTAAGCAACTGAACTAATACAAAATTTGAAAAAAAAAACAATTTTTCTTTTAAGAAAAAAATCTTTAGGCTAAATTAAATACAAATGTCCATTAAAGAAAAAATTATTGACGAGTATAAAACTGCGCTTAAATCCAAAGATAAAAACAAGATATCAACTTATAGGTTAATTCTGTCGGGTATAAAAGATTTAGATATTTCAAATAGGTCAGGCCCAAACAAGAAAGAGACAGACGATGAAGATATAAAAAAACTTTTAAAAAAAATGATCAAACAAAGAAACGAATCAGTTGAAATTTACAAAAAAAATAAAAGAGAAGATCTGTTAAAAATAGAACAAGGGGAAATAGATTTGTTATCAATATACTTACCTAAACAACTAAGCGAGGAAGAGACTAAAAAAATATGTTCAGAAATAATTTCAGAAGTTGGGGCCCAAAGCATTAAGGACATGGGCAAAGTAATGGGTGAGTTGAAAAAAAACTATTCTGACAGCATAGATTTTTCTAAAGCAGGATCAATATTGAAGGAGCTGCTGAGTAAATAATGAAATATCCAAAAGAGTATTTAGATGAGATTAAAATTAGACTAAAAGTCTCTACGGTTGTTTCAAAACATGTGTCATTAAAAAAAAGAGGAAAAGAGTTTGTAGGACTATCACCTTTTAAAAATGAAAAGACTCCTTCTTTCACTGTAAATGATGAGAAAGGTTTTTATCATTGTTTTAGTACTTCAGAACATGGAAATATTTTTGACTTTGTGATGAAAATGCAAAACTTTAAATTTGGTGAAGCAGTAAAATTTTTAGCTAACTTAGCTGGAATGACACCCTATAGGTTTTCTAAAGTTGATGAGCAAAGAGAAAAAGAGTGGGATGAGTACACAGGTATATATTCATTCTATGCTGATTATTATCACAATGAATTATTAAATAATCCTACTTCTAAGATTGCTTTAGATTATTTAAAAAAAAGAAAAATCGATAATTCAATTATCAAAGAATTTAAGATTGGATTTGTTAACTTTAATTCGAGTATTTACGAAAGACTAAGCAAAAATTATGATATTAAAATTTTAAATGAGTCTGGATTATTCTTTCATGACGAAAATAAAAAAATATATGTTGAAAGATTTAGGAACAGAATAATTTTTCCAATTAACTCTTTATCAGGAAAACCAATGGCTTTTGGTGGAAGAATAATTGATACAAAAAATAAATACGCAAAATATATAAATTCTCCAGAAACAAATTTTTTTAGGAAAGGAAATAATTTATATAACTTAGACAGAGTGAGAAAAATTTCTCATAAGTTCGACGAAGTTTTTTTGGTTGAGGGATATATGGATGTAATAGGTTTAAGCAAATTTCAAATAGAAAATTGTATTGCAAATTTGGGAACTGCGTTGACTGACAAACAAATTTATATGGTAACCCAGTTTTTTGACAATATTGTAATTTGTTTTGACGGTGACGAAAGTGGATATAAAGCAGCTATTAGAGCAGCAGAAAATTCAATTAAGAACGTACTGCCAGATAAACAAATTTATTTTTTATTTCTTCCTGATGGTGAAGACCCAGATACATTTGTGGAAAAAAAAGGAAAAAATGAATTTTTAGATTTTTATAAAAATAATAAAATCCCAGTTCATAAATTGATATTTGAGCATTATAAAAAAGAAAATTCTTCATCTCCCTCTGCACTTGCCTCTCTTGAAAAAAGATTAAAAGGTATAGCAAATTCTGTTAAAGACAATGTAGTTAAAAAATATATATTAGGATATTTTTTAGAAAGCCTAGCAAAACATTCTCCAGGGACAGTTTTCAAAAATTCAAATAAACCATTTATTGGTTTTAATAAGCCACTAGATAAAACAAAAAAACTATTTAAAGATACCGAAATTTTTTCGTCAGTTGATATAAAAGAATTTTGTCTAATTTATATAATGATAAATAACTTAAATTTTTTCTACCAAAGACCAGATTTACTGGAAAATATTAAATTTCTCAAAAAAGAGAATGGATTAATTTTTGATCAAATTTTGGAGTGTATAAAGAATGGAAATCTTGATGATTTGCAAGTTGATAATCAACTTTTAGATCAAATTGAAAAATATGCAAATATCAAACATATAGTCTATAAGAATGATAAAGACGAAAGTAAGATCGTAGAAATTTTTAATGATATAAAGAATGAACTCAAGACTCATGATTTAGAACTTAGAATTCAAGAACTAGAGTCAAAATTTGCAGAAGATTTTAATCAAAACACTTTTGATGAAATTAATAGGCTGAAAAAAGAGCAAAATATTAATTAATAAAGCAAAATTTTTCGTGGATTTTTTTAAAATAGCTATTATATAGAGTTCTCCAAATAATATAAATTGTGGAAAAAATAATTACAAAATCGTTTGCAAGACTGATGGGTCGTGGGGTGCACAGAGGATTTATAACCCATGAAGAATTGAATAAATCGTTAGGGAAAAGAAACTTATCAGGTGAAAATCTTGCCCAAGCATTTTTGCATATCTTAGACGAAAAAATTTCATTAGTAGAAAAGAAATCAGATTTTAAAGCTTTAAAAAAAAGGGACTCAAATAATAAAGAGGAGACAAAGACAATTGAAAAAAGTGATGATCCAATAAGAATGTACTTGAGAGAGATGGGAGGAGTTGAGCTTCTTTCCAGAGAAGGAGAAATAGCAATTGCAAAACGAATAGAAGCCGGAAAAGATGTAATGTTGAACGCACTATCCCAAAGCCCAATAACTGCTCTTCAATTATTTGAATGGAATGAAAAATTACAAAAAGATGAAATTTTAGTTAGGGAGATTATTGATATTGATACAAATTATATGGAAGAGGAAAATTCATCCCAAGACTTAAAGGGAAAAAAAGATGAAGATAAAAAAGACAAAAGTGAAAAAAATTCTAAAGATGAAAAAAGCGATCAAACACAACAAGAAGTAGAGGAAGATGAATTTAATCCAACACTTGCAGCAATGGAAAGTGAAATTAAACCGAAGATTTTAGAAACTGTTAATAAACTTACAAAAGATTACTCTAAGCTTATTAAATATCAAAAAGAGAAATTAGATTGTGTCTTAAACAGCTCTGATTTCACTAATTCAAAAGAAAAGAGCTATCAGAAAATTGTTTCGGAGATATTAGAAAATATTAAGTCTTTACAATTATCTCCCTCCGTGCTGGAAAGCCTTGTACAAAAACATTACTTTGAAAATAAAAAAATTGTTTCTTTAGAAGGAAATTTATTACGTTTAGCGGTTGATAACAAAATTCCAAGAGATGAATTTATTAAATTTTATGTTGGAAATGAAATAAATCCTAATTTAAAAAATTTTTTAAGCACCAATCAAATTTGGAAATCTTTTTTTCAAAAAAATAAAGACGAATTTAAAAATATTAGAAACAGACTAACAGAGATCAGCCATAAACTTGGTATAAGTGTAACAGACTTTAAAAAGTTGGTTAGTAGAGTTCAAAAAGGAGAAAAGGAGTCTAGAATTGCAAAAAAAGAAATGGTAGAGGCTAATTTGAGATTAGTAATCTCAATTGCAAAAAAATACACTAATAGAGGATTACAATTTTTAGACTTAATTCAAGAAGGAAATATTGGTTTGATGAAAGCTGTCGATAAATTTGAATATAGAAGAGGCTACAAATTTTCTACTTATGCAACATGGTGGATAAGACAAGCAATTACAAGATCAATTGCAGATCAAGCAAGAACAATCAGAATACCTGTTCATATGATAGAAACTATAAATAAAATAGTTAGAACACAAAGACTTATACTTAGCGAATTTGGTCGTGAGGCAACACCAGAGGAACTTGCGAAAAAACTTAGAATGCCTCTTGAAAAGGTTAGAAAAGTACTAAAAATATCAAAAGAACCAGTCTCATTGGAAAAACCAGTCGGAGACGAAGAGGATAGTAGCTTAGGAGATTTTATTGAGGACACTAAAGCTTTAGCTCCCTTGGAACAAGCTATAAAATCAAATTTAAGTGAAGCTACAACTAAAATTCTATCTACTTTAACTCCTAGAGAAGAAAGAGTATTGAGAATGAGATTTGGTGTTGGAATGAATACGGATCATACCTTAGAAGAGGTAGGTTTGCAATTTTCTGTGACTAGAGAACGTATTAGACAAATTGAAGCAAAGGCCTTAAGAAAGCTTAAACACCCAAGTAGATCCAAGCAACTGAAAAGCTTTTTAGAAAGTTAATTTAATTTAACTAATGGACTTAGTAAGTGTAATAATTCCATACCATAAGAAACGAAATACTGTCCGAGAAACCTTAATTTCAGTAATTAATCAAAGTTATAAAAATTTAGAGGTATTAGTTATCTATGATGACACAAATTTAAATGATTTCGCATTTTTAAAAAAAATTACAAATTTAGATAGCAGAATAAAAATTATAAAAAACAAAACAAATTTAGGTGCTGGTTTTTCAAGAAATATCGGCATTGAAAAATCAAACGGAAAATACATAGCTTTTTTAGATGCAGACGACACTTGGAGTTTAGACAAACTACAAAGCCAAATATTATTTATGAAACAAAACAATTACAAAGCATCGCATACGTCATATTATATTGTGGATAGAAATAAGAAAATAATTGGCCAAAGAAGAGCTAGAGATTTTCTATCAATTACTGATATACTAAAATCTTGTGATATTGGTTTATCCACAGTCATTTTAGAGAAAAATATCATAATAGATAATAAAATTAAATTTCCTGAACTCATTACTAAAGAGGATTTTGTTTTTTGGTTAAAGATACTTAAAAAAAATTATAAATTTTACGCACAGGATAAGTATTTGACTAACTGGACTGATTTAAAAAATTCTTTGTCTTCATCAACTATCCAGAAACTTAAAGATGGATTTAAAGTATATAATCAATATATGAATTTTAATATTGTAAAATCTTTATATTATTTAATCTGTTTAAGTATAAATTATTTAAAGAAAAAATGAGATGATTTATTACACTGTTTATTTACTTTTAATTGTTTTTGTTTCCATTTTCCTTAAAAAGAAGGAATTATTTTTAAATTACTCTGGAGACGATCACCAATCCTTTTCTAATGTAGGCAATATACCTTTGACTGGAGGAATTTTTTTAGTTCTTCCGATTGTTTTTTTTTATTCAAATAACTTATTTTTGGTTCCTTTTTTTATTACAATTTTTTTAATTGGTTTTTTTTCTGATAGAAAAATATTAGTTTCTGCAAAAATAAGATTTTTTTTTCAAGTTTTTTTAATAATATTGTTTGTCATAATTTTTGATCTTAAAATACTCTCATCTAGAATTGATTTGTTTGATATAATGTTGAGCAATAAATTTTTTGCATATTTTTTTTCCTCATTTTGTTTACTAATTTTGATTAATGGTAGCAATTTTATCGACGGATTAAATGGATTACTAATTTCATACTCATTAATTGTCATCTATAAGTTGGGAAATCTAGGATTAATCAACGATCAAATTATTTTTGATCAATATTTTTATCTAATCTTGTTGCTGTTTGTAGTGCTTTTATTGCTAAATATTTTAAATATTTTAATGATGGGTGATAGCGGGGCATATTTAATTGGTTTCTTTTTAGGTTTTGTCATTATTAATTCACATGTAACCAATGTGGGTATTTCACCATATTTTTACATATCATTAGTATGGTACCCATGTTTTGAAAATTTGTTTTCTATTTTAAGAAAATTGAGTAGAAAATTTTCCCCCCTTAGTCCTGACAGTAAACATTTGCATCAACTTCTCTTCTTTTTTATTAAAAAAAAACTTAGCTTATCAATCATATTTTCAAATAATTTAAGTAGTGCAATAATAATTTTCTTTAATTTCTTGATAATTCATATTTGTTCACTTAATCCTAGTAGCACTATATTTCAATTAAAATTAATAATTTGTTCAGTTATTTTTTATATTTCTAGTTATTTTTTATTAAAAAGATTTTATAAATTAAATTTTATTCTTGAAAAATAATTTTATCATTGAAAATAAAATTTTTAGACCATCTTTAAATGCATTTACCTTTTTCTTTCCAGCGATCCTCGATCTTTCGACAGATTTACTTGTACAAATTTTGTAACCGGCTCTTTTAGCTTTAATCGGTAATTCAACACAAAATGAAAAATCTTTTGCTGTTAACCCAAGTTTTTTTATGCAGGTAGTCCTCGCCATTACAAAGGTATAGAGTATGTCAGTTATTTCTAATTTAAAAAAAATCTTTCCTAAAAAAGTAAAAATATAATTACCTATCAATGTAACTAATGTATCATCATCACTTCCACAGTTTTTTTCATATCTAGAAGCAAAAACAAAGTCATATTTATCATCCTTAAGTTTATTCATCATTAGACCTAATTCTCTAGGATTAAAAGACCCATCAGCATTGAAAATGCAAAGAAACTCTGTATCAACTGTTTCAATTCCTTTTTTTAATGCATCACCATAACCTTTAGATTCTTGGTAAATTATCCTGCAATTATAATTTTTTATAGCTTCGATGGTTAACTTATCTGAAGCTTCTAGTATAACATATTTCTTAAAGTTAAAATTTCCAAGCTCATCCAATACTTTTGGTAAAGAATCTTTCTCATTTTTAGCTGGTATTATTAATGTAAGATCGCTCATCTAAATTTGAACACATATAATTGATTAAAAATCGAAAACAACAAAATTTAACTTTAATAAGTAAACTTTTTTAATTCAATATATTTATGAATACATTATAAATACTTTTATGGTAAGCAACTACTTAATATTTCTAATAAGCTACTTTTTAATAGTTTTATCAGTAATTGGTCACGGAGCTTTAGCAATTAGATTTACAAAAACGAATATTTCAATTGAGGAAATAGGTTTTGTTGGGTTGGTCGGAATATTTTTTTTAATTTTATACTCTTATATTACTCATTTCTTCATAAGCCACGGTTATTTACATAATTTAATTTTTATTTTTATTGGTCTTTCATCAATTTATTACTTTAAATCTAAAATTTTTTTAAAAAAAAATTCTATTTTATTATTTTCAATTTTCTCAGTTATTTTTTTAGCTTTTGTAATTTTTAAAACTCATGATGACTTTGGATATTATCATTTCCCTTATAGTTATTACATAAATAAATTTTCAATGATAATTGGAATCGGACCTCTTAACCATGGTTTTAAGACACCTTCATCTATATTCTACTTAAACTCATTATTTTATCTTCCGTATTTAGAGTACCATCTTTATCATATGGGTGCGATGTTAATCCTAGGGTTTTCCAACATAATTTTAATTTCAAATATTAGAAAATATTTAGATAGAAAAGAAAATAATAATTTTTTTTTTCTAAATTTACTTGCATTTGTTTTTATCAATATATTTTTCTATCGAATAGCAGAACATGGAACAGACAGATCAGCTCAAATTCTTATATTTTTATTTTTTATCTACATTCTTTCGCTGCGTGAAAATTACGAAAAATACGACAATATTTTACCCAAATTAATAATTTTATTAAGTATAATAATTTCTTTAAAATCTTTTTATATTTTATACTTTATTTTTATAATTCCTTTCGTTTATTACACTATTAGAGACGATAAAATTTATTTAATTAATAAAATCTTCAAAAACCCGATATTTTATTTTTCTGTCTTGATGGGCGTGTGTGTAATTTTAGTTTATTTTTTTAATACAGGTTGCTTGTTGTACCCAGTTCAACAAACTTGCGTAAGTGGAGTTGAATGGAGTATTCCAAAGTCAGAGGTTAGTGCCCTTAATACGCATTATCAATGGTGGTCTAAAGCTGGTGGTGGTCCAGGATATAGTCATGAACTTGAAAAAGAATTGTATGTTCAAAACTTTAATTGGTTATCCAATTGGGTTGATAGATATTTTTTTAATAAGGTGTCAGATTTTCTTTTAAGTCTATTATTAATAATAGTTATATTTATAACTACCTTTAAAACAAAAAAAAAAAATTCAGATTACAAAAACCTAAAAAATAATTTATTTTACTACGGACTAATAATGTTATTATTAGTTGAATGGTTTTTAAATCATCCTTCTCTGAGGTATGGAGGGTATATCATTTTTTCACTAATTTTTTTTATACCGCTGTGTAATTTTCTGACAAAATATGAAATTTCAAAAAATTTTAACACTAAAGTTTTTGTAATATTTTCTCTAGTTGTTTTAATTTTTGTTTCAAGAAATATTGATAGAATTATTTATGAGATTAACTTTTATAAGGCAACTTTTAATCAAAATATGTTTTTTTTCACTGATAAAAAACATTTTAGAATTGATAATAAATTAAATGAGCTTTACCAAATCTATCATAATTGTAATCAAAGTAATGATAAATGTTCAAATAATGAAGAATTTATTGTAAAAAAAAGTTATGGAAAAATGATTTTAATAAGGATCAGAAATTAATTACTTAATATATAAAAAATTCTTAATGTTAAATAAAAAAGTATTAACAAATGTTTAAAAAGAATATAATAGGTAATTATGAGTAAAAAAATAGCCCTAATTTTTGGTATAACTGGCCAAGATGGTTCCTATCTTGCAGAATTCTTGTTAAAAAAAAAATATGTTGTTCATGGTGTTAAAAGAAGATCATCTTCAATTAATACTTCAAGAATTGACCATATTTACCAAGAGCCAAATCAAAAATATCGAAATTTCTTCCTCCATTATGGTGACATAACAGACTCTACTTCAGTATCAAAAATTATTAGGATGATTAAACCTCATGAAATTTACAATTTAGCAGCACAATCACATGTAGCTGTATCTTTCGAAGTACCAGAATATACTGCTAATGCTGATGCACTCGGGGCACTTAGAATACTTGAGGCAATTAAGTTTCATAAACTAGAGAGAAAAACAAAATTCTATCAGGCTGGAACATCTGAAATGTATGGAAAAGTTCAAGACGTGCCTCAAACTGAAAAAACAAATTTTCATCCACTTAGCCCTTATGGTGTTGCCAAACTGTATGCTCATTGGATAACTAAGAATTACAGAGAGGCATATAATATTTTTGGATCAAACGGTATTTTATTTAATCATGAAAGTCCGAGAAGAGGTGAGACATTTGTAACAAAAAAAATAATAAAAGCTCTTGTAAGAATTAAAATGGGTTATCAAAAACAATTGGTCTTGGGTAACCTAGACTCAAGAAGAGACTGGGGACATGCAAGAGACTATGTAGAAGCGATGTGGAAAATACTCCAACAAAAAAAACCAGATGACTATGTTATAGCAACTGGAAAACAATATAGTATAAGACAATTTATTAATTTTGTTGCTAAAAAACTAAATATGAAAATTGCCTGGAAGGGAAAAGGGTTAAACGAAACAGGCTATGATATTTTGAACAAAAAAAAAATAATTTTAGTTGATAAAAACTACATAAGACCTTTAGATGTTAATACACTATTAGGGAATGCAGCGAAAGCACGTAGAGAGTTGAAATGGAAACCCCAAATAAATATTCATTTACTTATTGATGAAATGATAACAGAGGAAATGAATATTTTAAGTAATGATCAATAAAAAAAGCAAAATTTTTGTTGCTGGCCACAAAGGCATGGTTGGCTCTGCGATTATTAGAAAATTAAAAAAAAAGGGCTTTTCCAATATTATATTTGCAGAAAAAAAAAAATTAAATTTACTTGACCAAGATAAAGTTTTTAAATTTTTAAAAAAAAACAAACCTGATTTAGTAATTATTGCAGCTGCTAGGGTTGGGGGAATACAAGCCAACTCTAATTTTAAGCAGATATTTATTTATGAAAATCTTCAGATTCAAAATAATTTAATTCATGGATCGTATCTTGCAAAAGTAAAAAATCTTATTTTTTTGGGATCGAGTTGTATTTATCCAAAATTTTGTAAACAGCCAATGAAAGAAAGTTATTTGCTTAGTGGTAAATTAGAGGAAACAAATGATGCTTATGCAATAGCCAAAATAGCTGGTATAACAATGTGTTACAATTATTCCCTAAAATATAAATTAAATTACCAATCTTTAATGCCACCTAATTTGTATGGTCCTGGAGATAATTATGATTTAAAAACTTCTCATTTTTTTCCAGCTCTATTAAAAAAAATTTATTTAGCAAAAATAAAAAGAAAAAAGATACTAAACGTTTGGGGTACTGGCAAACCTAGAAGAGAATTAATGTTTGTTGAGGATTTCGCAGATGCACTAATTTACTTTATGAAAAAAAAAACAAAAGAGCCTTTTATTAATATTGGTGTAGGAAAAGATTTTACTATCGAATGGTATGCTAGGTACATTATGAAAAAATTAGGGGTAAAATTAAAAATTTGTTACGATAAGAATAGATTTGATGGTATGCCAAAAAAATGTCTAGATATAAGCCTCGCAAAAAAATATGGTTGGAAACCAACAAACAACCTAGACTATGGTTTTGATCTAACCCTTCGAGATTTTCTCAAAATTAGATAAATTCTTATTAAAATTATTATTTACAACTTATAAATTTTAAGTATAAGTCTTATGCCTGGTGATTATTGCGAAGGTGTAATACCCGATCCCATTCCGAACTCGGTAGTCAAGCCCTTCTGCGCCGATGGTACTTTGTCTTAAGACATGGAAGAGTAGGACGTTGCCAGGCTAACAAATTATGAAAATAAAAAGTTCCCTAAAATCATTAAAAAAAAGAGATCTTAACTCAAAGCTTGTTAAGAGAAGAGGAAGAGTTTACATAATTAATAAAAAAAACCCAAAATTTAAAGCTAGACAGAAGTAATTTATGGATAATGAAAACCATAAAAAAACATGGGATAATTTTACTAAGTTTGTTCTTTGGGGGACAATTTCAGTCATTGTTATTCTTGCACTTCTAGCTATTTTCTTACTGTAATTAGAATGATTGTAGGTTCCATCAACGAAGATCGAAAAATTGAGAGTAGAGTTGCTATTACTCCAGATAACGTAAAAAAATTTATTGGATTAGGTTTAAAAGTATTAGTAGAGAAAAATTATGCTCAACACCTTGGAATAGATGACAACGAATATGTGTCCTCAGGCGCGGAAATATCTGAAGATAAAAAAAAAATTTTGACTAATTCTAATTTTATACTTCAATTTAATTTACCATCAGAGGAAAATTTAAATTCTTTGAAAGAAAATCAAAATTTAATTGGCGTTTTTAATCCTTACAATAATAAAGAAATTATCTCAGGTTTATCAAAAAAGAAAATCAATGTATTTTCGTTAGAATTGCTACCACGAATTACCAGAGCTCAATCGATGGACATACTTTCATCTCAAGCCAATTTAGCTGGATACAAAGCTGTAGTAGAAGCTTTTGCAAACTTTAAAAAAGCAATTCCAATGATGATGACAGCGGCGGGGACAATTCCAGCTGCAAAAATTTTAGTTGTAGGTGCAGGTGTTGCTGGATTACAGGCAATCGCAACAGCAAAACGAATGGGTGGTATAGTTTTTGCAACTGATGTCAGAATGTCATCCAAAGAACAAGTTGAGAGTTTGGGTGGTAAATTTTTAACTGTAGAAGGTGCAGAAAATCTTGAGACTTCTGGTGGATACGCTAAAGAAACCTCAAATGAATTTAAGAAAAAACAAGAAGATCTTCTTTCAGATACATTAAAAAAAATTGATATTGTAATCTGTACAGCTTTAATACCTGGAAAAAAAGCTCCTGTGATCATTAAAGAAAGTATGATTAAAAATATGCAACCAGGTTCTATAATTTATGATTTGGCAGCTGTTCAGGGTGGAAACACTGCAGTAACTAAAGCAGATGAGGAAGTTGATTTAAATGGAGTAAAAATTATGGGTGAGAAAAATATTTTAAATAAACTTCCAGCTTCAGCCTCAAACTTATACTCAAAAAATATTTTTAATTTTGTATCAAATCTTTATGATAAAGAAAAAAAGGATGTTAATATTAATTTAGAGGACGAAATAATTAAGGAAACGTTGGTAAAATAACTATGGAAATAGACCCATTTATTTTTAGATTAAGTATATTTATATTATCTATCTTTGTTGGCTACTATGTTGTATGGAGCGTTACACCTTCATTACATACTCCTTTAATGTCTGTCACTAACGCAATATCTTCAGTAATTATTGTTGGAGCTATTATTGCATCATTGGCTGGTTCAAATTTAAGTATCTTTAACCAATCCAGTATATTCAGGAATTTTATTTATTTTAGCTTTAAGAGGTTTGTCTTCTCCTGAAACTTCAAGACAGGGAAATTTGTTTGGGATAATTGGAATGGTAATTGCTATAACTGTTACTTTTCTTTCTATAGATAATTTTTCAAGTGGATTTCTTTATGTAATACTTTTCTTACTTATTGGTGGTTCAATAGGTGCTTTTATTGCATTTAAAATACCCATGACTGCGATGCCAGAATTAGTAGCTGGCTTTCATAGTTTGGTAGGTTTGGCTGCAGTTTTCGTTGCAATATCTGCTTTTATAAGTCCCGAAGTTTTTAATTTAGGTTCCTCAGGAAATATTAAATTAGCTAGTCTAATTGAAATGTCCATAGGAGCAGCTGTTGGGGCAATTACTTTTTCAGGTTCAATAATAGCTTTTCTTAAATTAAGAGGGTTAATGTCAGGATCCCCAATAACTTTTCCAGGACAACACATATTGAATTTATTAATTTTAATTTCTATTATAATTCTTACATATTTTTTATGTTTGAATCAGTCTCCTAATTTTTTCTGGTCATTAATTGCAATTTCTTTTCTAGTTGGTTTTTTATTAATCATTCCGATAGGTGGCGCAGATATGCCAGTAGTAATTTCAATGCTTAATTCTTATTCAGGCTGGGCTGCAGCTGGAATAGGTTTTACTTTAGAAAATACTGCCTTGATAATTACTGGCGCTTTAGTGGGTTCCTCAGGTGCAATACTATCTTACATAATGTGCAAGGGTATGAATAGATCATTTTTTAATGTTATACTTGGAGGATTTGGAGGAACGGATCAAACTTCAAGCAAGACAAGTAAAGAACAAAAACCAGTTAAAAGTGGGAATGCAGATGATGCAGCTTTTTTAATGAAAAATGCTTCATCAGTTATAATTGTTCCTGGATATGGAATGGCTGTTGCACAGGCACAACATGCTTTAAGGGAAATGGTAGACTCTCTTAAAAAAAATGGAGTTAAAGTTTCATACGCGATTCATCCTGTTGCAGGTAGAATGCCAGGTCACATGAATGTTTTACTAGCTGAGGCAAATGTTCCTTATGACGAGGTTTTCGAATTAGAGGAAATTAATAATGATTTTGCTAATTGTGATGTTGCTTTTATAATAGGTGCAAATGATGTAACAAACCCTGTCGCCAAAACTGACCCACAAAGCCCAATTTATGGAATGCCAGTCTTAGACGTTGAAAAAAGTAAATCAGTCTTATTTGTTAAAAGAAGTTTGTCCCCTGGATATGCCGGAATAGATAATGATTTATTTTACAGAGACAATACTCTAATGTTGTTTGCAGATGCAAAAAAAATGACTGAAGATATAATTAAAAATTTATAAAATTGACTAAAATATTTTGTGATATTGCAGACTTAGATTTAATAAGGAAATTTAATAGAAAAAAAATCGTTAAGGGATTTACAACCAATCCATCTTTAATGAGAAAAGCAGGCGCTAGGGATTATAAGTCTTTTAGTAAAAAAATATTAAGAAATACATCCAAACCTGTTTCCTGTGAGGTATTCGCAGATGATATAAAAGGCATGATCAATCAAGGTAAAAAAATTAGTGAATGGGGAAAAAATGTTTATGTAAAGGTTCCAGTTACAAATTCAAGGGGAGAATTCATGGGAAATGTCATTAGTGAGTTAAATCAAAATAATATAAAATTAAACATAACTGCCGTTTTTAAATTTGACCAAACTAAAAAAATATTAAAAAAAATTAATAAAAAAACAAAAGTTATCATTTCAATTTTTGCAGGTAGGGCAGGCGATGCGGGTAAAGATCCAGTTCCTGAATTTAAAAAAAGCATCAATGCAGCAAAAAAATTTAAGAATGTTGAAATATTATGGGCAAGTGTAAGGGAGCCATACAATTATACTCAAGCAAAACAAATAGGATGTCATATAATTACTGTACCTCCAACAATTATAGAAAAAATTGAGAAATTTGGCAAATCCTACAACGAATTAACTCTTGAAACTGTAAAAACTTTTTTAGTTGATAGCAAAAAATCAAATTTTAGGATTTAATTTTAATTTTAAAATGTCATTAAATAATATCAAAATATTATTATTTTCAGCATTTCTTTATTTTACTTTATTGTCAGGTTTTTTTTTAAATGAGAGTTTAAATGGTGGGGCTTATAAAGATTGGCTTGGATCAAATTTAAATCCAATAAAAGATTTTTCAAAAAACTTTTACGAAACGCTTAATAATTATGATAAATATAATCATAGACATTCTCCGGTATATTTAATTTTTTTGTCAACTTTTTTAAGATTTGATTTTTCTTTTGAAACATTAAGATTAATTCACTTACATTTATCAATTCCCTTAATAATAGTTTTTTATAAATGTTTGTGCTTAAAATTCAAAAATATTGAAAAATCATATCTTATATTATTAGCTTTAGTTATTTTTTTGTCCCCAACTTTTAGGTCTTTATCAATTTGGCCTGATAGTCGTCTACCTGGTCTATTATTTTTTACAAGCACAATTTATTTTTTTTTAAAATACGAGGAAACCAAGTCTGAAAAATTTATTTGGTTGACCTCATTATTTTTAGTAATTTCATCTTATATTAGTCCTAATTTCTCTTTATTCTTTTTTTATTTTTTTTACAATATATTTAAACAGATTAGTTTCTCGAAAGTATTATTATTTTTTTTGTTTAACTTAATATTAGCATCTCCGATGTTTGTTTATATTTTTATTATGGATGTAGACTTTTTATCTTCTGGAGGAACACCCGCATTAGATAATCAATCATTCTCTTTTAATTATAATTTTGCAAATAAAATTTTATTAATTAGCTCAATAATATTCTTTCATTTACTACCCGTACTAATATGGAAAAAACATTTTATAAATTTTTTGAGTTTCTCTAAGAAAAATATTATGGTTATTTTTGTCATTTCTGGAATTTTAATATACTTTTTTAATTACAAGATTGAATATACGGGTGGTGGAGTTTTTTTTCATTTATCATATTTGTTTTTTGAAAATAATTATTTATTTTATATTATTTCAATTATCTCACTATCATTTGTTTTGTATTTATGTAAATTAAATATAAAAAATTCTTTATTTTTTTTTATATTAATTTTAACAAATATTCAAAATACAGTTTATCATAAATATTATGAGCCATTATTGTTGATTGTATTTTTTACGATCTTTAAAGATGTAAGTGCTGAATCCTTTTTGAAAAAAAAAAGGAATATCTTAAGTATATATGCTCTCAGTGTTTTTTTTATAGTTACAAAAATTTATAAAAATTATTATCTAATATGATTGGTTGCGGGGGACGGATTTGAACCGCCGACCTTCAGGTTATGAGCCTGACGAGCTACCAGACTGCTCCACCCCGCGATATTAAATTCTATTTTTAAGTTTGTTAAGCTTCTTAACTCTTTTAATATTCTCTTGCAGGATTCTTTTTTTCTTTTCAGATGGTTTTTCGTAAGTGTTTTTAAGTTTGACTATCCTAAAAAATCCGTCTCTCTGTAGTTTTCTCTTTAAAACTCTCAAAGCTTGTTCTACATTATTATCTTTAACGTCTATTTTAATAACATCCTCCAAAAAAAAAGTTTAAATAACACTTATAAAATTTCATGTCTATCAGTTTTTTAAGAATTTTGACTTTGAGTTACTTTTAAAGCCTTCTCTTTTAATTTTTTCTCTCTCTTTATACGTCTTTCTGCTTTCTCACTTGCCTCTAGAAGGTCTTTTTGAGTGAATAAATTCATCGCAACAGGGTCTTTTGCATTTAAATTATTATAATTCCAGTAACTTTTATTTCTGATAGATACAACTGAGTTTTTTGTTATACCCACAAGTTTGGCTATTTGAGAGTCCTTTAATTGCGGATAACTTTTAATTAGCCACAAAACAGAGTCTGGTTTATCTTGTCTTTTTGATAAGGGAACATATTTCTTAATTTTCTTTTCATCAGATGTTATTTCAACATCGGTACTAGTGATTTTTAATGCTCTATCTTGATCCTTGCTCGACAATTCGATTTCTTCCTTAGTCAGTTGTCCTGATGTGATAGGATTATAAGCTTTAATACCTTTTGCTACTTCACCATCTGCAATGCCCTGAACTTCTACCTCGTGAAGGTTACAAAAATCAGCAATTTGTTTAAATGTTAAAGTTGTGTTTTCTACAAGCCAAACAGCAGTTGCCATCGGCATTAATGGCGATATTGTCATTTTATTTACTCTTAGATTTAAAGTTTTGGAATTTCTTATTGAACCTACTTACTCTTCCTTTATCGAGCAACTTTTGTTTACCACCCGTCCAGGCTGAGTGAGACTTTGGGTCAATTTCTAATTTTAAAATCTCTCCTTCAGAGCCCCATGTTGACTTAGTTTCAAATTGAGATCCATCTGTCATCTCTACTTTGATGGTGTGATAGTTTGGGTGAATTTTTTTTTTCATAGATGAACTTATAGCAAATGAAAATTATAAAACAATTAAAACATAGAAATTTTGCTATTAATTTCCTTTTCAATACTTTGGTTAGATGCAATTAGGCTTATATTTTCAGTTTTTTTTAAATCAATATCACTTAAAACTCCGCCAGCCTCTCTGACTAATATTGAACCTGCTGCAATGTCCCATAAACTTAAATTTTTGTGAAAACTTCCATCAAATCTTCCACACGATACATATGCAAGATCTAAAGCGGCACTACCCGTAATTCGAATTGTCAAACCGTCTGAAGAAATCTTTTTACTGTTAGATGAGAATAAGCATTCAGAAATTTCTCTTTTTTTTGAAACTCTTATACTCTTATTATTCATGTATGCACCAGAATTTTTCTCTGCATAATAGATTTCGTCTTTAATGGGATCAAATATTACGCCAGAAACAATTTCATTATTTAAAACTAAGCCAATTGAAATACAGAAATGGGGTATGCCATTTATAAAATTTGTTGTACCATCTATTGGGTCTATAACCCAAAAGTTTTCTTCATCTTCATTTTTAATAAAACCACTCTCCTCTGTTAAAAAAGAATATTTTTTTTTTGATTTAGATAGTTCATTAACCAACATATTTTCAACTTTTCTATCTGCATTTGTAACAAAATTTTTTGGCCCCTTTATTGAAACTTGAAGTTTTTCAACTTCTCCAAAGTCTCTTATCAATACTTTGGAAACTTTTTCACATGACTTTATCATTAAATTTAAATTAGGGGAAATCGAATTCATATCTATAATTTTTTAATATACTCAATTGTTCTTGTATCTATTAATATTTCATCCCCACTTTCTATAAATGGTGGAACTTGAATTTTTATATCATTTTCTAAAACTGCAGGTTTATAAGATGATGATACTGTTTGACCTTTTAATGCAACATCGGTTGATTTTATCTTAAATTGCACTTGATTTGGTAGCTCAATACCTATGGCCTTATCTTCGTGAAATATCAGATCTACATTTAGGTTTTCTTTTAATAGTTTACCTTTTTCTCCTATTATGTCTTTTTTAACATCTACTTGTTCGAAATTTTTTTGATTTATAAAGTAGTAATTTATTTCATCATCATACAAATAATTAAATTCAATATTCTCTATACTTGCTTTTTCTATAGTTTCATTAGACCTGAACCTCTCATTTAGTTTTGTATTTTTATTTATACTTTTCATCTCAACTTGACAAAAGGCTCCACCTTTGCCAGGTTTAACGTGTTGAGTTTTTAAGATTTCCCACAGATCTTCTTTGTACTCAATCAACATTCCAACTTTAATTTCATTTGCGTTTATTTTCATAAAATTCTTCAATTACTCTTGTGGGTTTTTCCCCCCAAATGCCCCCTGAGATAGCCAAAAAGTCTGGTTTATGCAACAGAAGTTTTCTAAAATTTTTATTAGTTATTCCTCCAATTATAACAAGAGGTAGTTTTGTGAATCTTTTAGCCCAAGATATTAAACTTGGTTCTGCAATATAATTTACTTTTTTTGTTTTTGATTTGAAAAAAGCACCAATCGCAATATAATTTGCACCATCTTCAACTGCATGTCTAATCAACTTTTTTGAATTATGACATGTAATACCAATGGTTTTTTTTCCTAAAATTTTCCTTGCTCTTTGGATATTCACATCATTTTGTCCCAAATGACAACCATCTGCACCAATTTTTTTTGCCAGATTTGGATCATCATTTACTATTAATTTTACATTATATTCTTTACAAATTTTTTTGATTTTTATTCCAATCTTTTCTCTCTCTATTAAAGAATATTTTTTCAATCTTAATTGAAAAAAACTTACTAAATTGGAGCTGAGAACGATTTTTAAATTGGTATAAAAACTCTTCTTTATTTTGTTTGGTGAAATTAAATAAATAAACCTTTTTTTATCGACTCTCAATTTCTTTAGACCATTTTCCTTGAGCAGCAAGAGTATTCATTTTTGCTCTGTGGTTAAATACTTTTTGGGTTCCCTCAATATCTTTTATATTCTTAGACCAAAATTTAAGAGCACCTTGCTGCAATGCTCTTCCGTAAGAGTAACTCATTATAAATCCAGTCTTATTCAATTTATTTATCAAATTTAAATTTTCTGTCGCTTCAAGTTCTGACTGTCCACCAGATAAAAAAGCTATACCAGGAACTTCCGAGGGCACAGAACTTTTCAAGCAATCCATGGTTAATTTTGCTACCTCTTCATTAGAGATTTTTTCCTTTGATTTATTTCCAGCTAAAATCATATTTGGTTTTAATATAACTCCTTTTAAATCAACCTTATGAAGAATAAGCTCCTCAAAACACTTCTTAATGACCTCGGAGGTTTTGTTAAAACACTCTTTAGCCGAATGGTCTCCATCCATTAAAACCTCTGGTTCAACAATTGGTACCATATTACATTCTTGTACTAATGCAGAATATCTAGCCAACGCGTGTGCGTTAGAATGAATTGATAACTTACTCGGGAAATCTTTTGATATATTGTAAACACCTCTCCATTTTGTAAACTTTGCTCCAAGTTTAAAGTATTCCTTTAGTCTATCCCTTAAACCATCTAACCCTTCTGTAATTTTTTCATTTGGTGACCCAGCTAGACTTTTTGCACCGGTATCTACTTTTATTCCTGCACAAGATCCCATACCCTCGATTAATTCTGGTATCTTATTTTTTTTTGAGGATGTTTGCTTAATTGTTTCGTCATACAGTATGACTCCACCAATACAATTTTTCATTTCTGACGAACAAAAAAGAGTTTCTCTAAAAAGTAATCTATTTTCCGGGGTGGAGGGTACACCTACACCATCAAACCTTTTGGTCATTGTTCCCGTGCTTTCATCCGCAGCCAAAATTCCTTTACCATTTTCAAGAATTTTATTAACAATATTTTTTAGTTCAGACATATTAGTTTAGAGCTTTTATACCAGGAAGTTCCTTGCCTTCAAGATATTCTAAAAAAGCTCCACCAGCAGTTGAAACAAAATTAAAATCACTTATTGCATTTATCTGATTTAATACTGCAATTGTATCTCCACCTCCCGCAACAGAATAAATTGAATCATCTTTATTTTTTTTAATAATCATCTTTGCTATTTCATAACTTCCTAATGCAAAATTTGGATTTTCAAAATAACCTGCCGGACCATTCCACAAAACAGTTTTACTATTTTCAATAACATCTTCAATTTTTTTTAAAGTTTTTGGGCCAATATCTAGAATTAAATCATCGGCCGATACTTCAATTAAGTCTTTAATTTGAGATTTGTCATCCATGCTTTTTCCAATTTTAACATCCATCGGATAAATTATTGAACATGAGTGATCATTAGAGTTTTTAAAAATATTTTCTATTTCTTTTTCACAATTATCTTCTTTAATTGACTTTCCTATTGAATTTCCTTTAAAGCTTAAAATGTTATTTGCCATTCCACCAACAACAATAATGTTATCAAATTTTGGTATTAAATTTTTAATTAAATTAATCTTAGTTGAAATTTTCGAACCACCAATAATACATGTAACTGGTCTTTTTATTTCACTCGTTACTTTCTTCAGGGCATTTAATTCAGTTTCTAATTGCAATCCAGCAAATGATGGCAAAAATTCAGTAATTTTACTCATTGAAGCGTGGGCTCTGTGTGAGCAAGAAAAAGCATCATTTACATAAAGATCTGCTAGACTCGCCAAGTGTTTTGAAAATTTTTTATCATTTTTTTCTTCTTCTTCATAAAACCTGATATTTTCTAAAAATATAATTTGACCATCAAAATTTTTAAACAATTCATCTTTTTTTATCTTAAAGATATTTTTATTAACAAGTTTGATCTTTTGATTTATTTTGCTCTCTAAATTTTCACAAATCGGTTTCAAAGAAAGTTCTTTATTTACTTTTCCCTTTGGTCTTCCAACGTGTGAAATTATAATTACTTTACAATTTTTTTTTATTAAAAAATTGATTACAGGTAAAATCTTATTAATTCTTGTTTGGTCTGTGATAACTCCATTTTTTAATGGAACATTTAAATCTAGTCTTAATAATATTGCTTTTTGATTAATATTTTCTTGATCCTTTATATTGTTCATTAAGAAATTTTATGAAGATATGCCGCAATATCACACATTCTATTTGAAAAGCCCCATTCATTGTCATACCAAGCAGAAATTTTACCCATATTTTTACCTATAACATTTGTTAATGGTGCATCTACTATAGAAGAAGCTGGATTGTGATTAAAATCAATTGAAACAAGTTTTTCTTCTGTTATTTCTAAAATTTTAATTTTCTGTTTCTTGCTAAAATTTTTAAAAGCAGAATTAATTTTTTCAACGGATAAATCTTTTTTGGTGCAAAAAACTAACTCAATTAAGGAAACATTAGGTGTTGGCACTCTCATTGCTATACCTTCTAGCTTTCCTTTTAAGGAAGGTATTATTTCACCAATCGCTTTTGAAGCACCGGTCGAGGTCGGCACTATTGATTGACTAGCTGTCCTAGCTCTTCTAGGATCTTTATGTGAATTATCTAAAATTCTTTGATCAGTAGTAAAAGAATGAATTGTAGTCATAAAACCTTTTTGAATTTCAAAATTTTCATTTAAAACATGAACAACTGGAGCAAGACAATTAGTCGTACACGACGCGGCAGATATAATTTTATCTTCCTTCTTAAGTTCTTTTTCGTTAACTCCAAATGCTATTGTCTTATCTGCATTTTTGCACGGAGCGGAAACAATAACTTTTTTTGCTCCATTATTTAGATGTGGAATTAATTTTTCCTTAGAATTAAATTTACCAGTACATTCAAGTATAAAATCAACATCATTTTCTTTCCAATTAATTTCTTCGAGTTTGTCTTTTTGTGAATAATAAATTTTATTACCATTAATATTTATATAGTTATTTTTAATTGATATGTCCGCGTTAAATTTTCCGTGAATACTATCTCTTTTTAATAAAGCACAAGCAGTCTCAATATCAGCTCTATTATTTATATGTTGGATTTTAAGGCTAGAGTGTTCTTCTTCAAATATTGATCGAACCACCATTCTACCTATTCTACCTAAACCGTTAATTCCAATTTTAGTTTTCATAAATTTTTCTTAATTTTTTGTACAATGTTCTCAACATCTAATTCAAAATATTTATAAATGTCTTTATAAGGAGCACTCTTACCAAAATTATTTACTCCTAAATTTAACCCATTGGTACCTGTATATTTTTTCCAATAACTGGTTTCGGATGCTTCTAAAGAGACTTTAAGTGTATCTTCTTGTAAAATATCTTTTTTATAGTCATTGCTTTGACTATCGAATATTTCATGGCATGGCATTGATATAACCTTTGAATAAATATTTTCTGTGGCTAATTTATGACTAACTTTTATCGCAAGATCGGTTTCAGAACCTGTTGCTAATAACGTTACTTTTAGGTTATCTCCATTTCTTAAAATTTCATAAGCTCCTTTAGAGCAAAGATTATTGGTAATCAACTCTCTTCTTATGGGTTCTATTTTTTGTCTTGTTAGAGCAATAACACTTGGTTTATTTTTACTTTCCAAAGCCAACTGCCAACATTCAAAGGTTTCAATGGTATCGGATGGTCTAAATACATTTAAGTTTGGTATAGATCTCAACATTGCAAGCTGTTCAACAGGTTGATGGGTTGGGCCGTCTTCCCCGAGACCAATTGAGTCATGGGTTAAAACATAAATTACTCTTTGACCCATCATTGCAGCCAATCTTATAGAGGGCTTGCAATAATCGCTAAATATTAAAAAAGTTCCACCATACGGAATAAGATTGCTATGCAAAGAGATTCCATTCATAATTCCACACATTGCATGTTCTCTTACTCCATAATGAATATAATTTCCTGCAAAACTTCCTGGTTTAATAATTTTATGATTTTTTGTTTTTGTATTATTTGAACCCGCAAGATCAGCCGAGCCACCAATCAAATTTGGTAATTTTGAAACTATATCTAAAAATTTTTCTGAAGATTTTCTCGTTGCAATTGGCTCTAATGATTTTAGATAATCATTTTTTACTTGCTCTATTTCACTTGTAATTTCATCGTTAAAAATATTGAATTCATGTGGATATGATTTATTTTTTTCGGCTTTTGAAGAGGCGTTTTCTCCAATTTTTCTCCACTCACTTAAAATTTTTTCGGGGATCTTGAAAGGCTCATAATTCCATTTTAATTTTTTCCTAACTAGCTTTACCTCATCGGTACCTAACGGGCTTCCATGCGATGATGCTTTCCCGCTTTTATTTGGTGAACCATAACCAATTGTAGTCTTACAAGAAATAGCAAATGGTTTTTTTGACTTTTGAGCTTTTTTTAAAGCGGTAAAAATTTGTTTTTCATTATGTCCATCTATTTCTAAATAGCTCCAACCGTAACTCTCAAATCTTTTTTTTGTATTATCAGAAACAGATAGATTAGTAGGGCCATCAATCGAGATAGAATTATTATCAAAAAGCAGTATCAAATTTTTTAATTTTAAGTGACCTGCAAAACTTAAGGCTTCATGGCTTATTCCTTCCATTAGGCATCCATCTCCTGCCAATACATAAGTTTTATGATCTAATTTTTTTTTTCCTAACTTTTTTTTTAATATTTCTTCAGCCAGCGCAAAACCTACGGCATTAGATATACCTTGTCCTAATGGTCCAGTTGTAGTTTCTATACCTGAATTTGAATGATATTCTGGATGGCCAGCACAAATACAGTTTAGTTTTCTAAAGTTTTTGATATCATCCATAGAAACGCTTTTGTAACCAGTTAGATATAAAAGTGAGTAAAGAAGCATGGACCCATGACCAGCAGAAAGAACGAACCTATCTCTGTTAAACCAGCTAGGATCTTTTGGATTAAATCGTAAAAAGTTTTTAAATAAAATTGTAGCAACGTCAGCCATTCCCATTGGCATTCCGGGATGACCAGAATTCGCTGCCTCAACAGCATCTAAAGACAGAAATCTTACAGCATTAGCTAAATCTTTATGTTTTATTTTCAAAAATATTCCTATCTAGACTAAGAGACTCATTAATATATAATTATATATATATGAAATATATCAGCGAAAAAGAAAAAAAACTTGAAGACGCTCTTAAGAAATTAAAAAAACTTGATCTCAAAAATGACCCGATAACTGGAGACATAAAAGAATTAATTGATCAAAAAAATCAATTAGAAATTGAAAAAAACGAATTAGAAAAAAGATACAAAAATTTAAGTGATGAACACGGCAATCTTCAAGTCAAAATCAAACAAATGATGGTGGAAAAAAAAGATGATAGAATGAAAAGATTAGAGTTTGACGAAAAAATTGATGAATTAAATCAAGAAACAGATATTTTACTTGAAGAGATTGAAAAATGGCAAATGTAAATATTAAGTTTAATGGAAAAGACTTTCTTCTTTCATGCGAGGATGGTCAAGAGGACCATCTTGAGGAGCTAGCAGCAAATTTAAACGATAAATTTGAAAAATTAAAAAATGACTTAGGAAACATAGGTGAAAATAAATTATTATTGATCACCGCTATTAAAATTATGGATGAGTACTTTGATACCAAAAAAAATGTTGAGAAAAAAAAGCTAGAATTAACTAATCTTACTGAAAAATTTAAAGAACTAAAATCTCTTGTATATAGCTACAAGGATGAAAAAGAAGGTGAAGCAACTAAATTGAACAATGATATGAACAACTTGCAAAAAGAGCTTGATAAAATAAATAATAATTATGATCAATTAATTTCTAACACAGCAAAAGAAATAGAGGAATTTGTTGAGCGAGTTAATCTTAAAAATTAGATTTTGTAGTGAACAAATTTCAATTAAGAAAAAAAATATCTAAAATTCGATCAAAATTTGCAAGAAAAAAAATCAAAGTAAAATCTGAAACTATAATCAAATTAATTGAGCAAAAATCTCCCAATAAAAAAGTTGGATTGTATTATCCATTCGGTGATGAATTGTCTACTTTAGAATTAATGGATCAATTGATTAAAAAAAATTTTATAATTTCTTTACCTATAATTAATGATAAATTTGAGATGTCTTTTTATAGATGGAATCTTAATGAACCCTTAACAATAAATAGATTTGGTATCTTAGAACCTTTCAGGGGGAAAAAAATAATTCCCTCTACATTAATTATTCCGATGTTAGCTTTTGACTCAAACTTAAATAGACTTGGTTATGGAGGAGGTTTCTATGACAGGTTTATTCAAAAAATTGAGAAACAAAATAACTGTGTTAAAATCGGACTTGCTCTTTCCTTTCAAAAAATTAATAAAGTGCCAGTTGATAAATATGATAAAAAAATGGATTTCATAATTACTGAAAAAAGAATTTATAAATGAAAATTTTATTTTTAGGCGACATTGTAGGACCCTCTGGTTGTATAGTTGTAAAAAAATATCTTAAGAAGATTGTTGAGGAAAATAAAATAAATTTTGTGATAGCAAATGGTGAAAACGCAGCTCATAACGGAGTAGGTATTACAAAAGATGTTTTAGACAATCTAATTAAATTTGGAGTTAATGTACTCACAACTGGAAATCATGTTTGGGATCATAAAGAAACTTTAAAACTCGTTGAGGATGATAACAGACTCCTTAGACCATTTAATTTAATTGGAATCTCACCAGGAAAAGGATTTGAAATTTATCAAACATCCAAAAATCTTAAAATAGGTGTACTAAATTTAATGGGAAATGTTTTCATGAGGAAAAGTGAAGATGTTTTCAAAACAGCTGAGAATTTTCAAAAAAAATACCAACTAAAAAAAGATTATGACTTTTTAGTAGTCGACTTGCATTGTGAAACTACTTCAGAAAAAATGGCAATGGGACATTTGTTTGATAGCAAAGCAACTTTAGTTACTGGTACTCACACGCACATTCCAACAAATGACGCAAGAGTTTTAAAAGGTGGGACTGCGTATATCACAGACTCCGGAATGTGTGGTGACTACGACTCAGTAATTGGGATGAATAAAGAAAACTCATTAAAAAGATTCTTTAAACAAGATTCTGAAAAACATTATCCATCTTTAGGGGATGGTTCTTTATCGGGTGTTATGGTAGATTGTGATGAAACTACAGGACTAGCTAAAAATATTAATAGTATAATTGTTGGGGGTGTTTTAAATAACTCAAAATAATATGGCAGGACATTCTCATTGGGCTGGTATAAAACATAAAAAAGGTAGAGCAGACAAAGAAAGGTCGAAGATTTTCTCGAAACTTTCTAGAGAGATTACTGTAGCTGCTAAACTTGGAGATAAAGATCCTTTGATGAACCCGAGACTTAGATCTGCTATTCAAGCAGCAAGATCGTCAAACATGCCAAAAGATAACATTGAAAGAGCCATTGATAAATCGAAATCATTAAATCAATCAAATTTTGAAAAGATAAGATACGAAGGTTTTGGTAAAGATAAAGTTGCTATAATTGTAGAGGCACTTACAGATAACAAAAATAGAACTGCCTCAAAAATAAGAACTATTTTTCAAAAAAATGGTGGTAATTTGGGTGCCCAAGGTTCTGCAGCCCATAACTTTAAACAAATTGGCGTAATTAGGATAGACATAAATGAAATTAAAGACAATAAAATTTTTGAACTAGCAATTGATGCTGGTGCAGATGAATGCTTCTCCTTTGAAAATTTTCATGAGATACATTGCGGCTTTGAAGATATTTACTCTATAAAAAAAAAAATTGAGCCTCATGTTGAAAATTTTATATCTACAGATATCGAGTGGATTCCACTAAACAAGGTTTCCAGCGAAAGTGAGAATAAAGAAGACATAAAAAAACTTATAGAATTATTAGATGATGACGATGATGTTCAAAGGGTTTACTCGAACTTTGGGGAAGAAGATTAAGCAATGTTAATAATTGGAATAGATCCAGGGATTAATGGTGCTATATGCTTATTTAAAGATGGAAAAGTAGTGGATGTATTTGAAATGCCAAAAATGGCTGTAGGAAAAAAAAATAAATCTCAAGTTAATGCATCTCAAATATTTAACGAAATTCAAAAAGCTGTAGAAGGAGAAGATAAGACGAAAGTAATGGCTGTGATCGAACAAGTTTCTGCAATGCCAGGACAAGGAGTTACTAGCATGTTTAATTTTGGACAGTCTTTTGGAGTGTTGAAAGGAATTTTTTCTGCAATGCAAATCCCAATGGATTTTGTTTCGCCAGTTAAATGGAAAAAATTCTTTAATTTGATAAATACAAACAAAGACGCTAGCAGGACAAAAGCTATTGAAATTTATCCATACTTTTCCTCAAAATTGTCAAAAAAAAAAGATACTAATAAAGCGGATGCGATACTAATTTCTAGTTTTTATTACCAAAACGCTAAATATTAGATTTATTTGATATTTCAGGTCAAATTGATGACACATTTTAGTGTGAATGATTTTTCATGGAGGCCGATATAGCATCACAATCTGTTGGACTAGGAAGTTCTGTAGACTTTTCTTTATGGAGCCTATTTCTTAGAGCAGACATAATTGTAAAATCAGTTATTGTTTTGTTAATTGCAGCATCAATTTATACTTGGGCGATAATTATAGAAAAATTCAAGTTATTTAAGAAAATAAATTTATCAACCCAAGAGTTTGAAGAAAAGTTTTGGAAATCAAGATCTGCCGAAAGTTTCTATAATAATTTACCAGCAAATATTGATGACCCAATGTCAAATGTTTTTAAAAAGACAATGCAAGTTGTTCTTAAATCAAGATCTAGAAGTAATTTAAATGAAAAGCTTTCAGGTTTATTAGAGTCTAATATAGAAAATGAAGTTAACAAGCTTGAAAAAAATTATTCATTCTTAGCCACTGTAGGTTCAACAGCACCGTTTATTGGTTTGTTTGGAACAGTTTGGGGAATTATGAATTCGTTTCAGTCAATTGCAGTTTCAAGAAACACAAGTTTAGCTATTGTCGCGCCAGGTATTGCAGAAGCATTATTTGCAACAGCTCTCGGCCTATTAGCAGCTATACCTGCGGTTGTAGCTTATAACAAATTTAATAACGACTCAAAAAAATATTCTCAAAGATTAGAAAATTTTGCCAAAAGATTTATCTCTACTATTTAACTAATGGCTTTTAATTTAAAAAATAAATCTAAAGATCCAATAAGTGAAATAAATGTAACACCATTTGTTGATGTTATGTTGGTTCTTTTAATTGTTTTTATGGTCACAGCACCATTATTGACAGTTGGTGTTCAAGTAGATCTACCAGAAAGTTCAGCTGACTCTCTTCCTGAAGAACAAGAGCCACTAACTTTAAGTATAAATTCAAAAGGTGAGATTTTTATTCAAGAGTCAAAAGTTGAATTCGATAATGTAATTGCCAAAATATTAGCTGTCTCGAAAAACAGGACAGATACAAGAATATATGTAAGAGGCGACAAGACAATCAATTATGGAAGAGTTCTAGAAGTTATGGGGATGCTTTCTGGTTCAGGATTTACAAAAGTAGCGCTTATTTCAGAACCTTATAAAGAGAGGTGATCGATAGTGACTAATAATATTATTATATCATCTTTACTTCATTTATTTCTTATAATTATAACAGCATTGAGCCTTCCTTTTTTAGCAAAAAAACCAATAGATCTTCCGCCGATTATTTCAATAGAACTTATCCAAATTACCGATAAAACATCTATACCTTATGCTCCTAAAGCGAAAAAGATTATTGAAGAAATAAAAAAGAAAGAAAAAGAAAAACTCGTTTCCGAGCAAGCACCTCCCAAAAAAGTTAAAAAAGAAAAACCAGATGCAATACCATTACCGGATCAACAAAAAAATATTGTAAAAAAACCAGAAGAGGATAAACAAAACCCAGAAAAAATTGATGATGAAATTAAACAAGTTTCAGAATTTGAAAAAAAAGAATTATTTGATCCAAACAATATTGCTGCGTTAATTGATAAATCAAAAGAAGAAACTGCAGAGATGATTAAAAGTGATAATAAGATAACTCAATCACAAAGAAAAAGTGTTATTTCTTCTGGATTGACTTTAAATGAGGAAGATGCTCTTAAAGCCCAAATTTTTGGATGCTGGAGCATCCCGTTGGGATTACCTTATAATGAAGATCTTCTTGTAAGAATTAAAATTAATTTAAAACCCGATGGTACAATTATTAACTCAGAAATACTTGACCATGCTAGAATGAATAAACCAGGACAAGGATTCTATAAAGTTTTGGCAGAAAGTGCTTTAAGGGCAATTAGATTGTGTCAGCCCTTGAGAGTTCCAACAACTGGTTATGAGAGATGGAAAGAAATACAACTAAATTTTGATGCTAGGGAGATGCTTCAAGGATGAGAAAAGTTATTTTTTTAATATATGTTTCCTTATTTATTTTTAATTGGGAAAAAGCATGGTCTCTTATAGAAGTAGACATTACTAGAGGTAATCTAAATCCTTTGCCACTAGCAGTATCGCCATTATCTGTTGATCAAAATTCTAAAGAAAAATTTAAAGATTCATTAAAACTTGAAGATATAGGTGCAGAAATATCAAAAGTTGTTGAGAATAATTTAAGACAATCAGGTTTATTCAATCCGTTGGATTCAAAAGCTTTCTTACAAAAACCAGATATTGCTCATGTAAAACCAAGATTTGAAGATTGGGCTTTAATTAAAGCTCAAGCTTTAATAACTGGAGATGTAAAGATAGTTGATGAAAAGCTTAGGGTTGAATTTAGGTTGTGGGATATATTAGCTGGTAAAGAAATTATGGCGTTGGCATTCACCACTGTTTCAGAAAATTGGAGAAGAGTTGGGCATATAATTACTGATAAAGTTTACCAAAGGTTGACAGGTGAAAAAGGTTATTTTGATACTAGAATTATTTATGTTGCTGAAGAAGGACCTAAAACAAGTCGTATCAAGAAATTAGCAATTATGGATCAAGATGGATTTAATACGAAGTACTTAACTCTAGGAAATGAATTAGTTTTAACACCAAGATTTAATCCAACAAATCAAATGGTCACTTATTTATCTTATTTTAAAAATCTACCTAGAGTGTATTTACTAGATATTGAAACAGGTATTCAGGAAGTTGTTGGAGACTTTCCTGGTATGACATTTGCTCCGCGTTTCTCTCCTGATGGAAAAAAAATTATTATGAGTTTTGCTAAAGATGGAAACTCAGATATTTATACTATGGACCTTGAAAGTAGAGAGGTTGAAAAAATCACAAACCATCCATCAATTGATACATCACCATCATATTCTCCAGACGGTAAATATATTTGCTTTAATTCAGATAGAAGTGGGTATCAACAAATTTATGTAATGAGAAGTGATGGTTCAAAAGTTAAAAGGATTTCCTTTGGAAATGGTCTTTACGGAACACCTGTATGGTCTCCTAGAGGTGATTTAATAGCTTTCACAAAACTTCATAAGGGAAAGTTTTATATTGGTGTAATGAGAACAGATGGAACTGGCGAAAGATTACTTACAGAAAACTATTATCAAGAGGCTCCTTCATGGTCTCCTAATGGGAGAGTTTTAATTTTTTATAGAGAGACAAAATCAGACTCTGCAGGCAAGGGCTTTTCAGCTAAACTTTGGTCTATCGATCTCACAGGATATAATGAAAGAATGGTCAAAACTGAGACTGATGCTTCAGACCCATCTTGGTCGTCATTATTGACTGATTAATTATGGTATTTTTAAAAAAAATTAATAATTCCTTGATTTTTAAGCTTGAAAGATCTAATTAGTTGTGAAAAAGTATAAAATTAACTTTTAAGGAGCAGTAATGAGTTTAAACAAAATTTTTAGAAATACTTTGCTAGTTTTTTTTGCAAGTATTCTATTATCTGCATGTGCCGTAAAAACTACAAGTAAAATGCAAGGTGACGTATACACTGGAAAAGACACAGTTGAGTATTTAGCTTCAGGTGTGCCAGACAGAGTTTTCTTCGCAACTAATGAAACAGTTTTAACTACTGCTTCAAGAGAGACATTAAGAAAACAAGCATCATGGTTAAGAAAAAATTCAAAAATAAATGTAGTTCTCGAAGGTCACGCTGACGAAAGAGGTACAAGAGAATATAACTTAGCTTTAGGTGAGAGAAGAGCTAATGCAGCTAAAGATTATTTAATGACTTATGGAATATCTGGAAATAGAATTTCAGTAATAAGTTACGGAAAAGAAAGACCAGTAGACTCTGGTTCAAATCCTTTAGCTTGGTCAAAAAACAGAAGATCAGTATCAGTAAAAGCTAACTAATAATTTACAAATTCAGACCCCAATAACATAAGTTGTTGGGGTCTTTTTTTTGCCATCATTATAGATAGAAATCAAATAATGAAATTTTTAAATTATATAAATAAAAGTATATTAGTTTTAATAATATTTATTTTTTCAATTATTTCTTTAGTCAAGGCAGAAGAAACAGAAACTTTAGAAGTAATAAAAACATTACAAAAAGATTTAAAAACTCTGGAAAAAGCTGTTTATTCACAGTCTTCAGATATAATTACAGCTAGCAAAACAAAATTAAGTTCAAATGATGAAGATGTGCTTACAAGACATTTATTAAAATTGTCTGAGATAGAAAAACAATTTCAAGATTTAACAAATAAATTTGAAGAAATAAATTTTAAAATCGATAAATTATCAAGTAGATTATCAAAAGTTCAAGCAGATAATCAATTGAGATTCCAAAATTTAGAAGGCGAGGACATTGATAAAAAAGTTACATCTAAGAAAAAAGTCTTACCTGGCTCTTCTCAACCACAAGATCTTGGCGCAGTATCTTACAAGTCATCCGAAACAAATGAATTAACACAACAAACTCAATCAATAGATACAACTGGTACAGTCATAACAGAAAAATTTGTGTCAGAAGAAAAAATCTTACCAAATGATAAACCTGACAAACAATACGACTTCGCCACTAGTTTTTTAAAACAAGGAGACTATACGACTGCAGAAAGAGCGCTTAGAGAATTTGTAATGACAAATCCTGAACATAAAATGGCAGGTAGCGCGCAATATTGGTATGCAGAAACATTTAGAATTAGACAACTTTACACAGATGCTGCTTCTGCTTACTTAGAAGGTTATCAAAAATATCCTAAAAGTGAAAAAGCAGCTATAAATTTACTTAAGCTTGGAGTATCATTAGTGCAAATTGGAGAAAAAGATCAAGGGTGTTTAATGATTACAGGAGTTAAAAAAGAATATCCTGATGCAAAACAATCAGTTCTTCAAAAAGCAAAATATGAAGAAAAAAAGTTCGAGTGTAAAAAGAAAAAATCTTAAAAATTCAATTTTTAGTCCTCAATTAAGAAATAAAAGAATTAAAAAAATCTATCAAAGATTTGAATTTATAATTAAACAGAAAGAATTCAAAGGGTACTTAGTTGCAGTATCTGGTGGTGCAGATAGTCTCGCTTTAGCATATCTCTCAAAATGTTATCAAATTAAAAATAAAAATAATAACTTTCACTATGTTCATGTAGATCACAAACTAAGAGATAAATCCTCGAAGGAGGCTGGGACTTTAAAAAAGATCTTAAGAAAATTTAAAATAGAGTGCAAGATAATTACGTGGAAAAAAAAGACAAATACTAAAAAAACTCAATCAGACTCAAGAGATTATAGGTTTAAGGTATTCGAAGGTTTTTGCAAAACAAAAAAGATTAATACATTACTATTAGGCCACCATTTTGATGATTTTCAAGAAAATTTCTTTATCAGATTATTAAGAGGCTCTGGTCTTAATGGGCTAGTATCTTTTTACAATTATAGAAATTTGCAAAGAAATAACATTAATATTGTTAGACCATTACTTGATTTTTCAAAAGAAGATTTATTGTATGTGACCAAAAATACATTCAATTTCCATATAGATGATCCATCAAATAGAAGCTTAGAATATTTGAGGTCGCGAGTTAGATTTATGATTAACAATCTTAAAAAAAATGGCCTTGATCAAAAAAAGTTTAAAATGACTTTTGAAAATTTAATATCCGCGAATAACTCAATTAAATTTTTCGTACAAAAAAACATCAGTGAGAATTCTTATATTAGTCCGTCAAAAAATAATAATAATAAAGCAATCTTGTCTTTAAAGTTTTTTAATACTACTGATGAAATAATTTTAAGGTGCTTTACAAAAATTTTACAAAATATTAGCGGCAGATATTTTCCCGCTAGAGGCAAGGGTGTCTCAAGGATTATTAATCAAATTAGACAAAAATCCTTAACCAAAACAACTATAGGAGGATGTGCTATTGAAAAAATAGAGAATTCAGTAGTTATTTCCAGGGAAAACACAAAATAAACTCATTTGTGTAACAATTTAGCACTTGTTAAATTTAGAATAATTCTTAACTTATATTACGTATGAATTTTAAGAATCTAGCTATGTGGGTAATAATTGTTGTTTTGACTATAGGTCTTTACAATATGTTCAAGAATCCACAAAATCTTCAAAACAAAAATAATAAAACAATTATTTTCTCCGAATTTTTAACAGAGGTTGATAATGGAAGGGTTGTAGAAGTTCAGATACAAGGTAACAATATCAAAGGTGTTATGGCTGATGGATCAGTTTTTTCAACATACTCACCGAACGATCCAAACTTAATAGAAAAATTAACTAATAAAGGTGTTAGTATATCTGCAGCGCCACTTGATGAGAAAATGCCATCTTTATTCGGAGTTCTGCTGTCGTGGTTCCCAATGTTACTTTTAATTGCTGTTTGGATATTTTTCATGAGACAAATGCAAGGCGGTAAAGGTGGTGCCATGGGATTTGGAAAATCAAAAGCGAAAATGATGAATGAAATCAAAGGAAAAGTCACTTTTAACGATGTTGCAGGAGTGGAGGAAGCAAAAGAAGAAGTTCAAGAAGTGGTAGAATTTTTGAGAGACCCAAAAAAATTTAGTAGATTGGGCGGTAAGATACCAAGAGGCTGTTTGCTAGTAGGGCCACCAGGTACAGGGAAAACTTTACTTGCAAGAGCAATAGCTGGTGAAGCAGGTGTTCCTTTCTTCACGATTTCTGGATCAGACTTTGTTGAAATGTTTGTTGGAGTTGGTGCTTCAAGAGTAAGAGATATGTTTGAACAAGGAAAAAAACATTCACCATGCATAATTTTCATTGACGAGATAGATGCTGTAGGTAGAAGTAGAGGAGCGGGTTTAGGTGGTGGCAATGACGAAAGAGAGCAAACGTTAAACCAATTATTAGTTGAGATGGATGGATTTGATACAAATGAAGGCGTAATAATCATAGCAGCAACTAACAGACCTGACGTATTAGATCCAGCGCTTTTAAGACCAGGAAGATTTGATAGACAAGTTGTTGTCTCAAATCCAGATATTATAGGACGAGAAAAAATTTTAAAAGTTCATGCTAAAAAAATTTCTATGTCTCCAGATGTTAACTTAAGAACTATCGCAAGAGGAACACCTGGATTTTCAGGAGCAGATCTTGCTAATTTAGTGAACGAGGCCGCATTGTTAGCAGCGAGAAAGAATAAAAGAATTGTAACATCTCAAGAATTCGAAGATGCCAAAGATAAAGTGATGATGGGCGCTGAAAGAAGATCTATGGTTATGACAGAAGATGAAAAGAAATTAACCGCTTATCACGAGGGTGGCCATGCAATAGTTTCTTTTAATTTGCCAAATTACGATCCAATACATAAAGCAACAATCATTCCTAGAGGAAGAGCATTAGGAATGGTTATGAATTTACCAGAAAGAGATAAACATGGTCATTCTATTAAATATTTAAAAGCAAGATTAGCTGTGTGCTTTGGAGGAAGAGTTGCCGAAGAACTTATATTTGGTAAGGATAATATATCTACAGGTGCTGGCGGCGGAAACGGTTCAGACATTAATCAGGCGACTCAATTAGCAAGAGCTATGGTTACTAAGTATGGAATGAGTGAAGAACTTGGTCCTGTTGAATATGGTGAAAATCAAGAGGAAGTTTTTCTTGGAAGATCTGTAACACAAACACAAAGTGTTTCAGAAGCTGTTGCACAAAAAATTGATAGAGAAATAAGAAAACTAGTTGACGAAGGTTACAATCAAGCAAAAACTATCTTAACAACAAAAATTGATGATTTACATAAAATAGCAAAAGCTCTTTTAACTTATGAAACTTTGACTGGTGAGGATATAGCAAAAATAATTAACAAAAACGAATATCCGCCTAATAAGGAAGATTTAAAAGTTGAGGATGAAAGTTCTGACTCTGCTTTAGGATCAATTGGTTTAAAACCAAAAATTGTTCATTAATATTTAATGTTAAAATATTACACTAGAGCGTGTAATTTCTATTATGGTGATCATTCAACTCTGATGGTCAGTAAAAAACTTGCTTTCCCACTTAATGGAAATGATAAGATTTCTTTTGATACAATAGAACTTATAACAAGAAAAAAGAAAAAAAAAATCCACATTTCAAAATTAAATTTTTTAAGTAAAATTTTAAAAAAAAAAGTAAAATTAGATATAAAAAATATAACTAAAAAAAAAAACTTTTCTAAACTAAAGTTTAAGTCTTCACCTCTAATAATGGGAGTTGTTAATTTAACTCCTGATAGTTTCTCAGATGGTGGAAAATATAATAATCATAAAGATGCTTTAAAAAGAATAAAACATTTTATTGAAAAAGGATCATCAATTATTGATATAGGGGGAGAGTCCACAAGACCAGGATCAAATGATGTGAATGAAAAAATTGAGTGGAAAAGGATTAAGAAAGTATTAAAAAAAACAAAAAAATTAAAAAATGTAATATCTATTGATACTCGAAAAAGTTCCATAATGGAAAAAAGCTTAAAATATGGTGCCCATATCATTAATGACGTTTCCGGACTCAATTACGATCCTAATACATTAAAAATCTTAAGAAATAAAAAACCCCCCTTTATAATTCATCACATGCAAGGTAATCCAAAAAAAATGCAAATTAAACCTTCGTATAAAAACGTCTTGTTAGATATTTATGACTTCTTTCAAAAAAAAATTTTAGAACTAGAGGCCAATGGTATAAATCATAAGAACATTATTTTGGATCCAGGAATTGGTTTTGGAAAAAGATTGAAACATAATATTACCTTGTTAAGAAACATTTCTATTTTTCATTCTCTTGGATTTCCTATAATGTTAGGCACTTCTAGAAAAAGATTTATTAAAGACATTTCTGGGATAAACGATAGCAAGGAAAGATTAGGGGGAACTATATCATCTAGTTTGTGTGCTATGATGCAGGGCATTCAGATTTTAAGAGTTCACGATGTAAATGAAGTTAATCAAAGTATCAAAGTTTTTAAATCAATAAAATTTTAAATGACCAAAAAATATTTTGGAACTGATGGAATTAGAGGGAAGGTTAACCAGACTAAAATTAATGGTGAAATGTTCTTTAAATTTGGCCTAGCAGCAGGGACATATTTTAAAAATCAGAAAAAATCTAAACAAATAGCTATTATTGCAAAAGATACAAGACTCTCAGGATACATTCTTGAGCCCGCATTGGTGTCCGGATTGGCTTCAGCAGGAATGCATGTCTACACGCTCGGTCCTTTACCAACAAATGGATTAGCGATGTTAACAAAAAAGATGAAAGCCAATATGGGAATTATGATCACAGCATCTCATAACCCATATTATGATAATGGTCTTAAATTATTTGGACCAGATGGCCTAAAACTCTCTGATAAAATTGAAAAGAAAATAGAAAAACTTATTGACTCTAAAATAGCAAATAATCTTTCAGAACCAAAAATTTTAGGAAGAGTAAAGAGATTAGAGGATGCAAATGATAAATATATAAAAATATTAAAAGATAATTTTCCAAGAGGTTTTAAGTTAAAAGGAATGAAAATTGCAATAGATTGTGCAAACGGCGCAGGTTATAAATCTGGACCAAAATTATTAAGGAGCTTGGGTGCAAAAGTAATTGAGTATGGGATTTCTCCAAATGGTTTAAATATTAATGATAATTGTGGCTCAACCTTTCCGCAAAAGATCAAATCTTTAGTTCGAAAAAACAAAGCACATATTGGAATATCTTTAGATGGCGATGCAGATAGAATAATTGTATCCGATGAGACGGGGAACATCGTTGATGGTGATAAAATTATTGCGATGCTAGCAATCAGATGGAAAAGAAAGAAAATTCTAAAAGGTGGTGTAATTGGCACCCTAATGTCAAATTATGGATTGCAAAATTTTTTTAGAGATCAAAAAATTAAATTTATCAGAGCTAATGTAGGAGACAGATATGTTAAGGAAAAAATGCAAAAAGAAAACTTTAATTTAGGCGGGGAGCAATCTGGGCATATTATACTTGGTAAATTTGCAACAACAGGTGATGGGCTATTAGTTGCATTAGAAATTCTATTTTCAATGAGAAAAGGAAAAAAGGCTAGTGAGCTTTTTGACTTATTTAAATTAACACCTCAAATATTAGAAAATGTAAAGGTTAAAGACAAATCAGTTATTAATTCTACTAAATGTAAAGTTGCTATTAAAAAATCTGAAAGAATAATTAAAAATTATGGTAGAATGCTTGTAAGAAAATCTGGCACAGAGCCTAAAATCAGAATTATGGGCGAGTCAAACAATATTCATTTATTAAAAAAATGTATAAATATTGTAAAAAGGTCTATTAAATAAATTGAAACTTAAATCTAAAATATTAGTTATTGCGGGCTCAGACTCTTCCGGGGGCGCTGGAATTCAAGGAGATATAAAAACCATAACTAGTCTTGGCTGTTATGCAATGACAGCTATTACTGCAATAACTTCACAAAATACAACAGGAGTTTTGTCGATTTCAAAAGTCCCAATCAATGAAATTAAAAGACAAATTGAATTCACCTCAAAAGATATCAGGCCTGATGCTATAAAGATTGGAATGTTACACTCAAAAAAAGTTATTGAAACAGTGATAAATTCTTTAAAGGAAATTAAAGTAAAAAAAATTATTCTAGATCCAGTGATGGTAGCGAAAGGTGGTACAAAATTAGTTGATGATAAATCAATAGAAATAATAAAAACTAAATTAATGAATAGAGTATCTTTAATAACACCAAATATACCAGAGGCAGAAATACTTGCTAAAATAAAAATTAAAACAACAGATGATATGATTATAGCTGGAAAAAAGTTATTAAGTTTTGGCGCAAAAAATGTTTTAATAAAAGGAGGTCATTTAAAAGCAAAATATGTATATGATCTGTATTTGAATAAAGGCGAAAAAGAATTTTTTAAAAGTAAAAAAATCAAAACAAAAAATACACATGGTACAGGATGTACTTTATCTAGTGCGATAGCGACTTATTTTTCGTGTGGAAAAACATTAAAGAAATCTTGTAAGATGGCAATTGATTATGTTAACCATTCAATCGGATCAGGGCCTAATTATGGAAAAGGCCATGGGCCAATAAACCATATAAGCGTGTTTAATATTAAAAATAAATTTAAATGAAAAATGTAGCTGTTGTCGGATCTCAGTGGGGTGATGAAGGAAAAGGAAAAATTGTTGATTGGCTCTCAAGTGAAGCAGATGTAGTTGTAAGATTTCAGGGCGGACACAATGCCGGACATACTTTAGTAATAGATGGAGTTATCTATAAATTAAGATTACTTCCATCAGGAATTGTTAGAAAAAATAAAATATCAATTATTGGTAACGGGGTTGTTGTTGATCCATGGGCATTATTAGATGAAATAAAAGAGATGAAATCAAAAGGGGTAGAAATATCTGAAGAAAATTTGATTTTGTCAGAGTCAGCTAATTTAATTTTACCTTTTCATAAAGAAATGGATGAAATAAGAGAAGATGCAGCAGGAAAAGCAAAAATTGGCACCACAAGAAGAGGTATTGGACCAGCATATGAAGACAAAGTAGGCAGACGGTCGATCAGGGTAATGGATTTAATTTCTGAAAAAAATTTAGATCATAGGCTTGAAACTGTTTTAATGCATCATAATGCAATTAGAAAAGGTTTAGGAAAAGAATTGTTTGAAAAAAATAAGTTGAAAAAGGAACTTCTTGAAATTGCACCCCAAATATTAAAGTTTTCAAAGCCCGTCTGGAAAAAGATTGATGAATTCAAAAACCAAAGAAAGAAAATTTTATTTGAAGGTGCGCAAGGAATTTTATTAGACGTAGATCATGGCACTTATCCTTTTGTTACTTCATCAAATACAGTCGCATCTTCAGCAGCAACAGGCTCAGGGTGTGGACCAAATACAATTGGTTATGTTCTTGGTATCACAAAAGCCTACACGACAAGAGTAGGTGAGGGTCCTTTTCCAACTGAATTGAAAAATGAAACTGGAGAACATCTTGGTAAAATTGGAAAAGAGTTTGGAACCGTTACTAGCAGAAAAAGAAGATGTGGGTGGTTTGACGGTGTTTTGGTAAGACAAACGATCAAAGTTTCAGGTATTAATGGAATAGCATTAACCAAACTTGATGTTTTAGACGAACTAGAAGAAATTAAAATGTGCGTAGCTTACGAACTGAATGGTAAAAAGGTCGACTATTTGCCCGCTGCGGTAGATGATCAACTAAAAGTTAAGCCAATTTATAAAAGCTTCAAAGGTTGGAAATCTTCAACAAAAGGAATTAAAAATTTTGAAAAATTGCCGGAAAATGCGAAAATTTATATTAAGGAGCTTGAAAAATTTATTGAAACAAAGGTTTCAAGCATTTCAACAAGTCCTGAAAGAAACGATACAATTTTAATCGAAGATCCTTTTAAAATTTAATTTACTGGAAGTAAATTTTTTGATTTTGCTGAATTAAGCATATGCTTTTGTAGTTTTTCAAAAGCTTTGTTTTCAATTTGTCTAATTCTTTCTCTACTAATTTTAAATTTTTTACTTAAATCTTCAAGAGTTGATGGATTTTCGTTCAGTCTTCTTGCATAAAGAATCTCTTTCTCTCTATCATTTAGTATTTTTATAGAGTCCTGAAGCAAATCTTTTCTTTGGTCAAGTTCCTCTTGATGAGCTATTTTTAATTCTTGATCCATTTCTTTATCAACAACCCAGTCTTGCCACTCATCACCATCCTCACCAATCGGAGCGTTCAAAGATTGTTCTTTGCCTGACAACCTTCTATTCATTGAGATAACTTCATCTTCACTCACATCAAGTGTATTCGCAATTTTTTCCACTTCATCTTTTTTTAGGTCACCTTCATTTTTTGGGGCTATTTGATTTTTTAATTTTTTTAAATTAAAAAATAATTTCTTCTGTGCTGTAGTTGTCCCAATTTTTACTAAACTCCAAGATCTTAAAATATATTCTTGTATCGATGCTTTAATCCACCACATAGCATAAGTTGCTAATCTAAAACCCTTTTCAGGTTCAAATTTTTTCACTGCCTGCATTAATCCAACATTTCCTTCGGAAATAATTTCATTCATCGGCAATCCGTACCCTTTGTATCTCATTGCAATTTTTGCTACTAATCTTAAATGGCTTGTCACTAGTTTTTCAGCTGATTTAACATTTCCTGTAGTTTTCCAATTTTTCGCAAGCATATATTCTTCTTCAGCATCAAGCATTGGAAATTTTTTTATCTGGTCTAAATATACCGATAGACCGCCCTCGTTACTTATAGCAGGGTATTTGAATGTAGATGTCATTTTATTACTATGTATTTAATAAATAATTTAATTTTTGCAATATTGTAATTACTAAGAATTTCTAAGCTTTTTTAACAGAGCATTCAAATCTTGAGGTAAATTTGATGTAAATTCAACTTCCTTATTTTTTGAGGGATGGGTAAACCCAAGAGTTTTTGCATGTAAGAATTGTCTATCTAGTTTAAGAATTAAATTATTTAAATCATCATTAATATTTCTGAATTTCTTAAACCTTTTTTTATATTTTTTGTCTCCTAAAATATTATTACCTTTATGAGTCATGTGAACCCTAATTTGATGGGTTCTACCAGTTTCCAATCTACACTCAATTAAACTAAAAGTTGGTATTTTTTCATTTTCAAAAATTTCCAAAGTTTTATAATTAGTAATTGCTTTTTTTCCTTTAGTGAGACCAACCTGCATTAATTGTCTATTTTTTGAGCTTCTTGTAATCAATGTTTCAATTCTACCAGTTTGAGGCCTAAGCTTTCCCCATACAAGAGCCTGGTAAACTCTTTTTATTGAATGGTTGCTAAATTGAATAGATAAATTTTCGTGTGTTTTATTATTTCTTGCAACCACAACTAAACCAGATGTATCTTTATCAATCCTATGAACGATTCCCGGTCTAAGCTCATCACCAATAGTTGATAGATTTTTGCTATCATAAAAAATTAGGGCATTTACTAATGTTTTGTTGTAGTCTCCAGCTCCTGGATGCATAGATATCCCGGCAGGTTTGTTTATTACCATTAAATCTTTATCCTCATAAATGACATTAAGTTTGAAATCAAATGGTTCTAAAGAAGCTTTCTGTGGCTCAGGTATTTCAAGTTTTATGTTGTCGAGTTGACTTACCTTTTTTGATGGGTCGGTACAAATTTTATCATTTATCATCAATCTCTGGTTTAAAATTAAATTTTTAACTCTAGTTCTACTGAGTTCTTTTTTGTTGTTTGATAAAAACAGATCAACTCTTTGATCGTTCTCATTGTCCTTTACAATAAATTTAATGATATTTTTCATAAATTATAATATTAATACTATATGCGCTTGTAGCTCAACTGGATAGAGCGCCTGACTTCGGATCAGGAGGTTCTGGGTTCGACTCCTAGCAGGCGCACCAAATTATTCTCCAATATTTATTAATGTTCCCTTTTTACGGGCTTTACTGAAAGAGTAGTAAAATAGGCAAATGGAAATGAACAAATATAATCCATTAAGATAAAATGCCATCAAAATATTTTCTACATTCACAAATCCATCAACTAAAATATTTCTCGCCTCCTCAAATATGTAAACAAGTGGAAGTGCATAAGCAATTTTTTGAAATATTTCAGGCAATATATCTACAGGATAATAAATACATCCAAAAGGGGCCAACAAAAACATAGTTGACCAGGCGATATTCTCAAATGATGGACCAAACCTAAGTAGACCAGAAGAAACTAATATACCTAATGTTATTCCAAAAATATATAGACTAAGAAACAAAAAGAATAAACTTAGACCTAAATCTAACAAAGAAATTCCAAAGAGAGGAGAGGTCAAAAGTATTGCAGGGATCAAACCAATTAAAGCTCTTACCAAAGCTGTGAAAATTAATGAGATTAAAATTTCACTTTTTTTAATTGGTGAGATAAATAAATTTGTAAAATTTCTACTCCAGATTTCCTCTAAAAAAAGCATATTAAAACCGATACTTGTTCTAAATAGAAAATCGTAAAGTATCGCACATGTTAATATTACTCCGACAGCATTATTATAATACGAGCTGTATGTTGTAAAAAAATTCGAGATGAAGCCCCATAAAGTAATTTGTATTGTTGGCCAATATATAAGATCTAAAATTCTTGGAAAAGACCTAGTTATTAAAAAAAAGTGTCTTAAAAACAATCCATACATTCTACCTATATTCATATTAATTCCTTACAAGTTTTAAAAAAACTTCCTCTAGATTTTGTCTTCCATGTTTCTTAACTAAATCATTTGGTTTACCTTCATCTATAATTAAACCATTTTTCATCATCATTATTGATGAACATAACCTAGTTACTTCATCCATATTATGTGATGCTAATAATATAGATACCTTTTTTTCTTTTTTATATTTTTCTAAAAAGGTTCTTACAAAATCTCCTGTTTCTGGATCAAGAGAAGCTGTAGGCTCATCGAGTAAAAGGACAGATGGATCATTGATAATCGCTTTAGCTAAACTTATTCTATTTTTTTGCCCTGAAGATAACTCTCCAGTCACTCTATCAAGCAAATTTTGCAACCTTAATTCTTCTACTAAATAATCAATCCTACTATTTAAGTTTTTGACTGAATACAGTTTCCCGTAAACAATTAGATTCTGCTTAACTGTAAGTTTCTTTGGCAATTCAATATAAGGAGAAATAAAATTTATTTTTTGAAGAATCTCAATTCTATTTTTTTCTAATTGAAAACCATTAATCAAAACTTGCCCACTTGTAGGCTTTAATAAACCTAAAATCATTCCTATAGTAGTAGTTTTTCCACAGCCATTAGGACCAAGTAATCCAATTATCTCATTTTCTTTAATTTCAAAATTTATATTCTTAACCGCTTCTTTATTTCCATAATTTTTTTTAAGGTCAATTACTTTTATTGAATTTTCCATTACTTTACTGAAGCCCTTTTAAGTCTTTCATTGATTGCTTCCCCAAATCCAAAATTAGGAATTTTTTCTACAGCAATACTCTTATAATCTTTATTTTTAATATTTCTTAAAACTTTATACAAATTTTTTGCAGCTTCTTTTAAATCTTTTTTTTTACTTAAATAATAATAATTCTTTGAAGTTTTTTTTCTTTTTTTAATTAAAATAAAAGCTTCATTTTCTTTTGGTTTTATTTTATTTAACCTTATAGGTATTCCAGGCGAATAGTGTAAACTCGACTGCCCTGGGACAACAACTGTTTTATCACTTTTTTTATATAGGATTTTTTTTCTCAAAATTTTGTCAATCCTTTTTCTTTCCATTCCTCCTAGTCTTAATATTTTTGGCTTCCCTAATAAACTAACTATAGTGGACTCTAATCCAATTTTAGATCTACCACCATCAAGAATAAATTTAATTCTTTCTCCAAACTCGTCCTTTACATCTTCTTTTGTTACTGGACTTATTTTTGAGGATATGTTTGCACTAGGTGCTGCTAGAGGATATTTCAATATTTTTAAAAGTTTAATAGCCAGATGATGACTAGGAAATCTTACAGCAAGAGTTTTTTGATTATTATTTACAATTTTTGAAATCTTGCTATTTTTTTTTAATTTTAAAACAAATGTAATAGGTCCAGGGCAATATTCTTTATATAACTTTAAAAACTCCTCATTAACCATACAATCTTTATTAAGCATCTTTAAGCTGCAATAATGCACTATGAGTGGATTCCTTTTATTCCTTTTTTTTAATTTGAATATTTTTAGGGTAGCCTTTTTCGAATAAGCATTAGCCGCTAAACCGTAAACGGTTTCAGTGGGGAAACCAATACATTCGTTTTTATCTAAATAATATTTGGCTTTTTTAATATTTGAAAGATTATAATTCATGTAATAATACAAACTAATATATGAAACAAAAAAATTTACCAGATGATATTGAGTCTAAATCTTTAGATGAACTTAAAGAAATTCTGAATAATTTGATTGAAAAAATTGAAAGAAACAAAGCTTCAAATCAATCCGAAGAGGATTATCTAGAAATATTTAAATTAAATAAGTTCATTGAAAAAAAGTTTCAAAATACTTCAAGAGAAATATCTGAGAAAAACAAATTAAAAATAAAACAAATATTAAAAAAAGATGGAAAAAAAACTAAATAAAACAGGAAAAGATATAAATAAATTTCTCAAGAATTTTTTAAAAAAACAAAAAAGAACTGAATTAATCACCTCAATGAATTATGGCTTATTTCCGGGTGGAAAAAAAATAAGATCAAAGATTATTATTGATGTAGGCAAAATTTTTTCAGTTCCTTATCACCATTTAATTCGGGTTGGGGCAGCAGTAGAATGTATTCATGCATATTCACTAATACACGATGATTTACCATGTATGGATAATGATGATTTAAGAAGAGGAAAGTTAAGTACCCATAAAAAATTTGGTGAATCAACAGCAGTCCTAGCTGGGAATTCATTACTCACTTTAGCTTTTGAAATTTTAAGTGAAAAGAATTTTAAGATCAATGAAACAAAAAAGAATAAATTGATAAATTTACTCTCAAATACTTCTGGTCATTTAGGAATTGCAGGAGGTCAATATTTAGATCTTAATTTTGAAAAAAAAAAGGTAAGCAAAAAAAAAATTATTGATATGCAGCTTAATAAGACTGGTAAATTATTTTCATTTTCCACTATAGCACCTTTAATTATTGCTAATAAGTCAGCGAAAATAAATCAGTTCAAAAGGATAGGTTTGGATATTGGACTTTTATTTCAAATTGTTGATGATTTCCTTGATTACAGCGGAAGCGAGAAAAAGATTGGAAAAAAAACTGGAAAAGACAAAAAAAAGGGTAAGGCGACTTTAATAAGTTTACTCGGGTATAAAAATGCTGTTAAATATTCTTCTTATTTAAAAAAAAGAATAATTTTCTCTTTAAGTAAGTATAGAAGTAAAGATTTAATTGAAACTGTAGAGTTTGTAGTAAGTAGAAAAAAATGACAAAATATAAATTTTTAGATAATGTAAATTTTCCATCAGATATTAAAAATCTTAAGTCCTCTGAATTGATTGCCTTATCAAAAGAGTTAAGGGAAGAATTAATAGAGGCTGTTTCATTTACAGGTGGTCATTTGGGTGCAGGATTAGGTGTTGTTGAGTTGACTGTAGCCTTGCATTATGTTTTTGATACACCCAATGATAAAATAGTTTGGGATGTAGGCCATCAATCGTATCCACACAAAATTTTAACAGGACGTAAAAATAGAATAAAAACATTAAGACAAGGAGATGGATTATCTGGTTTCACTAAAAGATCTGAAAGTGAATATGATCCATTCGGTGCTGCACATAGCTCAACATCAATTTCTGCAGCTTTGGGTATTGCCACTGCAAATAAACTTTCAAAAAAATCAGAAAATGTTGTTGCTGTAATTGGTGATGGAGCGATCAGTGCTGGAATGGCTTATGAGGCAATGAACAATGCAGGTACATCAAAAACTAAGATGATAGTAATTTTAAATGACAACGATATGTCAATTGCAGAACCTGTAGGAGCAATGAGAAGTTATTTAGCAAAATTGCTAACCGGAAAAATATACTTTAGTTTAAGAGAAACATTTAAATTAATTATTTCTGCTTTTTCAAAAAGATTTTCAAAAAAGGCGGGAAAAGCAGAGGATTTTTTGAGGTCAGCAGTAACAGGAGGAACACTTTTTAATTCACTAGGTTTTTATTATGTTGGACCGATAGATGGACATGACATTGATACGCTTGTATCAGTTTTAAAAAATGCAAAAGATACTAATTTTGAAGGTCCAATAATGATACATGTTAAGACTGAAAAAGGAAAAGGTTATCAATTTGCAGAAAATTCAAAAGATAAATACCACGGTGTTTCAAAATTTAATGTACAAACTGGAGTACAAGAGAAATCAAGTTCTAAAATCCCATCATATACAAGTGTTTTTGCAAACACATTAATTAAACATGCTGAGAGAGATAGCAAAATAATTGGTATTACTGCTGCAATGCCATCTGGTACTGGAATGGATTTATTTGCAAAAAAATTTCCAAATAGAATGTTTGATGTTGGTATTGCAGAACAACATGCAGTGACATTCTCTGCTGGTTTAGCTACAGAAGGATATAAGCCTTACGCAGCAATTTACTCTACCTTTTTACAAAGAGCTTATGATCAAGTAGTACATGATGTTGCAATCCAAAGTTTGCCTGTCAGATTTGCTATAGATCGCGCAGGTCTTGTTGGTGCAGATGGTCCTACACATGCTGGATCTTTTGATATAACTTACCTATCAACTTTACCTAATTTTGTTGTCATGGCTCCAAGCGACGAGTCGGAATTAGTGAAAATGATCAACACCTCAGTTGACATAAATGACAAACCATCAGCTTTTAGATATCCTCGTGGAACTGGTATCGGTATTAAACTTCCTGAAATTAATGAAAAAATTGAAATTGGAAAAGGCAGGGTTATTAAAGAAGGTAAAGAAATTGCTTTAATTAATTTTGGTGCCCGTTTGCAAGAATGCCAAAAAGCTTTAAACAATCTTGAAAAAAAAGGTTTAAATCTCACTTTGATTGACGCGAGATTTTGTAAACCATTAGATGAAAATTTAATGTGGAATACAGCAAAAAATCATGAAGTTGTAATTTCAATTGAAGAAGGTTCAATTGGAGGTTTTGGATCTCATTTAAGTAAATTTTTATCAGAAAAAGGCTTATTAGAAAAAATTAAATTTAGGTCGATGACTTTTCCAGACAAGTTTATTGATCAAGATAAACCTGATTTAATGTATCAGATTGCTGGCTTGGATAGCAAAGCTATCGAAGAAAAAGTTTATGAGGTTTTAGACTCTAAAATTGTAATTCAGAAAAAAAATTAAGACTCACACTGGGCTTTGTGCATCAAAAAATGATCCAATAAAACACAATGCATCATCGCTTCTCCTATTGGGACCGCTCTAATTCCAACGCAAGGATCATGTCGACCTCGCACTGATATATTTGTATTTTTCCCAAATTTATCAATAGTTTTTCTTGAGTTAAGAATTGAAGATGTAGGTTTTACTGCAAAAGATACTTTTATTTGTTGACCACTTGAAATACCACCAAGAATTCCACCTGCATTGTTAGATTTGAAAACTGTTTTATTCCCTTTTTGTCTTATCTCATCAGAATTCTGTTCACCTGTTAATTGCGCAACATCCATTCCAGTTCCGATGTTGACACCTTTTACAGCATTGATACTCATCATAGCTGAAGCTAAATCCATATCTAATTTTGAGTAAATAGGTGCACCTAGGCCAGATGGCACTCCGTTAGCTCTCAATTCTATGACCGCACCACAGGATGAGCCAGATTTTCTGATTGCTAATAAATATTTTTCCCACAATTTTAAAACTTTTTTGTCAGGACAGAAAAATGGATTTTTTTCTATAAATTTATTATTCCATGCAGATACATCACAACCCAAAATTCCAAGTTGGATAACCGCACCTTTAACGTAATATTTTTTCCCAATTTTTTTTTCTAAAACTTTTTTTGCAATTGCACCCGCAGCTACTCTAGCTGCAGTCTCTCTCGCTGATTGCCTGCCACCTCCTCTGAAGTCTCTTATGCCGTATTTTTTGAAATAAGTTAGATCAGCGTGTCCAGGACGAAATTTATTTTTGATAGTCTCATAGTCTCTTGATTTCATATCCTTATTGTAAATAATCATTAATATTGGTGTACCAGTTGTCTCACCATTAAAAACTCCCGACAGAATTTCAACTTTATCATCTTCTTTTCTTTGAGTAGTAAATTTAGATTGACCGGGTTTTCTCTTATTTAGTTCTTTTTGTATGTCTTTTTCAGATATTTTTATTCTTGGAGGACATCCATCAACTACACATCCAATAGCTGGTCCATGAGATTCACCCCAAGTAGTGAAACGAAATAACTTTCCAAATGTATTAAATGACATTATTCTATTATATAAATTATTTTGTTAAAATTATGAATGAAAAAAATTCACTTGGACTAGATATTTGTTTTAAAGATGAGGATAACCCAGTAAATCTCTTCAAAGAATGGTTTAAAAAGGCTGAAACCACCGAACCAAATGATCCAAATGCGTTATCATTAGCAACAGCTGATAAGAGCGGAAGACCTAAAGTGAGAATGGTTCTCTTGAAAGGCTTTAGTGAGGATGGTTTTACTTTTTATACAAACTTTAATAGCTCCAAGGGTAAGGACCTTAAAGAAAACCCTAAAGCATCAATGTGTTTTCATTGGAAAAGTCTTTTAAGACAAATAAGGATTTACGGTAATGTTGTTCAGGTTTCTGACAAAGAAGCTGATGATTATTATAATTCAAGAGCATATGGAAGTAGAATAGGGGCTTGGGCCTCGAATCAAAGTGAGGTTTTAGAAAGCAGAAAGTCTCTTGATGAGTCTATTGAAAAATTCAAAAAAAAATTTCATGATGAAAAAAAAGTTCCAAGACCACCTAATTGGTCTGGATGGAGGTTGGTACCTGAAGAAATTGAGTTTTGGCGTGATGGAGATAATAGAATTCATGAGAGATTGAAATATGTTAGAAATAACGGAAAAGGCTGGAAAAGATTTCTATTAAATCCTTAAAAAGATCTTTCAATACTAAAGGATGTCAAATTTTTTAGAATATTTTTTTGCTCAGAGCTTTCAAACACATTTAAAGAACTGGATGCTAAAGATATAAAATGATCAGCTTTTTTGTAACATTGTTTAATAACATCATATTTTTTTATTAAATCTAATGTGTATTTCAAATCGTTTTCAGTCCTTTCTTTCTTGGAAAAAAAATCTTTAACCTTATCTCTCTCACCACTTTTACATTGTTGGTTTAAAATTATTATAGGTAAAGTGATTTTACCCTCGTAAAAGTCTTTTCCAATTGTTTTTCCAAATTTTTTTAGATCAGAATTATAATCTAATGTATCATCAGCTATTTGAAAAGTTACTCCAAGATTTTTACCATAAGAAGATAATGCTTCTTTTATCTTTTCATCTTTGTTACCCAGTATCGCTCCAACTTTACATGCAGCAGAAAATAATGCTGCAGTTTTAGATGTGATAATCTCTAAATATGTTTCTTCAACTGTGTCTATTTCTGATTTATGTTGAAGTTGCAAAACTTCACCTTGAGCTATTTTTGCAGAAGTTGCTGATAATAACCTTAAAACCTCTAAATTTCCGTCCTCAACCATCATTTCAAAACATCTACTTAAAAGATAGTCACCAACTAAAATTGATGCGTGGTTTCCCCAAATTGAGTTTATTGTTTTTTTCCCTCTTCTGATCTCTCCGTTATCGAGAACATCATCATGCATCAATGTTGCGGCATGAATTAATTCTACACATGCAGCTAGATTTATATCTCGACCACCTTTTAAGTACCCACATAGTTTTGAACTACTTAAAGTCAACATGGCTCTCAATTTTTTTCCACCAGTTTCTAAATTATAACTAGTCATCTTTTCTACTAAAGACACATCACTTATAAGTTTATTCTTTATCTTTTCTTCTACTAAAATAATTTTATCATCGACTGAATTTTTTAAATCCAGGTAAGCGTTATTAACTTTATTTTTTAATTGAATTACTGAACCCATTGTTGAGAAACTAATATAATTGGAGATATTTTATACCTATCAATTGACGCACCTAAAACTTCAACTATTAGTAGACTTTATATTAATCTAAAAATTCTGTAAGCATACCTCATGTTATCTTTTTTCAAAAAAAAAAAAATCGTTCCCCACATAAGATTAACTGGTGTTATTGGAAACGCTGGAAGATTTAAACAAGGAATTGATTTTGCTGGCCAAGAGGAATTAATAAAAAAAGCATTTTCTATAAAAAAATCTTTAGCTGTTGCCATATCGATTAATTCTCCAGGTGGTTCACCAGTTCAATCTCACTTAATATACGACTTCATTAGAGCTCAGGCCGAAAAAAATAAAAAAAAGGTAATAGTTTTCGCAGAAGATGTTGCTGCTTCAGGAGGTTACTTGATTGCATGTGCTGGAGATGAGATTTATGCTAATTCAAGTTCAATTGTTGGTTCAATTGGTGTTATTTATGCTTCTTTTGGTTTCAAGGATCTTATTCAAAAGGTAGGTGTAGAAAGAAGAGTTTATACTGCAGGAAAAAACAAAAGCACTTTAGATCCTTTTGTAGATGCGAAAGAAGAAGATATTAATAGATTAAAAAATATTCAACTTGATTTGCACAAAGATTTTATAAACGTGGTGGAGACAAGCAGGGGTGCAAAACTTAAAAAAGATAAAGGAATAGAATTATTTTCTGGGGAGTTTTGGTCTGGGTCTAAATCAAAAGAACTTGGCTTAATTGACGGTATAGGAAATGCAAATCAAATTTTAAAAGATAAGTTTGGTGAAGATGTCGTTATTAAAAAGTTTGAAAAAAACAAAGGATGGTTGGCAAAAAGAATTTCATCAGAGAATCAAATCGATAAGATAGCAAACGTAATTGAAGAAAGATCTATCTGGCAAAGATATGGCCTCTAAAAAAAAAAATTCAAAAATACAAACATTCCAGGATACAATTTTAAATCTGCAGAAATTTTGGGCAAAAAATGGTTGTATAATTTTACAACCATATGACATAGAAGTTGGTGCAGGCACATTTCACCCCGCAACCACCTTAAGGTCTTTAGGACCCAAACCATGGAGATCAGCTTATGTACAACCTTCAAGAAGACCAACTGATGGAAGATATGGAGAAAATCCAAATAGACTACAACATTACTATCAGTTCCAAGTCATTATAAAGCCGTCACCAAAAAATATTAAAAGATTATATCTTAGTAGTCTTAATGCCATTGGAATAAAACATAATGATCATGATATAAGATTTGTTGAAGATGATTGGGAAAGTCCAACATTGGGTGCAGCCGGACTAGGTTGGGAAGTGTGGTGCGATGGAATGGAAATTACTCAATTCACTTATTTTCAAAAAATGGCTGGAATGGATTGCAAACCTATTTCTGTGGAGCTTACTTATGGTTTAGAAAGATTATGTATGTTTACCCAAAAGAAAAAAAATGTATTTGACTTGGTATTGAACGATGAAGGTATTCTTTATAAAGATGTTTTTTTACAAGCTGAAAAAGAATTTTCATCTTACAATTTTGATTTTGCAAACGTTGAGAACTTGTTTAAGTTTTTTGATATGTTAGAACAAGAAACCAAATCTTTGTTAGAAAAAAAACTCTCACTTCCTGCCTATGATCAATGTTTAAAAGCAAGTCATGTTTTTAATATTTTAGATGCCAGGGGAGCAATTAGCGTGGCGCAAAGAGCAGAATTTATCGCCAGAATTAGAGATTTGACCAAAGGCGTGGGTCAAGTGTGGATAGATAGCCAAAAATAAAATGTCTGAATTTTTTTTAGAATTATTTAGTGAGGAAATTCCTGCAACTTTACAGAAAACAGCTAGAGAAAATTTCCAAAAAAATTTTGTAGATTTTTTGAAAAAAGAGGAAATTAAATTTAAAGATAGTATTTCTGTTCTATCAACTCCAAATAGACTAATTGTTTACTGCGAAAACATTTCTCAAAAGATTATAAAAGCAGAGGCCGAAATAAGAGGCCCAAGTGTAAATGCGCCTGAACAAGCGCTAAATGGTTTTATAAAATCTAACAATATAACTAAAGAGGAAACCTTTATAAGAAAAACAGATAAAGGAGAGTTTTATTTTTTCAAAAAGCCCGCTCAAACAGTAGAGACAAAATCTATTTTGCAAAAAAATTTACCAAAAATTCTTGATGAAATCTCTTGGAAAAAATCAATGAGATGGGGTGATCACGATTTGTACTGGGGCAGACCTTTAAAATCAATTCTTGCTTGTTTTGATAATAAAGTTTTAGAATTTAACTATCATCATTTAAATTCATCCAACTTTACATATTTAGATAAAGACTTTGAGGAGAAAAAAAGTAAATTTTTGAGTTTTAAAACTTATAAGGACTTTTTCAAGAGCAAAGGTATTATATTGGATCATAATAAAAGAGAGGAATTTATTGAAAATCAATTATTAAAAAAAACTAAATTAGACAGGTTAAAGTTAACCCCAAACAAAAAATTATTAAGTGAAGTAACAAATATTGTTGAAAAACCCAATATAATTAAATGTAAGTTTGACAAAAAATTTTTAAAGATTCCTAAAGAAATATTAGTCACAGCTATGGAAGTTCATCAAAAGTATTTTCCAACCTTTGATAATAAAGAAAATTTAACGAATATTTTCTTTGTAGTTGCAGACAATAACGACCCAAAAGGTTTAATTAAATTAGGAAATGAGCGAGTAGTCGAAGCTCGTTTAAATGATGCTCAATTTTTCTGGGATAAAAATAAAACAAAAAATTTAGTTAAAGGAATATCAGATCTAAAAAAAATAAATTATTTTGAAGGATTAGGAACTTACTTTGATAAAACCCAAAGATTAAGAAAGCTTGGATCGCTAATATCTGATGAACTTTTAATTAGTAAAGAAAAAGTTGAAGTGGCATCATCCATTTGCAAAGTAGACTTAGTGTCTGATTTAGTTGGAGAATTCCCGGAACTTCAAGGTGTGATGGGCGGCCACTTTGCTAAAGCTCAAGGTTTCGATGATGAAATCTGTTTGGCAATTAGTGAACATTACTTACCAATAGGCCCGGAGACAAAGACACCAAAAAAACCTTACTCAGTCACTTTAGCTTTAAGTGATAAAATAGATACCTTAGTTGGTTTTTTTACAATAAATTTAAAACCATCTAGCTCAAAGGATCCGTTCGCACTAAGAAGGTCAGCAATTGGTTTTATAAGACTAGTAATAGAAAATAAATTAGAAATTAAATTAAAAGATTTAATAAATTATTCTTGTGTTTTGTTTGCTGAACAAGATTTAGATTTTGATATTAAGACTGTCCAACAAGATCTGTTTAATTTTTTTTCTGAAAGGCTTAAATTTTATATGAAAGAAAAAAAAGTAAGATCGGATATTATAGAATGCTCAATAAATAGTTATAGCGCAGATCAAATTTATCAAATTTATAACAAGGCATTTATTTTAAATAAATTAATCGATAAGAATATTGGTCAAGATGTAATTTTTTCTTACAAAAGAGCATCCAATATTCTATCAAACGAAATATCAAAAAATAAGATTGAATTAGAAAATTCGACTGATCCAGGATTATTCAAAAATGATTTTGAGAAGAAATTATACAAAAAGATACAAGAAATAAGAAAATATTTTACAAGCCTAGGTAGTCGTGAAGACTGTAAAAAAACTTTAGAGATTTTAGCTGGTGCAAAAACTGATGTTTCTAACTTCTTTGACAATGTAATAGTTAATGATGAAGATGAAGCAGTCAAAAAAAATCGTTTGGAACTTATGCAATTGTTATGTAAAACGTTCAATAATTATTTAAATTTTTCTGATATTGAAAGTGCATAATGAGCAATTTAGTTTTTAATTTTAAATCAAAAAAAATAAAAAATATAAAGAATCCAAAGTTTATTTTAGGTGGAAAAGGAGCAAATCTTGCTCAAATGGGGAAACTTGGTTTACCCGTGCCTCCCGGGTTTACAATATCAACAGGGGCTTGTGAAATATTTTATAAAAATAATAAAAAACTTAATTCAAAACTTATTAAATCTATTAAGCAAAAATTAAAACAAATTGAAAAAGAATGTGGAAAAAAATTTGGTGATTTAGATAATCCATTACTGGTATCAGTAAGGTCAGGCGCAAGAGTTTCAATGCCTGGGATGATGGATACAATTTTAAATTTAGGTTTAAATGATGAAACTGTCAAAGCTCTTGCAAAAAAAACATCTAATATGAGATTTGCAAAAGACAGCTATAGAAGATTTATTCAAATGTATTCTAATGTGGTGCTCGGAGTAGAAAGCTATAACTTTGAGGAATTGATTGAAAATTATAAGTTAACAAAAGGTGTTTTGTTAGATACTGATCTAGATGAAAATGACTGGGATGGCCTTATCAAAGACTTTAAAAACGTGGTTAAAGAAAAAACTAAAAAACAATTCCCACAAGATGTTTATGAACAATTGTTTGGAGCTATTTCTGCAGTTTTTTTATCATGGGAAAGTAACAGAGCAAAAGTTTATAGAAAATTAAACCAAATACCTTCCGTATGGGGAACAGCCGTAAACGTTCAATCAATGGTTTTTGGAAATATGGGTAATGATTGCGCAACAGGTGTTGTTTTTACAAGAAACCCATCAAATGGAAAAAATGAAATTTATGGAGAGTATCTTATTAATGCTCAAGGGGAGGATGTTGTAGCTGGCACAAGAACACCAAATTACATAACAAAAAAAGCCAACAAAGATTCAAATTCAAACGGTAAATCAATGGAAGAGGCAATGCCAAAAGTTTATGTTCAACTAAAAAAAATTTTAAAGCTTTTAGAAAAATTTTATAAGGATATGCAAGATGTGGAGTTCACAGTCGAAAATTCTAAACTTTGGATGCTTCAAACAAGATCTGGAAAGAGGACTGCAAAATCTGCTGTTAAAATTGCTGTAGATATGGTTAAAGAAAAACTGATAACAAAAAAAGAGGCAGTTTTAAGAGTCGACCCTAACACTTTAGATACACTTCTCCATCCAACATTAGACGAAACTAAAGAAGTAAAAACTATTGCAAAAGGTTTGCCTGCATCTCCAGGTGCAACAAGTGGAAAGGTTGTTTTTTCATCAGATGAAGCAGAAAGATTAAATGGGATGATGCAAGACACAATACTTGTTAGAGTAGAAACTTCACCAGAGGATATCCATGGCATGCATGCTGCAAAAGGTATTCTAACTGCTCGTGGAGGAATGACTAGTCATGCTGCTGTTGTTGCAAGAGGTATGGGAAGACCATGTGTATCTGGTTCAAGTGAAATTGATATTAATTACGAACAAAAAATATTTAAAACTTCGTCAAATGTGGAAGTAAAAGAGGGAGATGTAATTACAATTGACGGATCTACAGGTAGGGTAATCTTAGATAAAGTTCCAACTTTAAAGCCAGAGATCTCAGGTGATTTTTCAAAGTTAATGAGTTGGGCTGATAGTTACAGAAAATTAAAAGTAAGAACAAACTCTGAGACCCCTCTTGATACAAAAACAGCAAGAGAATTTGGAGCTGAGGGGATTGGTCTTTGTAGAACTGAGCATATGTTTTTTGACGAAGACAGAATTTTGTCTGTAAGAGAAATGATTTTATCAAAAACTATAGAAGATAGAAATAAGGCTTTAGCAAAATTATTACCGCATCAAAAAAATGACTTTATACAAATTTTTAAAATAATGAGCGGTCTTCCAGTAACAGTGAGATTACTTGATCCACCTTTACATGAATTTTTACCCAAAAATGATAAAGAAATTAATGACCTAAGCTCGGCAACAGGTTTAAACACTAACGAAATAAAATCAAGAACAGAGGAATTGCATGAACATAATCCAATGCTGGGACACAGAGGATGTAGATTGGGCATTTCTTTTCCAGAAATTTATGAAATGCAATGTAGAGCAATTTTTGAAGCTTTGGTTGAATGTAAAAAGAAGAAACTCAAATCTACGATGCCGGAAATAATGATACCACTTGTATCAACAGAAGCAGAAATAAAAATAATGAAAGACCTAGTTATAAGAGTTGCTAAAAAAGTTCAAGATGAAAATAATACTAAAATAAGTTTCTTGGTAGGAACCATGATTGAACTTCCAAGAGCGGCTATTAAAGCAAAGGATATTGCTAAACATGCAGAATTTTTCAGTTTTGGAACAAATGACTTAACTCAAACAACTTTTGGCATTAGTAGAGACGACAGTGGAAAATTTTTAAATGATTATATTGAAAATAAGATATTCGATATCGATCCCTTTGTTTCTATAGATGAAGGTGTCGGAGATTTAATCGAAATAGCTACGTTAAAAGGTAGAAAACAAAATAAAAAAATTAAACTTGGAATTTGCGGAGAACACGGTGGAGATCCTAAAAGTATAAATTTTTGTTCGAAAACAGGATTGAATTATGTCTCTTGTTCACCTTACAGAGTTCCTGTTGCACGTCTAGCCGCTGCTCAAGCTGAACTTAAAAAATAAAAAATTTAAATTTCCAGTTTGAAATCCATAGATGGAGCGCTGTGCGTGATACTACCAACTGAAATTCTATCAACACCTGTTCTCGAAACAGACTTAATATTTTTAAGAGTTATATTTCCAGATGCCTCAGTTTCATAATATTTTTTTGCAAGTTTTACACACTCTTTAAGACTCTTTGTATTCATATTATCAAAAAGAATTGTGTTGAATTTTAACCCCAAAATTAATTTAAGCTGTTTTAAATTGTCAACTTCTACTGTAATTTTTTTTCCCTTTTTATTTTTAATTGCCATTTGAACTAAAAGTTTCAGGTCTGAACTTGCAACATGATTATCTTTAATTAAAAACTCATCACTAAGATTGAATCTATGATTAGTACCACCACCCAATTTAACTGCATACTTTTGTATTACTCTTAAGTTTGGAATTGTTTTACGAGTACAGCAAATCTTATTTTTGCCTTTAGTAAGTTTAACAAATTTATTAGTGTAACTAGCTATACCTGATATATGAGAAAGAAAATTGAGTGCCACTCTTTCACAAATTAAAATATTTTTTGAATCACCTTTTATTATAGCAACTATCTGGCCGTTTTTAATTTTAGAACCATCTTTTTTTTTAATATGAAATTGGATCTTCTTATCGAAAACTTTGAATGTGCTTTTAGCAAATTCAATTCCACCAATTATTCCATTTTGATTTGCGATTATTTTAAATGTCTTAATACTACTTTTCTTTATAAGATTTGATGTGATATCTCCACTGGGATATAAATCCTCATTCAATGCGACCTTAACGGAATTATTTATGAAACTTTTACTTAAAATTATCTTGGACACAGATATTATCTGCCTATTTCAGCCATTCTCTCTACAGACTTTCTAGCTTTCTCAATTGTTTCATCTGACATTAAAACTTCATTTGTCTCATTTTTTAAACAATCTAAAATTTTAGGAAGTGTAATTCTTTTCATGTGGGGACAGAAGTTACATGGTCTTATAAACTTTACATTTGGATTATCTACTTGGACATTGTCGCTCATGGAACACTCTGTTACCATCATGACTTTTTCTGGTTGATTGTCTTTTACATATTTTATCATACCACTTGTTGATCCTGTAAAATCACTTGCATTTATAACATCTGGTGGACACTCAGGATGAGCAATAACTTTTATTCCAGGATTATTTTTTCTTATTTCGTTTATCTCTGCATCGTTAAACTTTTCATGCACTTCACACGTTCCTTTCCATGAAATAATTTCAACATCAGTTTGTGAGGCAACATATTTAGCAAGATAATCATCTGGTAAGAAAATTACTTTTTTGACACCCAATGAATTTACAATTTTAACTGCATTTGCAGAAGTACAACAAACATCAGTTTCTGCCTTTACGTCGGCTGAAGTATTTACGTATGAAACGACTGGAACACCTGGATTTTGTTTTTTAAGGTTTCTTACATCTTCGCCTGTTATCGATGATGATAAAGAACAACCTGCTCTCATATCCGGCAACAATACTTTTTTATTAGGGCTCATAAGTTTTGCAGTTTCAGCCATAAAATGTACCCCACACATTACAATTATATCAGCTTTGGTTTTTGCAGCCTCAACAGCTAAAGCAAGAGAGTCTGCAGAAAAATCTGATATCCCATGATATATTTCTGGTGTCTGATAATTGTGAGCAAGAATAACAGCGTTTTTCTTTTTTTTAAGTTTGTTTATTTCATAAATATAAGGAGCGTGTGTGGACCATTCGATTTCAGGAATGGTCTTAGATATTTTTTGATAAATTGGCTGAGTGGCTTTTTTTATTTCAGAAGTAAATTCCATAAGTCAAATGTATCAACTTGAAAGATAATTGTCATTCAATTAATGTGACGCACAAGGCGGCCATGCTGAAATTGGTAGACAGGCACGGTTGAGGGCCGTGTGGACCTAGTCCATGAGAGTTCAAATCTCTCTGGCCGCACCATTAGATAGCTTTGTTTTTTTTTCTTAAAAACACTAATAACAAACATCCTCTTTTAGTATAAGAGGAGTGTTTTGACCCTGGCTTATACAAAATAAAATCACCTTTATTAAAAGTTGTATTATCTTCATCTATCAACTCTCCATCCAAAACATAAAATTCCTCATAGTTTCGATGTTTGTGTTTTAGACTTTTAGTTCCAGGAGCCATCTTTAATATGTAACTTCCTACACCAGTATTTTGATTATAAGATATTTTATACCAACTCATACCTAAAATTGGTTTTCCATAACTGTTAAATGGTGAAAATTTTAATTTTGATGGATTTATTATCTTCCTATTTTTCACTAATTTAACCAACTAGGTTTTAATATTTCGATATTTGCTTCTCCACACTTAAATTCTTTATTATATTCAAACTCCTTATCTTTAAATTTGATTAGGGCAAAACTAAATTTATTTGCTATCAAAACTTTACCAATTTCTACATTATTAGATATAATTGGGTCATTATTATTTATTGAGCCTTTTTTTACTTGAAGCGGCAATAATCTTTTATTTAATTTATTTTTATTTTTAATACGTGAAGTATTTTCTTGGCCAACATAGCAGCCTTTCCTAAAGTCAATTGCATTAAGTTCCACAAAATTACACTCTATTCCAAATAATTTTTCTTGTAACTGGTCCATGTTACTTTGGGGTATACCTAGTTCAAAACTTAATTTGTAATATTCATCTATTTTAGAAGATTTAAGTTTCATCTTTTTTAGGGACATGTACAGTTTTTCAAGATTAGCAATAATTCTACCCCCTAGTTTTTTATTTCTTGGATCAAGAAGAATATGATCCTCATTATATTTAATAGTATACCCCAACTCATCTTTTGTACCTTCTATAGATAAGAATTTTTCAGGATTAAAAGCAGCTACTACAAACTCGTTACTAAGATTTAAAATTTCAACCTTTGATTTTAGTTTATACATAACTAATTTTTTATATAACTGATCAATTATCCTCTTTTCACAATCTAAGAAGTAGCCGTTTTTGTGCTTGACTACTATGAAATCAAATAAAAACTTTCCTTGAGGTGAAAGCAAAGAGGCAAAGCAACTTTTACTTTCATTTACTTTTTCAATGTTATTTGAGATAAGATTTTGTAAAAATATTTCAGAGTCTGGCCCATTAATATACAAAATACCTCTATCTTCTAAAATATAAACTTTTTCTGTATTCATAATTGATTAATATATAAATATAATATAACTACTCTTAAAACAATGTTTGATCTAATCATTAAAAACGGTGAATGTTATATTAACGGCAATCTTGAGAAAAAAGATATCGGAATATCTAATAACAAAATTACTGAGGTTGGCGATTTAAAAGATAAATCAAAAGAAACATTTGATGCAAAAGGATTAACTGTTTTGCCAGGTTGTATTGATACTCAAGTTCATTTTAGAGAGCCAGGATCCACTGATGCTGAAGATTTGAACTCGGGAAGTAAAGCAGCAGTAATGGGAGGAATAACTTCTGTATTTGAGATGCCAAACACTAACCCACCAACAACAAATTTTGAAGAGTTTGATAAGAAAATTCAATTAGGAAAAGGAATGTTTTGTAATCATGCATTTTATTTTGGTGCAACTGCTGAAAATTATTCAACGCTAGAAAAATTAAAAGGTCTAAAAGGGTGTTGTGGGATTAAACTTTTTGCAGGTTCATCTACTGGAAATCTATTAGTTGATAAAGAAAATGATATAGAAAAAGTTTTTGAACATGCCTCAAAAGTAGTCGCGGTACACTCTGAAGATGAAGAAATTCTAAAAATTAGAAAAAAGTTAATAGAAGCAGGAAATGTATTAAGTCACCCTATTTGGAGGAATGAAGAGGTTGCAATGTCATCTACTCGAAGAATTGTTAAAATTGCAAAAAGGTTTAACAAAAAAACACACATACTTCACATAACTACAAAGGATGAGGTTGATTTTCTCTCTCAAAATAAAGGTCTAATTACTTTTGAAATTACACCTCAACATTTAACTATTTACTCTCCAGATTGCTATAATAAACTTGGAACTTACGCACAAATGAACCCACCAATTAGAGACAAATCACACTATGATCGTCTTTGGTATGCGGTGAGAAATAATTATAACGATACTATTGGCTCAGACCATGCTCCCCACTTAAAGACTAACAAAGAAAAAGATTATCCAAACTCACCATCAGGAATGCCGGGAGTTCAAACCCTTCTACCAGTGATGCTAGACCATGTGAACAATAAGAGATTAAGATTGGAACAGTTAATGAAATTGATATGTGAAAATCCTGTTAAAATATTTGGAATCAAAAACAAAGGATATTTAAAAAAGGATTATGATGCAGATATAACAATTGTAGATTTAAATAAATCTATAAAAATAAAAAATGAGGATATTCAGAGTAAATGTGGGTGGTCACCTTTCAATGGTCAAAGTTTTAAAGGATATCCCGTTGCAACAATAATTAATGGAAAAATTAAAATGTTAAATGGAAAAATATTAGGGCAACCAGAGGGATTACCATTAGATTTTAATTAAACAATTTTTTGCTTAAAATTAAACATTCCTTTTTTAACTCAGATAATTCATTTTTAATCTTAATTCTTGACATCAACTTTTTATTGTTAAGGTAGAAATTTTGATTTCTTGAAGATTTATATCTTATGACTTTCATGGGTTTCTTATTATATCTATTTAGCCAATCAATTATTTCGCTTAAATATATCTTTTTACCTATCGATACATTGTAGATACCTCTTAGATCCTTTCTAATTATCATTTCCAATATTTGACTAAATTTCTTAATAGACAAGAAATCCTTAAATTTCTTTCCATTATCATAAATAAAACCTTTTTTAGCCTTTTCATAAAACATATCAACAAAAGTACTGTGAAGATTTTTTTGTTTTTTTTTAAAACCTATTATATTAGATATTCTTAATATTAATAAGTTTGATTTTAACTTTTTTTTTAAAAAATTTTCTGTAATTAGTTTGTTTTTAGAGTAATTTGATAAAGGTTTTAATTTACTGTTCTCTTTTATATTTTCTTTTGACTTATAAACCTTTCTTGAGCTAAAAAAGATTAATGTATTTTTTTTTGGATTTAAAAAGTTTGAGATTTGAGAATCATTATCGAAATTTTTGTGATACTTTTTATTGATATAGTTTTTATTTATTGATGTATTAATTATATAATCATAATTAATAATTGTTTTTTTTAAATTTCTTATTTCTTTAAAGGATATGAATTTTATTTGAAATTTTTTACTTAAGTATTTATTTAAATAATTTCCTAAAAAACCCCTTTTACCAATTAATAAAATCCTTTTCATGGTTATAAAAACTTACATATTATTTGGGTGAGAAGAAAGTCGAAATTTTTATTAAAATCTAATTCGTTGTCTTTAGAAAATTTTTGAAAAAATTGATGTGCCTGCATCCTCCTTTTCCACCAATTTTTAGAAAACTTATTAAATCCCGAAGATACATTGGAAACAGTTTTTCTATAAAAAGTTAAATTTTCATTTATTATTTGAAAATCTTTAAGAATATATTTAGAAAATAAACAAATTCTTAAATCTAACCAAACATCAGTAAATTCTTTGTAGGAAACCATATTTAGCAATTCGTTAAAGCATGCTTTTCTTATTGAAACACAACTAGTAGGATGAATATATGGCCAATATGTTTTGAAAATTCTTTTTTTTGCTTTATCTGAAAAAAAACTGTTATCCTTAACTATTAACGGATAATCAAAAACTATTTTTGCTTTTTTATTATTCTCAAAAAAATTAACTATTTTTTCAATTTTTTCTTTATCAAAATAATCGTCACTGTCTAACAAAAAAATTAACTCTCCTTTGCTAATTTTAATTGCCTCTTTAAAAGCGTTTAATTGGTTTAATGAACCGAATTTTGTTTGAATTTTATTTTCAATAATCTTAACATTTTTGAATTTTTTAATAACATCCAGCGAGTTATCTGATGAATTATCATCAAAAAAAATTATCTCCAAATTTTTATAGGTTTGTGAATTTAGAGATTCAATACATTGTTTTATATATTGCGAATTGTTATAGTTAGCTATCAATATGGATGCTAATATATTTTTTTGAACCATTTTATATTTGTTTTCAAAATTTTTTTTAAATCTAAATACTTAGGGTTATAATTTATAAATTTAGATATATCATCTCCTGATTTAATAATTTGAGTAATACTCTCCTTTTTGTTTATTTGTTTAATTTCATACTTTGGTTTAGTTTTCATTATTTTTGAAAGTTGCTCTAAAACTTGAAAATTTGAATATTGTTTTTTATTTGATAAATTAAATATGTAGAAGTTTTTCTTAAACTTTTTATAATTATTTATAACATCAATATTAATATTAGAAACATCATTTACATGCATATAACTTCTTCGGGGATAGACCTTTTTCTTAAAGTCATAAAATAATAAATTTTTTTTGTTTTTTAAAATATTTTTGTAAAAAAAAGGGACAATACGACTTATAAAATTATTTTTTTCACCTAATTTACCAGATGGATCTGATCCTATTATATTGGGATATCTCAATACAATCACTTTAAAGTTTTTTGTGGAGATTTTCTTTAAAAATCTTTCTAATTTTAATTTGTAATTTGAATAAGGAGACAAATTTTTTTTTAATTTATTTCCCTCAAATACAGATAAAGAGCTTGAAAAAATAAAGTATTTAACATTTGTTTTCTTTAGTAACTTGATAAATTTCAACTGAAATTTGAAATTTTTATAATATTTTTTTTTACTATTTATACTTTCTCTTACGCATGTAAGTGCCGCAAGATGTAAAATAGTGTTAATTTTTCTATCTTGTATAAGTTTTTGAATTTTTCTCTCAGAGATATTTAGTATTTTGTAATTTGAATATTTTTTTGCAAAATTATTACCCCTTGATAAATCATCTATTACATAAGCTTTTTTTTTATTTCTGTTAAAAATATTCTTGGCAGTGAAAGATCCTATGTAACCTAAACCACCTGTTATAAGTAGGTTAATTTTCATAAAGTATATAATTACAAACTCTTTAAGATATTATTTTTTATAAGATCTTCTTTTATTTCATCTAAAATCGCTGGATCATCTATAGTTGCAGGCATTTTGTAATCTTCTTTATCAGCAATTTTTCTTACAGTTCCTCTTAAAATTTTCCCTGATCTTGTTTTTGGAAGTCTTTTTACAACGATTGCAATTTTAAAGGCAGCAACGGGACCAATTTTATTTCGTACCATCTGAATACATTCTTTTGAGATACTATCATTGTCTTGACTAACACCAGATTTTAAAGTTAGTAATCCAATGGGTAATTGACCTTTGAGTTTATCAGCAATTCCAATTACAGCACACTCTGCTACAGATTTATGCTCTGACAAAACTTCCTCTATCGCACCCGTTGAAAGTCTATGGCCAGCAACATTAATTATATCATCTGTTCTTGACATTATCCAAATGTAGCCATCTTCATCAATATGCCCTGCATCGTAGGTTTGGTAAAATCCATCATAGTTAGACATGTAATTATCTTTGTATCTTTTATCAGCGTTCCATAAGGTAGGAAAAGTTCCTGGAGGCAGAGGTAGCTTAACTACTATGTCACCCATCTCATTTACTTTCGCGATAGTTTGGTCTGGTTTTATTATTTTTACATCGTATCCCGGAACAGCTTTACATGCAGAACCATATTTTGTTTTCATCATTTCTATTCCAGTGCAATTAGAGCTTATTGCCCAACTTGTTTCTGTCTGCCACCAATGATCAATAACTGGAACCTTAAGTAAATTTTCAGCCCACTTAATTGTATCAGGGTCAGCTCTTTCTCCAGCTAAAAATAATGACTCAAAAGAACTTAAATCATATTTTGAAAAAAATTTCCCCTCTGGATCCTCTTTTTTAATAGCTCTAAACGCAGTAGGTGCAGTAAATAAAGATTTAATCTTATAGTCTGAAATCATTTTCCAGAATGCTCCAGCGTCAGGAGTACCCACTGGCTTTCCTTCAAATAAAACAGTTGTACAACCCTTAAATAGTGGCGCATACACAATATAGGAGTGACCAACGATCCAACCAATATCACTTGCAGACCACCAAACGTCACCTTCATCTATATTATAAATATTTTTCATTGTCCATTTGAGAGCCACTATGTGTCCTCCAATATCTCTTACAATTCCTTTAGGCACACCTGTGGTCCCTGACGTATAAAGAATATATGCATATTCATTTGAATTCATTTCCACACAATCTGTATCTTTTGCGTCTGATAAAGATTCATCCCAACTAATTTCTTTTGGCGTGTTCAGTTTTATTTCATGGCCTTTTCTTTGAAAGAAAATGACTTTTTCAATTGAATGTTTGGCAAGTTTAAGCGCTCCATCTACAAGAGGCCTGTATTCTACAGTCCTCCCAGGTTCAAATCCACAAGATGCGGTTATTAATATTTTAGCCTTACTATCATCGATACGACTCGCAAGTTCATTTGAGGCAAATCCCCCAAAAACAACTGAGTGTATAACCCCAATTCTGCCACAGGCTAACATAGCAACAACTGCTTCAGGCACCATAGGCATATAAATGATAGCTCTATCACCTTTTTGAAGTCCTTGATTTTTTAAAGCTCCTGCAAACTTTGAAACTTTTGACCTTAATTCATTATAAGTGAACTTTGCTTTATTACCTGTAATTGGACTATCGTAAATTAGTGCAGTTTTTTCTCCTAAACCGTTATCAATATGGAAATCTAAAGCATTGTAGCATGTGTTTGTAGTTCCATCCTCAAACCATTTGTAGAATGGGGGATTAGTTTTATTTAAAATCTTAGTTGGTTTTTTAAACCAGAATATATCCTCTGATATTTCCCTCCAAAATTCCTCCGGTTTCTTTAAAGATTGGCTGTAAATTTGCTCAAATTTCTTACTCATAATAAATGACTCAAAATATTGTTATTTAAGGCTTTTTCTACGTGTTAGTTGCATTTAATTTCAAAAAGCAAGTAAAATCAACCTAAATTAGTCCTAAAAAACTCTTCTAATAACTCTTTATATTTGATATTAGGACCCCAACTTTGGTCTAAATTGTATTTAGACCGTAGTTTAAATTTAAACTAACAAAAAACTAACTAAAGAGGGAGTTTTTTATGAATAAACTAAAACTGTTTGCATTAGCAGCATTAGCTCTAGTGGGCTTAGCTGGTACGGCAAACGCAGCAGACACTGTACTGTTAGCTACGGATGACCTTGTAGGAATATCATTTTGGTTGATTTCTATGGGTATGGCTGCAGCGACTGTCTTTTTCTTTATGGAAAGAGGTTCAGTAGCTGGTGGTTGGAAAACATCTATAACAGTTGCAGGTCTAGTAACTGGTGTTGCATTTGTTCACTACATGTACATGAGAGAAGTATGGATCATTACAGGTGACTCACCAACAGTGTACAGATACATTGACTGGTTAATTACAGTACCGTTACAAATGATTGAGTTTTATCTAATATTAGCAGCGATAAGAAAAGTACCTTCAGGAATTTTCTGGAGATTACTAATCGGATCAGTAGTAATGCTAGTAGGTGGATACTTAGGAGAAGCAGGTTACATCAACGCTACACTTGGTTTCGTAATCGGTATGGCTGGATGGATCTACATCTTATATGAAGTATTCTCAGGTGAAGCTGGAAAAGCAGCATCTAAAAGTGGTAACAAAGCACTTGTTACAGCTTTCGGTGCAATGAGAATGATCGTAACAATCGGTTGGGCAATTTACCCATTAGGTTACATTTTTGGTTACCTAACAGGTGGAATTGATGCAGCTTCATTGAATATCATTTACAACTTAGCTGACTTTATTAACAAGATCGCATTCGGTCTAGTTATTTGGGCAGCTGCAGTTTCAAGTACACCAGCGAGAGCTAGATAATTAAAATTATCTTAATTTTAAAATAGGGCGAGTTTAACCACTTGCCCTATTTTTTTTTGTGCTTATATAAATTTTATGGCAAAAATTACTTACATAGAACATAATGGAACAAATCACACAGTAGACGTTCAAAACGGACTGACTGTTATGGAAGGTGCTGTTCAAAACAATATACCAGGAATTGATGCAGATTGTGGAGGTAGCATGGCTTGTGCAACTTGCCATGTTTATGTCAAAGAGGATTGGTTTGATAAGATTAATAAAAAAAATGAAGGTGAAGATGATATGTTAGACCAAGCTTTTGAGCCAAAAAAAAATAGTAGACTTAGCTGCCAAATAATTGTTTCAGATGATTTAGATGGTTTGGTGGTAGACATGCCAGAAAAACAAACCTAATGATTAAAACAGATGCATTAATTATTGGAGCTGGACCAACTGGTCTTTTTACTGCACACCAATTAAAATTAATTGGTTTGGATTGTGAGATCGTTGATAACTTGGATAAAATAGGTGGACAATGTATCGAACTTTACCCTGACAAACCAATTTATGATATTCCAGCAGTTCCAGAATGCACAGGTGAAGAGCTTACTAAAAATTTAATTAATCAACTAAAACCATTTGATATTAAATTTCATTTATCTGAAAGAGTTGATGAAGTAAAAAAAGATGGTGACAAGTGGATTGTTAAGACAAATAAAGGAACTTCGTTTACTACACCAAATGTCATAATTGCGGGTGGAGTTGGATCATTTGAACCAAGAAAATTTTCAGTTGAAGGACATGAGAAATTTGAAAATAAATCAATTTTATATTCAATAAAGGATAAAAATATTTTTAAAGACAAAACAGTTTCAATTTTTGGTGGTGGGGATAGCGCTTTAGATTGGGCTGTTGAATTGTCAAATAATTGTAATGTTAATCTGATACATAGAAGGGATGAATTTAGAGGCGCTCAGGCAACTGTTGATAAAGTTCATGAATTAACAAAATCAAAGAAAATAGATCTTTTTACCAAGTTTCAATTAAAAAAACTTAATGGTTCAAGTAAAATTGAAAGTATAGATATTGAAGATAATGACAAAAAAGTTAAAAATTTAAAAACAGACTATGTGCTAGGTTTCTTTGGGCTTATTATGCAGTTAGGACCAATTGCAAATTGGGGGCTGAATATTGATAAAAAAACAGTCGAAGTTGATACTGAAAAATTCGAAACAAACCAAAAAGGAATTTATGCTGTTGGTGATATTTGTAACTATCCAGGGAAATTAAAATTAATTTTATCAGGTTTTCACGAAGGGGCTTTAGCAGCAAGGGCATGTTTCAAATTAGCTAGGCCAAATGAGAAATATCGTTTTGAATTTACAACATCTTCAAAAGCTATAAAAAACAGACTTGGCATCAAAAGTGATTGAACTTTTTACAGCCGATACGCCTAATGGAAAAAAGATCTCGATTATGCTTGAGGAAATTCAATATGAGTACAAAGTTACGAAAGTAAATTTGTTTAAAAATGAACAATTTAACCCTGAATTTAAAAAGATAAGTCCATTTAATAAAATCCCTGTTATCAAAGACCATGAAAATGGTAAAACAATTTTTGAGTCTGGTGCAATCTTGATCTACCTAGGCAATAAAAGTGGTAAGTTTTACGATAAAAAAAATAGAGACAAAATCATTCAATGGTTAATGGCTCAGATGGGTTACGTTGGACCAATGTTAGGTCAACATCACCAGTTTCATCATTATAATCCAGGAAAAAGTAAATTTGGAGAAGATAGATATTTTCAAATTTCAAAGGCAATCTATAACGATTTAGATCTAAGATTATCTGTTTCAAAATTTTTAGCAGGTGAAGAATACTCAATTGCGGATATAGCTACATGGCCGTGGATTGCTAGACATGACTGGCATGATATTGGTTTAAAGAACTATAAAAATTTGACGAGATGGTACGATGATATTGCTGGTAGAGCAGCGGTTATCAAAGGTTATGATTTTATGAATAAAGGAGAAAAAATACCCTATCCCTAAACGTCACTTGCGTAAACTTTTTCCTCTTTTTCATGCTTTTCTTGAGCCGAAATACTTAATGTTGCAACAGGGCGAGCAATTAATCTCTTAATTCCAATCGGCTCACCTGTATCTTCACAGAAACCATATGTTCCATCTTTTATTCTTCTTAGCGCCGCATCGATTTTAGATATAAGTTTTATTTGTCTATTTATAGCTCTCATCTCAACATTTTTGTCTGTGTATGAACTTGCCTGATCTACAATGTCTGCTGATGTACTATTGTCATCCATTGAGCTGTTATATAGAGCCTCGTTGTTCGATCTTATAAGATCTTTTTTCCACTCTGATAATTTGTTTTTGAAAAACAGCTTATGTTTTTCACACATATATTTTTCTGATTCTTTTGGAACGTAGTTTTTTGAAATTTTAACCATTTTAATTTCTAAAGCGCCCGCAGTATATTCAGCAATTAAATGGTGTCAAGAAACCATTAATTGTATAAATATATAGATATATGTTTAAAAAAAAGAATATAAGTTATTTATTCTATCTTTTTTTAATTGCACACTTATTTGTTTGGACTTTGATTCCTTCTATAACAAATAATAATTTACCATTAGATACAATAGAAGCGTTAGCTTGGGGTAGTAATTTAGATTGGGGATATAACAAACATCCGCCAGTAAGTGCTTTTTTTGTTGAGTTTTTTTATTTTTTTTTCGGAAGCAGTGATATTGCGTATTATTTTTTAAGTCAAATTTTTGTAATATCTGCCTTTTATATAGTCTGGATATTTTCAAATGAATTTTTTCAAAATAAAACTTTAAGTTTTTTTTCTGTTTTAATTTTAGAAGGAATATACTTTTATAATTTTACTACGCCAGAATTTAATGTAAATGTTTGCCAATTACCTTTTTGGGCTCTTACGGTTTACCTTTCATGGAAACTATATATGAAGAAAGATTCAAATACTGTAATACTAATTTTATTGGGTGTTACCGCTGCAATTGGTTTTTTAACAAAGTATTTGTTTGCTTACTTACTTTTATCAGTAGTAATGATTTTTGCCTATGAATTTTTCATAACAAAAACTAGGAAAATAGATTTTAAACATTATTTACCAATTGAAATATTTTTTGTTTTATTAGTTCCACATTTAATTTGGCTTTTTCAAAATGATTTTGTAACAATTAAATATGCCTTTAATAGAGCTGGACTGGTAGATTATAGTTTTTTAAATCACTTAAAGTTTCCAATTATATTTTTGATGAAACAGGTTGGAATATTAATTCCTTTTTTTGTTCTTTGTTATTTTATAATTAAAAAAATAAAAATAAGATTTGATAAAAAGGATAAAAAAAAATATTTTATTTTACTCATAAACTTTCTTCCAATAGTTTTAATGTTCGTAACTTCAGTAGTAACTGGCTCAAAAGTAAGAACAATGTGGATGACACCTTTTTATCTTTTTTTCGGTGTCTTTATCTTAAGTATGTTTGATATTAAAGATGACGAACAAACGATTAAAGAATTTTTCAAACCATTTTTAATTTTATTTTTATTATCTCCTATTACATACGGTCTGGTCTCACTCATTAATGAAAATAAAAGAACTGATTACAAGGGTAAGATTGAAGCTAATAAAGTTCTTCAAGTTTGGCAAAAAGATTTCACAGAATCAATTAATGTGGTTTTAGGAGATGAATGGTATGCAGGTAATATATCTTATCATATGGAGGGAAGACCTGTTTGGCTCGGTGAAATTAATCAAAAAAACGTTGATTTACTAAATGCATATATTTGTACTAAAAAAGTTTGTGTAGGTTATAGATGAAAAAAATTATAATCTTAATTCCAGTTTACAACGATTGGCAGTCTCTTGAAAAGCTTATCGAGGATATAAATTTTAAAGTAAAAAATATTAACTGCAAGTTCTCAATCTTTGTAATCAATGATGGTTCAACTGAGAAATATGAAGATAAAAAATTTTCTACTGAGGAGATAAAAGTTGAAGTGATCAGTTTATTAAAAAATGTTGGACATACAAGATCCATTGCGACTGGTTTGAAGTATATCTATGAAAAAGAGGATTTTGACTTTGTAATTCCAATGGATGGTGACGGGGAGGACAGACCAGATGAAATTAGTAAATTTATAGAAAGCACAGATTATTACGTTGAAAAAGCAATAGTGGGTGAAAGAATTAAAAGATCCGAAGGATCAATTTTTACTTTTTTTTATGTAGTCCATAAATTCTTGACATATTTTTTTACTGGAAAAAGTATTAAATTTGGAAATTTCACTTGTTTGCCTAAATCAGTGATCAAAAAATTTATTATTGAAAAATCATCCTGGAATAGTTTTTCTGGATCGCTTGTTAAAATTGAAAAAAGTTTTGGATCCATTAAATCAATCAGAGGTAAACGTTATTTTGGGCCATCGAAAATGAGTTTTATAAATCTAGTTAAACACAGTTTATCCATCATTTCTGTTTTTAAGTTTAATGTTATTACAAGATCAATTTTATTTTTTGTAATTTATTTTGCCATCATAAATAAAAATATTTCATTTGTTACTATCTTTCCTCTATTTTTACTTATCCTATTTTTATTTATTATTTTTAACTTATCCAATAGAGAAAACATCAAAGAATTCGATGCTTCACTCTCAAACATAGAAGATGTACGTCCGCACTAGTTTGCCATTATTTTAGGCAAAGAATAAAAATCTGCAGTATCAATTTTTGAGGAGTATTGTCTTCTCATACTCCATTTTTTATTTATCCCTGCACTTGCCAAGCTAATTGTTGATCTTCCATATCTGTAGTTAGTGCTATCAATAGATTGCATTAAGTTTTTAATTCTTTCATCTTTTGTAGACTTAAACAAACTATTTCCTTTTTCAGAGTCAGATAAACCCGATAAAATTATACCAGCTTTTTGATATTTGAATCCATCTTTATATATTAGATCGAGACCTATAAGAGCATTTTTAACTATTTCAATACTATTATTTGTTGCAATAGGAAAATCAATTGTCTTTGAATTTGAATAGAATATACCTTTATTTTGAAAAGGACTTGTTCTTATAAAAACTGTAATAGATTTACATACTAGCGACTCAGATCTAATTTTTTCTGCTGCATTTAAACAGTAGCTTGTTACAGATTCTTTCAGTTCTCTGGGTTTTTCTACTTTCTGTCCAAATGATCTCGATACACAACAACTTTTTCTTTTTGTTTGTTTGGTTTCAATTTCAATACAAGGAACACCTCTAAGCTCCATAGCAGTTCTTGAACTAAGAACATTTTTTGTTTTTTTGATCCAAGTGTTAGAAGCGTTTTTTAATTGTTTTGCATTATAAATTCCGTTTTTGATATAAAATTTTGAGAGTTGTTTTCCAACTCCCCATATATCTCTTACTTCAACCTTTTCTAATATTGGGTCTAAATCCTTAATATTGACCAAACTTACAACACCTGACTTCTGTTTTTTTGCTATATGATTTGCAACTTTGCTCAAGGTTTTGGTTTCAGCTATTCCGATACTAGTTGGTATACCAGTCCATTGTAAAACAGTATTTCTAATTTCTTTACCAACATCTTTTACTTCTTTATCTGAAAAATTAGACAAATCTAAAAAAGCTTCATCAATAGAATAAACTTCTATTTTTGAGTTAAATCTTTTTAGTGTTCGCATCACTCTTCGTGATATGTCTCCATATAGAGAATAGTTCGAAGAAAATACCTGAACATTATTTTTTATAATAATATTTCTTGCTTTAAAATAAGGCTCTCCCATTTTAATTCCTAAGGCTTTAGCTTCGTTAGATCTTGATATTATACATCCGTCATTATTAGAAAGAACTACCACAGGTAGCCTTCTTATTTTTGGGTTGAATAATCTTTCACAAGAAACATAGAAAGAATTACAATCTATCAATGCAATTTTTTTAGTATACAGAGTGGATGACATAAGTTACGACCCCCCAAACAAAAACATCTGCTTCTTCATTTATTAAAATTCTATCCTCAAATTTTTTAGATCCAGAGGTTAGAAATTGTTTATTGTTTTCTTTGACAAAACTTTTAACAACAAGTTCGTCATGAACATTCGCTATAACGGTGGAAAAGTTTTTAGGCTTTAGGCTTTTGTCTACAACTAATAGATCTCCGTCATAAATTCCAGCGTTGACCATAGATTTTCCCTGTACCCTAATTATAAATGTTGCAGGAACATTTTTTATGAGGTGAACATTTAGATCTATATCTTCCTCAATGTAGTCCGTAGCTGGCGAAGGAAAACCTGCTCCAGCTTTGTGCAAATAATAGGGTATAGTTAGCTTCATAAATGTTCTTATTTTGTTCTTTTATAATTAATAGCCTAATAAATCGATATAGTCAAATAGGTTGTATTTTGAGTCTGAAATTGAATCAAAAGTGAATCAAAACAAGAACACTGAAACTACATTTTGATACGTTGTGGATAACTTTTACAAGGGATAGAGTAAAAAAGAGATGAAAAAATTAACGTGTCACTGCGGAGAGATAGAAATAAAAATTAAATTAAAAGGAAAATCAAATGATTATTACAGATGTAACTGCTCTATTTGTAAAAGAAAAGGCTCTATAACAACAATAGTGGATAAGGAAGATTTGGAAATAGTTAAGGGTGCAGAAAAAATTAAATTTTACCAATTCAATACAAAAGCTGCAAAGCACTTTTTTTGTTCAGTCTGCGGAATAAATACTCATAATTTGAGAAGGAGTGATCCAAATACATATGGAGTAAACGTTGGATGTTTGGAAGATATCTCAACTAAAGAATTATTTGAACTTAAGGTAAGAGTTAATGATGGTAAAAATCACAAGATGGATAGAATTGAATAATGATTAAAAAATTAACATGCCATTGTGGTGAAGTTGAAGCTGAAGTAAAGATACCTGAAACAGGTATTGAAAAATTCATGAGATGCAATTGCTCTTTATGTAAAAGAAAAGGATACATAATTGGTGTAGTAGGGGAAAATGATTTCAAATTAATTAAAGGTGAGAAAATATTGAAACTTTATCAATATTATACAAAAGTTGCCAAACACTATTTCTGTTCTATATGTGGTATTCATACTCACAATAGACCAAGAATTAATCCAAAAATTTATGGAATAAACATTGCATGTATTGACGACATAGATACTTTTGCTTTAAAAGATGTTCCAGTCAATAATGGTGAAAACCACCCATTAGACCAAAAAAAATAAGATGCAAAATTATAGAGAGTGTTTCGAAAAAGTAAGAAAAGATTGTGTAAAATATATACAGTCACAAGAAACAAAAAATGAAAAGTTTAAAAACAAAGATCAAATGATAAAATCCCATATAATTCCTTTATGTTTTTGGATTAATAAAAAAAGGAAAAATAAAACAACTTTGCTTATTGGTCTTGCAGGAGGTCAGGGTACCGGAAAAACAACAATTTCAACTTTATTAAGATTAGTACTTATCAAGTATTTTAAATTACAGGTTTTCAAAGTTTCTATTGATGATTTTTATAAAACTAGAAAAGAAAGAATTCTATTGTCGAAAAATAGACATCCCTTGTTACTTACAAGAGGAGTTCCAGGCACACATGATATACAATTAATGATTAATCTTTTTAGGAAAGTTAAAAAAAATACATTTAGACCAATTAACATTCCAAAATTTGACAAATCAATTGATGATAGGTGTAAAAAAAAAAATTGGTTTAAATTAAAAAAGAAACCAGATATTTTAATTTTGGAAGGGTGGTGTGTTGGCGCTAAACCTGAAAATAGTAAATCTTTAAAAAGACCAATAAATGTTTTAGAAAAAAATGTAGACAACAAAAAGATTTGGAGAAGTTATGTTAATAATCAACTTAAATCTAAATATTCAAAACTCTTTGATCAATTGGATAGTCTGTTATATTTAAAAGCTAAAAATTTCAAATTATTAAAAAAATGGAGATTGAAACAAGAAAAAAAACTAAAAATGAAAAGCGGAACTAAAAAAAATTTAAAGATAATGAATGATAAAGAAGTTGAAACTTTTATGATGACCTATCAAAGAATTACTCAAAATATGTTTAAACATGCTCCAAAATATTCGTCAGCAGTTATAGATCTAAATGAAAACCATCAAATTAAAAAGGTAAGATTTAAACATGCTTAATTTTTTAAAAATAATAATTTTAATTTTATTTTTTTCGATGCAAAATTTGTATGCTGCAGATTTTTATAAAGCATTACAAGATGCCTATCTAGGTAATCCCGAGTTAAATGCAGAGAGAGAAAACATCTTAGTTTCAGAAGAAAATTTAAAAATATCAAAGAGTGAGTTTTTACCTTCTGTTACAATTACTGGTACTAAAAGTGAAGCGACCACTAAAAAATTAACAGATCGTGATGGAACTAACGCTTCCATTACTGATGTTGATACTGAGACACAAACTGTTACGATAGAGCAAAAAGTTTTTCAAGGTTTAGGAGGAAAGGCAGACCTTGACAAAAGTAAAATTGGTATAAATTTAGCAAAAGCAAAATTATTAAAGAAAGAACAAGAAGTTATATTAAGTGCTGCTGAAGCTTTTACAGGAGTTATTTTAGCTAACAAAAAATTTAAGATAAATAAAGAAAACTTAGATTTATTAGAAAGACAAGTCGAAACTGATCAAAATAGACTTGAAAGCGGAATAATAACTTTAGCAGACTTAGCTCAATCAGAGTCATCTTTAGCTGGAGCCCAAGCACAATTTATCAACTCTCAAAATGATCTGGTAACCGCTAAACTTCTTTATGAAAAGATTATAGGCCCACTAAATGATATTGAGAGTTTAAGCGAAGATGTAAACATAGAATTTGATATTCCAACATCCCTTCAAAATGCAATTCAAATTTCAAAAGGGAGTAATCCAGATCTTACAATTGCTAAACTAGAGTATGATCAATCTGAAAAGGATGTTCAAATTGCTCTTTCTGAATTTTCACCTTCAGCAACAATTTCAGCTAAGTCTTCAAAATCGGATGATTTTAGCTCATCGTATGATGAAAGAGAGCAAGAGACAGTAAGTGCTGAAATTTCTTGGCCAATATTTCAAGGGGGAAAAAATTCAGCATCTCTTGAAAGAAGTAAAAATTTACAAAATCGTAAACAATTGCTTTTAGACAACGCTGTTAGAACTAATGAAACAAGCGTTGCTAGCGCTTGGTCTAATTTTCAATCCTCAGATAGCTTGCTATCCTCCGTTCGTGCGCAAGTAAAAGCAGCAGAAATTGCCCATGAAGGAATAACTGTTGAATATGAAACTGGACTTGGAAGAACCACTCTTGATGTTATTCAATCAAATACAATTCTTTTAACAGCTAGAATCAATTTAGCTAATTCAGAAAGGAACCTTCTATTGTCACAGTTAGAGCTTTTAAAATCAGTAGGTCTTTTAAACGCAAAATATCTCAATATTATTAAGTAATTTAGAGCTTTTTATTTAATCCTTGCCAATGAGAACAAAATGTGTACATTTAAAAGCATGATTCGTATGTTAACAATTAATAAAAAAGAGGCATCTAATGACAAAAAATAATTTAAAAGTGGTCAAATCAGCAAAAGATAAAGATTTGGAAAATAAAGAAAAAAACAAAGCTCTAGACGCAGCTATCAGTCAAATTACTGATAATTATGGAAAAGGTTCCGTAATGAAGCTTGGCCAAAAAAAAGCTATGGATATAGAGTCTATTTCTACAGGCTCTCTAAGCTTAGATTTAGCGCTAGGTATTGGTGGATTACCAAAAGGAAGAATTGTCGAAATTTATGGTCCAGAGTCTTCTGGAAAAACAACACTTGCTCTTCAAGTAGTTGCTGAAGCTCAAAAATCTGGTGGAATATGTGCATTCGTTGATGCAGAGCATGCTTTAGATCCGGTATATGCAAAAAAATTAGGTGTAAATACAGAGGAATTACTAATTTCTCAACCTGATGCTGGTGAGCAAGCATTAGAGATAGCAGACACACTTGTTAAGTCAGGTTCTATTTCTGTAATAGTTATTGACTCAGTTGCAGCATTAACACCAAGAGCTGAAATTGAAGGGGACATGGGTGATCATCACGTAGGTCTTCAATCAAGATTAATGAGTCAGGCTTTAAGAAAATTAACTAGTTCAATATCAAATACAAACACAATGATGATTTTCATTAACCAAATCAGAATGAAAATAGGTGTTATGTTTGGAAGTCCTGAAACTACATCAGGTGGAAATGCATTAAAATTCTACTCATCTGTAAGAATGGATATTAGAAGAATTGGTGCGATAAAAGATAAAGATGCAATCATTGGTAACTCTACAAGAGTTAAGGTTGTTAAAAACAAAGTATCTCCACCATTTAAAGTGGTTGAGTTTGATCTAATGTATGGAAAAGGAATTAGTAAAGTAGGTGAATTAATTGACCTTGGTGCAAAAGCAGAGATTGTTGAAAAATCTGGTGCTTGGTATGCGTACAAAGGTGAGAAAATTGGCCAAGGAAGAGAAAATGCCAAAATCTACTTAGAACAAAATCCAAAAGTTGCCGCTGAAATAGAGATGGCAATTAGAGAAAAAGCAGGTGTGATTACTAAAAAAATCGAAGGTAACCCACTTGATCAGGAGAAAATAGAAGCGAGCCAAAAAGAAGAGACTCCTCCTGCAAAAAAGAATTAGCTAAATAGTCATTATTAGTTAAGAAAAGGCGCTGTAACAGGCGCCTTTTTCCCCTTGTAGATTTTAATTAAATTTTTTTTTACCTTTGTTCCAAGGAATTCTACCTTTCATGGAAAAGGACATTTTACGTCTTGCTTCTAGTGATTGGGTTGAACCTCTTCGATAAGTATTACCTTTCATTTTTTCAGACAGTTTTTTTAATTGCTCTTTTCCATAAACTCCAGTTTTGCCTTTATGCCAGGGCACCCTACCTTTAGATGCTTTTGACATTTTTTTTAATGTTGTTTTTGAATAAATTCCTTTTTTTCCTTTGTTCCAAGGTATATGTCCCATGTGAGATTTTGATAGGTTTTTCAAATGTTTTTTACTAAATCTTATACCTTTCCTGGACAATGACATTTTCTTTTTTGATTTATTGGAATGTTTTTGTCCTTTGAATCCTTTGTGGTTTTTTTTCAATTTTTGTTTTTGAGTCTCCGTGTGTGGAATACCTTTATTCCAAGCTGGGGAGTTACCCTTTTTTGTTTTTGATATTTTTTTTTTAGTTTGGGGTGTATGAATAATTTGAGGAAATGCAGATGTATTAAGCCACTTTTTACTTTTGATTATTTTTTTATTAAAATTTAGTTCGTATAAAATTGCCTCCTTTTTTGAATTAAACGTATAAACAGGCTTATACTCAAAATTTTTAGGATTTTTGCTAAATGCCTTTTTTAATTTAGGATTACTGCTAAAATATTCTTTACCTAGATCATCAAAAGGTGTTCTATTTTTATGTGTATTTCTCCACCTTACGCCAAAATATCTTAATCCAGTTGATTTGTTCTTTATGATGTAAACATAAGGTTTTACTTTATTAAATTCCTTACTTCTCATTCATCTTTTTTATTTTTTGGGAAACGGATTACATTATTAAACCTTTCCCCACCTTGATTTAAAGTTGACATTATTTCTCTCGCAGCCTCTTGCCTCTTTTTATATTGAATTGGATCTTTGTCTGCTTCTTGTTGTTCTGAACTTTTAGGGGTGCCCATTATATAACTATGGATAAAACTTTCTTTTGGGCCTGATTGTTTGTGTATTTTGTTAACGAGGCTCTGTATCCAATTTTCTAAATCTGATAAATAATCTAATTTCGACAGACTATCCCAATTGTCGAAATTTCCAGTCATTTTAATATTAAAATCTCCACTTTTTTTTGTATCTAACTCACCAAATTCATCATCCCATATAGTTTTAATATCTACTTTTTTCATATTTTCTTTCTCCTGTTATATAAATAAACTTACCAAAATCTTTTTAAGTTAGCTATTTGATTTATCATTAAAGATTAAGTCAATGTTCAACTTATTTTTTGAATTATTGACAAAATCAGCAACTCCTTAAATATAGACATCATTTAAAAAAGCTGTATTTTAAAAATATGGCTCAAAAAACCTTAAATGAAATAAGAAATACTTTTCTCAAATATTTTGAGAAAAATGATCATAAAATAGTTGAGTCTAGCAACTTAGTTCCTAATAACGACCCGACGTTAATGTTTGCAAATTCTGGAATGGTCCAGTTCAAAAATGTTTTTACTGGATTAGAAAAAAGAGATTACAAAAGAGCCACAACTTCACAAAAATGCGTTAGAGCAGGCGGTAAACATAATGATTTAGAAAATGTTGGATATACTCCAAGACACCATACTTTTTTTGAAATGCTTGGAAACTTTTCTTTTGGAGATTACTTTAAAGAAAGAGCAATTGAACTTGCGTGGAACTTAATAACTAAAGATTTTGGATTAGATAAAAATAGACTTTATTTTACTGTTTTTAATGAAGACGAAGAAGCATTTAAACTTTGGAAAAAAATATCAGGCTTAGATGAAAATAGAATAATAAAAATTTCTACCTCAGATAACTTTTGGTCAATGGGTGAAACAGGTCCATGTGGACCTTGTTCTGAGATTTTTTATGATCATGGAGATCATTTAAAAGGTGGGCTACCCGGAAGCAAAGACCAAGATGGGGATAGATATATTGAGATATGGAACTTAGTTTTTATGCAATATGAACAAGTTTCAAAAGATAAAAGAATAGATTTGCCTAAACCTTCAGTAGATACAGGTATGGGTCTTGAGAGAATGGCAGCTCTTCTTCAAGGTACACATGATAATTATAAAACTGACCATTTTTTAAAATTAATAAATTCGATCTCTGAAACTGTAAAAGTAAAACCTGATGAAAATAATTTATCAAGTTTTAGAGTGATAGCTGATCACTTAAGGGCAAGTTCGTTTCTACTCGCCGAAGGTGTGTTACCATCTAATGAAGGAAGAGGCTATGTACTTAGAAGAATTATGAGAAGAGGAATGAGACACTCACATTTACTAGGATCTAAAGAACCAATTTTTTTCAATATTTTTAAAACTCTTTTAGATGAAATGTCTAAAAATTATCCAGAATTAAAAAGAGCAGAGTCACTTATCAAAGAAACTTTAAAAATGGAGGAAGAAAAATTTTTAGTTTTATTAGAAAGAGGTATGAAAATTTTAGATGATGAAATCTCAAAAATAGACAAGGTCCTTCCTGGTGAGGTTGCTTTCAAACTTTATGATACTTACGGATTTCCGTTAGATTTAACTGAAGACATTCTTAAGAACAAATCTCTTCAAGTAGATAACAATAAATTTGATGAGATGATGAGAAAAAGTAGGGAACTAGCAAAAAAGAATTGGAAAGGTTCAGGGGATAGTTCAGTCAGTGAAATTTGGTTTAATCTAAAAGAAAAAATCGGTCCCACTGAATTTTTAGGTTATGAGACTAATCAGGCTGAGGGAAGTGTTACTGCAATTATTAAAAATGATAAAGAAATTCAACAATTAAAAGAAGGCGAAGAAGGTCAAATTATTTTAAATCAAACTCCTTTTTATGGGGAGTCAGGTGGTCAAGTTGGTGACAAAGGAACAATAACTTCAGGTGAAAACGAATTCGAAGTAAACGACGTTCAAAAAAAGATTGGAAACTTATTTGTTCACTTTGGTAAAGTTTCAAAAGGCACAATTAAACTTAAAGATAATGTTGAACTAAAAATAAACTCAGAAAGACGTCAAAATATTAGATCTTATCACTCAGCAACGCATTTATTACATGAATCTCTTAGAAGAACTTTAGGAACACATGTAATGCAAAAAGGATCATTAGTTGCACCAGATAGATTAAGATTTGATTTTAGTCATATGAAACCAATTACAGATGAAGAAATGAAAAAAATTGATGAAAATGTAAACAAGTTTGTAAACTCAAAAACGGAAGTTATTACACGATTAATGACTCCTGAGGAGGGTATTGAACAAGGGGCAATGGCTTTATTCGGAGAAAAATATGGAGATGAAGTTAGAGTTGTGTTTATGGGTGAAGAAGGTAACAAATATTTTTCAACAGAACTTTGTGGTGGAACACACGTAAAAAACACTGGTGAGGTTGGTAAATTTAAAGTAGTCAGTCAATCATCAATTGCAGCAGGCGTTAGAAGAGTTGAAGCATTAAGAGATAAACAACTTGAAGAATATCTAAAGTCAAAAGATAAGATGTCCAGTTTGTCTTCTCAAAAAAATGAAGAAACTATCAAATCGCTATCGAGTGAAATCACCAAACTTGGAGGAAAACCAATTAAAAAATCAGATGACCTTAAGATTACAATTAAGGAGCTGACAAAACAATTAGATGAAATAACAGTAAAAAGTATTTTATCAGATAATAAAAAAAATATTGTTAAAGACCAAAATATTAAAAAGATAAATATAAGATTTCAAAAAATAGATGACCTACCTTTTAAAGAATTAAGAAGACTTGTTGATCAAGGCAAGAAAGATATCAAAGAGGGAATTGTAGTTATATATGCAATTAAAGATGATAAAATAGGTTTAGCAGTAGGAGTTACAGATACTTTAACTAAACAATACGATGCAATAAAATTTGTAAAATCTGGTTCAGAAATTCTTGGTGGAAAAGGTGGTGGAGGTAGATCTGATTTTGCCCAAGCTGGTGGAGTTCATTCAAACAAAATAGAAGAAAGTTTTGAAAAGATTAAAAGCTTAATTTAACTTCTTTTTTAAATTACCATCGATTGCATCTAGAAATTGATTTGTAGTAAGGTATTTTTGATTTGTATCTATTAAAATAGCTAAGTCTTTAGTCATTGATCCAGTTTCAACACAATCAATACAAACTTTTTCTAACGTATTTGCAAATTTTATTAGTTCATCATTTGCATCTAATTTTCCTCTATGGGCAAGTCCTCTAGTCCAAGCAAAAATTGATGCTATAGGATTTGTTGAAGTTTCTTTTCCTTGTTGATGCATTCGGTAATGTCTCGTAACAGTTCCATGAGCAGCCTCTGCTTCCATTGTTCTTCCATCTGGTGCGAGCAGTACACTTGTCATAAGTCCAAGAGAACCGTATCCTTGAGCAACAGTATCTGATTGAACATCACCATCATAGTTTTTACAAGCCCAAATATATTTACCACTCCACTTCATTGCGCAGGCAACCATGTCATCTATAAGCCTATGTTCATATATTAAATTATTCTCTTCAAATGACGATTTAAATTCTTTTTCAAAAACACTCTGAAATATATCTTTAAATCTTCCATCGTAAGTTTTTAAAATTGTGTTTTTTGTTGATAGATAAACTGGCCACTTTTTAATTAATCCATAGTTAAAGCAAGATCGAGCAAAATCTTCTATTGATTTGTCTAAATTGTACATTGATAAAGCCACCCCTGATCCTGGGAAATTGAATACCTCATAATTTTTGGTATCTTTGCCATCTTCAGATGTCCACTTAATTTCAAGTTTTCCTTTGCCCGGCACTTTAAAGTCGGTTGCTCTATATTGATCTCCAAATGCATGTCTTCCAATAATCACGGGATCAGTCCATGAAGGTACTAATCTTGGAACATTTTTACAAATAATAGGTTCTCTAAAAACAGTTCCACCAATGATATTTCTGATTGTACCATTTGGAGATCTCCACATTTTTTTTAAATTAAATTCTTTTACTCGTGCTTCGTCTGGAGTAATTGTTGCACATTTAATACCCACTCCATTTTTTTTAATTGCATTCGCACAATCAATAGTTATTTGATCTGAAGTATTATCCCTGCTTTTCATACCAAGATCGTAATATTCAATACCCAAATCTAGATACGGTAATATCAGTTTATTCTTAATAAACTCCCAAATTACTCTTGTCATTTCATCGCCATCCAACTCGACGATTGGATTTTTGACCTTAATTTTGCTCATATTTATGTATAAATCTTAGTAATTGAATTTCTGCTTTTTATATACATATTAATCAGAAATTATCAAATTAAAGGATTATGATAGATAAAGTTTTTCCTAAAATACATAATGAAGGTTATAAGTTTTTAGTAATCTTTGGACTTGGAACACTCGTTTTATATTTAATAAGTGGTTTCTTAGGTTTAATAGGTATTATTCTTACAATATGGGTTTACTATTTTTTTAGAGATCCAGATAGATTCCCAATAAACGATGAAAATTATCTTGTAAGTCCAGCTGATGGATTAGTGATTAAAGTGGAGGAAGTTAATGGTCCTTCAGAACTTTCTTTAGAGAATAAAAAATTTACCAAAGTAAGCGTATTCATGAATGTTTTTGATTGTCACGTAAACAGAATTCCATGTAGTGGCGAAATTGAAGAAATTTTATATAAACCTGGAAAATTTTTAAATGCTTCATTAGATAAAGCCAGCGAAGATAATGAGAGAAATTATTATAAAATTAAAAATAGTAATGGTGATCAAGTTGTAGTTGTTCAGATAGCTGGTTTGATTGCTAGGCGTATTGTTACTGAGACAAATAAAGGGGAAAAACTAAACCAAGGTGATCGAATAGGAATGATTAGATTCGGTAGTAGGGCAGACATATACTTTGAAAATTACAAACCTTTAGTAAAAGTAAATCAAAGGGCAGTGGCTGGAGAGACATTAATTGCAAAAAAATAAAATGGAACAACAAAATAAAAATTTTAAATTAGTCGCGAACAAAAAAACAAGATCAATTTTACCTAATATGTTTACACTTGTAGGCGTATGCATAGGTTTAACTTCTATAAAATTTGCTTTTGATGGCAGGTTTGGTTTTGCAGTTCTAGCAATTTTAGTTGCTGGGATTATAGATGGTCTTGATGGAAGAATTGCAAGACTTATCAAAGGAACTTCAGAAGTTGGTAAAGAACTTGACTCTTTAACAGATGTTATAAGTTTTGGAGTTGCTCCGGCATTTATAATGTATTTTTGGTCCCTAAATAATCTTGGAAGAGTGGGGTGGTTAGTTTGTTTGATTTATGTAATTTGTGTTGCTTTAAGATTGGCTAGATTTAATATTACTTCAAATACCAATGCAAAGTGGAAAGATAATTTTTTCGAAGGCGTCCCTTCACCGGCTGGAGGTATTTTAGTTTTATTTCCATTAATTTATAGTTTTAGTGAACTTCAGTTTTTTTTGATCGAAAATGAATATCTAGTGCCTGGTTTTTTTATTTTAACTTCAATATTATTAATTAGCAAGATACCAACTTATTCTTTTAAAAAGATTGTGGTACCAAGAAGATTAACAATTTTTTTATTATTTACGTTAATTTTATTTTTTGGTTTGTTATTAATTTATACTTATAACGTTATAGTAGTATCAACACTAATATACTTACTTCTTATACCAATTAGCTTTTTCCATTTTCGCAAGCTATCCAAAAAATTTAGTCATGCTAATCAAGATGGCGAAGATCAAGAAGATGTCCTTTAAATGAAAAAAAGCGCTATAGTTTCATTAGCAGATGAAAAGTATTTTGATTTGTTAATTGAATTGATAGACTCAATTAAAAAGAAACCTGAGAGTAAAGATACAGCAATTTGTGTACTCGATGCAGGAATAAATGACAATCAAAGAGAGCAATTAAAAAATAAGGTTGATGAAGTAGCAAAAGCAGAGTGGGATATTGAAGTTTCAAATTTTAAAGTAATGGGAAAAGAATGGCTCAAAAGTCAAGTGTCTCGAGCATTCCTACCAAAATATTTTCCAAAATATGAGAAGTATCTTTGGATAGACTGTGATGCATGGGTTAACGATTGGAAGTGTGTAGAATTATACTTCAAAGCATGTGAAAAAGGAAAATTAGGAATTACTCAAACAATGGGACCAGGATATAAGATAATGTCTAAAGTTAAATGGTTATTTGGAAAACTAGCAATTATCAAAAGTCAAAATTTCAAACATGCTCTTTCATCAAATATTGATATTTCAAAATCAAGAAAACTTGCGTTTGCACCCCATATTAACATTGGAGTATTTTCACTTCAAAAAAATTCACCATGTTGGGAGGTATGGCAAAAAAATCTAAGACAAACTTTGAAAAATGGAAAAATTTTTGGTTCAGAAGGGTTAGCAATAAATCTAAGTGTTTACATAGATGAAGTAGATACAGAATTTTTACCTTTAAATTGCAACTGGATTGCGAGCAATTTACTTCCAAAATACGATGATTTTCAAAAAACATTTGTAGAGCCTTACTTACCGAATAATAAAATTGGCATTATGCATTTAGCTGCTGGAATTTGGAAAAACAATGTTGATATGAGATTAGATAAAAACATAAAAATCGATATTTATAATCTTCAAGATCAAAAAGAAACTAAAAGCTTAAGGTTTAACAATAGTTGAAAAAAAATAAGATATCTAAAAGTTGGGTTATAAGACAAAGAAGAGACAAATATGTTCGTCTATCAAAGTTAGAAGGTTATAGATCGAGGGCGGTATATAAACTTAAAGAATTAGACGAAAAATTTAAAATTATTAAAAATAATTTAAATATTTTGGATGTGGGTTCTGCACCTGGAAGTTGGACACAGTATCTATCTGAAAAATCAAAAGGTTCAAAAATAATGTCTATTGATCTTAAAAAAGTTGAGAAAATAAAAGACGTTTATCATGTTGTTGGCGATTTTTTGGATAATAAAAACCAAAAAATGATTACAGATTATTTTCCAAAAAAAATAGATCTAGTAGTCTCTGATATGGCGGTTAATACAACTGGAAATAAAAATTTAGATTCAATTCAAACGGGTGAACTTTCTTTAACAGCAATGCACTTTGCTATTGGTATGCTGCGACCAAAAGGAATTTTTTTATCGAAAATTTTTATGGGCTCAACATTTAATGAAATTGTTGAAAATGCAAAAAAAAACTTTAAAGAAAGTAAAATTTTTAAACCACCTTCAAGCAGAAAAGACTCGAAAGAAAGCTTCATTATCTGTAAAAATTTAAGATAGTCACTTTAAAATTTTCAGGAATCGTATATAAACTATTATGGATCCTATAAAAGAAGCACTTACCTTTGATGATGTCACTTTAGCGCCAAAGTATTCTTCTGTGCTTCCTTCCGAGGTAAATACGTCTGTCAAATTGTCAAAAAATTTGAATCTTAAAATACCTTTGCTTTCGTCTGCCATGGACACAGTCACAGAGTCCAAAATGGCAATTGAAATTGGAAAGGCAGGGGGTATTGGAGTTATTCACAGGAATCTCACCATTAATGAACAGATATTAGAAATAAAAAAAGTTCAAAAAAAAGGTTTAGCAGTTGGCGCAGCAGTTGGGACTAATGATACCGAACTATCTCGAGCAGAGAAAATTATTAAGTGTAAAGTAGATTTGATTGTTGTTGATACAGCACATGGCCATTCTAAAAGGGTAGCGAATATAATTAAATTTATAAAAATAAGAAAATCGAGTAAAACAACCTTATGTGCAGGCAATATTGCAACAGCTGAAGCAGCGAAATTTTTATGCAAACTCGGAGTAGATATAGTAAAAGTAGGAATTGGACCAGGATCGATTTGTACAACTAGACTTGTTGCTGGTATTGGTGTTCCACAGTTAAGTGCATTGTTAGATGTAAAAAAAGGTTTAAACAAAAATGTTAAAATGATTTCCGACGGAGGAATTAAGTTTTCTGGGGATATTGCAAAAGCACTTGCAGCAGGTGCAGATGCTGTAATGGTAGGATCAATGATTGCTGGGACTAACGAGGCTCCAGGCAAAATTATAAAAAAAAATGGAAAACTATTTAAAGTTTTCAGGGGAATGGGATCGGTTGGAGCAATGAACAAAGGTTCCGCTGATAGATATTTCCAAAAAAAACAAAAGGATAGTTCAAAATATGTCCCAGAGGGAGTAGAGGGTTTGATTAAATATAAAGGCGGTGTATCTAAGATAATTTTTAAAATTATTGGGGGACTTAAATCATCGATGGGCTACTTAGGTTCTAAAAATGTAATTAATCTAAGAAATAAACCAAAATTTGTTAAAATTACAAAAGCTGGATTTTATGAGAGTATGGTTCATAGTATAGATGAGGTCAAAAAAAACAGCCAATATTTATGAGGAATATAAATAAATTTTTTTTAATTATAATATTATTATTTTTTAAAACAATTGCTTATGGCTCTGAAAATTTTTACGATCAAGCAGTAGATAAATTTAATGCCAAAAAATTTGATGATTCTAAATTTTTGTTTCATAGAAATATTGTATTTAACCCTAAAGACGCCAAATCTTACTTATTTTTAGCTAAAATATTCAATTCTGAAAAAAACCAGAAAGAAGAAGAAAAAAATTTAAACACTACTCTTCTACTTGAACCAAATAATGAAGAAGCAATTTATTTGCTAATACAAATTAATCTTGATAAATCAAATTTTTCTAAAGCAAATGAATTATTAGCAAAACTAAATATAGTTTGTAAGGATTTTTGCTCCAAAAAAAAAGAAATTGAAAAAACACTCCAAAATCTTGAAGCAAAAAATGAAAAAAAACAATAGAGCTAAGAAAATTCTTATAATTGATTTTGGTTCTCAATATACCCAATTAATTGCAAGACGTGTAAGAGAGCTTGGTGTATTTTCAGAAATATCAAATCACAAACAAGTTAAAAAAGTTAATGCGGAGGAACTATTTGGGATTATTTTATCAGGCGGTCCTTTAAATGTTTATGAAGATAAAAAAATAAATTTTAATAAAAAGATTTTAAACTTAAAAGTTCCTATTTTAGGTCTTTGCTTTGGCCATCAATTAATTTCAAGACATTATGGTGGTAAGGTTATAACAGCAAAAAATAGAGAGTTCGGCTTGGCTACTATTAAAAAAAAATTAAACTCAAAATTAACCAAAAAATTTTTTGATAACCATAAACATAGGAATGTATGGATGAGCCATGCGGATCACGTAACAAAATTACCAAAAGGCTTTAAGGGAGTGGCATCAACAAAAGGTTCAAAATTTACGATAATTGAAAATGATGCAATCAAGAGATATGGTGTTCAATTCCATCCTGAAGTAACTCACACAGAAAAAGGAATTTTATTACTCAAAAATTTTATTTTTGATATATGTAAGTCAAAAAAAAATTGGTCAACAGATCATCAAAAGAAAACATTAATAAAAGATGTCCAAAATCAAGTTGGTGATAAAAAAATAATCTGCGCTCTATCTGGGGGTGTAGATAGCAGCGTTGTGGCTCAATTATTAAATAAAGCAGTCGGCAAGCAGTTACATTGCATATTTGTTAATACTGGATTGTTAAGACTTCACGAAGAAAAACAAGTAGTAAATACTTTTAAAAAAAAACTAAAAATGAATTTGATATATGTAAATGCAGCAGATGAATTTTTAAAGAAATTAAAAAATATTACAGAACCTGAAAAAAAGAGAAAAATAATTGGAAATTTATTTATTAAAATTTTTGAACATTATGCGAAAAAATTAAAGAACGTGAAGTTTTTAGCTCAAGGAACTTTATACCCAGATTTAATTGAAAGTAAGTCAGTAACTGGGAGTCAAACATCTAAGATTAAATCACATCATAATGTTGGAGGATTGCCAAAAAAAATGAAATTGGAATTGTGCGAACCATTAAGATTGCTTTTTAAAGATGAAGTAAGAAAACTAGGAATAAAATTAAATTTATCTAAGGAAATAATTAGTCGTCACCCATTTCCAGGGCCTGGATTAGCAATAAGAATGCCAGGCAAAGTCTCGAAAGATAAAATAGAAATATTAAAGCAGGCAGATAATATTTTTATTTCTGAACTTAAAAAAGAAAAATTATATGATAAAATTTGGCAAGCATATGCCGCTTTGTTACCGGTAAAAACTGTTGGTGTTATGGGTGATAATAGAACTTATGAGTATATTTGCTTGTTAAGAGCAATTACTTCTCAAGATGGTATGACAGCAGATTTTTTTGATTTTCCTAAAAATTTCATACAAAATGTATCTAATAAAATTATTAACAACATTAGAGGGATAAACAGAGTAGTTTATGATGTTACTTCAAAACCACCAAGCACTATTGAATTAGAGTAATGAACAATAAAATAAAAAAAATTTTGAAGAAAAAAAATAAATCAAAGATTGTTTGCCTTACAGCCTATTCCAAAAATATTGCTGAAATCGTTGATGATCACGCAGATATAGTTCTAGTCGGAGACTCTCTTGGATCTGTATTATATAATTATGATACAACAAGAAAAGTAAGTCTAAATATGATGATCGAACATACCAAGAGTGCTAGAATGGGGGTTAGAAAAAGCCTTTTAGTAATTGATCTTCCTTATAATACCTACAGAAATAAATCTGAAGCACTTAAAAATTCTAAGAGATCAATTAAAGAGACAAAATGCGATGCTGTTAAAGTTGAGGGGGGAACAAAAGTGAAAGAAATCGTAAAACATTTGGTTAAAAATAGAATACCCGTATTAGGTCATATTGGAATAACACCACAAACAACTAAAGGAAAATTTAGATCTAAAGGTAAAAATGAAGTGGAAAAAAGAAAACTTTTGAAGGATGCTCAAGATCTAGAACAAAGCGGAGCTTTTGGAATTGTTTTAGAATGTATTTATAGCGATATCTCAAAAAAAATAACAAACTCAATTAATATACCAACAATTGGAATTGGTGCTTCAGTAAATTGTGATGGTCAAGTTCTTGTAACGGATGATTTGATTGGTTTGAATGAGACTAAATTTAGGTTTGTAAAAAAATTTGGTAATGTTAAGAAATATATCAAAAGTGCAATTATAAAATATAAAAACTCGGTAAAACAAAAAAAATTTCCCTCCAAAAAAAACAGCTATTAATTTATAGTTACCTTTGCTGTCTTATTTTAAATTTGCCTTTTATAATTTCTTTTTCTAAAAATGTTCCAAAGGCGTCCCCATTTACATCGAATTCAACATTTGTAGCTCCCTCATAATCTATTTTTTTTCCTTTTTTCAGAAGTTTTAAACCTTTGGTAATTTCACCCGGATAGATTTTGGTACCTGGAGAATTGCTCACTAACATAATACTTTTAGATAAATTATTATCTGATTTAAATTTTTTTTCCTGTAAAGCAAGAATAAGTATAGCTGCTGCATCGTACGTCTCCCCAATAAATGGTACTGAAGTATCAATGTTACTTTTTTTAACAATTTTATAAAATGTATTAATATTTTTGGAATTTGAACCTGAGATTATCCCAAATGAGTTATTAATTAATTTACCAAACTCTTTTTCAGTAGATTCATTAATCATCCTATCTGATAAAATGAATTTTTCAAAAGCACCTGAGTCAAGAATTGACTTAATTAATTTTTCCCCATCTTGTTCAATTTCAGTAAAAATTGCTACAGCGTCTCCTCCTGCAGCAGCTAAGACTGATACTTCATTTGAAAGATCAGTTTTATTTGTCTTTATGGGTACGCTAACGGTAATCTCTACATTGCTATCATTAAGTGTTTTTTTAAAATTTCTCTCAAGTTCTTTTCCATAATTTGTGTCTTGGAATGAAACTGCAATACGTTTGATACCTCTATCTTTTACAATTTTAGCTAAAACCTCACCATCTCTATTACTTGGAGTAGTCGTTCTAAAAAATAAGTTTTTTTCATCTAACATAGACAACAACGGAGTAGTTGCTGACGGGGAAATCATAGGAATGTTTTTTTTATTAGCTGTTCCCAAAAGTATTCCTTCAGATATCCCAGGACAAGCAGCACCAATAATTGCAATAATATTATTTTCATTAATTGTTTTGTTTACTGATTTAATCTGGGACTTGTCACACATTGTATCTATTTTAATTGATTTGATTTTTTCCTCACCACTTAAAAATATTTTTGAGGAATTTGCTTCTGAAATTGCTAACTCTGCTGAAGATGCCATACTCGGAACAATAGATTCTATCGGGCCTGTAAAACCAAGGGTTATACCAATAGTAATTTCATTCGCTTGGATTTCTGTTTGATTCCCCATAAAACAGAATAAAAAAAGGAAACTAAGAATTTTTTTTCTCATGATTAGGTCAAATAAAAATATGCCATGATTAATACTTTTTCAATTACGTTATTTTACCTTTTGAATTAAAAACACAGACCCAACTACAATTATCCCACCTGAAGTCATTATCAAACTTGGGATTTCATTAAATATTATAAATGTTTGGATCAATCCAAATACAGGAAATAAAGCATAAAAGGGAAGAACTTTACCCACTGGATAAAATTTATATAAGTAAAATAAAGACATATGAGCGCCTATTGAAACAATTAGACCAGAGTAAATTATTAAAAACCACATATCTTGCTGAATATTTTTTAGAATAAACATCGTATTACCCTCAAAAAAAAAGGATAAAATTATTAATGATACAAATCCAACAGATGCCATGAAAAAATTTGTAGTAACAATGTTTAATTTATTTGTATCTCTGCTGGCCACATTTGCAATAGCATAAAAGAATGCCATTAAAGCTGTGAGCACAAGGGCGAAAATATTGTTGATCAACTGTGGATCAAAACCAATTAGAATAATCCCCAAAAAGGATGTAATTACAAAAAACCATTTATTAAAACTAAATTTTTCATTTAGGAAAAAATTACTTAAAATAATTGCAAATGGAATGGCGAGCTGGGACCCTATTATAACGGGCGAAACTATATTTGACTCCCGTAAAGATAGATAAGTAAAACCTGTAACTCCAACTCCCATGGAAAATGAAAAAATAAATAATGATTTCAAGTTTTCCTTAGGGATCTTAAAATTAAAAAAGGGTAATAAACAAATCACAACCACCAACATTCTTAGTGATCCAAAAAGTAAAGGAGGTACATTTGTATTTAAGACAAGTTTTCCAAATACAAAGGCACTCCCAAATAGTGCCATGATCAATAAAATTAATAAGTAATGTTTAATAGTCAAAAAAATCCAATTTTAAATTGATTTATAGAATGACATTCATATTTTTTTAGTTATCCTATGTCAATTAATATGAATTCAAAAAAGATTAAAGCTCAATTTGCAAAAGAGACTAATACAAGAGTAGGCTTAATTGTTTTGTCAACTGACAACACGATAGAAAAAGATTTCTCAAAAGTCTTAAGTGATAAACCAGTAGATTTATATGTTAATAGGATTAAAAATTACAATCCTGTAACAGCTGAAAATTTAAAAAAGATGTCAGAAAATATCACCTCGGTTGCAGACAACATATTACCTGGCGAAAAAGTAGATTGTGTTGTTTTTGGTTGCACATCGGGAACAATTGTATCTGGTTTTGATAACATAAAAAAAAAAATCAATTTAGCTAAACCAAATGCGTTAGTTACAGCTCCAAGCACCGCAGCTTTAAATGCTCTTAAGAAAAAGAATATTAAAAGAATATCTGTAGTCACACCATATATTAAGTCTTTAAATGATGATGTTGTAAATTTTTTTAAAGAAAAAAAATTTGAAATAGTTTCAAATACATATTTTGATATCGAGTCAGATGTTGACATTGGAAAAGTAGATCAAAATAAGTTATTTGAAATATTGTCTGAAATTGATCATAATCAAGCTCAGGCACTATTTGTTTCTTGTACCTCTTTACCAGTTTTAAACATAATTGAAAAACTTGAAAAAAAATTAAATATGATTGTGTTATCAAGTAACCAAGCACTCATTTGGGAAACTTTAGAAAAAATAAATGAAAATAAATCTGTAACTGGATTTGGAAGTTTATTTAACTAACGTTTATATGAATTTTACAGCCAAAGAATATAAAAATCGTCTTAAAAAAGTTCAATCAGAAATGCAAAATAAAGGAATTGAACTTCTTATTTCACAGGATACTGCAAACATAAACTATCTGACAGGATATGATGCTTGGTCTTTTTATTATTCTCAATGTGTAATAGTTCATGCGAATTCTGATGAGCCCCTATGTTTTGTAAGAGCTCAGGATGCTGGTGGAGCTTTTATAACGACTTACCTTAAAAAGGAAAATATTATTATTTACGACGAAAAATATATCCACACCTGGCCAACCCATCCGTATGATGCGTTAGTTGATTTAATAAAGAAAAAAAAGTGGGATAAAATTAATATTGGAGTAGAAATGGATTCCCATTATTTTACAGCTTATTGTTATGAAAAGTTAAAAAAGGGATTGCCAAATGCAAAAATTTTAGACTCTGAAAGATTAGTTAATTGGGTAAGAGTAGAAAAATCCATCGCTGAAATTGAATATATGAAAAAGGCAGCAACTATTTCTGAGATGGCTATGAAAACTGCAATGGAAACAATAAATCCAGATGTAAGACAATGCGATGCTGTTGCAGAAATTCAAAGAACTTTATTTAGAGGTACCCCAGAATACGGCGGAGAATATGCAAGTATTGCAACTTTACTTCCTACTGGAAAAGGAACATCAGCTTCACATTTAACTGCAAGTGACAAAAAATTTGTGAATGGGGAAGCAACAATTATTGAGTTATCAGGTACGTATAAAAGGTATCATGCTCCAATAGCAAGAACAATTAACTTAGGGAAGCCAGATCAAAAAAAACTTGATGCTATGAAAGCAACTAATGAAGCTTTAGAGGAAGGTATTAATGCTAGTAAACCTGGAAACACAGCTAATGATGTTGCGGAAAAGTTCTGGAAAGTTCTTGATAGACATGGAATAAAAAAAGAGTCAAGAACAGGTTACTCTATAGGTATCGGGTATCCACCAGATTGGGGTGAGCATACTTTAAATATTTACAAAGGAGATATGACTGAATTAAAACCTAATGTCTGTTATCACATGATCGCTGTTATGCAATTTGGTGATTGGGGCGTTGAGTCATCAGAGTCTATAAGAATAACCGAGAGTGGAAATGAACTTTTATGCAATTTTTCGAGAGATTTACACGTAAAATAAGTTCTTGAAAAAAATCTCTACAAATGTTTTAAACCTAATTCTATGTCAAAGAACTTAGAATTTGTAAAATTCGATAAAGTTGACAAAAGTTACGATGGTAAAGTACTTGTTGTTAAAGATTTAAATCTGGACATTGCTGAAGGCGAGTTCATAACTATGTTAGGGCCGTCTGGATCAGGTAAGACAACTTGTTTGATGATGTTAGCTGGTTTTGAAACTCCCACAAATGGAGAAATTTATTTAGATAAAAATCCAATTTCGAATATACCCCCGCACAAAAGAGGAATAGGAATGGTCTTTCAAAACTATGCCTTGTTTCCTCACATGACTGTGTATGAAAATTTAGCTTTTCCTTTAAAGGTAAGAAAATTTCAAAAGGATGAAATTGATAAAAAAGTAGATAAAGCTCTATCAATGGTATCCCTGTCAGGTTTTGAACATAGAATGCCAGGGCAATTATCTGGTGGTCAGCAACAAAGGGTAGCTGTAGCAAGAGCTTTAGTATTTGATCCCCAAGTCGTATTAATGGACGAACCATTAGGTGCTTTAGACAAAAATTTAAGAGAGAGTATGCAATATGAAATCAAACATATTCATGAAAGTATTGGTGTTACGGTAGTTTATGTCACTCATGACCAAAGTGAAGCATTAACAATGTCTAATCGAATAGCAGTATTCAATGATGGAAAGGTTCAACAACTTTCATCACCAGACAAATTATATGAAGAACCAGTAAATTCTTTTGTTGCTAGGTTCATCGGAGAGAATAATACTTTTGCAGGACAAATAACAGATATGTCAAAAGACCAATGCAAAGTAAAACTAAATGATGGATCTGAAATAATTGCCAATCCGATATCAGTAAAAACAAGTGGAGATAAAACTACCGTATCGATAAGACCAGAGCGAGCTTTAATAAATACGAAAGATAAAATGGACAATAACTTTAAAGGAAAGATAGAAGAAGTAATCTATCATGGAGATCATACAAGAGTTAGACTGGACCTATTAGGAAACAAAGAATTTATATTAAAGGTGCCTAATAGTTCTGCAAATATGGATATTAAAATGGGCAACCAAATTAATGTTAGTTGGAATAGTCATGATGCTCGAGCACTAGATCCAAAATAAACCTCAGGTTTAATTTTCAATTTTTTCATCAAATAATGCCCTATTTTAGCTAAATGGCATGTTGACTCCTATAACATATCTTGCTGTAATTACGCTTTATATAAAACGTTTAAACGGAGGAATAATGAAAAAACTAAGTAAACTATTACTAGTTCTAACTTTTGTATTTTCTGTGACTTCATCAGCATTTGCAGTAACAGTTGCATCATGGGGTGGAGCTTATACAGAGTCTCAAAAGCTAGGATACGGTGATCCAACTGCTAAGAAACTTGGAATATCAATCAATTGGGTTGATTATTCAGGTGGATTATCAGAAATTAAAGCACAAAAAGAGGCTGGCAAAATTACGTGGGATATAATCGACGTATTTGCAATGGATACTATCACAGGATGTGACGAAGGTTTATTTGTTGAATTTGATTTTGACAAAGACTTCCCAGCAGCTCCAGATGGTACAAAAGCAAGCAAAGATTTCTTTGCTCCAATGCCAAGTAAATGTGCTGTAGGAAACATTTTATATTCTTGGAACTATGCTTATAACACCAATAATGTTAAAGGTACTCCAAAGACTATAAAAGATTTCTTTGACACTAAAAAATTTCCAGGAAAAAGAGCTATCTATAAAGGCGCTTTAACAAATTTAGAGATCGCTTTAGCAGCAGATGGTATTAAACCAGGAAAAGGTGGAAAGAAAATCTACAAAGCTCTTAATACAGAAAAAGGTGTTAACAGAGCAATGAACAAAATCAAAGCATTATGCACAGACCCTAACGGTGGATGTGTATTTTGGTCAGCAGGTGCTCAACCACCAGAATTATTAGTATCTGGTGAAGTTGTTATGGCAACTGGTTGGAACGGAAGATTCTTCAACGCTCAAATCGGTGAAGGTGCTCCAATCAAACAAGTTTGGGACGGACAAGGTCTTGATTACGAATATTTCGTATTAGTTAAAGGATCACCAAATGAAGCTGATGCTAAAAAAGCTTTAGCAATGATGACAAGTACAGAAGGTCTAGCTGGAAGTGCAAAATATATTGCATATGCTCCTTGGAGAAAATCATCACTTAAAGTTATGGCAGCAGGTGAGCCATGGTACAAAGATGGTAAGACTAACATGGTACCACAAATGCCAACTGCACCAGCAAACACTAAAAATTATTTCCTAGTAGACCCACTATACTGGGCTGACAACGGCACAGAACTTGGTGAAAAATGGGAAGCAATGAAAGCTGGTCTATAATTTAAGTTTTATAAAACTTAATTATATATTATAATTAGAGGGCGGTTTTATAGCCGCCCTTTTTTATTAATGAGCTCTGAGTCTAAACAGATTTTAACAACTGACGGCATACCTTTAGAGGTAAGTTTAAAAAAAGCTGAAAGAAAAAATAAGATAAAAGCTTTTTTACTTGTAGCTCCTTTACTTCTTTTTTTACTAATTACTTATATTTTTCCAATCGGAGATATGTTGATGCGAAGTGTTGATGATAAAATGGTAACTCAAATGCTTCCAAAAACATTTGAGTCAATGGAAACTTGGGATGGAAAGGAGTTACCACCTGAAGAAGTCTTTGAAGCTTTTTATTTAGACTATAAAAAATTAATTGAAGAAAAGACTTTTGGTAAATTATCTACTCAACTTAATTATACAAAAAATGGATTCAAAAGCATTTTAAAAAAATTACAACGTAAGATGAAAAAATTTGAAGAGGGAAATTATAAAGAACAAATTATGGCTGTTCACCCTAGATGGGAAAATGTCGAATATTGGAGAGCAATTAAAAGACGGGCACCAGCTTACACAAGTTCTAAATATTTAAAGGGGATGGATATGTATGTTAATGAGGAGGGAAAAATTGTTAACGTTGCTGAAGATCGCCGTGTTCATAGGATTTTATGGATTAGAACTTTGGAGGTTGCATTTTTTGTAACATTACTTTGTTTCTTAATGGCATATCCAATTGCTCATTTACTCGCAACTTTACCAATGAAGTATAGCAATTTATTAATGATATGTGTTTTACTTCCTTTTTGGACTTCACTTTTAGTAAGGACTGCAAGTTGGATGATACTTCTTCAACAGCAAGGAATAGTAAACGACTTTTTTGTAATGACAGGTTTAGTAGCAGATGATGCAAGACCAGAAATGATGTATAACAAAACTGGAACCTATGTGGCTATGACACAAATATTATTACCTTTTATGGTTTTACCTTTATATAGTGTTATGAAAACAATATCTCCCAGTCTCATGAGAGCTGGTAAATCGCTAGGTGGAACCCCCTTTATTGCTTTTTGGAAAGTTTATTTCCCTTTAACTATACCCGGGATTGGAGCTGGTTGCTTATTAGTATTTATTCTTGCAATCGGTTATTACATAACGCCAGCACTAGTAGGAGGTGCATCAGGAACTTTAATAAGTAATCAAATCGCATTTCACATGAAAAGTACCCTTGATTGGAGCTTTGCTTCAGCAATGGGCCTAATGTTACTTACGGGAGTTTTAGCAATATATTGGATATACAACAAACTTGTTGGTGTAGATAACATTAAACTAGGATAATTATGGCATTACCAAAATATACAGAAACACGCTACAGAGTTTGGCATTACTTTTACATTACTATTTGCACATGTGTATTTTTCTTTTTAATTGCGCCTCTATTTGTAATATTTCCATTATCTTTTAATGCTGAAGAATTTTTAAGCTTTTCTGAGGGAATGAAAAATCTTGATCCAGATGCATTTTCTCTAAGATGGTATAAAGACATGATTTATGGAACAAAAAATCCATGGGGGTTAGCAGCAAAAAATAGTTTCATAATTGCAATATTTGCAACTCTTGGATCGGTCCTTTTAGGAACTGTAGCTGCATTAGGTTTAAGCAGCAGACATATGCCGTTTAAAGGTTTGATAATGGCAACTTTAATTTCACCTATGATTGTTCCTTTAATAATTTCTGGAGTAGCTATTTTCTTTTTTATGGCTAAAGCAGGTTTGGCTGCAACTCATACCGGTATAGTTCTTGCACATATAATTTTAGGAACACCTTTTGTTGTCATTACTGTGACTGCCACTCTATCAGGTTTTGATCACAGTGTTACACGAGCTGCATCAAGCTTAGGAAGTGATCCTGTTAATACTTTTATGAAAATCACATTGCCTTTGATTTTACCTGGCGTGATCTCAGGTGGATTATTTGCTTTCGTAACTTCTTTCGACGAAGTCGTCGTAGTTTTATTTTTAGCTGGCTTAGAAAATACGACAATTCCTATTCAAATGTGGACTGGACTAAGAGAACAATTAAGCCCCACAATTCTTGCTGTTGCGACATGTTTAATAATTTTATCTACTTTAATTCTTGTTACAGCTGAGTTATTAAGACGACGATCTGAAAGACTCAGAGGAATAAACAGATAAAAAAAATGGAAATCAAAAAAGTTGTAGTAATAGGTTCTGGAACTATGGGTAGTGGAATTGCAGCCCATTTATGTAATGCTGATGTACCAGTTACTTTATTAGATCTTACAACTGATATAAGCACCAAAGCGCGGGATCGAATACACAAGTCAAGACCACCATTATTGATTGATAAGTCAAAAATTAATAATATTAAAGTTGGTAATATCAACGATAATTTTGATACCGTTAAAGAAGCAGATTGGATAGTTGAAGCGGTCGTTGAAAGAATAGATATCAAACATCAAATTTATAAAAAAATCTTTAATAATAGAAAAGATGGAGCTATTGTTTCTTCAAATACTTCCTCGATCCCAATTAAGATTTTATCTGAAAACATGACTGATGAGCAAAAAAAAGATTTTTGCATAACACACTTCTTTAATCCAGTTAGGTATATGGGCTTATTAGAAATTGTAAAAAATGAAAATAATGATTTAAAAAAAATCAATTCTTTGAAAGTTTTTTGTGAAAATGAACTCGGTAAAGGTGCCATTGTTTGTAACGATACACCAGGCTTCCTTGGTAATAGAGTGGGAGTTTATGCAATGCAAGTTGCTATGACTGAAGCATTTAAAATGAAATTGACTATTGAAGAGGCTGATGCAGTCTTTGGAAGACCTATGGGAATACCTAAAACTGGAGTGTTTGGTTTATATGATCTAATTGGCATTGATTTGATGGCAGATGTTTTAAAAAGTTTTGTAAAGGAACTTCCAGAAAAAGATAAATTCCAGCAAGTTGCTAAAGAGATACCACTTGTAAAAAAATTGATCGATTCTGGGTATACTGGTAGAAAAGGCAAGGGGGGTTTCTATAGAATGAAAAAATTAGAAAACCAAAAAATTTTGGAGGCAATTAACCTCCAAACAGGAGAATACTCTGAGTCTAAAAAAATTGACCTCAAAATCGATACTGTGGACCTTAACACTATCATTAATAGGAAAGACAAGTATGGAGAATATGCTTGGTCAGTGATTTCTCAAATCATTAAATATGCATCATCTTTAGTCCCAGGCATAACTAATAAATTCAATGACATTGATGAAGCTATGAGATTAGGATTTAACTGGGCTATGGGACCTTTTGAAATGCTTAAATCAATAGGTGTAAAGAATTTTTTCAATCGTGTTGATGAATTTAAAGGAAACAAATTTTTAGAGGAACTTTCAGTAAAAAAAGATGAAAATTTTTACGGCGAAAGACAAATTTATACCGAAATAGAAACACTTGGTAAGATGAAGCCCAAAGCTTTAAGTTTGGAAAAAAACAAATCAGCGGAAATTTACAGGTTTAAGGATTTTAATATTGTAGAGTTTACCACAAAAGCATGTGCGCTTGATTACGACTCTATGGATAGTTTAAAAAAAGCAACAGATAAACCTCTGATTATTATAAATGAAAGTATGCAATTCTCTGCTGGTGTTAATTTGTCATATACAATGGACTTTGCTGAAAAAGGGGATTATAAATCTATAGAAAAATTTATTAAATATTTTCAAGATACCTGTAAACAACTTAAGTATTCAAAATTTCCTGTTGTCTCAGCACCTTCTGGGCTTACGTTAGGTGGTGGATTTGAAGTTATGGTTCAAAGCAATTTTGTAACATCTCACACAAATATAGTAGTAGGTTTAGTCGAAACTATGGTTGGACTTGTACCCGCTGGTGGTGGATGTAAAGAGATGCTGTGGAGATGGTCTAAAAGCGAGGAGTCTAAGAAAGACTTAGATTTTGCACCACTTAAAGTATTCGAAATAATAGGTTATGGAAAAACTGCATCTTCTCCAGTTGAAGCTGAGCCTCTGAAATACTTGTTACCAGCTGATAAAAAAATAATGAATAGGAATAGTTTATTTCCAGAAGCAAAAAAAGTTATAGACGAAAATAAAAATTTTAAACCCAATACTGAGTGTACTTTTAAATTATCGGGAAAATCAGTAAGAGAAAAAATGTTTAAAACTTTGGAAAAACTTTATAACGATAAAATTATCTTAGATCATGGTATGACAGTAGGAAAAGAACTTGCAAATGTTTTAAGTGGTGGTGATACAAACTCTGAAAAAATATTGACTGAGGATGATATTTACAAATTAGAACTAGACTCTTTTATGAGATTAATTGAAAATAAAAAAACACAAGACAGAATAAAGCATACGTTATCTACTGGCAAACCTTTGGTCAATTAGAAATCTCAGGCAACATCCTTAAAGAATTAATAAAGTCCGGCCGCAACACATACTCAGACTTGTTTCCAGATTTAATTTTTGTAAGCGCTGCAAATCCATGAGTTACATTACCAAGCGGAGTGTACTCACCCTCAAATAAAGGCGCGTCTGAAAGAAGTATAAAAAATTCACTATCTTCCATGTCCCCATTTTTACTTTTCGCAAATCCAACAGAACCTTTTTTAAAATCAAATGGTTTATCTTTTTCTGGTTTAATCAAACTGTATTTTGATTTACCGCTACCAATATAGGTGTAATTTACATTTCCTTTTTTGCCAAATTCTAGATCACCTGCTTGGACTAAAAAATTTTCTACAACACGATGAAAAGCAACATTGTCATATTCTTTGTTAGCTATCATGTTTTTAAATCTCGCAACAGCATTTGGCGAGACCTCGGGTAAAAGTTCGATTATAACATTTCCACAATTAATATTCATGACAATAATATTTTCTCTATTCGTAAAGACAAGTTTATCAATTTTGACATTTTCTACAAAAAGACATTTATTCTTTATCAATACAAAAGATGAGACAGCAAAAATTGTTAATAAAATTAAAAAGATAAGTAAAATTTTTTCTGATTTACTTTGTTTTATTTTCGTAAGCATTCTCAAAATTTATAAAGATTTTTTAATATTTGATATTCCTTCTTTTATAAAAATTACTTTTTTATTTAGAATTTTGTCTAAGTTTATTACTTCGGAAACATATTTCTCCCTAGAATTGATATAGGAAAAGGTTTCAGCCATGTCCTCTGATATTGAATATTTTGCATATTCTGAAAAGAAACCATTAGTATTACTAAGTTTAGTCAGACTATACGCCTCTGGATTTGTTGTACTACCAGAATAATAAAAATTTGGATTATTAAATTTAGCCCAAGCTTTATCTGGGAAAAATTTTTTATAATTATTTTCTATAATATGAAATACCTCATGATGAATTACTCTTTCAAAATCATTATCATTTATATTGATATTTAATAAAATTGTTTCCATTTCCGGGTTTGCAAAACCAAGAGCATTAATTTCACCAACTTTTAACCCCTCACATAAAACGATATATCTTAGTTTAATTTTTTCAAAAAACATTTTTTTAAAAACATTCAACTCATTTTTAGTTTTTATGTATTTTTTCTCAACCTTATAGTTATTTGATTTTTTACAGCTAATATTACTTGTTCCTGAATTAGTAACGAAGTCTTTTTTAGGGGTTACATATATCAAATTATTTTTTTTATCTATTTGATAAATCTTAAGATTAGGTATTTTTATTAATTCATAAATTTGATCAGCTTTAGACTGAAAAATTATGAAAAATAATAATAATGTAAAAATTTTTAATTTCATTTTTTGAATTTAAACATATTAGAATTTAATATCATATGGTACATTAAAGAAATGAAAAAAAAGAAAAAGAAAGAGTCAGATCCAAAATCAGTTCCAAATCTTTTTACTAGTAAATACATTGTATATTATTATGGATTTTTTTGGGCTGTGTTGATTTCGATTGTAGTATTTTCGTGAAAAAAAAAAATAAAGATCCTATTCAACCTGTAAGTGGAACAGTAGTTCCAAGATTTGCTGGTCCTGGTACTTTTGCACGGTTACCAGAGTTAAGGGATGTAGGAAATTGCGATGTAGCAATTGTTGGCATTCCTTTTGATGCGGGCACAAGCTATAGACCAGGAGCAAGATTTGGCCCTCAAAGCATAAGACAGGCTTCAAGACATTTAAGAACTAATTACCATCCAAATTATGATGTTGAACCATTTAAAGTTCAGCAAGTTGCTGACGCCGGGGATATAACCTGTAATCCATTTAATATTGATGAGGCAATAAAACAAATAGAAAAAGGTGCTTACGACTTACTTAAAAAAACTGGGAGAATTATAAGCATGGGTGGAGATCATACGATAGCATTTCCGCTTTTAAAAGCTATTAATAAAATAAATGGAGGACCTGTAGCACTTGTTCACTTTGATGCGCACTTAGATACATGGGATACTTATATGGGTGCCCCTTATACTCATGGAACACCCTTTCGTAGAGCTAGAGAAGAAAATTTATTTTTAGATGATGCATCTATGCATGTCGGTATAAGAGGACCGCTCTACAGCAGAGATGATCTTAAGAATGATGAAAGTTTTGGATTTAAAACTATTCATTGTGATGAATTTCAAAGTGAGGGAGTTGATAAAATTGTTCAAAGAATAAGAAAGAGAGTAGGTGATAATCCGTTATATTTATCAATAGATATTGATGTATTAGATCCAGCTTACGCACCAGGCACCGGAACACCAGAAATAGCCGGCATGACAACTAGAGAAATGGTCAATGTTATTAGAGGATTATCCGGTATGAAATTAATTTCTGCAGATGTTGTTGAGGTTGCGCCGGCCTATGATCATGCTGAAGTGACATCATTAGCTGCAGCAACTATAATTTACGAACTTACTAATTTATTTGCAAAAGTTTAGAGAATAGCTAATTTCTTATCATGCTAAACAAAAAAAATTTTTATATAAACGGTAAATGGGTCAAACCTGATAGTCAAAAAGAAATCAAAGTAATTAACCCTGCCAATGAAGATGTTTGTGCTTTAATTACTTTAGGAAACAAAAAAGATATTCATACTGCTGTTTCCGCAGCAAAAGAAGCATTTAAATTATGGGGATATTCTCCAAAGGAAGACAGGATTGGTTATTTAGAAAAATTATACACTTTATATAAACAAAGGTGGGATGATTTTACTAATGCAATCGTCTTAGAGATGGGAGCTCCTAAAGAATTTGCATCGAAACTACAGGTAGGTGCTGGAGCAGCTCATATTAAATCATTCATAAAATATTTAAAAGAATTTAATTTTGATAAGCCTCTAAATGATCACTTAGCAAATCAAAGAATTATTTATGAGCCTAAAGGTGTATGTGCACTTATAACTCCATGGAACTGGCCAATGAATCAAGTTTGTTTAAAGGTTATTCCTGCACTTGCATCAGGTTGTACCATGGTTTTAAAACCATCAGAGATAGCTCCATTATCCTCAATGATACTAGCTGAAATAATTGATGAAGTACAATTTCCTAAGGGTGTTTTCAATTTAGTAAATGGAGATGGAGCAATAACTGGAGAAACACTAAGTAAACATCCAGATATTGATATGATTTCTTTTACCGGGTCAACAAGGGCAGGTGCATTAATTTCACAAAATGCTGCTAAAGATTTTAAAAGAATTAGCCTTGAATTAGGTGGTAAAGGAGCAAATATAATTTTCAAAGACGCTAAACCTGATGCTGTTGAAAAAGGAGCATCAAGATGTTTTAAAAATTCAGGACAGTCATGCAATGCTCCTACAAGAATGCTGGTTGAAAAAACAATTTATAACGAGACAATTGAAAAAGTAAAAAAATTTACATTAGATTTAAAAGTTGATCATCCTTCAAAAGAAGGAAATCATATTGGACCTGTTGTTTCAGATCAACAATTTAAAAAAGTTCAAACACTTATTCAAAAGGGTTTAGATGAGGGAGCTAAATTAATAGCTGGTGGCATTGGTAAACCTGAAGGTTTTAAAAAAGGTTATTATGTAAAACCAACAGTATTCGCAGATGTAAATAATAAAATGGAGATTGCAAGAACGGAAATATTTGGACCTGTTTTATCAATAATACCTTTTGAAAATGAAGAAGAAGCTGTAGAAATTGCTAATGATACAGATTACGGATTAGCTAATTATATTCAAACTCAGGATAAGGAAAAAGCAAATAGAGTTGCAAGAAAGTTAAGATCTGGAATGGTTGACATTAATGGAGCTGGTCTCGCTGTTGATTCTCCTTTTGGAGGGTTCAAACACTCTGGTATAGGCCGTGAAGCTGGAAAAGAGGGTTTATTGGAATTTTTAGAAGTTAAATCAGTTGGTGGTTGGGCTAATTAAATTTTGATTTTTCTTTAATACCATCTAAAAATTTAAGACATTTTTTTAATTCTTCTAACTTAATAAATTCATCAACTTTGTGCGCTTGTTCAATTGATCCAGGTCCACAAACAACTGTGCTAATTCCAATTTCTTGAAAAAGACCTGCCTCTGTTCCAAAGGAAACGACTTCACGAGAATTGTCACCAGTAATACTCGAAACTAGTTCACATGCCTCAGAATTTTTTTCTCTATTAAATCCTATAATTTCTCCAATTACTTCTTTTTCTATTTTAGATTTTGGATACACCATTTGCATTTCCGGTAGCAGCTCTTTTTTTACATATTCATCTATTTCATTGTTAACAAATATTCCATCTTCTTTTACAACTGGTCTTAATTCCCAATCGACTTTACATTTGTCAGCTATAACATTTCTTGCAATTCCACCTGAAATACCACCAATTTGTAAAGTAGTATATGGTGGGTTAAATACAGAATCTTTAGGTTTTCTTTTTTTTAAAACTTCTCTTAACTGCATAAGTTTTTGAATAAATTTTGAGGCATATTCGACAGCATTAACTCCTTTATCAGGTTGTGAACCATGACCAGCAAGACCATGAAAATGTGTTGTGTATTCATAACATCCCTTATGAGCATCTATAATTTTCATATTAGTCGGCTCACCAACAATACATAAAGAATCTTTTATATTTCTTTTTTTTAATTCATTTATTAAAAGAGGCGCTCCCTGGCATGCTGTTTCCTCATCAAAAGTAAAAGAAAAGTGGATATCTCGATCTAAGTTTTCGGAGGAAAATATTGGTACATAGGCCAACACACATGCTAAAAAACCTTTCATGTCACATGATCCTCGCCCAAAAAGTTTTCCACCTTTAATTGTTGCCTTAAAAGGGTCTGTGGACCAACTTTTTGTTACGGGCACTACATCGGTATGACCCGAAAAAATAATTGATTTTTTTCCATTTTTTTTTTTTGATTTTAATGTTGAAAATAAGTTCACTCTTTTTTTATCGTTATCAAACACTTTGAATGATGATGCCCCAACATTACCTAAAATTTTTTCACAATAATCTATTATTGAATTATTATCTTCTCCTGAAATAGTTTTAAATCCTATCAAATCAGATAGGATTTTTACTGAATCATTATATAATTTATCTGAATTATTTTCTGTACTCATTCGTAAAAAGAATTATATATTAATTCCATGAAAGAACAAATATCCTATGAACAATTTGACAAGATAGATTTAAGAATCGGCACCGTAATTTCAGTCGAAAAAAATGAAAAAGCTCGAAAACCTTCACTAGTAGTAAAGGTTGATTTTGGAAAAGAAATAGGCATTAAACAATCTTCTGCCCAAATTACATATTATTATAATGAGGAAAATTTGAAGAATAAACAAGTTATTGGTGTCTGTAATTTTGCAGAAAAAAATATTGCAGGAGTTATCTCCCAGGTTTTAATACTTGGCGCAATAGACCGTGAGGGAAAAGTTGTATTACTTCACCCTTCTCAGAAAACTGAAGATGGGTTACCGATAGCTTAATTTGCTAGTAAATTTGCGACAAATGATAAATTTATTTAATTATTTTATTATGTTATGTCAGCTTACTTTTTACTCAAAAAAATAATTTGATATGAAACCAGGAAATAAAAATTCTTATAATTCACTTACCTCGATTAACATTAATGAAAAAGAATACAATTATTTTTCTTTAAAAATTGCAGAACAGAATGGTTTAAAAGGTATAGATAAACTACCAAAATCACTGAAAGTTTTATTAGAAAATTTACTACGATATGAAGACGGTAAGATAGTCACCAAAGATCAAATTCTTGCCTTGCAAAAATGGCTAAAAGATAAAAAATCCGACACAGAAATTGCTTACAGGCCCGCTAGAATTCTATTACAAGATTATACAGGAATACCCGCAGTTGCAGACTTGGCTGCTATGCGAGAAGCTGTTAAGGAAAAAAATAAGGATCCACAAATAATCAATCCATTGTCTTCTGTTGATTTGGTAATCGACCATTCAGTGCAAGTTGATAAGTTTTCAACGCCAGACTCATTAAAAAAGAATGTTGAAATCGAATTCCAGAGAAATGCTGAGAGATATTCTTTTTTGAAATGGGGACAACACGCTTTTGATAATTTCAGAATAGTTCCACCAGGGACTGGTATATGCCATCAAGTTAATCTTGAGTATCTTTCTAAAGTAGTATGGAAAGAAAAATTCGAAAACAAAGATTATATTTTTCCAGATACTTTAGTTGGAACTGATAGCCATACTACCATGGTGAATGGTTTGTCTGTTCTTGGATGGGGAGTAGGAGGTATAGAAGCTGAAGCCGGCATGCTCGGGCAACCGATCTCCATGTTAATACCTGAAGTAATTGGTTTTGAGATAACAAATAAGCTTCCCGAGGGTACAACCGCAACTGACCTAGTTTTGACAGTTGTTAAAATGTTAAGGGATAAAGGTGTTGTTGGAAAGTTTGTTGAATTTTATGGGGAGGGACTCAAAAATTTAACTCTAGCTGATAGAGCAACTATAGCTAATATGGCACCAGAGTACGGAGCAACGTGTGGTTTTTTCCCAATTGATGAAGAGACTTTAAAATATCTAGAGTTCTCTGGTAGAGATAAAAATCAAGTAGAAATAGTCAAAAGATATGCACAAGAGCAAGGTTTATGGGTAAGTGACGATATAATTTTTACTGATACTCTAAAATTGGACATGTCTACAGTAGTTCCAACAATTTCTGGGCCTAAAAGACCTCAAGATAAAGTTTTATTAACAGAAGCTTCTAAAAATTTTGATTTGAATTTTAAAAATATTACAAAAAGGGAAGCTTTTTCAACTTCAAAAGTTGACGGAACAGATTATGAAATTAAAGATGGTTCTATTTTAATAGCTGCAATAACCTCATGCACAAATACATCAAATCCCAATGTATTAATTGGGGCAGGTTTGTTAGCTAAGAAAGCTTGTGATCTTGGATTAACAACAAAGCCGTGGGTAAAAACTTCTCTTGCGCCAGGATCTCAAGTAGTTACTGATTATTTAGCAAAGGCTGGTTTAAACGTTTATTTAGATAAATTAGGTTTTAATCTTGTTGGTTACGGTTGCACAACTTGTATTGGTAATTCTGGTCCATTACCAGAAAATATATCTTCAGCTGTTCAAAAAAATAATATTTATGCCGTTTCAGTATTATCTGGTAATAGAAATTTTGAAGGAAGGATCTCTCCACTGATTAAAGCTAATTATTTGGCATCACCACCCCTAGTAGTAGCTTATGCATTAGCTGGACATATGAAATTTGATTTTTATAAAGATTCGTTGGGAAAATCTAAAGATGGAAAAGATATTTTCTTGAAAGATATATGGCCATCTAATAAAGAAATTGAAGATACATTAAGTAATTCTCTAAATGCGGAAATGTTTATTAACAGATATTCAAATGTATCTAAAGGACCATCACAATGGCAAAATATTAAAACAAAAGAAAGCAGCATTTATGAATGGGATGCCAACTCAACTTACGTAAAAAAACCTCCATTTTTTGACAATCTTAAAGATAGTCCAGATGGATTTAAAGATATTATCAATGCAAGACCTTTATTAATATTGGGTGATATGGTTACAACAGACCATATTTCACCAGCTGGCTCAATTCAAAAAGAGAGTCCTACAGGCGATTATTTTATGAAAAATCAAGTTTTGCAAAAAGATTTTAATTCCTACGGGTCTAGGAGAGGTAATCATGAGGTAATGATGAGAGGAACTTTTGCAAATATTAGAATTAGAAATGAGATGGCACCAGGAACTGAGGGAGGATTTACTAAATTATATCCTGAAGAAAAAGTAATGCCAGTTTTTGAAGCAGTAGAGGAGTATAAAAAAAGAAAAACTGATTTAATAGTCATTGGTGGTAAAGAATATGGAACGGGCTCTTCAAGGGACTGGGCAGCTAAGGGGACAAAACTTCTAGGGGTAAAATCTGTATTTGCTGAAAGTTTTGAGAGAATTCATAGATCAAATTTAATTGGGATGGGAATATTACCATTACAATTCGTAGATAGCATGGACAGAAAAAAATTAAGACTTACTGGTTCGGAAATAATTACAGTCAGTGGAATAGAAAAAGGATTAAATCCTGGAGATAAATTATCTGTCGAATTTAAATATCAAAATGGAGAAATAAAAAAGATTAAAATGCTGTGCAGAATAGATACAAATAACGAGCTAGAATATTATAAACACGGCGGGATACTTCAATTCGTTCTAAGAAATACAATCTAACAATGTCTGAAGATATAGAAATCATTAATCAAAACACAAGAATTGAAAAAATTAAAAATTTTTTTTCTAGTAACTATAAAAAATTAATAGGTTCATTAGCATTAATATTATTTGTACTATTTTCATATTTTGGTTATCAAGAATATAAAAAAAATTTAAAACTAGGGGTTGCTGAAATTTATAATCAAATTGTTTTGAAAGAAATAACAGTTGAAAACACTGATGATATTGAACAATTAGTAAAAATTATAGAAGAAAAAGACCCAATTTATTCAGCTTTGTCATTATATTATATACTAGAAAATGATTTAGTTAACGATCAAAATAAAATTAACAATTTTTTTGACTTGGTAATAAAATCTCAGAAAGAAAAGGAAATTGAAAATCTAATTATTTATAAAAAAGCTATGTACAATGCAGAAATAATTTCAGAAAATGACCTTCTTGACATATTAAATCCTATACTTAAATCAGAAAGTGTATGGAAAGCTCACGCGTTACTTCTAATGGCGGATTATTTTGAGCATAATAATAATTTGATAAAGTCAAAAGATTTTCTAAAAGAGATAACTAATTCTGAATCCGTTAATAATGAAATCAAAACTGAAGCTGAAAGGCGTCTAAAGAGGAAGTTCGGTGATTAAAATCTATTTTTTATTTATCGTTTTTTCATTACTTCTTGGCTGCTCGTTTAATCCTAATTCAAAATTTTGGACAAAAGAAAAAAAAATTTTAGTTGATAAAAGTTCAACAACGATATTATTAAAGAGTAAAAAACAAACATTAAATGAATTTAACCAGAATTTTAAGATTACAATTCCAAAAAATTTAAAGGTATATGCCGATCAGAAATTAAATAATGATGGCTTTATAAACTTTGATGCGAACCTTGAAAAAATGTCCAAGTATAATTTTAAAACAATAAAATCCTTTTCAAATTTTGAACCTGAAATATTGATAGATAAAGATCATCTGTTTTACTTTGACAACACTGGATCAATAATTAAATTTGATAATAACTCAAATATAGTTTGGAAACAAAATCACTACTCAAAGCAAGATAAAAAGTTACAACCAATTTTATTTTTTGGCAAAAGCCAAGAAGACCTGTTTATTGCAGATAGTGTAGCAAATTATTATGTAATTAATCAAAATACGGGAGTTCTCAAGTGGAAGAAAAAACATTCTTCATCATTTAATTCTCAAATAAAAATTTTTGAGAACAAAGCTTTAGTAATTGATATGGAAAATCAGTTGAGATGTTTTTCTTTAGAAACTGGTGAACTCTTATGGTCTGTAAAAACTCAACAATCACTATTAAGATCTCAAAAAAAACAATCTTTAATTCTTAAAGATGATAAAGTATATTTCACTAATTCTATAGGAGATGTTACTGCTGTAAATACTTCAAATGGAAATATAGTTTGGCAAGCGCCAACCCAATCAAATATTTCCTTTGGAAGTACTTTTTTTCTAAAGTTGTCGGATATTGTATCCGACGAAACTTCAATTTTTTTTTCAGATAACAATGATCAATTTTACTCTCTAGATTTATTAACAGGTTCAATTAACTGGAAGCAAGATTTTAGCTCAGATATTAGGCCAGCGTTAATTGATGATTACTTGATTACAATTTCAGACAATGGCTTGCTTATAATTATGAATAAAAAAACTGGGCAGATAATAAGAATTAACGATTTGTATAAAAATATTAAAGATAAAAGAAAAAAAGATTTTCAACCTATAGGTTTTGTTGTGGGTAAATCTTATATTTACCTCTCGACAAAAAATGGAAGAATTATGGTTATAAATTTTAAAGAGGGCAAGATTGAAAAAATAGTTAAATTAGATAATAACAAAATTCAAAGACCTGTTTATTTTAATAGGAGCTTATACATTGCAAAAGATAATTCGATAATAAGATTAAATTAATGCTTCTTAAGATTCTTGAAAAATTAGGTAGAAAAAAAATTGTCTTAGATAGGGGACCCTCTCATCCTGAGTATGAAAAAGCTAAACCTTGGATGAATAGATATTATTTAATTTTTAGACATAGACCTAAGTGGTTTCCATTTAATATTTTGATACACGAAATGTTAGATGATGATCATGGGGAAGGTGTTCATAATCATCCGTTCCCGTTTATGACAATAATACTTAGGGATGGATATTTCGAAACTCTAAAAAGTGGAAGATATTGGAGACCAGCTGGTTATATTGGTTTTAGATCTGCAAACACACATCATAGGATTGATATAAAGCCAGGAACGAAACCACTTACCATATTTATAGCAGGACCTTATGGATTGAGAAAAGGACCAAGATCAGAATATGGAATTGATTTTAAAACTAAAAAATGAAGCAAAAGTTTTTTGAACTAAAACTAAAAACAAACGGTCAAAAATTATATAATTTTACAGATCAAACTATAAGTTGGATCAATGAAAATTCTTTTAATGATGGAATTTTAAATTTAAGTATCCAACACACAAGTGCATCCTTAATTGTTCAAGAAAATGCTGATCCCGACGTACAAACAGATTTAATAAATTATTTCGATAAACTAGTTCCTATGGACGAAAGATCTTATATTCATAATTCAGAGGGAAAAGATGATATGCCTGCTCATATTAAATCTGCTCTAACCAATAATCAAATTTCTTTAAGTGTAAAAAAAAAAGAACTATTACTTGGAACATGGCAAGGAATTTATTTGTTTGAGCACAGGATTGAAAGTCAGGTGAGAAAAATTATCCACCATTTTATAGGTGATTAGATGTGAGGATTATATGCCCATTGCAAAATAGCTTGTCTCTGTCTTCTTCTGCAAGTCAAATTTCCTTTTTCACAATTTTTTTCAATAGCAGTTACATGCCTTCTGAAATTTTTCCATCTTTTAATTTGCGTAATATCTACTTTTGGTATTCGTCTACCCATTGAAAATCTACAATACCATTGGAACCAACCCAATGGATCTTCTTTAAATATCCAACCTTTCTCAATCCAATGTTCTCTTGAAAGTCCTGCTTTAACTTTGAACCTATTTATATTTACGTCAAAAGTTGTGCTCAGTTTAGCTTTTACAAACCACGTTTTTGGGTATTCTTTAATGTTATTTCCAAAATAAGATCCGCCAAAAACACCTAACTCAAGCATTTTTTTTGGAGAAAGTTCCGGTTTAAATAATTTATAGATCTCTGCGTCGCTTAATTTTTTCATATAATCAAATTAATTTTTTTCCTTCACTTAATAACTTCTGGTAAAGATCTATATCTGCAGATCCCTCACAACCTATTAACAATATATTTGAATTTTTATTTATTTCTAGGGCACACTTTGTTTCTTCATTAATACAACATGAAATTAAACTTGTGATCCCAGGTGTTGAACATTCACCTCCTTCTATTGAAATATCACTTAATACTTTATCTGCTAACATTGCTACAGTCTGTGAGACAAATTTATCTGAAACACTAACACAACTATTTACAGAATTTTTTAATATTTGCCATGGGACTAATGACACTTCTCCACAAGACATGCCACCCATTATACTTTCTTTTTTAATATCTACTCTTGTGGGAATATTATTTTCAATACTCTTCATTACGCAATTCGCATTTTCAGGTTCAACAATAATTATTTTTGGCACCCTCTTGAAATAATTAGCTACACCAGCAACTAAACCTGCCGCCATACCCCCGACACCAGCTTGCAAAAAAATATGACTGATATATTCATTAGTTTGAACTGAAATTTCTTTTATCATTGTAGAATATCCAGCCATTGTAAGTTTTGGAACAAGCTCATAATCTGGCCAAGCTACATCTTGAATAATTTCCCAATTATTTTTTTTAGACTCTTCCTTACAAAAATTAAGAGAATTTTCATAATTTCCTTTAACTCTGGTTACTTCAGCATTCAAATTCCTCATTTCTGCAGCTCTGTTGTCACTTACGTTCTCACTAATAAAAATTTTACAATTTAATCCTAGATTTTTTGCTCCCCAAGCAACTGATTTGCCATGATTTCCTGCAGTAGCTGTTGAAACTGTAATATCTTTTCTCCCTTTAGTTATTTTTTCTACAGCATAGGCGCCACCAAGGGCTTTAAAAGATTTGAGACCAAATCTCTTAGATTCATCTTTGTAAAATATGTTTTTTAGTCCTAATTCTTTACAAAGTTTATTTAAACTTTCTAACGGGGTAGGTTGATATTTTTGCCATTTTGAAATTGTTTTATAAGCATCTTCTAATAAATCACTATTTAAAATTTTTAATATTTTTGCACGATCAAATTCAAAATTTTCATTATTGATAAACTTTGTAAATTTTTGATTCAGGTATAGGTTTTTCTGCATTTATTAAAATAATAAGAAATTACAAGGTAACTCTAAGGCTAGACTAAATCAAATAATTAGTGCATAGAGATTATCATATATGACTAAAATTATTATAATTGGAGCTGGTGCAATGGGTTCGGCTTTCACGATCCCTTGTATTGAAAATGGCAATGACGTTACCTTAATCGGCACACATCTCGAAAATAATTTAATCGATGAAATTTCAAAATCAGCTCATCCTGCATTAAAAGTAACTTTGCCCAAAAAACTCAAACTTGAAAAATTTGAAAAAATTAAGGATTTTTCTGACGCTGATTTAATTGTATGTGCAGTAAGCTCTCTAGGGATTGATTGGTTTATTGACCAAATTTCTCAAATGGGAAATAAAAAACTTAATATAGTTTTATTAACAAAGGGTTTGAGTATTGAGGCAGGAAAATTGATAACCATTTCTTATAAGATTAAAAATGAACTTAAAAAAAATGGTTTTGATGATGCGAGCGTTTCAGCAATAAAAGGACCTTGTCTTGCAGCTGGATTAGCAAATAAGATGAGGACAGGCACAGTAATTGCCAGTGAAAACAAAGATACATCAAAATTAATACAGAAAACAATAACAACTGAATATTATTCGACAGAGACATCAGAAGACGTAAAAGGAGTAGAATTTTGTGGCGCAATTAAAAATATCTATTCTATGTTAATTGGAGCTTCAGAAGGTTTGAGCAACCCAAGCGCACCAGAAAGTATAAAATCAAAATACTTTCTGAATACCTCAGCATCTTTAATTCATCGCTCAATTTCTGAGATGGTAAAATTTGTTAAATACTTTGGAGGTAATGAAACAACAGTTTATGGACTTGCTGGTTTGGGAGATTTATATGTAAGTGCAATAGGTGGGAGAAATAGTCAAATGGGGAAATATTTAGGACAAGGAACTTTATATAAAGAAGCTAAAGAAAAATTTATGAAAGATATTACTGTTGAAGGTGCACAGTTAGCACTTGAAATTGGTCCAATTCTTTTAAAGGAACTTAAAAAAAATGAATTTCCTTTAATGTTCAACATACTTGAGACCATCTGCAATAATAAAAAATTAAGCATTAATTGGTAAACTAAAATAGTCCCTCAACGTCACCTTTTTTGTTTAGCTTAATATTATACGCTGCCGGAACTTTGGGTAGACCAGGCATAGTCATAATTGATCCACAAACAACCACAATAAACTCAGCTCCTGATGATAACCTCACTTCTCTTATTGGAATTTCATGATTTGATGGAGCTCCTTTTAACTTTGGATCAGTTGAAAAACTATATTGGGTTTTAGCTATACAAACAGGTAAATTCTTGTAGCCGTTATTCTCAAAAACTTTAAGTTTTTCTTTTACATCTTCATTTGCAATAACTCTATCGCCTCCGTAAATTTCTTTAACAATTTTTTCAATTTTATCCCAAAGATTTAAGCTATCTTCGTACAAAAATTTGAAACTACTTTTTTTTGAGTTTTTACATATTTTGACAACTTTTTTAGCCAGATCAGTTGTGCCTTTGCCACCCATTGCCCAATGCTTACATTCACTAACCTGAACTTTCATATCATTACAAAAATTGAGAACAACATCTATTTCCTTTTTTGTATCTAAAGAAAAATGATTAATTGCAACAATTGGCTCTAGACCAAATTTTTTAATGTTTAAGATATGTCTTTCTAAATTAATTAAACCTTTTTTCAAAGAGGCTGTGTCTTCTTTTTTAAGATTTCCTTTTTCCACACCTCCGTGCATCTTTAATGCTCTAATGGTTGCAACAATTACAACACAGCTAGGTTTTAATCCTGCCTTCCTACATTTGATATTTAAAAATTTTTCAGCCCCAAGGTCTGCACCAAATCCTGCTTCAGTAACAACGTAGTCTGATAGCTTAAGGGCTGCCGTTGTGGCAATAACAGAATTACATCCATGAGCAATATTAGCGAATGGACCTCCATGAATAATAGCTGGGTTACATTCTAAACTTTGGGTAACATTAGGTCTAATAGCTTCTTTTAACAGAACAGTCATTGGTCCGTGGGCATTTAAATCTTTTGCAAAAATTGACTGACCTTCTTTATTGTAAGCTATAGTTATATTTCCAATTTTTTTTTCTAAATCATTTAAATCTTTAGCCAAACAAAAAATGGCCATGACTTCAGAAGCGACAGTTATATCAAAACCATCTACCCTTCTAAAATCTTTTGCAACACCACTGGTATTAATATCAATAAATCTTAAAGCACGATCGTTCATATCCATCACTCTTTTCCAAACTATTTTTTTTTCATCAATATTAAGTTTGTTTCCCCAGTAAATATGATTGTCAATCATTGCAGATAATAAATTATGTGCTGATGTAATCGCATGGAAATCTCCGGTGAAATGAAGATTTATCTGTTCCATTGGAACAACCTGAGCATATCCACCACCGGCTGCTCCTCCTTTCATACCAAACGAAGGTCCAAGACTCGGTTCTCTTAAACAAACAATAGATTTTTCTCCGATTTTATTTAAACCATCATTAAGACCAACAGAAGTAGTTGTTTTACCTTCCCCTGCTGGTGTTGGAGTGATAGCTGTTACTAGTATTAGATGACCATCTTTTTTTTTTTTAAGTTTATTTAAAAACTCAAAATTTATTTTTGCTATATGTCTCCCCATAGGGCTGAAAGCTCTTGGATTATCAGGAACATTTATTTTTTTTAAAATTTTCGAAATTGGTTTAAGTTTACTATTTCTAGCTATTTCTATGTCAGATTTAAATTTTTTCATTTAAGTCGTTTTTTAGGGTGTTTATACTTTATTTGTTCACTTTAAAAGAAATAAATTACAATGGACATTTAATTATTAAATACATATCTTGAGGCATGAAAAAAAATTTCAGATTTTTTGATAATAGACAAAAATATCTTCTTTTTGTAACTACAACTAATGAAAAAAATAAAATTGCTGATGCTTTAAAACCAATTGTACAGAATTTGAAACCTAAAAATCCAGCATTAAAAATTTTTGACGCTGGGATGGGGGATGGCTCTTTACTAATGAGTGTGATGAGGCAATGTCATCAAAAAATGCCTAATATACCACTATTAATTTCTACTAAAGAAATAAGCATGGAAGACGTAAGACTAGGTCTTGAGAAACTTCCCGATAGATTTGCTGAGCACAAAAATACTGTTTTTGTTATTTCAAATTTAAATTATGTAGAATCAACTTCTTTAAAATCAAGAAATGTTAAAAAACAAAAAAGAATGAATTGGAAAGTTGTGAAATTAAAGGGAAATTCCTCTTTAGATTTTTCAAATCAATTAAGAAAGCTTAATCAAGAATTTTTAGCTAAAAAATGGCTAGTTGAAACTAATCCAAAAACAGGAACATCAACTTATAAAGAACCATGTGTGATTGTTATCTATAGAAAAGACCAAGAATTCGTTCTTAAAAATGTAATACCGAAAAAAAATAATGGAAAAACTGATTATAATTTAATTATTGCCTCCCAACCTTATAGATCAAGAGTTACTGCAGAAAAAAAGGTAAAATACGTAATAGAACCTATGATCAAATCTTTAGCAAAAAAAGGAAAGTTGGTTGTAGTACATGCCTGTGGCGAAGATCCAGCAAATAAAATAATAAAAAAAATATGGCCTAAAGAAAATCCATTTCCATACCTGTATGCGTCGATTGAAAAATACATAAAATCAAATAATGATAAAACTTTTTTAAAGACATTAAAATTTCATAAAGTAAAAAAAATTAGCTATGTTTTGAGGGCGCTGCCTAATGAAATAAGTGGTGGTATAGCTACCTCATTGATATTTTCAGCATGGAATGCCGCAGTATATGTAAATCAAATATCTGACGAACAAATAATGAAAGCGGAAAAACATAAAAATTATCAAAGAGTTGTACAGGACGTTGTTAATAAGCATAAGGGTTTACACTTTAAAAACGAATTGTTCGTGATAGAAAAAAAATAATTAATATTTTTCAACCTCTATTTGAAAATAAATTTTTTCGACCCTCAAATTAATCAATAATTTTATTTTTTATCTATTGTAAAAATTTTCACAAATTGTAATAGGTGCAATGTTTAAAAAAACATTTTTTTTAATTGCATTGTTTTTGATGTTTTCTGGTTGTTACCAGTCAACTGCTTCCTTAATTGGTCCAACAGTAACATTAGGAACTTCTGGAAACTTAGCTCAATCTGCGCTTTCATATTCTGTGAATGAGTCGGTAAAGAAAGTTACTGGAGAATATCCTGTAGAACATATAAAAATAAGACTCAAAAATTAAAATCAAACTTTTATTTTCATATAATAAGAATTTGGATCATATTTATAATGTCCAAATGGATCGCATTTTTCAAATCCGCAAGATTTAAACAGTTTTCTTGCAGGTTCAAAAAAATTTCCCGATCCAGTTTCAATAAAAATATTTTTTAAACCAATATCTCTAGATTTTGATATTAAAATAGAAATAATTTTTTTGCCAAAACCTTTTTCTCTAAATTTATCATGAACTCTTATAGATTTGAACTCACCATGATTTTGACTTAGGATCTTTAATGCCCCACATCCAATGAGATTTTTATTGTCCCAAATACTCCAGAATTTAATTGTTTTATCTTTAAGTCCGTCTATATCAAGGACATGAGTACTGCCTGCTGGTGAGACAGACCTTAATTCAATAAAGTGTTTTTTTAAAAGTTCATTTACTTTCAAATCATCAAAATTATTTTCAACTGCTTTCATTGGCATCTATAAAATGTCATCTAAATTTTTGAATTCACCGATCTTAAAGATAATAGCTTCATCATTTTTAAAACCATATTTTTTTGCATTGTCTAAAAATCTTTTTGGGGGCTCCATTATAGGCTCTAATGATAATACAAAAGTTCCCCAATGCATTCCAATAACTCTTTTGCTATTTAGGTCTTTAGCTATTTGCAATGCTTCTTCTGGATTGGTGTGGTAAATAGACTTGTCAAACATAGGTTTAAAATTATAGGCACCAATATTTATAATAGTGAGATCAATTGGTCCAAATTTTTTTCCAATTTCTTCATAAATTTCACCATATCCAGTATCACATGCAAACAAAATTTTTTTTCTTTTATATTCAATTAAATAACTTCCCCAAAGAGTTTTATTAGTATCTGTTAGACTTCTTTTTGACCAGTGAATTGCAGGTATCATAGTTATTTTTAAATCGTTTTTTTCGATTGTTTGATACCAATCAAGTTCATTTACCTTCTTAAAATTATTTTTTGTAAAATATTTACCAAGTTTAAGGGGAACAATCACATTAGCATCTTTGTAAGGAAATTTTCTAATTGTACCCATGTCTTGATGATCATAGTGATTATGTGTTAGTAAAAATAAATCAATTTTTGGAATTTCGTTTAAGTTTAAAGCTGGTTCAACATATCTTTTGGGTCCAAAAATTAATGGTCCCGCATTTTTCGAGAAAACTGGATCTGTTATAATAGTTGTTTTTCCGAGTCTTATTAAAAATGTAGCATGGCCAATCCAGCCAATATAATCGTTGTTTTGTTTTGAATTTAAATCTTTTAAGACATCCTCTTTTTTTAAAACATGACTATCTGGAACTGTCATATCTAATTTTTTTTTTTCTTTGTTAAAAGTAGAGTAAGACCACTTAATTTTATCATCTCTCTTTGGAGAACCCTCTGGATTTCTAAAGGTATTATCTGGCAAATGATGATACGGTTTATTATTCATAGAATTTAAATTTGAAAAAATAGAAAAACAGAAAACTAAAATAATAAGCTTCTTAATCATTGATCTTATTGATTTCAGTAAAATGTCCCATTTTTCTTTTTTCTTTAATTTCCTTTTTTAAATAGTCAAAAAAAAATTCATTATCTTTTAATTTTTTTTCTTTAAATTTAATTATTTCTTTTCCTAGAATATTTGTCATTTCTGCGTTGTAAAGTTTAAATATTTTTACTTTTTCGAGACCACAAACCGCGCGAATATGGTTTTCGAATTGACTTATATTGTGCGAATTAATTGTCATGTGACCAGAGTTATGTACCCTGGGTGCAATTTCATTTACTAGCAAATCGCCTTTATCATCTATAAAAAATTCAACACACAAAGTTCCTATATAATCTAGTTTTTCACTTATTTTTTTTGCATATTCAATAGATTGAGAAAAATGTTCTTTACTTATGTTAGCCGGGATTTTTGAAAATTTTAATATTTGGTCCTCATGTTTATTCTCAATTGGTTCATAAATTTCGTATTCATATTTTTTAAATCTTGTAATTATTACAGAGATTTCTTTTTTTAAATAAACCATTTTCTCCAATATATAATTAGTGTTTTTGGAAAGGTTTATATTCTTACAATCCTCAAGATTATTTAATTTAAATTGTCCTTTGCCATCATAACCAAGAGTAGCAGTCTTCAACATTGCAGGTAAAAGGTGCGCATTTGATATCAAATCATCTTTATTACAAATCTTTTTATATTCAGTGGTTTTAATATTTTGATTATTTACAAAATCCTTCTCTAAAATTCTATTTTGAACGATCTTATTAATTTGGGGTTTTGGCAAAACTTCTTTAATAGAATTAAGTTTATCTAAGATATCAAAGGGGATATTCTCGAATTCGAAAGTAATCTTGTCTGCTTTTTTAGTAAAGTGATTAAATTTTTCATTATCTTTATAATCTGAAAAAATGAATTCATTTGAAAATTCTTTTGCAGGAGATGTTGGGTCATCACTCCATACTATTGTATCGATATCCAACTTTTTTGCAGCCATACAAAGCATACTGCCTAATTGACCACCACCCAAAATACCGAGGTTAATTTTCTTCATTAATTATTTTGGTTTTTTTTTTACGGATTTTGATTGTTTAATTCTTAATTTAAGCAAGGAATTTTTTAATTTTTTATCTGATATCCCGAGTATAGACGCAGCATATAGTGCAGCATTTATTGCACCATCTTTACCTATTGCAACAGTTCCAACAGGAATACCCTTTGGCATTTGAACTATTGATAATAAACTATCAAGACCTTTTAATCTTTTACTTTCAACCGGGACCCCAATTACTGGGACAGTCGTTAAAGAGGCAATCATGCCAGGCAAATGGGCAGATCCGCCAGCGCCAGCAATTATAACTGAGTAACTCTTCTCTGATTTTTCTGCAAATTCATAGAGCCTGTTTGGCGTTCTGTGTGCTGATACAATTTTTACATCAAAACTAATTTTTAAACTTCTAAGGACTTTGACACAATTTTTCATAGTTGAATAGTCGGATTGACTACCCATCACTATCGCTATTTTATGATACTTTTTAAGTTTCATTTACGTATTTATTATCAGATATATAATAAGTATTATATAACTAAACTGATGAATTTCAAAATTGACAACTCACAAAACTATTAATGATTGAGAACAAAAATAATGTCGAATACCTCGATGATTTTTGTGAGGAATGTGGGTCTGAGGATGAAAGTGTTTCACAAAATTTTTTGATATTTGGATATAAAATCTGTGCATCCTGTAAAATCTCTAAAACTATATTTCCTATTTAAGTTATATTACTGATAGGTAAACTATTTAACCTACTCATCACAAAAGAAACAGATAAAATTGCTAGTATTAAAAATGATAAAAAGACTATTCCAAAAGCTTTAATATTCGATCTAAAATTTAATACTTCTTTAGTTGAAATTATTAATGAGGCAAATATCCAAAATTGAGTTAAAAAAATTATTGGCATTACTAGGTCAGGTGTCAATGCTATGAATCTCAACAATCCAGGGGCATGAGCTATACCTACTGCAATTAATATCTTTTTAAAAGTGACCTTAGTATCTTTTTCAGGAAAAATTTTTGCACCAATTGTAAATATCAAAACTGCCCAAAAGAACCATGTTAAGATTGCAGTTAATGCCGAGAGACTTAATGAGGTTTTGTAAAAATTATTAGTAGCAATTGCACCTGCAACTCCATCTAATACCATTATAATAGCAGCAAAGTAAATTGAAACTTCGGAGTAAGTCTTTACTTCCTTATAAAGCTTTTTATCAAGTTTTATTGATCTAAAAATTAATTCTAAAAAAAATCCAAACATTTATTTTTTATTTTTTTTTGAGCATAATAAGAAATTAATAAAGGAAAAATGATCAAAATAATACCTATAATAATACATATCATTAATAAAAAATATTTCGACATTTATTAATTAAAATAAGACAGAAAAGGGAGTATCAGCTCCCTTTTATAATTTATTTAGCTTCTCTTGTATTAGGATTGTATGACTCTGTGAAAGGTATATCAACGATCACAGCATCAACTGGTTCATTTCCCTTTTCACAATATTTCTTTGGAAGATGAATTTTAAATTTTCTACCAACTTTGCCAATTGGAAATCCATTTTTATTCAAAGTTCCATCGAACGGCACGTACCCCATTGCAATATTAGTTCCTTTTTCAGGATGGTACCAAGGTGATGTAACAAATCCTACTGGATTTTTTCCATCCTCTGAGATTAACCAAAAATCTGGTGCATATTCCTCAATTGGTTTTCCTCCAAGTTCCATTCCTACTAGTTGTAGTTTATAAGGTTTCCCTCCAGAGGAAATTTCGCTTTTCATTTTTTCTAAAGCTTCTTTGCCAACATAGTTACCCTGTTTTTCCCAAACACCTTTTCCAGATAATGAAACTTGATAGCCCAAGTTACATTGAAATGGATTATGCTCGTTATCCATGTCTTGACCCCATGATAAGATACCTGCTTGTATTCTTCTGTGGTGAGCAGGAGCTATAACCATAAGATTGTGTTTTTTTCCAGCTTTTAAAACTGCATTCCACATATCCTCTGCATATAAAGTTGCATTTCTTAAATAAATTTCATATCCAGCTTCACCTGAAAAACCTGATTGTGAAATAACACAACTTCTCCCACCAACTTTTGCTTCAGCTAATCCATAAAAAGGCATATTGTCTAAATCAACTTGATTTCCAATTAAATCGTTCATTAACGCCTTTGATTTAGGACCTTGAATTTGAACTGGACATGCATCTATCTCATCAATTTCTACATTAAATCTTTTGTCAGCGTTCACACCCTGTAGATAAAGACCAATATCACTATCCGACAAACTAAACCAAAATTCATCTTCAGCTATTCTTAATAATATAGGATCGTTTAAGACGCCACCTTTGTAGTTACATAAAATTACATATCTAGCACGCATTGGAGAAATTTTTGATGCATCTCTCGTAATAACATAGTCAGTAAATTTTTCAGCATCTGGACCCTTAACTCTTATTTGTCTTTCAACTGCCACGTTCCACATTGTTACGTGTTTTTTAATAGCTTCATATTCAACCATTGCCCCACCTTTTTCAGGTTTTACATAACCACGTGGATGATAAATTCTGTTGTAAACAGTTGCTCTCCAACATCCAGCTTTCATAGATAAATGCCAGTAAGGGGATTTTCTAACTCTTGTAGAAATTAACATTTCAACTTGAGTTGGACCACTTTGTCTTAAATTGTAAGGAACATGTCTATCAGATTGATCAACAGCAGTAGAGTGAGAAACTTTCGAATAATTTACCTTTTCGATTATTCTACCTTTTGATTTTGGCTTACTGATTTTCTTAGATTTTACTTTAGTTACTTTTTTTAACTTTCTTTTTTTTGAACTTACTTTATTCCTTTTCTTTTTTTTAGGCATAGTTGTTATCCTTTAACCATTTGTTTGTTTCCTTAAGTCCTCCAAATGTATAAATATGAAAGTGATCTGTATGATCTTTTAATTTATCAATTAGATCATTTGGGTCCTTGGGTTTCAATAAATCTAGAGCCTTACTAAAATTAGATTTAAGGAAATTTATGGAATTTTTTGCACCTACAATATTAGCGAATTTTATTAAGCTTGATATCTTAAGGGGCCCAGTAATTCCAACATGCACTGGCACTGTTTGTTTAGAAATAAAATCTATGATTGGCCGAGGATCAAGTAACCATTGAGTTACTATATAATCAGCATAAGGCTTTTTATCTTGCATAGCTTTTTTCAAATCTGAATCGGATATATCAGGACTCCCCTCAGGATGTCCAGCAATTCCTATCTTCATCTTCTCAAAATAACCAGTCTCTAAAAGTTGAAATGAGCTATCGAATTTACCAGTTGGTTCACGACCCCCTCCAATAATTAAAGCCTGTTTAACTCCCCCATCTTTACAAATACTTACATACTCTTTTAGCTGTTGCTCATTCTCCATTGATCTAGCAGGAAAATGGGGGATAGGGTTGAAGCCTTTCTTAACCAGCTGTACTGCTTGATTTGCTGTCTCTTTAAAATCCCCACCTGGCAACATTGTTATATAGACATCTTTAAGTTCTGGTAAAGTTGCTAAGTCTGTTTTAGGCCCAATTTCTATAGAAAAATTCATTTACAGAATTATTATCTATTTTTAATTTGTGTGTCTATAAAATATAATTAACAGAAATAAATTTATTAATTTAAAAATGGCCCAAAAAGACGTTGGAAATAAAGTCCCTTTACACACTCTAAAGAAAGTTGAGGATGTTGCCGCCTATTACGACGATTGGGCACTTAATAATAAGTATGATAAAGATATGGAGGATTGGAATTATACTGGACCAAAAGAAACTTCCGAAACATTCAACAAATATCAAAAAAATAAATATGTTAAAATATTTGATGCTGGTTGTGGAACTGGTTTAGTTGCAGTCGAGCTAAAAAAAATGGGTTACCAAAATTTTTATGGAGCCGATATATCACAAAAATTGTTAGATTTAGCACCACAAGGTCTTTACAAATCTTTAGAGAGGATTGATTTAAACAAAAAATTGATATACGAGGATGATAAATTTGACTCAGTATTTTGTGTTGGAACATTTACATTTGGGCATGTGAAACCTAATGCTTTGGATGAATTTATAAGAATTACAAAAAAAAACGGTTTAATTTGTTTCACAATTAATGTTGGTGTCTTTAAGGATTATGGTTTTGATAAAAAAATTAATGATTTAATAGATAATAACAAATGGGAAAAACTTGAATTTTTTAAATCAAACTACTTATCTAGCAAAGATGTAAATGCTTGGCTAGGAATATATAAAGTTACAAAATAATTAGTATGAATCTAAAAATAATTTTAATAATGGGCTTACCTGGTGCTGGCAAAACAACTCTTGCTGATGCGCTCGCTAAAAAAATTGAGGCAAAGAGACTTAATGCTGATGAAGTAAGAAAAAAGGCTAATGATTGGGATTTTTCCAAGGAAGGAAGAAAGAGACAAGCAAAAAGAATGTCAGACTTTGCACTTAAATTTAAGAATGATGGTAATAATGTCATTGCTGATTTTATATGTCCTACTCCCGAGGCACGTAAATTATTTCCAGCAGACTATATAATTTGGGTTGATACAATTAAATCAGGAAGATTTGATGATACAAATAAAATGTTTGTTAAACCTGAAAAATTTGATTTTCATGTTACATCACAAAATGCTAAGGAATGGTCTGAGAAAATTTTTACAGAATTAAATAAAAATGTATAAATGGGATAATAAAAAACCAACAGCGCAAATGTTAGGAAGGTGGCAGCCTTTTCATGATGGACATTATGCTTTGTTTGAAGAAATAATTAAAAAAACTGGCCAAGTATGCATTCAAATACGTGATGTGCAAGGTGTAGATGATAATCCATTTGACTTTGAAACAGTGAAAAAGAAAATTGAAGACAGATTAAATCCAAAATATGAGGGAAGGTTTAAAATAGTGCTTGTCCCTAATATTACAAATATATGTTATGGAAGAGGAGTGGGTTATAAAATTGAGGAGATAGTATTAGACGAAGAAACCCAGAAAATATCAGCAACTAAAATTAGAGCAAAAATGCGAGAAGATGGAGAGCTTAAATAAAATGACAGTTGTTATTAAGGATAATGGTTTTGGAATTAAAAATATAATTATTAACGAACCTAAAACTTATAATTCCCTATCCTTCAAAACATTAAAAATATTGATAGATACTTTTAAAAGATTAGAAAGGGATAATAAAACTAGAGTGATAGTTTTAAGTGGAAATGGCAAAGGTTTTAGCGCAGGTCACAATCTTAAAGAGGTAAAAAATTTAAAAGTTAGATCCAAATATTTAAAATTATTTAATCTTTGCTCAAAATTAATGCTCAACATTGTTGAAGGAAGAAAACCTGTAATTGCTAAAGTCCATGGTTCTGCATTTGCAGCAGGGTGTCAATTAGCAGCGAGTTGTGACCTGGCTTATGCATCAACAGATGCAAAATTTGCTACCCCAGGAGTAAACATAGGTTTATTTTGTAGTACACCAATGGTGGCTGTAAGTAGAAAAATTGGAAAAAAAAGGATGATGAAAATGTTGTTAACAGGTGAGCCCATCAGTGCAAGTTATGCAAAAGAGATTGGTTTAATAAATGACTATTTTCCAAAAAAGAAATTAAATTCAAAAGTATTAGAAGTCGCAAAACTAATTTCAACAAAATCAAATTTGTCAATAAAAATTGGAAAAAAAGCATTCTATAAACAATTAGAAATGCCTCTAAAAAAAGCTTACGCATACACAAGTAAAATGATGACATTGAATATGATGTCAATGGATGCAAGAGAGGGAATTTCAGCATTTTTAGAAAAAAGGAAACCTAATTGGAAAAATAAATGACAAAATTAATTGAAGAAATTTTAAAAAATTCAAAAACTATTGCTATGGTAGGTGTAAGCTCTATTAAAAAAAAAGAAGATCCGAAAAACTTAAAAAGAAAACCATCAACCATTGTAATGAAATACATGCAGGAATTTGGTTATAGGGTAATTCCAGTAAATCCTTTTGCAGAAGGTGAAATTATCTATGGTGAAAAAGTTTTCTCAAAATTAGAGGATATAAAAATTTCAATAGATATTGTTAATATTTTTAGACCTTCAAATGAAACTCCTGATTTAGCAAAAGAGGCTGTTAAAATAAATGCGAAAGTTTTATGGCTTCAATATGGAATTAAAAACGACGCAGCAGAAAAGATAGCCTCAAATGCAAAAATGAAATATATATCAAATCGTTGTATTAAACAGGACTATCAAAACATATTTCACAAAGTTAATCCTGTTTTTCCAGCTCTTAAAAATTAAAAGTATGGAAAAATTGGGAATAATTCAATCAAGAGGTCTAGGAGACATTCATATAGCTCTACCAATAGCTTTTTTTTTCAAAAAAAAAGGCTATGAAATTTACTGGCCCATCGATGAAAAATGGATAGATCAAATGACACATTATGCTTCTTGGGTAAACTGGATTCCGTTAAAGGAATATCATGATAAAATTCACGAATTTTATTACGAATGGCCTCTTCAAAAACTTAAAGAAATAAAAGTAAATAAAATTTATTGCTTGTACTCTTTTTTGAGAACAAAACTTGAGCTATCAAAAGAGCCATACTATCATTTTGTAAGTTTTGATAGATTCAAATACTTGAAATCAAATGTTCCTTTTAATTATAAATGGAAACTCAATGAGTGCATTATAAGAGATCATCAGCGGGAGCAAGCAATTTATGATAAATATGTTAAAAATGAGAACTACGTAGTCACCCATTTAAAAGCAAGCGATCATGTTGCTGATTTCGACAGAACAATTATTCCGTCTGGATTCGATATTATCGAAATAAAGTATGATGGTTACGTATTGGATTGGCTGAAGGTTATTGAAAAAGCAGCAATGATTATAATGACTGATAGTGTAATGGCAAATATCACTGATCAATTAATGATAGGCAAAAAAAAATACTTTCTCCAAAAAAAAAATATTTTTTTCACACCTATCCTTAATTCAAATTGGGAGTGGATAGAAAATAAGAATATGAATCCAAAAAGCATTATAAGGAAAAAAATATAATGCTTAGATTCTTTTTAATAATTTTTATTTTGTTTCACAATAATGCTTTTTCTGAAACTATTAAAAAAACTTATTTTGGTGGTGGATGTTTTTGGTGTATGGAGGAGGTTTTTGATAAAATTAATGGTGTTATGAATGTAACTTCTGGTTACTCGGGTGGAACGAAACCTAACCCAACCTACAAAGAAGTGACATATGGCAATACTGGTCATATTGAGGTGATTGAAATATCTTATGACTCAAAGAAGACCAACTTTAAGGAATTGTTGAATATTTTTTGGAAAAACATTGATCCTTTTGATGCCGCAGGTCAATTTTGCGACAAAGGTTACAGTTATAAATCAGCTGTATTTTATATGAGTGACAATCAAAAAAAATTGATAGAAAAAAGTATCGAAGCTATAGAAAAAGATTTTAACAATAAAGTTGTCACTTTTGTTAAAAAATTTGAAAAATTTTATCCAGCAGAGGATTATCACCAAAATTATTATCAAAAAAATTTTATAAATTACTTACTTTATAAAAAAGGGTGTGGTAGAGAAAGTAGGTTAGAAAATATCTGGCAACAATGAAACAAATTTTTTTAATATACGGGCACTATAACGATAAATCATTCAATGCAGCAATAAGGGATACTTTTATAAAATCTTCAGAAGATAAAGGTAATAAAGTTGATTGTGTTGATCTTTATAAAGAGAAATTTAATCCAATTTTTGCAGGAGAAGAACCAGATAGCACTGTTTTGGACCACAGAAAAAGAATTGAGAAGAGTGATGTAATTGTTCTTGTTGCTCCTATATGGAATTTCAGGATGCCTGCGATGGTTGAGGGATGGATTGATAAAGTTCTTTCTCCACCATGGGCTTTTAGTTTTAAAAAATTATTTGGTAATTATGGATATCCTATTGGAAATTTAAAAGGAAAAAAGGCAGTAGTATTTTGTACTTACGGATCACCCCAATTTGCAATTAGAACATTCTTTTTGAATATGCCAACAAAAAGATTGAGAAGAGGGGTTTTTAATATTTGTGGAATAACAGACGTTATTTATAAAAGATTCTTTGCAGTTCCATTTGTATCAAAAGATAAAAGAGAAAAATTTTTAGAAGAAGTAAAACGCACAGCTTCCCAAATATAATTATTTTTTTAATTTATTAGAAAAGATTAAATTATCATTTTTAAATTTTTGTGAGTTACTCTTAATAAATTCTTTCATAATTATAATTTTTTCACTCTCAAATTCTGAAACTTTTCTTTGATCTAAATCAACATAAAGAGATAAAATTTCAATGGTAGATGCTAAAAATTTTTTTTCTTTATGAATCATCTCAAGCTTATATTGCAATCTTTTTTTGTCATGATCGAAATATAGTAAATTTACATCTACTTCGTCACCCTCTTTTACTTCTTGGTTGTAAGTAATATGTGACTCAACCACCATAGTGCTTTTTTTTGATTTCTTGGCCGACTCCTCGCCCATTTTAAATTTGTCCATTAATATTTCAGCACCAAATAAATCAAAAATTAAGACATAATAAGCCACGTTCATATGGCCATTATAATCGGTCCATTCTTTAATTATTTTCTTAGAATTTAAATAAAGCGACATTTTATTCGTAAAATTTATAGTATAATATTGTAAAATTAAAGTTCTATTATGAACAAACTTTTATTTATCTTTTTACTCTTTTATCTTCATGTAGCGAATGTTTATTCTGATATTATTAAGCCAAACACAAAAATTGAACCTTATAACGTAGTTGAAATTCAACTGATCAGTTTAAAGAATAATGATAAACCAGATAAAGATTTTGGTATTGAACAAACGTGGGAATTCGCTCATCCAGAAAACAAAATAAATACTGGCCCATTAAATAATTTTAAAAAGATGTTAAAAAACGAAATTTACTCAATTTTGTTAAATCATAAAGATCATAAAATTGAAGAGATCTATAATAATAAGAGGATCGCAATTTACGATGTGATCATTTTGGGATCAGATAATTTTTACTATGAGTTCAAGTGGCAAGTAGAAAGGTACGATGGCAAGGGATCACTTAACAATTGTTGGTTAACTACTGCAGTTTCTAATCCAGTTTCTCTTGGAGCATCAATTTAAATTATGAAAAAACCGAAATATGAAAATCGTATTCTTATTCTTATGCTTATACTTTGTGTTCCACCTATTTTGACCACCCAAATAACTTGGTACTATTTTGGTCAGGAGATTGGTCTCAACTGTGGAATTGTGGTAGGCATAATTAGCGTGAGTGTCGCAGCTTATTTGTTGTTTCAATTAGATTGGAGAGAGCCAGACGACGACTAATAGAATTTTGTTTCGTTCGTTTTAAAAATCTTGTAGAAATCTATAAATGAAATCTAAAGCAAAAGTCGTAATTGTCGGCGGAGGTGTTGTAGGAGTTAGTGCCCTTTATCACCTTGCTAAAAAAGGCTGGTCAGACGTTGTTTTAGTTGAAAGAAAAGAACTTACCTCTGGATCAACTTGGCACGCTGCAGGTTTGTTGCCACTTTTTAATATGAGTTATTCTGTTGGACAACTCCATAAATATGCAGTCAATTTATATAAAAAATTGGAGGCGGAAACTGGTAAGAACGTTGGTTTCAGTGTTGTTTCAAATATTAGACTTGCAAATAATAAAGATAGAATGGATGAGTATTTTCAATATGCAGGAGTTGCAAAAACTATTGGTGTTGATGTAAAATTTTTGACACCTGATCAGGTAAAAGAAATTTGGCCTTTATGTAATACTTCAGATTTAGTTGGTGCAATTCAACACCCAGAAGATGGATACATTCAGCCCGCTGATTTAACACAAGCTTTAGCTACAGGCGCGAGGAATAGAGGTGCAGAGATTTATAGAAACACTACAGTTTTGGGTATGAAACAAACTAAAGACGGATGGGTAGTAGAAACAGACAAAGGTACCATTGAGTGCGAACATATAATTTCTTGTTCAGGAAATTTTGCGAGACAAACCGGAAAAATGGTTGGTCTAGACATTCCAGTTATTCCTGTAGAACATCAATATATTGTTACAGAACCACACCCTGAAATTCAGAAAAGAAAAAAAGAGGGTTTACCTGAAATGGGAGTTTTAAGAGACAGTGATAGTCGTTGGTATATGAGAGAAGAAGCTGGTGGTTTAATACTAGGTCCTTATGAAGATGGAGCTCCCGCATGTTATGTTGATGGACCTTCAAAAGATTCAGAATATGAATTATTTCAAGAAGATTTAGATAGACTCGCTCCACATATAGAAGGTGCAATACATAGAGTGCCAGCTTTTGGTGAAGTAGGAGTTAAAAAAGTTTATAATGGTGCAATTTGTTATACTCCAGATGGAAATCCAATTGTAGGACCAGCATGGGGACTTAAAAATTTTTGGATAAACGAAGGACATAGTTTTGGAATAACTGCGGCTGGTGGCGCGGGTTGGCAATTAGCAGAATGGATAGTAGATGGCGAGCCTACGATTGACATGCTGGGTGTTGAACCAAGAAGATATGGAGACTATTGTTCGAAAGCATATCTTAAAGAAAAAAATGAAGAGGCGTACAGCCATGTTTTTATAACTCACTTCCCAGATGAAGAGAGGCCAGCAGCAAGACCACTAAGAACAGCACCATGTTATGACAGAATGAAAAAGCTTGGAGCAGTTTTTGGTCAAAAATTTGGTTGGGAAAGACCAAACTTTTTTGCAACTGATGGAATGGAGCAAAAAGATGATTGGTCATTCAGAAGATCAAAATGGTTTCAAGCTATTGAGAAAGAATGCAAGAATGTAAGAGAGAATGTAGGTTTATTAGATATGAGTGCATTTGCCAAATGTAGAATAAAAGGACGAAAAGCAGAAGAATTTTTAGATAAACTAGTTGCCAACAAACTTCCGAAAAAAATTGGAAGGATAAATTTATGCCATGCGCTAAATACAAAAGGTGGCGTTCATTCAGAATTTACAATTATGAGAGAGGCTGAGGATAGCTTTTATTTAGTATCTGCGGGTACTTTTCAAAGACTTGATCATGATTGGATTTTAAGATGGATGCCAAGTGATGGATCTGTTCAGTTTGAAAATTTAACTAACAGTATGGGTGTGTTGGTTGTCTCTGGACCAAAAGCAAGGGACTTAATGACAAAAGTATCAAAAGATGATTTTTCTAACGAAAATTTTAAATGGTTAAGTGCTAAAAATGTTGACGTGGGTTATGCTCCTGTCAATGCAATGAGAGTAAACTTTGTTGGAGAATTAGGATGGGAATTACATCATCCTATTGAATATCAAAATCACATTTTTGACAAATTAATGGATGCTGGCAAAGATTTAAATTTAAAACCATACGGCATAAGAGCAATGAATAGTTTAAGAGTTGAAAAATCGTATAAACTAGTTGGAACAGAATTATCTATAGAATACTCTCCATACGAAAGTGGTTTAGATAGATTTATACATCCAAATAAAGGAAATTTTATTGGTCTAGATGCGTTAAATAAATGGAGAGAAAGAGGATTTAATAATAAATTAGTGACACTAGAAGTTCATAATATTACTGATGCTGATGTGCTTGGAAATAATCCAATTTATGAAAATGGAACTTGTATTGGAAGAGCCACTGGAGGGGATTTTGGTTTTAGATTAGGAAAATCTATAGCTCTTGGAATGGTAAAACCAGAATTGGCAAATGTTGGCCAGAAACTTAAAATTGATATTTTGGGAAAAACTCATGAGGCAACTATCCTTGAAGAAAGTCCTTATGATCCAAAAAATGAGTTGTTAAGGGCATAATGAAAATCTTAGTCGCAGTCAAAAGAGTCATAGATTACAACGTTCAAGTAAGAGTTAAAGAAGATGGAACTGGAGTAGTTACAGATAATGTAAAAATGTCTACTAATCCTCCTGACGATAATGCTGTTGAAGAAGCGGTAAAAATCAAAGAATCTGGAAAAGCAAAAGAAATTGTAGCAATAACTATCGGTGAAGAAAAAGCTCAAGAAACAGTAAGAAAAGCACTTGCAGTTGGCGCCGATAGAGGAATACTTGTAAAGGTTGATGGAGTAGTTGAGCCCTTGGCTGTTTCGAAAATTTTGCAAAAAATAGTAGATAAAGAAAAACCTGATTTGGTTTTTATGGGAAAACAAGCAATAGATGATGATTGTAATCAAACAGGTCAAATGTTGGCGGCTTTACTCAGTTGGCCACAAGCGACCTTTGCATCTAAAATCAATGTTAAAGAATCTTCACTTGAAGTTACTCGAGAGGTTGATGAAGGTTTAGAAACAATTGAAGTAAATATACCTGCAATTGTTACCTGTGATCTTAGATTAAATGAGCCTAGATATGCTTCATTACCTAATATAATGAAAGCAAAGAAAAAACCATTAGAACAGATAAATGCTTCAGATTTAGGGGTTGATACCAAAGCGAGAATCGAGCAAATTAAGGTAGAAGAACCACCAAAAAGAAAAGCTGGAATAAAAGTCGCAAATGTATCAGAATTGGTTCAAAAATTAAAAAATGAGGCTAAAGTAATATAATGTCGGTTTTACTAATTGCAGAACATAATAATAAAGAATTAAGACCCTTCACTTATAACGCAGTTTCAGCTGCTAGCATAATAGATGAAGACTTACATATTTTAGTTTTGGGTAATAAATCACAATCAGTTGCTAAATCTGCGTCTGAAATACCAAATGTTAAAAAAGTTATTCATGTTGATAATGAAATTTATGAAAATTTCATTGCAGAAAATTACACTTCAGCAATAATAAAGCATGCGGATACATACTCGCATATAGTTTGTTCAGCAAACACGTTTGGGAAAAATTTGATGCCTAGAATAGCAGCTCTTTTAGACACATCTCAGGTGAGTGATATAATCAAAGTTATTTCAGCCGATACTTTTTTACGTCCAATTTATGCAGGAAACGCTTTTGCTACAGTAAAAAGTAATGATAAAAAAAAATGTATTACTATTAGACCAACATCTTTTGAACCTGCTCCTGCGACAGGCGGTTCTGCAGAGATTGTAAAATCGGATGCAGGGGAGGCCTTTCAAAATTCTAAGTTTGTAAAAAGAGAAGAAATAAAATCAGATAGACCTGAGTTAGGGACAGCAAGAATTGTAATTTCAGGTGGCAGAGGTATGCAAAATTCAGAAAATTTTAAATTAATTTCGGCAATTGCGGATAAGTTGAATGCAGCTATTGGAGCATCGAGAGCAGCTGTAGATGCTGGCTATATAACTAATGATCATCAAGTTGGACAAACAGGGAAAGTTGTTGTACCTGATCTGTATATAGCAGTCGGTATCTCTGGTGCTATACAACATTTAGCTGGAATGAAAGAAAGTAAAATTATCGTTGCGATAAATAAAGATGGTGAGGCACCAATATTTAGTGTAGCTGATTACGGACTTGAGGCTGATTTGTTTGAAGCACTTCCGCAATTTTTAGAAGAATTAAATAAACTTAATACTATTCAAAAATAATTCATGACTAGAGAAGTTATGGAATATGATGTTATTATTGTAGGTGGAGGCCCATCGGGTCTTGCTACAGCCATTAAATTAAAACAATTAAATGCTGATGTTAATGTATGTGTATTGGAGAAAGGTGCAGAAATTGGTTCACATATTTTGTCAGGAAATGTTTTCGAGACTAGAGCATTAGATGAATTAGTTCCTAATTGGAAAGATCTCAATCCACCGATTAAAACCAAAGTAACAAAAGAAAAATTTCTTTTTTTAGGAAAAAAAAGTTCATTTAGCTGGCCGACTTGGTTACTACCAAAAGTCCAGCAAAACCATAAAAATTATATAATAAGTCTTGCTAATTTATGCAGATGGCTCGCTGAGCAAGCAGAAGTATTAGGTGTAGAGATCTTTCCAGGGTTCCCAGCTTCAGAAATTTTATATAACGAAGATGGATCGGTAAAAGGCGTAATAACTCAAGACATGGGTTTAGATAAGGAAGGAAATAAAAAAGATGGTTATGAGCCTGGGATGGAACTACATGCTAAGGTGACGGTATTTGCAGAGGGATGTAGAGGTCATTTAGGAAAACAATTAATTAAAAAGTTTGACTTAGATAACGGAAAAGATCCACAACAATACGGAATTGGTTTTAAAGAAATCTGGAAGATTGATGAAAAAAACCATGAAGAAGGTTTAGTCATGCATACAGCTGGCTGGCCACTTGATAAAAATACTTATGGCGGAAGTTTTGTATATCATGCTGAAAATAAAGAGGTTTATTTAGGTTATGTTATAGGTTTAGATTATAAAAATCCTCACTTATCACCCTTTGATGAATTTCAAAGATTCAAAACTCATCCAGCAATCAGTAAAATGCTGGAAGGAGGAAAGAGAATATCTTATGGAGCAAGAGCTTTAATCGAAGGCGGTTTTCAAAGTTTGCCAAAAATGTTTATGCCTGGCGCACTTTTAATTGGATGTGATGCAGGTACTTTAAATATGCCAAAAATTAAAGGTTCTCATACAGCCATGAAAAGTGGGATTATTGCTGCTGAAACAATAAATTTTCACTTAACAAAGGGAGATGATTTATCTGTATATGAAAAACTATTTAAAGAAAGTTGGTTATATAAAGAGCTATTTAAGGCAAGGAATGTTAAGCCAAGTTTTGGTTGGGGATTAATATTGGGAATTATTTTCACAGGCATAGATCAAATAATTTTTAGAGGCAAATTACCATTCACACTTAAACATAAACACGCAGACCATGAAACTTTAAAACCAGCAAATGAGATGCCAGTAATAGACTACCCAAAACCTGATAATATTCTTACATTTGATAAAACAAGTTCAGTTTATTTAACAGGGACTAATCATACGGATAATCAACCAGTACATTTAAAATTGAAAGATAAAGATTTACCAATAAGATATACCCTAGATAGATTTGATGAGCCCGCACAGAGATATTGTCCTGCAGGTGTATATGAAGTGCAAGTAGAAAATGATGTACCTAAATTTGTAATAAATTCTCAAAACTGTATTCACTGCAAGACTTGTGATATAAAAGAACCTTCTCAAAACATCACTTGGGTGACACCAGAAGGAGGTGGTGGACCAAGATATGGAAACATGTAATTAAGATAAATCTATTGCGTGTTTCTTTAAAATTTCTAATGGAATAATTTTTAAAGTTTTCTCATTTGTCTTTTTTAAATATATTTTGCAATCTTTTCCAGCCTCTACAGCTCTTGCAAACCAAGTAGCGCATACGCACCAATTATCTCCATCTTTTAAACCTGGAAAACCAAACTCAGGATGGGGTGTAACTAAGTCATTTCCAGCGGACTTGCACCACTCAAGAAAATCATTATTCACTTTTGCACAAACTGTATGCAGACCATTGTCATTTTCATCTGTATTACAACAACCGTCTCTATACCAACCTGTTAAAGGATTAGATGAGCATAGTTCTAAATCCCCGCCTAAAACATTTTTTTGTTTTTTATTCATTGAATAATGATTGATCTACAGTTGCATTAAATGAGACTGATCGTCTTTCATCATCACATTGAGAAAAAGGATAGACTGCATGCATTAGATAATGCGGAAAAAAATAAAAATCTCCTACTCGAGGTGTCACTCTAAAAGTCGGTTTACATAAAAATGCTTTTGACCCATGGACCATTTCAAGCTTACCATTGTGATTCATTGTCTTGTTATTTTGACTTGTTTCACCTAAAGTTTTTGGAACTTTCAAATATCCCACACCCGATACATGACCTCCATGCCAGTGAGATGGATTATATTCATTTTGAAATTGTCTTACAATCCAACTATTAATTATATTAAATTTTGTAACTTTCCTATTATTTGTTTTAAATACCCAATCTCTAACTCCTTCAGCTAAAAACTTTCCCCACCCAATTTTTTCCATAATATCTTTTTCAATAATAAATTCTTGCTTAACATTACCAGCAAGTTTATTACCATAATTCAACTCATTCTGTTTATTTTGGTCGCTTAATACACTTTCAGTATACTCGTTAAGTTTATCAATTAAATCTTGGGGCATTTTTACTTTAGCAATAGTTGGACCGAAAGGTCTTAAAACTTCTATCTCATCTTTAGTAAAATTAGTCATTAAATTTTTGTAGGGTTAGGTTGATCTTTGTAAACTTTTTCAGGGTCAAATTTTTTTTCTTTCTCTTCATACTTCATTTTGATTTCTCTTGCATTTTCAATTTTTCCTAGAGGTATGGATCTATAAAAACAAGATCTGTATCCTACATGACAGCTAGAGCCATTTCCAATATCAACACTTAGCCAAATCGAGTCTTGGTCATCATCAATTCTTATTTCTTTTACTTTTTGAATAAAACCGCTTGTTTTTCCTTTATGCCAAACTTGCTTTCTTGATCTACTCCAATAATGAGCTTCTTTAGTTTCGATTGTTTTTTTGAATGCCTCTACATTCATATAACCAAGCATTAAAATTTCTTTTGTATTTACACATGTAGTTACAACTGGAATCAAACCATCGTTATCAAATTTTGGTGATAAGAGGCTTCCTTCTTCAATCTCTGTGACACTTTCTCTTTTTTTAAACATTTATTCCCTAATTATTTAACATATTAAATATTATAATAAATATTTTAAAAAACTTAATTAATAGGTATAAAGTCCTTATGAAAATTGTTAAAGATATTCAAAAACATCAATTCACCTCAAAAATTACTGATAAAGAGGCCGAAGAGGCTATAAAAACAATTTTGGAATGGATGGGAGAGGATCCAAATAGAGAGGGTCTTTTGGAAACTCCTAAAAGAGTAGTAAAAGCATTTAAGGAATATTTTAAAGGGTATACTGAAGACCCAGGTTCTATTTTAGCAAAAACTTTTGGAGACGTGGAAGGTTATAGTGACATGGTTGTCCAAAAAAATATATCTATACAAAGTCATTGCGAACATCATATGGCACCGATTATTGGCAAAGCTCATGTAGCTTACATTCCAAATCAAAGAGTAGTTGGACTAAGTAAAATTGCTAGAGTTGTTGAAGTTTTTTCAAAAAGGTTACAAACCCAGGAAAGATTAACGGTCCAAATTGCAAAAACTTTAATGGAAAGCTTAGATGCGAAGGGTGTTGCTGTGACTATAGATTCAACTCACCATTGTATGACCATGAGGGGCATAAAAAAAGAGCAAGCAACAACAGTTACAAACTTTTACTTAGGACAGTTTAAAGACGATTTAAGCTATCAAAATAGATATTTGCGATTCATTGCGAAATAATATTTACTACTGAACATGTCTGATAATTTTAATGCATTGGTAATAAACCAAGAAGGCGAAAAGTTCTCAAGAGAGATAAAAAAAATTGATAAATCTTTTTTAAAACATGGAGACGTTTTAGTAAAAGTAGATTACTCAACTTTAAATTTTAAAGATGCATTGATACTTAAAAATGGTGCACGATTAGTGAAAGAGTTTCCACATATCCCAGGCATTGATTTTGCAGGAACTGTAATTGAAAGTAAAAGTGATAAATTTAAAGAAGGTGACGAAATTATCCAAACTGGCTGGAGAGTAGGAGAAATATTTTATGGGGGTTATTCTCAATACGCTAAAGTAGACGCAAACTTTTTAGTAAAAAAACCAAAAGAAATTACCTCTAGACAAGCAATGATGTTGGGTACAGCTGGTTTAACAGCAATTCAATGTGCTTTTACAACGAAACAAACTAGAGAAGTTTTATTACTAGGTGAAAAAGTAAACGACGTTATTGTTACAGGTGCTTCAGGCGGGGTTGGAAGTATAGCAGTAATGATTCTAAGCAAACTTGGTTGCAACGTTACCGCCGCAACTACAAAACCAAATGAAGTGTATTTGAAGTCATTAGGAGCAAAAAATATTATAAAATCAGGAGAATTAGATAAAGAGGCAAGACCATTGGATAAAGGTTTATATGATGGTGCTGTAGATACAGTTGGAGGAAATATTTTAGCAAATATACTTTCTCATATAAAACCAAGTGGTATTGTCGCTGCCTGTGGCAACGCTTCAAGTATAAAGTTGAACACTACAGTAATGCCTTTTATTATTAGGGGTGTTAAACTTTGGGGAATAGATTCTGTAAGTGTATCAACAAAACGAAGAGATTTCTTATGGGGTGAAATGTATAAGTTAGTTGATTTTGACTTATTAGATAAATCAATTAAAGAAATTAATCTTCATCAACTTTTGGAAGAGTTCCCAAAGATGTTAGAGGGTAAAACTTCGGGAAGATATATAATAAATCTAAACAAATAATGGATTGGGATAAACTTAAAATTTTCCATGCAGTTGCGGAAGCTGGAAGTTTTACCAGCGCTACAGTTAACCTTAATTTAAGCCAATCCGCAATAAGCCGTCAAATTCAGTCACTAGAAGATGATTTAAAAGTAAAATTATTTGAAAGACATGCGAGAGGTCTAACTTTAACAGAAAATGGCGAATATGTTTTTAAAACAGCTCATGAAGTAATAAGTAAATTGAAAGAAGTAGAGACATCATTAGGAGATAAAAAAAATAAACCTTCAGGAAAACTTACAGTTACTACAGTTGTAAGTTTTGGAACAACATGGCTAACACCAAGAATACAAGAATTTATGCAGTTAAATCCTGAAATTGAGGTGGAACTAATTTTTGATGATAAAGAATTAGATTTGAGCACTAGACAAGCTGATATAGGAATTTTTATGCGTAGACCAAAACAATTGAATTATATTCAGAAAAAATTAATTGATATTAATTACCATATTTATGGCTCACCTAAATACCTTGAAAAAAATGGATATCCAAAAACTGTAAATGATTTAAATAATCATAAATTTATTTCTTTTGGTAGAGGAGCACCTTCACCTGTGTTTAATCCAGATTGGGCACTTAAACTTGGATTAAAAGAGGGAGCCAAAAAAAGAAAAACAGCTATGAGAGTAAATAGTGTATACGGTTTACTTTTAGCAGTTCAAAGTGGGGTAGGTTTAGCTGCATTACCAGATTATATAACAATTAACCAACCAAATATTGTAAAAATACTTCCAAAAGTTGAAGGACCTATAACAGAAGCACATTTTGTGTATCCTCAATCTTTAAAAAATGTAGCTAGAGTTCAAGCTTTTAGGAACTTCCTTTATAGCAAAATATCAGAGTGGAAATTTTAATATTTTATTGAACTCTGCGTCAATATATGCGATTGATAATCATTATCAGTGAGAATAATTCTCATTATCAATAGTGCGGAGGAAGGAAATAACAATGAAAAAAGTAAGTATATTAACAATACTATTTACTTTAATCGCTGGTTTTACAATTGCTGCGGAAGTTAATGTTTTTAATGCAAGACACTACAAAGCAGATGCTGAACTTTACGATAAGTTCACGGCAAAAACTGGTATCAAAGTAAATCTAATCAATGGCAAAGCAGGTGCATTAGAAAAAAGAATGATCGAGGAGGGAGCAGATTCATCTGCTGATCTCTATATCACTGCCGACGCTGGAAGATGCGGGGCCTTCAAAGCAAAAGGAATGACGCAAGGCGGGTTAACTTCTGCTACAATTAAAGCTGCAGTACCTGCAAACTTCAGAACTTCGCACTGGGCAGGAGTCGCAAAGAGAGCAAGAATAGTTTACTATTCACCAGAAAGAGTAAGTGGTGCAGAACTAGCTGGTTTAACTTATGAAAGTTTAGCTGATCCGAAATGGAAAGGTAGATTAGTAATTAGAAAATCAAGCAACATATACAATAAATCTTTAGTAGCCTCATTAGTTAAAAACAATGGAAAAGCAGCAACAGCTGAATGGGCTAAAGGAGTTGTATCTAACATGGCTAGAACACCAAAAGGAAATGACAGAGCACAAATAATGGCAGTTGCAGCAGGTGAAGCAGATATCGCTGTAGCAAATACTTATTATTTAGCTTTGATGTTGTCTGGAAAAAAAGGTGCTGAACAACAAGCAGCAGCGAAAAAAGTTAAAGCGTTTTTCCCTAATCAAAATGATAGAGGAACGCACATGAATATAAGCTGTGCTGCTTTAGTTAAAAGTGCTCCAAACAAAGATAACGCAATCAAACTTGTGGAATTTTTATTAACACCAGAGTCTCAAGAACACTTTGTTAATAACACATTTGAATTCCCAATGATTGGTGGTGTTTCAGCAAATCCATTAGTAGTTAACAATATTGGTTTAGATTTTAAACAAGATCTAAAAACAAAAGTTTCTAGTTATGGTGCTAAACAAGCTGATGCATTAGAAGTAATGACAGCCGCTGGTTGGAAATAATATGAAAGATAAAAAAGAATTTATTTCTGAAATTGATTTAAATAAATCTTCTGAGGGATGCTCTCCGTGTGTCTCAGAGTGTAAAAAGATCAATCAAAGAATAAATAAAAGAAATTTATCTGATATCAATGAACAGGAGGTTCCGCACATCCTAAATGTTTTCAATTTTTAGATAATTTCTTGAAAATATGCTCGTAATTAAGATCTCCTTTTTATGGGCATATTTATTTTCATGATTATAAGGCGGATTATAATATGAATAAATTTAATGTTTGGTCTCTTAGTTCGTTCGTAATTTCATTTATTGTAATTATACCCATCTTAACTGTTTCAGTGAGTTTTTTTGAAGAAACAAGTAATTATTACAAAATATTAAAAGATACTTTTTTATTAGAGTATATATTTAACTCTGTAGCTCTATTAATAGGTGTTTTAATTTTTACTTTTTTAATGGGTACTGGCTCTGCTTATTTAGTTTCATTTTACAATTTTCCTGGAAGTAATTTTTTCAAATGGACTTTAATATTATCCTTTGCTGTTCCGCCATATATCTATGCATATTCTTTAACAGCTTTTTTTGAAAACTACGGAACTGCCTACACAATATTAAAAAATATTTTTGGAGATGCTAATTACAACAGTCATATACCAAAATTTGACGGAATGGTTGGAGCAATACTTTCAATATCTTTTTCTTTGTTCGCCTATGTTTATATTTTAACAAGGGCTTCTTTTTTATATCAGTCACAAAATCTTATAGACTTAGGAAGAAACTTAGGTTTTTCAAAATTTAAAGTTTTTCTAAGAATAATTTTGCCTTCAGCCAGACCAGCAATTATCGCAGGTTTATCATTGGTCGCGATGGAGACTTTGGCAGAGTTTGGCGCTGTTGAATTTTTTTCGATAAATACTCTTACAACAGGCATTTACAATTCATGGATAACTTTTGATGATCTTGCTTTCGCAAATCAAATTTCATTTTTTTTATTATTATTTATTTTTGCCCTTTTTTTCTTAGAAAATCTTTCCAGAAAAAAAGCTAAATACCACTCCAACATGAAGGGTGGTTTTAAGAGGAAGGAAAAACATGACCTTTCGGGAGGCTCAGCAATACTAGCATTTACCTTCTGTTTTGTGATTTTTTTCATGAGTTTTTTATTCCCATTAAGCCAGATGTTTTACTGGACATTAAAGTTTACGGATAATTTATTTGAACTAAAAATTTATCAGCTTTTGTGGAATACCCTATATTTGGTCTTTTTATCGTTTTTCGCTTTGATAATCCTGTCTTTTGTTTCAAATTATGGAAATAGAGTTTCAAAGAGCAAGTTTTTAAATAGCTTAACAACTTTATCAATTTCGGGCTATGCAATACCTGGTGTAATTTTAGCAGTCGCTTTTATTACTTTTATAGCATGGCTTGATAACAGCATTATAAAAGCGATGGGTTTTACATCAGTAAAGAAAATTTTTTTTGGTTCTATTTTAGGACTAATCATTGTTTACTTTATTAGGTTTTATTCGCTAGCATGTAATGGAATAAAATCGGGATACGAGAAAATTAATATTTCTGTTGATGAAAATGCTTATTTACTAGGTTACTCAAAACTAAAAACCTTTGCAAAAATACATGTTCCGTATCTTAAAAATTCAATTTTGTTTGTTGGGATTTTAATTTCATTAGAAATAATAAGAGAGCTTCCAATTACTTTAATATTAAGACCTTTTAATTTTGAGACTTTTGCAACAACTGCATATATTTACGCATCAGAGGACCTTCTAGAGGCAGCTGCTGCACCATCTTTATTTTTGATTTTAATTGCAAGTTTCTTTATTTTACTTAGTTCAAAATATATCTTGAGAGATAACGATGAATAATTTTTTTGAAATTAAAAACGCAACTTTTAAAGCTGGTGGTAAAGACAAGATAAAGAATTTATCAATTGAGATTAAAAATGAAGGAGACATTGTTTGTTTATTAGGACCATCAGGAATAGGCAAAACCACAATACTTAGAACGATTGCTGGTTTAGAAAAATTGGAAAATGGCGAAATTATTTTAAAGGATAAAATTATCTCATCAACAAATGAACATTTGGAACCAGAAAAAAGAAAAATTGCTTTATCATTTCAAGAAAATAGTCTTTTTCCACATCATTCAATTTATAAAAATATAATTTTAGGAATACCAAAATCAGGTCCAAAAAAAATCAATGTTGAAGAAATTACAAAGTTTTTAAATATTGATCATGTATTAGATAAATACCCTCACCAAATAAGTGCAGGTGAAGCTCAAAGAGCATCATTAGCAAGATCTTTATGTGCTGAACCTAATTTGCTTTTATTAGATGAACCATTGTCTAATATTGATCAAAATTTTAAAGAAGAAATTCAAACTAAACTTAAAAAAATTATTAAAGATTTAAAGATTACAACTATTATTGTTACTCACGACTCGTATGAAGCTTTTTATTTAGCGGACACGTGTGGAATATTATTAGATCAAAAATTAAAACAATTTGATACTCCTTACAATGTTTATCATATACCCAATTCAATTGAGGTGGTAAAATTTTTGAATAGGGGAGTTTTGGTACCGGCAAAAGTTACAAGTCCTAAAAGTTTAGAAAACGAGGAGCTAGGAACTATTACTGGAAACTTTTCAAAACCTTTCGAAATTGGATCTACAGTTAAATTGTTATTACAACCGGAAGATTTACACCATGACGATAAAAGTAATTTAAAATTTGATGTAGTTGATAAAAAATTTAGAGGTACAAATTTTATTTACTCCTTAAAAACTGACAAAAATTTTATTTTACCTGTTTTTGTACATTCTCATCATGTTCATCAACATGAGATAAACGAAAAGTTCGGAATAAAAAGACCAATTCATATTGAGCATTTGGTTTGTTTTTAAACTAACTTTCTAAAGATTTTAGTTTTTTCTTAAGTTTATCTGGTAGATTTTCGAACCATATCTTTTCTTGACCTGATACAGGAAGCACCTCTCCGTATTCAACCATTTGGGATGGTTCTAAATCAACAATATAAACCCAAACATTTGATTGATCTAATTTGGTCTCTTTAGCTAATAACTTTTTTAATTGATCAATAAGATCGTCTTTGACCTCTTTGGAACGTCCTGCTCTTATTTGGCCATTAAGATAAATTTGTTCATCCTTAATAACTTTGCCCCCCATAAAATGACTATTCTTTTTAGTTTCATTAAAAATGACTTGTGCAAAATATGTATTTGCTCCAGTAGTTTCGCTGTGAATTTTTGTTATACCCTCTGCGATTGACTTTTTTTTACTTTCATTTAATTCAAGGTTTGATGTGATAACAGTATATGTTGGCATTACTTATTTTAACTAGCGAAATTTTATTTTTCAACTATAATTAAAAAAAGGGGGTGTCTTTAAAGACTGAGATTATACCCATAGAACCTGTCCGGTAATTCAGAAAGGGAAAACATTGGATAAAACTTATTTTTTAACTCAAACTTCGTCACTTACGCTTGTTATTGCAATAAGCCTAATGTTTGTTTTTTTGGGCTTATATAATTCAAAAAAACATCAAGGCCTTAATAATTATTTAACTGCAAACAGAAATATTGGATTATTTTCTTTAACAACAAGCTTAACAGCTTCAGCGCTAGGTGCGTGGATTTTATTTGGTCCAGCTTCGGCAGCTACTTGGGGAGGAATAGGAGCTGTTATTGGATATTCACTTGGAACAGCCTTTCCAATGTTTTTTTTAATTTATCTTGGAAAAAAAATAAGAAAAGAATTTCCTAAAGGCTCTTCTTTAATTGAATTTATGCGTAAGAAGTTTGGAAAAAGCTTATTCAAACTTATTTTATTGATGACAATTTTTTATATGTTCATTTTTTTGTGTGCTGAGGTAACAGCAGTCGCTGTTTTAATAAACTACATTTCAGGTACAAAGCTTTGGATAACAGCTTTAATTGTCTTATTATCTACACTTGCTTATACTTTATATGGAGGTTTAAGAGCCTCTATATTTACTGATAATATTCAAATGATCGTCATTGGAGCCCTTTTATTAATTTCATTAGTTTACATAAAAACTTTTATTGGATCTGAATTTTCATTTGAATTTATAAATAAAAAAAATCCTCAACTTTTAAGTTCTTCATATATCCCTAGTTATACCGCAGGTCTGACCTTTTTTATCGCAGTTGCTGCAACCAATCTATTTCATCAAGGTAATTGGCAAAGAGTATATGCAGCAAAAAACTTTGAAACTTTAAGAAAAGGACTAATTATATCTTTCTTTATAATTATACCTGTAGTTTTTTATATGGGTTTTGCAGGAATGGTCGCCTTTTCATTAGATCCAACTACTAGGCCTGATCTTGGATTTTTTATGTTATTGCTCAAAGAGCAAAAAGAATTGTTATCACTATTAGTAATTGTATTAGGTTTAGCTTTAACAATTTCTACTGTTGATACTTTGGTGAATGCAATATCAAGTCTAATAGTAGTTGACGGTAAAGCAACATTCAAATTCAAGAAAAAAATAAATTACTTTTACTTGTCTACATATATTATCCTATTTTTATCTTTTATTTCTTTTATAGTTGCATCTAAAGGATATGATATTTTGTATTTATTTTTACTAGCCGATTTATTTTGTTGTGCTTTTGTACTCACAGTTTTTTATAGTTTTTACGATAAAAAAATTAATGAAAATACTGCGTATATTTCAATTGTTTTAGGTTTGATTTTGGGATTTTTATTATTTCCATTACCAGACTTTTCAAAAAGTTTATTAGTTGGAATTATAGTTCCTACTGAATTTTTTCCATCATTTTTAGTTCAAAATTTACTTTTTTGGTCATTTATTGCCGCAACACTGGGACCAATGATATCTTGGAAAATAAAGTAAAATCAGTATTATAAATCTAATGCTCAATTTTATATTACCATTTTTAATTCTTATTCTTGTTGTTGTATTTATACACGAATACGGACATTATTATTTTGCAAAAAAATATGGTGTAAAGGTTACAGATTTTTCAATTGGTTTTGGAAAGGAAATATTTGGTTGGAACGATAGCTCAGGTACAAGATGGAAGATATGCTGGATTCCATTAGGTGGCTACGTAAAATTTTTTGGTGATAGAAATGTTTTTTCACAAGCTGACCAAGAGGAATTGATTAAAAAGTATGATGAAAAAGAAAGGCAAAAACTATTTGTTCTAAAACCTCTCTATCAAAGAGCTATGATAGTTGCTGCGGGTCCAATAGCTAACTTTTTGTTAGCAATACTCATATTTTTCATGATCAATGTATTTGTCGGTAAAGACTTTACCCCTCCAATGATAAGTGAAGTAACTAAAGAAAGTCCCGCTTATGTTGCTGGACTGGAGAAAAATGACGTAATTCTATCAATTGATAAAAACGAAGTAAAAAGCATTTTGGATGTTTCAAAATTCATAACAATGTCTACTTCAGAATTTATTGACTTTAAAGTCTCGAGATATGATAAAGAGATTTTAATAAAAGTAAAACCCCAGACCTTAGATGGTGAAGATAATCTTGGTAATAAAATTAAAAAAAGAACTGTTGGAATAAAAATTATTCCATATCAAAATACCATCAATCATCAAAAGCTGGGCCCAGCAAAAGCAATTTATTATTCAGTTTCTGAGGTATATTACGTCACCACATCAACGTTAAAGTACTTGGGTTCTATAATTGCAGGTAAAGGGGATAGCTCTCAATTAGGCGGTCCAATTAGAATAGCAAAAATTTCAGGCCAAGTTGCTGAATTTGGAATATTACCATTTTTAAGTATGATGGCTTATATATCTATAAGTTTAGGTTTAATTAATTTATTCCCAATACCATTATTGGATGGGGGTCATTTGATGTTTTACGGTTTTGAAAAAGTTTTAGGTAAGCCATTAAGCCAAAAAACCCAGGAAGGTTTTTTTCGAATCGGAATGTTTTTGCTTCTATCTTTAATGTTTTTTGCAACTATGAATGACCTAAGAGATTTAGGACTTTTTTAACCAATATATAAAGAGCATCAAAAAAACCAATAAATACAGGGTTTATTTGTACACAATATCTTGTGTTAAAAACCAAATTAAACACTAAAAAAAAGCTTGATTTTAAAGGCATTTTGTAAACTATGTTAATTAACCCTTAAAACCGGAGCTAAAATGAACAAAAAACAATTAGTCGCTAAATTAGCAGGTTCTTTAAATCAAAGTAAAGCTGATGCTGAGCGAACTTTTGATACCATCACAAATACAATATTAGATGCGTTGAAAAATGATGACTCAGTGAAAATAGCTGGTTTTGGAACGTATAAAGTTGCTAAGAGAAAAGCTAGGATTGGACGAAATCCAAGAACTGGAGAACAAATCCAAATTGCTGCATCTCAAAAAGTTAAGTTTTTACCTGCAAAAGCGCTTAAAGAAATATTCAATAAATAAATATTTCCTCTGAACAGCCTTTATTAATATAAAAGTTAATAAGGGCTGTTTCTATATGCAAAATATGCATATCTATATTATCCAAAAAACATTAGTTTTTATTACCCTAATTTATAATGTTCTTTTTTTTAACAAGGGAGAAAATTTATGAAAAAACATTTAAGGAAATTAGTTGGTCCCGTAGTAAGCTTGTTTTTCTTGCTAAGCATGACAAGTACTGGTTATGCGGATTCAACTGTTTCAGCAGAAGTAGGATTCATTTTTAATACTTTCCTTTTTCTAGTTTGTGGATTTTTGGTCATGTTTATGGCTGCAGGATTTGCTATGTTGGAAGCAGGAAGTGTAACATCTAAAAGTGTATCTGTAATTTGTGCAAAAAACATTGGATTATTTTCAATTGCCGGAATGATGTTCTGGCTTTTTGGGTATAATTTAGCATATGGAATACCAGAAGGTGGATATATTGGTAGTTTTTTACCATGGTCGGATGCTAGTAAAGTAGATACTGGTTATTCAGATGGTTCAGATTGGTATTTCCAAATGGTCTTTTGTGCAACGACTGTTTCGATTGTTTCAGGAACATTAGCTGAAAGAATCAAACTATGGCCTTTCTTTTTATTTGCAGCAATATTAGCAGGAATTATTTATCCAATCGTTATGGGTTGGCAATGGGGTGGTGGCTGGTTAGCTTCCGCAGGTTTCTCTGATTTCGCTGGTTCAACATTAGTCCACTCAACAGGTGGTGCAGCAGCATTAGCTGGAGCGTTGTTATTGGGTCCAAGATTAGGTAGATTTACAAAATCTGGTTCACCTGCCCCAATGAAACCATTTGCAGCCTCATCAATACCTTTAATAACAGTTGGTGTATTTATTTTATGGCTAGGTTGGTTTGGATTTAATGGCGGTTCGCAATTAGCAATGGGAACAGCTGATGATGCAATTGCTGTATCAACAATCTTTATGAACACGTTTTTAGCTGGTGCAGGTGGTGTAATGGCTGCTGCTACAGTTACAAGATTAGGATTTGGTAAAACAGATGTAATTCAGATGTTAAATGGATGTATTGGTGGTCTAGTTGCTATAACTGCAGAACCATTAATGCCATCACCGTTCGCAGCAATTTTAATTGGTGCTGTAGGGGGTGTAGTCGTTGTTTATGGAACGAAGCTGTTATTCGCTCTTAAAATAGACGACGTTGTTGGTGCTATCCCAGCACACTTGTTCGCAGGTATTTGGGGTACGTTAGCAGTTCCGTTAACAAATCCAGACACAAGTTTTGGTGCTCAGTTTTTAGGCGTAATCTCAATCAATGTATTTGTGTTTATAGTTGCCCTAGCAGTATGGGGAGCTATGAAAGCTACAATTGGTATTAGATTAAGTAAAGAAGCTGAACTCAAAGGAACCGACGTCATTGAAACTGGCGTGATCGGTTACGCAATAAGAGATTAATCATCTCTCCCTCTTGGTTAGACGATTAAAAGGCCTCCTAGAAATAGGAGGCCTTTTTTTATATATTTATAATATAATTTAAAACTTCATCTGCATGATTTTTCACACGGACAGATCTCCATTCTTTGATAATTTTTTTATTTTTAATTAAGAAACTACTTCTTATTAACCCCATAAATTCTTTACCCATAAATTGCTTCTTTCCCCAAACTTTATATGCCTTTATTGCAATTTTTTTTTCATCAGAAAGTAAATCAAATTTAATTTTATATTTTTTTTTAAATTTTTTATGACTTTCCAAACTATCTTTTGATATCCCGTACACATTACAATTATTTTTTGAAAATTTACTTATAAGACTATTGAAATCCTTTGTTTCTAACGTACATCCAGGGGTATCATCTTTTGGGTAAAAATATAAAACAATAAATTTTGATTTAATTTTGTTTAATTCTACAACTTCATTAGAAGTACTAATTAACTTAAAATTTGGAGCTTTTACAGTCATTGGTCAATTTTATTTTCTTCCCAAAGTTTTTTTATATCTATAAATGGGGATAAACCGTAACTTGAATTAACGTTAGTCATATGTATCGCTAATGATTTAATAGGTGAAATACCAATTTCACCCTCTAAAATTTTATTTAAATATTTTTCAAAAGGCTCGTGTCTTTTCTCGCAAGTTTTTTCAAAGTTATCTATATGTTTTTGAAACATTTTCTTTGAGATCATAAATGTGCAAAGCATTTTTGTGATCGTTCGCCAATGTTGTTGACTTCCAATTAATATATTTGCTTTTTCATTATTCATATAATTAAAGGGATAATCGCTTGGACAAACTATAATTTCATCCTTATGTTGAGAGCTTACTCTTTCATAGGTATTCAACATATCAAACAATGAATGCTCATAATGAAGATAATCATCCTCTACAAAATATATGAGATCAGATTGATCTTTTTTTGCAACTTCGAAGCATTTTAATAAACTTGAGAGATTTCCAAAGGTTTCTTGATTATTTTCAGCTGCTATTTTTTCTTTATGTTCGCTTTTATCGTGATTAATAATTTCACAGTCTATACCATGGGTGTTTATTAGGTCTTTTAATTTTTTGAGGTTTTCATCACTTGAATTATCATCAATAACTTGAAATTTTATCAAAGTATCTGGCTTAAGTTCCTTAGTTTTTTTAATCGATTTAATTACAGAATTTAAACATCTTAAAGCATACTCAATTTTAGGTTTTTCAAATATTCTTTTTTTGTGTTGATCCCAAATTTCAATATTGGTATTTGTTCTAAAAATAATGCTTAAACTTTGAATTTTTCTAGTTAATTTAACTTCACCCAAAGGTAATACTATCGACTTTTTAATATTTGAGAGTTCTTCATTTAATTCCTTATTCAAAGTAGGAGAATTAAATTCACTCTGATCAATAATTTCAAAACCTAATAATTTAGAAAACTTTATGAATATTTTTTTAAAGATGTTTTTTTTCATTTAATCTGATAATACAATATATATAATTATGACAATTAAATCATCCAAAGAACTTGTAAATGATGCATTGAAAGAAATCAAAACGATTTCTCACACCGAGGCTTCAAAATTACATAAAGATGGTAGTTGTAATTTGATAGATATAAGAGATGTTAGAGAGCTTGAAAAAGAGGGAAGGGTAGAAGGATCATTACACATACCAAGAGGAATGCTTGAATTTTGGATTGATCCAAATAGCGCATATTATAAACAAGGAAAAATCGATCCATCTAAAGAGATAGTTCTTTTTTGCGCAGGAGGATTAAGATCTGCGTTAGCTGCGAAATCTCTCCAAGATATGGGTTTTAAAAATGTATCCCATATTGATGGTGGATTTGGTGCTATTAAAGATGGTGACTTTGAAATTAGTTAAAAAATTCTTCTATAGCGTAATCTAATCTGTCCTGACCCCAAAATATTTTGTTATTGCAAATAAACGTTGGTGCTCCAAAGATTTTCTTATCATAAGCATCTTGTGTCAATTTTATCAATTTTTCTTTTGTCTCTTTATTAGCGACATTCTTTAAAAAATTATCTACGTTTATTTCAAGATCTTCTAGTTTATTCTTAAAAATTTCATTATCAGAGAGATTTATATTATCTTTCCAATATGCATCAAAAAAAAAATCGATATACTTATCTAATATATCTTTACTTGTGACTAATGATCCCCTCATTAAATTAAGAGAGCTTATTGGAAAATAATCATTAAATTTGAAATCGATTTTAAATTTTTTCGAAACCATTTCACAGTCTAGCCTCATAAATTCATTTTTGTTTTTAATAAATGCATTAGCTGTAATTCCCGCTAATTTATGCAATCCTCCTAATAGCATTGGACAGTAAATAAATTTGGCAAACCCTTTTTTTTGAAGTTCTCTAATTCTTTTGTGCGCTATATAAGTGTATGGACTTGAAAAATCGTAATAAAATAGAATCTCTTTAGTCATATAACGACATTCTTCTTGCGAAAAAAATCCTAATTAACCAATATATAAATAATCCAAGAGGACCTATAAAATATGTAACAAGCAAAGGAAGAAAAGTTAAAAATTTAGAGATCGAGAGCTTTATGCTATCAGAAACAATCCATGCGCCACAGAACAAGTTTATAGACAAAAAATGACACCAGAACATTATTAAAAAACCTTTTTCAGAAAAAAGATCAAGTAGATTTTCAAGACCTAAATAAAGCGTAAAATTATTTTGAAAATTAAATTCAGATATAAAGAAATAGTATAATAAATAAACATAAACAAAGGAAAAAATCATGAAAGGGAAAATTGATCTTACTAAATACTTACTCATAAAAGAGTAAGGAAAAAAAAACAAAACTATCCAAAAAGGAAGTACACCTAAATTCAACCAAAGATAGATCATTTCAATTGTAAAGAAATTATTAATTTGTTCTAACATTTAAGGTTATAATATAATAAAAATTGTAATGATTCCCTTTAAAAATAAAAAAAAAAATTTAGAATTTACTGTATCAGAGATAAGAGATTTTTCCTTAAAATATATTGAAAAATACGCACCTTCCAAACAACAATTGAGAACATATTTGTTAAAGAAATATCTAAAATCTGGATCTACAAATATAAAAAAGGGCGATTATCAAAACCTTATAGATATTGTCTTATCAGACTTAGAAGAGTCTAAATTTATTAATGATCGATTTTACTCTGAAAGTAAAGCAAAAAACTTAATTCAAAGAGGTAGTTCTATAAATAAAATTAGAAGTTATTTATTTTCTAAAGGAGTCAAAGATAAGTTTGTAAAAGAAACACTTGATAAGATAAAAGAAAATAATGATGATCAAGATTTCTTTTCTGCAATCAAAGTCTGTAAAAAGAAAAAAATTGGACCACATAGATCAGAGGATAACAGACCAATTTTTTTTAAAAAAGATATTGGAATTTTAGCTAGAAACGGATTTAGCTTCGAAACTTCGAAAAGGATAATGGATTTATCAAAAGAAGAATATGAAAAAATTATTCGTCTTTTGTAATTTTTTGATTTTTTTTATTTAAGTAATAATCTAATTTTGATTTAATATAGTTTTTCACTATTACAAAAACTATCAAACCAAATATGGAAACTGAAACTATAATAATTAATATAATTCTTAATTGATCATCCATTATTTAATCTCGCGCTTTTTAAAATTATACCAGGATTTTTAAAATCTTTTTTCCCATAATAAATTTTCTTTCCATCCATGTCAGTAATAGAACCACCAGAATTAGTTAGAATTGCATCTCCTGCCGCAATATCCCACTCTGATGCTCGAGGTTCAGCTACATATAAATCAAACTCACCTGCTGCAACAACACAGAATTTGAGCGAACTTTTCATTTTTGTATAATTAGTTACTTTAAATTTATCATGGACATCTTTGATTTCTTTTTTAAGTTTATCTGAATAACTTACAGCCTTAATATTTTTTTGATCTTTTGTATTTATTTTAGAGTTTAACAACTGCGCTTTATCATTAATAATCTCGAATGAATTCCCATCACCATATGTGTAAAATAATCTATTTTTTGCCGGAGCACTAATAATACCTATTTCAGGAACTTTATTAATAATGAGGGCAGCGTTTAAAGTAAATTCATCTTTATTATTAATATAATCATAAGTGCCATCTATTGGATCGATAAGCCAAAAAGTTGAGAGATTGTCTAAATTTTTATTCAATGAAGTTTCTTCAGAAACTATAGGAATGTTTGGAGTTAATTCACTAATCTTATCTATCAATATCTTGTTTACTTCAAGATCACCATTTGTGACTGGTGTATTATCTTCTTTGATAGTTTCTTTAAGACCTTTCTTTCTTAATGACAAAGATAATTTGCTTGCTGTTTCGAAAGTGCCGATTAAATCTAACACAATTTTTTTCTTCTCATCTAAATCCATTTTTTGTCAAATCCTTGTTAATTCAATTAAATTAGCGTTGATTACTTTTTTACCAACATTTTCAAAATTTACAGTAACTTTTTCTTTTATAATTGATTGAACTTGGCCTATGCCCCAATCTTTATTTTTAGGATTAATCACTTTGTCACCTGGTTCATAGTCTAAAATCATTTAATTTAGTTTTTAAAATAAAAATAGTATAATTTTAAAGTTTATGAAAAACAATTTAAACTCATTAGGAATTAATAAAAAAACAAAAGATACAGTTGTAGTTGTTGCGATGTCAGGAGGAGTAGATTCATCAACGGTTGCAGGGTTGATGAAAAAAGAGGGTTATAAAGTTATTGGTATCACACTCAAACTATATGATGATACTAAACAAGTCTCCCAATCAAAGCAATGTTGCGCGGGACAAGATATATTAGATGCAAAAAGAGTTGCTCATAAATTAGATATTGATCACAGGATATTATATTACCAAAATAAATTCAAAGAGGGTGTAATTAATAATTTTGTGGAGAGTTACTTAAAAGGTGAAACTCCAATACCGTGCGTTCAGTGTAATCAAACAGTAAAATTTAAAGATCTTTTTATGGAGGCAAAAGATTTAAAGGCAGATGCCTTGATAACTGGTCATTATGTAAGATCGATATTTGATGGAGAAAAAAATGAAATGTATCGTGCAGAGGATCATAATAGAGATCAAAGTTATTTTCTATTTAACACAAAGAGGGATCAGCTAAACTTTTTAAGATTTCCTTTGGGAAACTTACTGAAGGATGAGACAAGAGAAATTGCAAAAAAACTCAATTTAAATGTAGCAGATAAACCAGATAGTCAGGATATTTGTTTTGTTCCTAATGGCGATTATTCATCTGTAATTAAAAAATTCGAACCTAAAGCGTTTGTAAAAGGAAATATAAAAAATATTGAGGGAAAAGTAATTGGGGTTCATGATGGAATAGTAAATTTTACAATTGGACAAAGAAGGGGCATCAAGGTTTCTGATAAAGATCCATTATATGTTATAAAAATTGATCCAAAGAATAATGAAATAATTGTTGGCCCAAAAAAATACTTAGCAAAAAGAATTATTAATTTAGATAATCTAAATATTTTATGTGAAAATTACGAATTTAATGAAAAAGTTTATGTGAAGATCAGATCAACAGGAAAGTTAATTCCTTCTAAAGTTGAGTTATCGGGTTTAAAAGCTAAAGTAAATTTAATGGAGGATGAATTTGGTGTTTCACCGGGACAAGCATGTGTTTTTTATCAAAAAAATAAAAATGGTTATAAAGTCTTAGGCGGTGGTTGGATAAAAAATTAATTATTCTTTTTTTTCCATAATAAAAAAGTAAATATATAAAAGGTAATAACCCCTAAAAAATAATCCCATTCTAATGCATGTTTGAGATGTTTATTACCTGGCATACTCACTAAAGGTAAGGCAAGAATACCTACAAAAATTAAAATTGATACTAAAACAGCCTTACATTTAAGGTATGTTTCATTAATAAATGATTTAAGTTTTGATTTAATAGAGTAAAAAATTAAAACAAAATAAGTTTGTGCGGCTATCTCAAATATGATGAATGCTAACATTATTACACGTCTAAAAAGTTTGTACGCGTCAATATCAAACTTTATTCCAAGAAAAATTGAATGGATTACAAGACAGATTGCAGATCCAATTCCAAAGAAAAGCATTTTTTTTAAATATTTATGATTTCCATGAATGTTTAGTATAATTTTTTTATTATAGATCCAATATTTGATTAATAAATAAGCAGTCAAAAACATAGCGGGCTTAAAAACTAAATAAGTTGGAAAGTATCTCGCTGTTCTACTGATAGAGGCCCCGCCATCTACATAGGGAAATGTGAAGTGTATTATATTTTCTTTATTGGGAAAAAGGTCGTGAAATTGAGTAATTAAAATTAAACAAGTATTTATAGCTACAAATGGAACTATAAAAATCCAAATACTTAAGGCCTTGACCTTTTTAATATTATCCATTTTGAGCAGAATTATTTCTTTTTATTTTTTTTTCTTGCTCTTCTTTTTTTTGAGCCCATTTTTCTTCGGCCTCTGTGCTTCTTAGGATAACCCATCATTTTCTCCTATTTATTATTTTATTGACTTATATACGGGATATAGCATTGTCCCCATAAGTATTCAATTTTTTTATGGTCTATTCTTTTAAAACATTTTTAAAACACACTGCTAAAGATTTTCATAACCAATCTGTGAATCCTCCTATCGTGAGGGCATCAACTATTATATTTAAATCCATGCAAAATATTAGAAAAACTCAAAAGCAAAATATTAAAGATCCAACAGGTGGCCATTATGACTATGGAAGACAAGGAACATCAACAACACATGTTCTTTCAAAAATTTTAACAAAATTGGAAGAATCTTATCATGTTTTTCTAACACCAACTGGTTTTGGTTCTGTTTTTTTGGCGATATTTAGTCTTGTAAGACCTGGGGATGAAATTATAGTTGCTGATCCTGTTTATAGCCCAACACGATTGTTAACTAAAGATTATTTAAAAGAATTTAATATTAAAACAAAATTTTATAATCCACATGACCTAAATTCAATCAAAAAGAATATTAGTAAAAAAACAAAACTTATATTTGTTGAGTGTCCTGGTAGTAATTCCTTTGAGTTTCAAGACCTTTCGAAAATAATTTCTATAGCAAAAAAAAATAAGATTTTTACAGCAATTGATAATACGTGGGGAACACCATATTTTCTTAAGCCAATAAAGTTAGGTTTTGATATGTCTATTGTTTCAGCAACTAAATATTACTCTGGTCATTCGGATGTAATGGGAGGTAGCTTAGCAGTAAATAAAAAAGTGTTTAAAAAGGTTCAAATTGCTGAAAAAATAACAGGACTTAGAATGGGTCCAGACGATGCTTATTTAGTTACTAGAGGCCTGAGGACACTCGATGTTAGATTGGACAGACATCAATCGAATGCCATGAAAGTAGCAAATTTTTTAACAAAAAACAAAAAAATAAAAGTTCTATATCCTTTGAAAAAAGGTTCTTTAAATTACAGACTTTGGAAAAGATATTATGAAGGCGCGTCTGGTCTTATGGGTTTAAGAATTAAATCTTCAAAAAAAAAAGTGATCAAATTTGTCAATTCTTTAAAATTATTTGGACATGGATACAGCTGGGGAGGTTTTGAGAGTTTGGCACTACATCAAGAAATTAGAGAACATGGAGATAGATCTTACTTAAATCTATCAAAAGATGAACATATAGTAAGATTACACATTGGATTAGAAGATCCAAAAGATTTAATTGAAGATTTAAGCAGATCCCTTAAATTCATCAAATGAGTTCTGAAAAATTTATTCAAAACAACCTAGCTTTAACCACCTTAATTTGTGCCTCTGTAGTAGTTTTGATGTCTTTAAGTGTAAGGCAAGTTTTTGGAATGTTTTTCATTGACTTTAACAATGATTTAGGAATTTCAAATACTGAATTTGGTTTGGCTATAGGTATTCAAATGTTAGGTTGGGGACTATCTGGCCCAATTTTTGGAGTTCTTGCTGATAAATATGGAGGTCATAAATCAATTATTCTAGCATTTCTTTTTTACATTACTGGAGTTTATTTTTTATATGCAGGTCCAAATACAGGAATTTTTTTTCAAATTAGTTTAGGAGTTTTAATTGGTATTGGTTGTGGTGGGACAGCGATAAGTATTCCAATGTCAATTGTAGGAAAGCATTTTCCACTTTCAAATAGAACAATCGCCATGAGTATAGTCACAGCTGTTGGTTCTTTTGGTTATTTTCTTTCTCCGCTTTTTACTAATTACTCTTTACAAAATAACGGATGGGTTAGTACTCTCTTTTACTTCATTATATTTCTTTTTATTGGTTTATTATTTGCCTATTTTGTCAGATCTCCAAAACTAATTGAAATCAACGAAGCTCACAGTGATCAAGGATCCTTAGATGCTCTTAAAGAAGCATTTCGAAACAAAAGCTATATTCTGCTGGTTTCTGGATTCTTTGTATGTGGTTTTCATATTACTTTAGTTGGGACCCATGTGCCCAAATATGTAGCAGACAGAGGTCTCGATGATTGGACTGCAGCGATGATTTTATCTTTAATAGGTTTTTTTAATATCGTTGGTTCTTTGTTAAGTGGCTATTTATCTACAAAGATGAGTAAAAAAATTATCTTAAGTTCTATTTATTTTTTAAGAGGTGTCTCAATTTGTCTTTTTATTTTTTTACCTCCAAGCACTATTTCATCAATAATTTTTGGTGCTAGTTTTGGTTTTTTATGGTTATCCACTGTTCCAGCTACAAGTGGAATTGTAGCGCACATTTTTGGGACAAAGTATCTTGGCCTTTTATATGGTTTAGTTTTTTTAAGTCATCAAATTGGATCTTTTTTTGGGGCATATCTTGGTGGACTATTCTATGACATATATGGCTCTTATAACTATGCGTGGTATTTAGCAATTGCATTATCTGTTTTTGCAGGCTTAATACACTTACCAATTAAAGAGCAAGCAATTGATAGATTACAAAAAGCATAAATCAAATTTTAGTCCTTATCTGGAGAAATTATATCAATCAGATAAACCTATGATCATCTATAAATATAAAGATGGATATAAAATATTTACAGATTTTTCAAAGAGAATAGTGCTTAACAACTCCAATATAGAAAAATTTTTAAATAATATAAGTAAAAAAAAATTTAAAAGAGAACAAGATCTTTATGTGGGTTTTTTTGGTTATGAAATATTGTGCAATTTGCTAAATATTAGAATTAAAAATCAAAAAAAGAATGGATTCTATAAGGGTCTTTTTTATAAGCCGGAAACTATAATTACTTTATCAAAAAAAATTAAAATATCTTCAACACTCAAGAAACAGAGTTTTCATTACCACTTTAATCAAACTAAAATATTAAAACCATTTAAAGTAAATATTAACTTTGAAAAATATAAAAAAATCTTCAATCTTTTTTCTAAAAAAATAAGAGCAGGAGAGACATATCAAATAAAAATTTGCACAAAGTACAAAAATAAATCTGAGATAGATCCAGTTAGTTTTTTTTGGAGGTTAATGAAGGTAAATTCCTCACCAGAGTCATTTATGATTAGAGATAAGAATTATTCTATTGTTAGTTGCTCTCCTGAAACTCTAATAGAAAAAAAAGGATTAAAGGTAACAACGAAACCAATAGCTGGAACACTAAAAAAAAATCAAAATCTAGATAAATCTAAAGCTCTCAGTTTTTTTAAAAATAACGATAAGGAAACCAAAGAACACAACATGATTGTAGATATGGAGAGAAACGATCTATCAAAAATTTGTAAGCCAGGAAGTGTTATAATCAAAAAAAAAAAATACGTAGAGGAATATAAACATTTGTATCATTATGTATCTACAATAGAGGGTAAATTAAAAAATAATATCAATTTAAAAGATATCATTAAATCTATGATGCCTGGTGGGTCTGTAATAGGATGTCCAAAAATAAGAACAATCCAACTGTTAAATAGCCAAGAAAAAGAGGGAAGAAATATTTTTACAGGAAGTTTTGGATTCATAAAGTTTAATATGGATATGCGTTTTAACTTAATAATAAGATCAATCTTAAATTTCAAAAATGTTTCAGAGATAGCAGCAGCCTCAGGTGTCGTATTAGATAGTTTCTCTAAAAAAGAATTTAATGAAAATTACATTAAAGCTAAATCATTATTAGAGTTATTTAAATGATATATATTATTGATCATCAGGATTCTTTTACATGGAATGTAGTTCACCAATTTTCTCAATTCGGTAAAGTGCATTGTTCTGATTATTTTGATATAGATAAAAAATTATTAAATAGGTCAGATGTTATAGTTTTTTCTCCAGGTCCTGGTTCTCCAAAAGACTATCCGGAAACTTCGAAAATTTATAATAAATATAAAGGTAAAAAAAAAATGATTGGTATATGTTTAGGATTTCAGTTGATATTATATAATGAGGGTGGAAAAATTAGACAACAAAATAAAATATACCATGGATATCAATCAAAGATTAAAGTTAATGGAAAAAGTAAAATTTTTAAAAAGAATAAACTTTTTAATATTGGAAGATATCATTCATTAAAGTTAAATGAGCCATATTTTTCAAAAAATCTCAATATTACAATGCGATGTACAAAGACTAACACAGCGATGGCTTTTGAAGATAATTTAAATAAAATTTATGGATTTCAATTTCATCCTGAATCATTCTTAACTGAAAATGGCAATTTTTTTATTAAAAAAATCTTATCAAGCAAATAATAAAAAAGAAATAAGATTTAAAGATTTGTGGGGATCTCACGGAATCTTTACAACTATAAGACTTGTAGGGAAACCCGGTAAGCTTGTTTTATTTAAAAGTCACTTTAACGGATTAGTTAAATCTCTAAAAAGATATAAAATTTATACAAAAAATACCGAGAAAAATATTAAACATTTGATTCATTCAAATATTAACAAAAATATTAATTATGATCATCTGCTCCGAATCGCTTTAACAAAAAAAATTATATCAATTTCTATCCGTAAAAGACTTGAACCTAAAAAAAATTTCGGATTGAAAATTATAAATTACAAAAGAATTGATCCCTTAACAAAAAATCTTTATTATAAAAAGATTCTCAAAGAATTGAATAAATATGACCCAAAAAAAATTGATATAGCTTTAGTTTATAAAGGAAAAATTTTAGAAACTTGCACCTCAAATATTTTGTTTTTCAAAGATAAAAAGTATTTCTCACCAAAAAATAATTGTTATATTGGAAACACAATTAAATATTTGAAAGGTAAGATTAAAATTTCATTTAAAGATATTTATTATAAAGATTTGAAAAAATTTGAAGAGATAATGTTAATAGGCTCAGGAAAAGGTTTGACACCAGTCAAATACATCAAAGAGATGAATTGGAAGAGTAAAAATAATTTCGGATATAAAAAAATAAACAAATATCTAAATTTTAAATCATTATGAGTGATCCTAACAATCCTTGTATATTCTGTAAAACTAACCAGAATGAATTAATATTTGAAAATGACCTTGCGTATGCATCCTCTGATAGTTATCCTGTCTCACAATTTCACTCATTAGTTGTTCCAAAAAGATGTATAGAAAATTATTTTGAGTTAAATGAAAAAGAAATTTTAGCTTGTAACGACCTTATCAAAAAATTAAAAAAAAAGATAATATCAGAAGATAAATCAGTAGAAGGTTTTAATATTGGAACAAATGCTGGAAAGGTTGCGGGCCAATCTATTTTCCATTGCCATATACATGTGATTCCACGAAGAAAAGGGGATGTGGATAACCCACAAGGTGGAGTTAGAAGTGTTATACCTTTTAAACAACATTATATTCGAAAAATTAAAAAATAATGTTCTTATTGGGCAAAAAGTGCGCTTTAATCACTGTTGAACTATTTTTTTAAGTATATTAGTAATAATAAAATTTTTATAATAATTATGTTTACAACTAATCCATTTGCTACTTTAGCTGAAACAATTCCAATGATGGCAATTCAAACTTTTGTAATCGTTATGGTTGGGTTAGTAATTTTAGGAACAGTAATAGACATCATACATAAAAAGAATGTTAAATATTTTTTCAATAATGCTAAAAAAGCAAAAAAATCAGCAAAAAGGGAATTGGGCACAGGTGAAAGGCTAGCCGTTATTGGCAAAACAATAATTCATGATATCGGAACAACAGCTGAGCTTGGTTGGGGTAAAAGAAGAATTGCACATGTCTTGGGAATGTATGGAACAATCCTTTTTTGGGTCGGTTCTGCTGCGATGATATTTTTTTACACTGACTCACAGACGCCAACCGTTTGGCCAATTATCTGGCATGTTGGAGCAATAATGACCTGCTTAGGTGGATATTGGTTTTGGCTTTTTTTAAGAGTAGATGTTGCAGCTGAAGCAAACTCGGTTTTTAGAATAATAACAGCAGACTTATTTGTTCTAGCACTCTTAGCATCTGCTACTTTTGGTTTAATTTGGTCTTACCTGCAATTTAAAGAAATAATTATATGGGACACTTTATTTCTATTTTTATTTGGAGTTGCAAATATAGCTTTATTCGGAGGAGTTTATTGGTCTAAGTTTGCTCATATGTTTTACAAACCAGGAGCTGCAATACAAAAAAACTTAGCTGAGGCTGATGGTTCAAGAGATAACTTACCACCACCTGCTGATGCCCCTGAACAATTTGGTCTCGGCATAAAAAGAGAAGAGCCAAAACACTATTAATATGTTAGAATTAAAAAAGGAGATAAAATAAATGTCAACATTTGTATACATGACTAGGTGTGACGGTTGTGGTCACTGTGTTGATATCTGTCCGTCAGATATCATGCATATAGACAAAACTATAAGAAGAGCAAAAAATATTGAGCCAAATTTTTGTTGGGAGTGTTACTCTTGTGTTAAAGCTTGTCCTAATCATGCAATAGATGTAAGGGGCTATGCTGACTTTGCACCAATGGGTCACAGCGTAAGAGTTAGAAGAGAAGAAGAAAAAGGAACTATCTCATGGAAAATAAAGTTTAGAAATGGAACAGAAAAGGATTTTGTATCTCCTATAACAACAAAGCCTTGGGGAAAGTTTATTCCAAAACTTGCTGATGGAGATAAACCAAATCAAGGAGAAATTAATTCACAAATTCTTTACAATGAACCGCACGGTTTAAACACTGACAAAGAACTTCCAACATTAGATAAGAACTCCTTTAAAAAAGGAGTTTATTATTAATGCCAAAAAATAAAACTATTTTTGAAGACTGTGATGTATTAGTTGTTGGTGGTGGTATGGCTGGCACTGGCGCTACGTTCGAAGCTAGACACTGGGGAAGAAATTTAAAAATCATTTGTGTTGAAAAAGCAAACATTGACAGAAGTGGTGCAGTAGCTCAAGGACTTTACGCAATCAATTGTTATATGGGAATGCAATGGGGAGAAAACCAACCTGAAGATCATGTCAGATACGCCAGAAATGATTTGATGGGATTGGTCAGAGAAGATTTAGGTTATGACATGGCAAGACATGTAGACTCAACTGTACATATGTTCGATGAGTGGGGATTGCCTATGATGAAAAATAAAGAAACTGGCAGATATCAAAGAGAAGGTAAGTGGCAAATAATGATTCACGGCGAAAGTTATAAACCGATAGTTGCTGAAGCAGCAAAGAAGTCAGCCGATAAAATTTACAATAGAATTATGATAACTCATCTTCTTAAAGATGAAGAAAATGAAAATAGAGTGGCTGGAGCAGTTGGTTTTAATATGAGAACTGGTGACTATCATGTTTTCAAAGCCAAAGCGGTAATCATTGCTGCGGGAGGGGCGTCACATATATTTAAACCCAGAGCAGTTGGTGAAGGAATGGGAAGAACTTGGTATGCACCTTGGAGTAACGGTTCTGCTTACGCATTACCTATAGCAGCTGGTGCTAAGATGACACAAATGGAAAATAGAATTGTACTTTGCAGATTTAAAGATGGTTACGGTCCAGTTGGTGCGTATTTTTTACATTTAAAAACTTACACGCAAAATGCTAACGGGGAGAATTATGAAAAAAAATGGTACGACGCTACAAAAAAACTTGTTGGTGAATATATTGATCATCATCCAACTCCAACATGTTTAAGAAATCATGCATTTATTCAAGAAGTGGCAGCAGGTGGTGGACCAATACACATGGTAACTAAAGAAGCTTTTCAAGACCCCCATCTCGAAACTATTGGCTGGGAAAACTTTTTAGGTATGACAGTCGGTCAAGCTGTAGTTTGGGCATCACAGAATATAGATCCAAAGTATACTAATCCAGAATTAACAACTTCAGAACCTTACGTTATGGGTTCACATGCAACATGTTCAGGAGCATGGGTAAGTGGTCCAGAGGACATTGCACCTGACGATTATTTCTGGGGATATAACAGAATGATGACTGTAGAGGGTTTATTTGGGGCAGGTGACACTGTTGGTGGAAGCGCTCACAAATTTTCATCGGGTTCTTTCACAGAGGGAAGACTAGCAGCAAAAGCTGCTGTTAAATACATCGAAGATAAAAAAGCTAATAATATTAGATTAAGTGAAAAACAATATAATGATTTAAAGGAAGTAATTTATAAACCTTTAGAAAATTATACGGTTGGTAGGAATGAAATAACCGGAGGTACAGTTTCCCCAAGTTATATCTCTCCTATACAAGGACTACAAAGACTTCAAAAAATCATGGATGAATATTGCGGTGGAATTACTAATAATTATATGACAAATGATAAACTTCTTAAAAAAGGTTTAGAATTACTTGATTGGCTTCAAGAAGACCTGGAAAATGTAGGTGCCGAGGATTATCATCAGTTAATGAGAGCTTGGGAGCTAAAACACAGAACTTTAACATCTCAATGTGTTACTGAGCATACTTTATTTAGAGAAGAAACGCGTTGGCCAGGATATTATTATAGAGGTGACCATATGAAATTGGATGATGAAAATTGGCATTGTTTAACCGTATCAAGACGAGATCCCGAAACAGGTAAATTTACTATGGAAAAAAAACCTGTCTATCACATAGTAGACGATAAAGAGAAAAAAAAGGCTTCTTAAAAGGACTTCTAAATTATGAGCTTCACATCAAAGACTGATGATGAAATAATTAAATTAGCAAACCCTATATGGTCGAATTTAATTAGGTCTTCAAATATGAAGGATTATGGTGGTTTCACTAAAGACTTTTCTTCCCAAATGCTTTATGGCGCTAATGAAGTTGAGCTAGGTAAACAATGGGCCAGCAACAAACTTATCTCAAGCCTGACAGAAAATTTTAAGGCATTTGGCTGTCTTAGGAGGGGAATGCATGTTACTGTATTATATAAACAGACTAGCACCGCGGAAGAGGGTGAGTTTTTAGGAAGGCTAGTTCTAGGGGAAGAGGGCGATGCAGTTAAAGTTTTTGGAGCAACTATTTTTTAAAAATACTTGCAAAGATCCTTATTAAGGTGTACTTGATAAGTATGCTTGAATATTTTCAAAAACAAACAAACTCTTTCAAGCACATATTAAACTTAAAAATTTTATCAAATATAAATACTAAAATCGCTCTTTATATAGGTTTAGCAGCATACTGGGTAGTAATGTTATCTAGTACTTTTTTTGGATTTTAAATATCGAACAGTTGACTTTAATAATTTTGAGGAATAATTAATCCCAATGGAGTTCTTTCTTCCTATTGCAGAAGTAAATGTAAGCTTACCATTTATCTTTTTCTTGAGTTTGGTTGTGGGGATTTTATCAGGATTATTCGGTGTCGGTGGTGGTTTTTTAATGACACCTTTTTTAATTTTTTTAGGAATACCCCCGGCTTATGCAGTTCCGAATGAAGCAAATAATATTCTTGGCACATCCATATCAGGTTCTACCACGCATTATTTAAAAGGCACTCTTGATTACAAAATGGGCTTAATGATCGTGGTTGGCGGCGCAGCTGGGACTATTTTAGGTATTTTAACTTTTACTTATTTTAAAGATATTGGAAAAATTAATATCGTGATTTCTTTGGCATATATGTACATTCTAGCAATTATTGGAACTATGATGCTCGTTCAAGGAGTTACAGAAATTGATAGAGCTAGGAAAAAAATTGTTATTAAAAAAAAATTACACGACCATAACTGGCTACAAGGTTTACCATTCAGAATGAGATTTAAAAAATCTAAACTTTATGAAAGCGCATTTACACCAATTATTATGGGATTTATTGTAGGCTATATAGCAGCAATACTAGGAGTAGGTGGCGCTTTTATACTTGTGCCAGCAATGATCTATATAATTGGAATGCCCACAAAGTTGATCCCAGGAACTTCTCTATTTGTTACAATATTCATTAGCGCAATTGTCACCATTCTTCATGCATTCAATTATGGAACAATTGACTTAATATTAGTCACGGTTTTAATTCTAGGTTCAATAGTTGGAGTTCAGGTAGGTCAAAAAATTGGGGAAAAGGTTGATAGTTCTCAGTTTAAAACAATTTTAGCTCTTCTCCTTTTATTAGTTGGTATTGCAATAGCTTACGATACCTTCTTTGTAGAAGAGTTAGCTAAGGGGGAGTTAAATACTAAACCAGAAAATTTAGGACCTGTATCTCAATTCGTAAGAGATCTTTCAAAAAATGTTCCAATTTTATATGGACTATTTTCAATTGTCTTTGCCCTTGTGCTAGGGGTTGGTGCGGCAATTTTGAGAAAATTTTTATCAAAACTTAAAGATAAATACGTTCACACAGCTTCATCATCTTCACAAAAATAGTTTTATTATTTAAAAATTTAAATATAAGTATTGTATGAGAAAAATAATTTTTTTAATCGTAGTTTTGTTTCCACTAAATTTGTTTGCTGGTGAAAAAGTAACTACGTTCGATGCTAAAATTTTTAATCAAGCACAATCTGATGGAAAAACTGTAGTTGTAAGCTCTTGGATAAAATACTGCACATCTTGCGCAAGTCAGATGAAGGCATTAAATGACGTAGAAAAAGATTTTGAAAATTTAATCTATTTAAATTTCGATGTTAGAGATAAAGAAATTGCAAAACAATTAAATATTCAATTTCAGACTACTCTAGTGATCTATAAAAATAACGAAGAAGTTTATCGAAGTTTGGGCGAGCTAAGTAAAGAAAAAATTTATAAAGCTATTAATTCAGTAATTTAATTAAGCGCTTCTATACAACTTAGTCATTACAAACTCCTTGTGACCAAGAGCTTCAGCGCATGTTAATCTTCCGTTTGCAACTTTTATAGTAGATTTGATTAATTCATCTCCGGCTTGATCTAAATTCATTTCTCTCGATAATATTTTTGAAACATCAAGATCAATATGCTCACTCATTGTTTTGGCTGTAAGGGGATTTGCTGTGAGTTTTATTACAGGTTCTATTGGATTACCAATTATATTACCTTGACCAGTTGGAAATAAATGAATGTTAAACCCACCAGCAGCCTGAAGTGTAACACATTCAGCTGCAGCAGATGATGTATCCATAAAATATAACCCTTTACCTTTACTGGGTTCCTCAGCTGGTTCTAATACATCTATGAATTGCCTAGAGCCAATTTTTTGAAAATTACCAAAAGCCTTTTCTTCAATTGTTGTTAACCCACCAGCAATATTTCCAGCTGTAGGTTGACTTTCTGACAGATCATTAGTTGCTTCCTTCAATATAAAGTCATTGTATGAATTCCAAGTTTTCATAAATTTATCTTGAGCCTCTTTTGTTTTACCTCTTTTTGCACATACGGTTTCAGCTCCAGTAAGTTCTGAAGTTTCTCCAAAACACAAGTGAACACCTAATGGTTCAAGTTTATCCATTAAATTTCCAACAGTTGGATTTGAGGCAAGACCTGAAGTGGTATCGGACTCTCCACATTTTACTGATATCCATAGATCACTAATGGGACATTCTTCTCTTTGTTTCTCAGAAGCCCACATTGAAAACTCTTGGGCTTTTTTTGAAACTTTTGCAATTGTATCTATATCCCCGACACCTTCGATACTAAAACCTTCAACAGGTTTTCCAGTTTTTGCTATTGCATCAACAATCCTTTTTGTCCATTTAGGTTCAATTCCAATTACAATCACAGCTGCTACATTTGGATTTCTTCCTGTTCCAATCATTGTTCTAAAATGAAGCTCTAGGTCTGCACCAAATTGCAATCTGCCATATGAATGTGGAAGCGCTATTGTTCCTTTAATATTATTAGCTACAGCTTCAGCACATGCATTTGAAATGTCATCAACTGGAAGAATAATTACATGATTTCTTGTTCCTGCTCTCCCGTTTTCTCTTTTAAAACCTAAAAAAATTTTTGGAATTTGCATGTTACCACTTTTTTGTTTTTACGTTATGAACATGTACATGGTCACCTTTTTTAATAGATTTAACCACTTTTCCTATGTCATGACCATATTTTATTATAGTGTCACCTTCTTTTAGATCCTGTAAAGCTATCTTATGACCAAGAGGTATTTCTGACTCTGATTTAACCTTTGAAGATGTATCATCTTCCATTATCCAACAACCACAATCTTGACCTTTTGTCACTTTTTCTATAACTATTACGCCAACATTATCTTTTTTATCGTGTATTATTATATCTGTTTTTGCCATTGTGACGATTTCTTAGTAGAAACTTTTAAAGAATTTATATATTAATCATTCGATTGCAATTAAAATTATAAAGAATTTTTATGACTAAAATGACCACAGAAGAAGCTTTTATCAAAGTTCTTCAAATGCATGGAGTTGAACACGCGTTTGGAATAATTGGTTCGGCATTCATGCCAATTTCAGATTTGTTTCCAAAAGCTGGTATTACTTTTTGGGATGTTGCACACGAAACCAACGGAGGATTAATTGCTGATGGTTACACTAGAGCAACTGGAAAAATGTCAATGGTAATTGCCCAAAATGGTCCGGGCATTACAGGTTTAGTAACACCTATCAAAACAGCATATTGGAACCACACACCTTTATTAGTTGTAACTCCACAAGCTGCAAATAAAACAATTGGTCAGGGTGGTTTTCAAGAAGTGGAACAAATGAATTTATTTAAGGATATGGTTTGTTACCAAGAAGAAGTTAGAGATCCATCTAGAATGGCTGAAGTGTTAAATAGAGTAATTGAAAAAGCTTTAAGAGGATCAGCACCAGCACAAATAAATGTTCCTAGAGATTATTGGACTCAAGTTATAGATATCGATCTCCCTCCTATTGTAAGATTTGAAAGACAGGGTGGTGGAAAAGATGCAATTGAAAAAGCCTCAAGTTTATTATCAAAAGCAAAATTCCCAGTTATTCTATCAGGCGCAGGAGTAGTTATTGGTGGAGCAATAGAAGAATGCAAAAAGCTAGCAGAAAAATTAGATGCACCAGTTTGCAATGGCTACCAACATAATGACAGTTTTCCGGGAAGCCATCCATTAGCTGTTGGACCCTTAGGTTACAACGGTTCAAAAGCTGCAATGGAACTTATTTCAAGAGCAGATGTCGTACTAGCATTGGGAACAAGATTAAATCCTTTTTCTACTTTACCCGGTTACGGCATCGATTATTGGCCAAAAAATGCAACTATAATTCAAGTTGATATGAATCCTGATAGAATAGGTTTAACAAAAAAAGTTACAGTTGGAATATGTGGCGACGCTAAACAGGTTGCACAACAAATTTTAGATAAGCTTTCATCTGATGCTGGTAATACAGGTAGAGATGAAAGAAAAAATTTAATTCACAAAACTAAATCTGCTTGGTTACAGACATTAGCTGGACTTGATCACGAAGAAGATGATCCAGGAACAGTCTGGAATAAGGAAGCTAGAGAAAGAGACAAAGATAGAATGTCTCCAAGACAAGCTTGGAGAGCAATACAAGATGCCCTTCCTAAGGATGCGATTATTTCTAGTGACATAGGAAACAATTGTGCAATTGGAAATGCTTATCCAACTTTTGAAAAAGGACGTAAATATTTAGCCCCAGGTTTATTTGGACCATGTGGTTACGGATTTCCAGCAATTTTAGGCGCAAAAATTGGATGTCCTGATACACCTGTAATTGGTTTTGCTGGTGATGGTGCGTTTGGAATAAGTATGAATGAAATGAGCTCTTGTGCAAGAGAAGAGTGGCCAGCTATTACTATGGTTATATTTAGAAACTATCAATGGGGTGCTGAAAAAAGAAATTCTATATTGTGGTTTGATGACAACTTTGTTGGAACTGAGCTAGATCCAGAATTAAGTTACGCAAAAGTTGCGAATGCATGTGGTTTAAAAGGTGTTACATGTAAAACTATGGAAGAAACAACTAATGCAATTAAAAAATCTTGTGAAGACCAAAAAAAAGGAATTACCACTTTTATAGAAGTAATATTAAATCAAGAGTTAGGTGAACCATTCAGAAGAGACGCAATGAAAAAACCAGTAGAGGTCGCTGGTATTCAAAAACGAGATATGAAACCTCAAAAATCATTAATTTAACTTGAAAAATACAGAAATAAAAATTGGTTCTAATAAAAGTTTTGGAATAGTTTTTTTTGTAGTTTTTTTATTAATTGCAATTTATCCTTTAATAAATAATGGCGAGTTAAGGATATGGTCCTTAGTTATTGCAATAATTTTTTTGATTTTGGGACTGATAAACTCTAAAGTTTTGACACCTTTAAACAAACTTTGGTTTAAGTTTGGATTACTGTTAGGAAAAATAGTATCCCCATTAGTAATGGGTATTATATTTTTTTTTGTAGTCACTCCGACTGCTTTTATAGTGAGAATAATTGGCAAAGATCTAATAAATTTGAAATTTAATAATAAAAAAACTTATTGGATTGAAAAAACAGGCCCAAAGAGTAAAATGAAGAATCAGTTTTAATATGAGTTTTATAAAAGAGTTTTGGGAATTTTTAAGGGTAAGGAAAAAATACTGGCTTTTGCCAATAATATTAGTTCTTGTTATATTTGGCGGATTAATTGTGCTAACACAAGGTTCAGCAGTAGCACCGTTTATTTATACAATTTTTTAAAGTGAAATCAATTTTAGGTATCTCTGCATTTTATCATGATAGCGCAGCTTGTCTTTTAAAGGATGGAGAAATTATCTCAGCAGCTCAAGAAGAGAGGTTTACCAGAAAAAAACACGACCCAAGCTACCCCTACCATGCAATAGAGTTTGTATTGAAATATGGTAACCTAAAATTAAGTGAAGTAGACCAAATTATTTTTTTTGAAAAACCTTTTTTAAAATTTGAGAGATTATTAGAAACTTATGTTGCTTTTGCACCACGCGGTTTTATTTCATTCGCCAAAGCTATGCCATTATGGATCAAAGAAAAACTTTTTCAAAAAAATTTCTTATTTAATAAACTAAAAGCCCATGACAAAGATTATAAATCGGATCAAAATATTTTTTTTTCTGATCATCATTTAAGCCATGCGGCAAGTGCTTTTTTCCCATCTCCCTTTAAAGAGGCAGTAGTTCTAACCGCAGATGGTGTTGGTGAGTGGGCAACTACCACTGTAGCAGTTGGAAAAGAAAACAACTTAGAGATTAAAAAGGAAATTCATTTTCCTCACTCTCTTGGACTACTCTATTCTGCGTTTACTTATTACACAGGTTTTAAAGTTAATAGCGGAGAGTATAAGTTAATGGGTTTAGCGCCATACGGGAAACCTGTTTATGAAGATAAGATTAAAAAATTAGTTGATATTAAAGAGGATGGAACTTTTAGATTGGATCAAAAATATTTTAATTATGCAACTGGACTTACAATGACCAATAATAAATTTGATGATTTATTTGGTCAAAAACCAAGAGATCCCCAAAATGAAAAAATCACACAATTCCATATGGATATAGCTGCCTCTATTCAAAAAATAACAGAAGAGATAATGATAAAATTAGCTAAATCTATACGCAAAGATTATGGTATCAAAAATTTGTGTTTAGCTGGAGGTGTAGCACTAAATTGTGTAGCTAATGGTAAAATACTCAAAGAAAAGATTTTTGACAATATTTGGATTCAGCCTGCAGCTGGAGATGCCGGAGGATCTTTAGGAGCAGCATTAGCACTTTGGTATATCGAACAGGGCAATAAAAGAGATATTAATTTTAATGATGATATGAAAGGTTCCTACTTGGGACCAGAGTTTACCGAAGAAGAGATTGAAAAAGAACTTAAATCAATTGGCGCTAATTATGAAAAGTTAAATTATGAGGATTTAATAAACAAAACTTCAGAATTTCTATCAAATGAAAAAGCTATTGGATGGTTTCAGGGGAGAATGGAATTTGGTCCAAGAGCATTGGGTGGTAGATCTATATTAGGTGACCCAAGATCTGACAACATGCAAAAAAATTTAAATTTAAAAGTAAAATATAGAGAAAGCTTTAGACCTTTTGCTCCCTCAGTTTTAAGAGAAGATTTAAAAGAGTGGTTTGATATAAATGTTGATAGCCCTTACATGCTACTAGTTGGTTCTATTAATTCAGAAAAAAAAATTGAAATGACTGAAGAACAAAAAAAACTTTTTGGTATAGACAAATTAAACTTAAGGAGATCTGACATTCCAGCTGTTACTCATGTTGATTATTCTGCAAGAGTTCAAACAGTAAATGAAAAAAATAATAAAAGATATTATGATTTAATATCTAAATTTAAGGAAAAGACTGGATGTCCAGTTATTGTTAATACATCATTTAATGTAAGAGGTGAACCAATTGTAAATACACCAACAGATGCATTTAACTGTTTTATGGGCACTGAATTAGACTTGCTTGTAATTGGCAATTTTATTCTAGACAAAAAAAAACAAGACTCAAAATTTAAAAAAGATTACAAATCAGAATTTCAGTTGGATTAACTATGAAGTTTTATAGAAAATAATACTGAAATGAAAAAAAATTATTTTTTAATTTTATTGTCTATTATCGTTTCATTATCTTTAATAGAAATATTTTGCAATTTTTTCTTATTCAAAAAAGTTGATTATGACTATAAAAATAGATATTTAATTTATAGTGAAGGTAAAGTATTTCGAAATATTGAAAATTTCTTCACATACGAACCATCTCAAAAAATTACTGCTTCAAATTATTATTTTAAAGATGATAAATTTATAGAAATTTATAAATACGATATAAATATAAATAACTTAGGTTTAGTACAAGATCAGGATTTACAAAAAGATATACCGTCAATTCTTTTTTTAGGAGACTCTTTTACAGAGGGTCAGGGTGGTGGTGGAAGTTGGATAAATTTTTTTGGTGGAAATTACAATAATTATCAAATAATAAATGGTGGTTTGCTAGGAACCGGATTTCAACAATTTGACTTATTGAATAATTACTTATCTAACTATGATATTAAAAAAGTATTTGTATTATTCATTGGTGATGATTTAAGAAGGGATGTATTTCAATTTAATCCCCAACAGCTAGAATGCTTAATGAATTATAAAGCATGCAATGGATCAGAATCTTTTTATGGTTTTCCAATAAACGATAAGAGGCCTGATATATTTCTAGAGAAATTAAGAGGAAAGCAATTAGACAAAAATGGTAAAGAAAAACCTAATTTGAAGCAAGTCAGAAGGGCCGTTAAATCATGGTTAGCAAACCTATATATTATCAAGATACCGTTAGATTTTTTACGGTCTAACTTTTACGAATCTAAAAACGAAAAGATCATAAGAAATTTTGCTTCAATTGATAATCTAATAAATATTTATGGAAAAGATATTTATTTTGTTAATCTAAAAATGAAGAGTGAAATTATTGCAATGAATAAAAGTTACGAAACTTTTTATGCCAAAAACTATATTTTAAAAAGAACCAATAACTATTTTGAATGTAATTTTGATAATGACCTTAATTTTTTTCATGAATATGATGGTCACCCAAATCAAAAAGGATATGAAAGTTTGTATAAATGTATGTTAGATATTTTTAAAAAAGAAAAAATTTAAATAATCGTATTTTTTTTAGATAAAAAAGTAGAATATTGAATTTTATAATTATATATTGTTGAGAATGAATTTTTTAAGAAGAAAAATATTTAAAATTTTTGGTTATTATTCTTTAGCTTTACTATTGCCAATTAAATTCCTTTACGCTTCATCAAAGAAGATAGTTAATCGAAACTTATCTGAAGAACAAAAAGAGATAATGTTTAATGAGGGAACAGAAAGGGCATTTACTAGCTCTTTATTGAGTGAAAAAAGAAAAGGTACTTACCATTGCGCTAATTGTGGAGCATTATTGTTTGACTCTACTGCAAAATATGACAGTGGAACTGGTTGGCCATCTTTCACAGAAGCAGTCCCAGGAGCTTTTAATACAAAGGTAGATTATTCTTTTGGAATGAAAAGAATTGAATATCATTGTGCAAATTGTGGAGCACACCACGGGCATGTATTTGCTGATGGTCCAGGTAAAACTGGCAAAAGATTCTGTAATAACGGTCTTTGTTTAATCTTTAAACCGTCTCAATAATGTTAGATTATTGTATTATCGGATCTGGTATCTCTGGATCTACAATTGCTAATTACTTAAAGAAAAATTATTCAATTAAAGTTTTTGATAAAGCCAGAGGTGTTGGGGGCAGAAGTTCTTTTAAACGTTATAAAGGCAAGATAGGTTTTGACCATGGTCTTCAATATTTATCTCCTAAGTCAAAAGAATTTAAATCTTTTACCAATAGACTTATCAAAAAAAAAATTCTCAAACATTGGAGAGGAAATCATGAATTTTTAAATCAGAAGGTCAAAAGAGACAAAAAACACATCAAGTTAATTGGTGTTAAAGGAAATAATGATATTAGTAAATTTTTACTCAAAAATATTAGTTGTAATTTTCAATCAGAACTATCTGAAATAAAAAGACAAAAAAATTTTTGGTATCTTAGATTTAAAGATAATAAACATATTTATTCAAAAAATTTAATCTTATCAATTCCTTTCCCGCAAGCAAAAAAACTTTCATCAAAGTTTGTTAAAACAAAACTTTTTAAAAGTAAAGTTATAATGAATTCAAGTCTAACAGTTTTACTAATGACCAATAAAACAGCAATCAAAGCGAGTAGTTTTTTTACCAATGACAAAGTTTTAGGTTGGGTTTCTAAAGAAAATTCAAAAAAAAGGTTTAAATATAATAAAGACTTATGGGTACTTCAAAGTACCTTCGAGTATGGAAAAAACCATACTGATAATTACAGAACTAAAAAAAAATTTTACATAAATGTTTTAATAAACAAGTTTAAAAAACTTACAAAAATTAAAATCAGAAAGATATATTTTACCCATATACATGGATGGAAATATTCCTCTAATTCAACACCATTAAAAACACAAAGTTACTGGGATAAAAGAATTGGTCTAGGTATTTGTGGTGATTGGTTTGGTGGTCCAAGGTTGGAAAACGGATGGTTGAGCGCAAAAGACCTTTATAATAAGATTAAATAAATTAAATTTTTTTTTTAATTTCTCTGATTATCTTAGACGCTTGTTCGTTTTCGATAAATTCCTCAAAACGTTTTTCAGTTTCTTTCAGAGTTTTAATGTCTTGTTCTGATAGTTTACTATTTAATGATTTATTATATATATTTTCAATTTTTTTGAAGTAAATATGTGCCATTAGCTTTTTATAATATTTATATGGTGTAGGAAATCCTATATATCTAAATATGATTACAATAGTGAAAATGTAGGATAAATTAACTCCAAATTTATCAATAAAGGCTGCAAATTTAAAAGGTAAATATTTATACAAAAAAGGTAATGATCCAAAAGGCATCTCAATAATTTCTTTTGCTCGTTTGTTTACTTCAAGATTTTTTATGTACTCCATTGATGGAAACGATGATGCATCAGAAATTATATTAGGTTTTTTAAATTCTTCTTTTAATATCAAAGAAATTGCAACTACAATTGACGGATCCAAATTTTTTTTTGCCACCAAGTCAACTGGTAATGATACAACTTGTATATCTTCATTAGGAATATTATTTCTTAAATCAAATCCACCTGCTTGTACTATTTCTGGATATAAATAGTCAAACCTCCTCGAAATTGCTTTTGAATTTTTAAGTGAAAAGATCTTTAAATTAGGATTTGTACCTAGTTTAAAAACGAATTGATTGTTTGCTGGCAATAAAAAAAAACCTACATCTAATTCCCCTTTTTCCATCATATCAAAGTGAATAGAATGTGTTTGATCAATAAATGTAGTATTTTTACTGTTCACTCCATAAAGATCCAATATTGTTTCTGCTAATAACCTAGTTCCAGAATTTTCTGGACCAATACCAACCTTTAATCCTTTAAAATCAGTTAAAGAGTTCAATACTAAATCTCTACGATAAAAAATAAACAGAGGTTCTAATATTAAAGATCCGAGAGCTTCTACATTTTTGAATTGAGCATTCTTTAAATCTTGAGCTACAAAACCTACATGTATATTTTTTTTGTTATCGTTAATATCATCTACTATTTTAATTGTATCTTCACGATTTATAACTTCAGCGTTAATATTATAATCTTTTAATCTTTTTTTTAGGACATGTGCTGAAGTATCAAAAAAACCACCCTTTGGACCTGCCTCAATATAAATTACTTGCTCCTTTAAAAAACTTGAAATAAAGAAAAATAAAAGTGTAAATAAAATTAAATATCCAAACAGAGATAATTTTTTTGACATAAAAAAATGATTATTCCCAATCAAATCTTGGGAACGATTTAAAAACTTTTAAAATTCCGTCAGACCATTCATTAGTCATTTTTGAAAATTCTTCATCATTTAAATTTAAACATTTTTGAGAAGCAATTTTAAATTGATCTTTTTTATATACCACAAAATCAATTGGTGGACCAACAGTCAAATCACTTTTTAAAGTTGAATCCATAGAAATAAGTGCACATCTAGAGGCATCACCCAACTTCACATCTGGTGTTATAACTCTATCTAAAATTGGTTTACCATATTTAACTTCCCCAATTACTAAATAAGGTTTACTGTCTGCTGGTTTTATATAATTTCCTTGTGGGTATACCAAAAATAATTCCATGGGCTGACCTTTTATTTGACCTCCAACAATAAAAGTTGAACCCAGCAATACTGTGTCTGTATTCATTCCTTTCGGAGAGGAATGTTTTAGGTTTAAAGAACCCACATATTTTGCAATTTGATCAAAATCCTCACATGAATTAAGATTTTTCTTTCCAGAATTATCTTTAAGATCTTTTTCTATAGATTTATAAACTGCTTGTGACGTTCCAAGATTTCCTGAAGTTACTATTAATATAGTCCTATCACCAACATCATATGTAAACATTTTCGAATAAATATTTACGTTATCAAAACCAGCATTGGTTCGACTGTCTGATGCTACTATTATGCCCTCTTTTGTTTTAATTCCTATACAGTATGTCATATGTATATATGTATTATTTAATTAAACGATGTATTTATAATCGATTTATATCATATCTGATATATCTAAAATGCATTTGCATAATAGGTTTAACTATTAAAAGCTGTCAAAATGGTCAATAAATTGTGGAAAAATTATAACGCTAAATATGCTTACGACGGATATTTTACAGAGGATAACAAACTTCGTAAACACGCAACAATAATTTCAAATATTCTAGAAAGATATGGAAAAGAAAAACTTCAAGAAATCGAAAAAAATTGTCAAAGTACTATTAGTGCAAGAGGAATTAATTTTAGAGTATACGCCGCAAATAATAGAGCTGAAGAAAAAAAATGGCCTCTCGATATTATACCAAGAATAATTCCAAGAACACAATGGAATAAAGTTTCAAAAGGATTACAGCAAAGAGTTAAAGCTCTTAATTTATTTATCGATGACGTTTACAACCAGAAAAAAATATTTAAGGATAATGTTATTCCTAAAGAAATAATATTCAAATCACCTTATTATGTTAAAGAATGTGAAGGCTTTTCTCCGAAATATAAAGCATGGTCAAATATTTCAGGAGTAGATTTAATAAGAAATAAATCCGGTGATTATTTAGTTCTGGAAGATAACTTAAGAGTTCCTTCAGGTGTATCTTATATGCTTGAGAATAGAATGGTAATGAGGGACGTCTTCCCTGAGCTTTTTACGAGATACAAAGTTGCTTCCATTAATATTTATACAAATAAGTTATTTAATTGTATGAAAGAGTGTATTCCTAAAAAAACAAAAGACCCTCACATGGTTGTTTTAACTCCAGGCATTTATAATTCTGCATACTTTGAACATTCATATTTAGCTGAACAAATGGGTATTGCCTTAGTAGAAGGAAAAGATCTTTTTGTGGAAAATGATATAGTTTACATGAAGACTGTTAAAGGTCCTTTAAGAGTTGATTGTATATATAGACGTTTGGATGACACTTTTTTGGATCCAAAAGCATTTTATAAAGGTTCAATAATAGGTGTTCCTGGTTTATTTAAAGCTTGGAGAAAAGGAAACGTTGGAATTTTAAATGCAATAGGAACTGGAGTTGCAGATGATAAGGTTGTTTATTCATACGTCAATAAAATGATAGTTTATTATTTAGGAGAACAACCAATTTTAAATCAAGTTGAAACTTATTTATGTCATGACAAGACTCAAATGGATTATGTAATAGAAAATATCTCAAAATTAGTTGTTAAACCTGCAAACGCTTCAGGTGGATATGGAATTATGATAGGTCCAAAGGCCCCTCAAAAAGAAAGAGATGAAGTAATTGCAAAAATAAAAAAAAATCCAAGAGAATTTATAGCTCAGCCATTAGAAATTTTGTCCACTGCACCAACAATTACTAAAAACGATATTGAACCAAGGCATCTTGACTTAAGGCCATTTGTGCTTAGTGGAAAATCTACGTACGTAACCACTGGTGGTTTGACAAGAGTGGCATTAAGAAAAGGCAGTACAATTGTAAATAGCTCACAAGGTGGCGGTTCAAAAGATACTTTAATTGTTGATATCTAAGTTTAAGTAAATAAATTCTTAGTCATAAATATTAAATGATTTCAAAAATAATTATATTTACTGATCTAGATGGAACTTTATTACACAATGAAACATTTGAATTTGAAAATATAAGACAATACATTAAAAATTTACTATCTAAAAACATATCTTTAATACCTAACTCAAGTAAAACAAAAACTGAGATCTTAAATTTTTGTCACGAGCTTGAGGAGGAACTTCCTTTTATTGCTGAAAATGGTGCAGCTATATACAAAATGAACTTAGTTAACTCAGATTTTCCAGAGAAAATAATCCTTAGTAGAAATAAAGAGGAGATATTAAATGTCTTCTTTAAAAAAATCCCTAAAGAATTAATTTCAAACTGTAGGTTTGTTTTAAAACTTAAAAAAGATGAACAGCTTAAAATTTTTGGTTTATCTGAGAAACAGCTAAGTTATGCGTCTGACAGAGAATTTTCAGTGCCTCTTATATTTAAAGGTAACAAGGCTGAAAAAAGTAACTTATTTAGATTATCTTATAAAATAGGATTAACAATGCAAGAGGGTGGTCGTGTCATCAATCTTTCCGACAAAGTGAGCAAGTCATCTGCAATGAAAAAAGTAAGTAGAATTTTTGAGAAAACTGAAAAACAAGAATTAAAAATAATAGGAGTCGGCGATAATTTCAATGACTTAGATATGCTTAAAAGTAGTGACATAGCATGTTTGGTTTTTAATGAAAAATTTAAGTTAGATACTTTGAATATAAATAATTGTTTAGTTTCTAAAAAGCCCGCTCCAGAGGGGTGGGAAGAAGTTGTCAAAATGGCGCTGGAAAAAATTCAATAATGTTATTAAGATAAGTTATGGGTGATTTTTCTCAAAACGGTATAGTTTCTACTCTTCATGACTTCAAGACTAAATCTACTGATGAAATTGAAAATGAGTTATTAGAGTTTTCAAAAGAAAGAAAAATGGAATTAATATTACCATGTTTATATTCAGAATTAGAGGGAGAGGCGCTTCCAAAGATCGTTAGTGAAATTAGTAAAACAAATTACCTTAATCATATTATCATTGGTCTTGATAAAGCGAATGAGACTCAGGCAAAAGATGCATGGAAATTTTTTAAGCAACTTAAAACAGATTTTACTATTTTATGGAATGATGGACCAAAACTAAAAAAGTTAGACGAAGAATTAAAAAATAAAAACCTAGCACCAAATCAACCAGGCAAAGGTAGAAATGTTTGGTATTGTCTTGGGATGTCAATTGCAAGGGACACTGCTAGATCAGTTGCTTTACACGACTGTGATATAAAAACTTACGATAGAAGAATGCTTGCAAAACTTTTTTACCCGGTAGTAAATCCAGTTTTTAACTTTGAATTTTGTAAAGGGTACTATCCTAGAATAGCTAATGAAAAAATGAATGGCAGAGTAGCCAGATTACTTGTTGCGCCCTTATTAATTGCTTTAGAGAAAACTATCGGTAACAGCGGTTATCTAGAATTTATGAAGTCTTTTAAATATCCTTTATCAGGTGAATTTTCATTTAGACGAAACGTTCTTCCAGAATTAAGAATTTCTTCTGATTGGGGAATAGAGGTAGGAGTTCTATCTGAGATGCAAAGAAATTTTTCACCAAATAACATATGCCAGGTTGATTTAGCTGACGCTTATGATCATAAACATCAAGACCTTTCTTTGAATGATGAAACAAAAGGTCTATCTAAAATGTCGATTGATATTATAAAAACATTTATTAAAAAACTAGCAACCCAGGGTAATTCGTTTAGTAGAGAGACTTTCAGATCTTTAAAAGCAACTTATTATAGATGCGCTTTAGATATGATAGATATATATAGAAGTGATGCGACTATGAATGGTTTAAAATTTGACTCACATACTGAAGAGGAAGCTGTTGAATTGTTTGCTATTAATATAATGAAGGCAGGTGATGACTTTTATGTAAATCCGATGGATACTCCATTTATACCTACATGGAGTAGGGTTAAAAGCGCTATACCAGATTTTCTTTCCAAATTAAAAAAAGCAGTTAGTGAAGATAATAAAGATAATTCTTAATGTTATCTCGACAAGGCAAAAAAGACATAAAAAAAATATTAAATTTTATTTATAAAAAAAAATCATTTGATAAATCTATTGGTGTTTATGCAGAAGAAATTTTTAGGATAATTAAAAAATGTAACACTAAAGGCAACCAAGGAAAAAAAATAAATATATCAGAAAAAACATCTGTATTGATTTGTTACGGCGACAGTCTACTTAATGGCAGTAAAGAAAAAACATTAAAAATTTTTAGAAAATTTTATAAAAAAAAACTAGAAAATTTTTTTGAAATAATTCATTTCCTTCCTTTTTATCCATCAAGTAGTGATAGTGGATTTGCAGTGAAAGATCATTATCGAGTAGATACAAAATTAGGTGACTGGTCTGATCTTAATAAACAATCAAAAACGACTAATATTATGGCAGATATTGTAATCAATCATGCATCTTCAAAAGGTTTGTGGTTTAAAAATTTTTTGAGGAACAAATCTCCAGGTAGAGAGTACTTTTTAACAGTAAATAAAAAATTTGATATTACAAAAGTTGTAAGGCCACGAGAAAATAGATTGTTAAAAAAAATAAGTATTTTTAAAAAAGATAATCTTTTATGGAGAACATTTAGCGATGATCAAATTGATCTTAATTTTAGAAACCCAAGAGTCCTACTAAGATTTGTGAAGATAATGATCAATTTAGTAAACCATGGAGTTACTATTTTTAGATTAGATGCAATTGCTTATTTGTGGAAAAAAAGTGGATCAAAATGTGTTAATTTGAAAGAAACTCATGAAATTATAAGGTTGTTGAGGGTTGTTTGTAATTCACTTAAATCTAAACCAATCATCATTACAGAAACAAATTTACCTGAAAAAGAAAACTTAAGTTATTTTGGATCAAAAAATAATGAGTCTCATTGGATATATAATTTTTCTCTACCACCATTATTGATCCATTCATTTCTATTTGAAGATAGCACATACTTAAATAAATGGAGCAAAAATCTTCCATCTACGAAGATTGGTAACAATTATCTTAATTTTATTGCATCACATGATGGGATAGGCATGAGACCAGCTGAAGGATATTTAAATGAAAAAAATTTATTAAAGTTTTTTAAGCGTTTAAAAAAAAATGGTGGACAACTATCATATAGAAAAGTCCAAGGATCATCAAAAAAAGTGTATGAAGCAAATATTTCACTTTTTAATGCTTTTCAAAAAACTGACTACGATAAAAAGGGGACATATTTCCTAGAAAGATATATATCAGCACATGCCATAATGATTGCTTTTGAGGGAATACCAGCAATTTATTTTAATTCTATATTTGGAACCCCAAATGATGAATATAAGTATATTATTTCGGGAAATAAAAGAGATCTAAATAGATATAAATGGAATAAAAAAAGATTAGATAATTTATTAAAAGATAAAAAATCGAAACAAAGCCAATTTTACCAGAAAATTACAAACTTAATTTTTATTAAGAGACAGAATAAAGCATTTCATCCTAATGCTAAAAGAGAAAGTTTAAATATAGGAAAAAAAATATTTTGTTTTAAAAGAACAAGTTTAGACAAAAAACAGATTATATATAACGTAACTAATTTGTCTTCAAAGCATCAAAAATTTAATTTTAATAATAAATTTAAAAAATATAAAAACTTATTGAGTAAAACGAAAATAAATAGTAAATATATTATTAAACCGTATGAGACATTATGGTTGTCAAACTATAATTAAAAACTATTTTATTTAAAAATGTCCAAAAGATACAGTGGGAAGTCTTTTAAAGATTCAAGTGTTATGAAAAAACCCAAACTATCTATGAAAGAAAAGAGAAAACTTAAAAGAGATAAGAAAAAGAAACAACTTTAAAAAACTAATCTAAACTTATTTTAAGGTTTATTTGATACTATATTTATGAATTTTTCAGCAATTAATTCGTAACCGCTCTTTGTGTAATGACCATAAATCCCAAAAATAAATATTTCTAAGTTATTTACATTATTGCTTTTAAAGTAATTATCAATATCCACAAATACTATATTTCTATCTTCAACAATTTTTTTAATTTTCGATTTTTGAAAATAATTTGCGATGGAGTATTTATTATTATATCTTGTCCAAGATGGTAAATAAACAAAGTAAAAATTACCATCCCACTTTTTAATTTCATTTTTCATTTTCAACATTATTTCATCGAAATATTTGTAATTCACATTATGTTTTTTTTTGTAAAAAACTGATGATGTTAATAAAAGCTCTTTTAAAGTATTAAGTTCTAAAAAATCTTTCAGTTGTTCCTTAAATGGAATCTTTTTTGTAATAAAATTATCGTTTAAAATTTTTTCATCATTAATTTTTGATTGAAGGATCTCATAAAAAATACTTTCATATTCTTTTAAAAAATCACTTACACTCTCATTAGAATCAAATAAATTTTGTGAATAATTGTCATTTAGATATTTTTTAAGAAATGTTTTTTCTTCAAACATCATATCTCTTAGATCATTGCCTTCGTAAAAAAGATAAAAAACATTTTTTGGTTTAAATCTTGAGGCATATTCTTTTGTTATAGCTAGGCTTATAAAAGGGCCGGTGCCTTTAACACCAAAGTTTGCTGTGTTATAATTAGATTTAGACATTATTTTTCCTGCAATATCATCAGAATTATTGAAAGGGAGTCCCTCCGCAAATGAGTCTCCCAAAATCATAATATCAATGTCATTATTATAAATTTCATTTCTATTTTTAAAACCGTATTTATCATTAACTATAATTTCTCTTTTTCCAGCTTCATTGTCACCCAGAGATAATTTATTTAGTGGACCCCTAAAGGGTATTTTTTGGTTTGAATTAATCTTGTTGTCTAAAAATTGTTTAATTTTTCCATCAAAGTCAGAGAGATAAAGTACTTCAGTTGAGAATTTAAAAGAGGGGGAAATTTGATTATTTTTCTTTTTTTCCTCACTAAAAGCGTAAAAATCTTTTCTATCATCAAAATTTTCAATTAGTTTACTCTTTTGTTTTCTAATTTGGTCAATTGAAATTTTCGTTAAACTAATATTTTTTTTAAGGAATATAAGAGATAAAAATTCTAACGCATAGATTGCCCCAATTAAATATATAAAAAAAATCAAAAATTTTTTCTTTACAGACATATTTAAATTGGATTAAAGATTTCTGACAAGATTGCAACAGTTTTTAGGATTTGATAATTTGATAATGCAAATTCAAATAAAAAATGATAAGGGGGCGTTCTGTTGCAAGGTGCCCCGAACCCCATGTAATAATTTATCCTTTAAACATTCCTAATGCTTTACTAAGTAATTCCTCAGACTTAGCATGATCACCATTTTCATGAGCTTTCATCCCAGCATCTCTAAGCTCTTGAGCCTCAACAATTTTTGCATCAACACTCTTTGCCATCATTGGACACGAACCTGCAAACGCAGAGTTTGTGAATAGTAAAATAGATAAAATTAAAGTTAATTTTTTCATAATTATCCTTTCGTTAATTCGTATATATAAACTTTAATTTTTAATTTAAGCATCAGAGTGTCACACCATTTTAACTTTTAAACTAAAGATAGAATAAATATAATGAACTATGTTTATAGCAATGAATCGTTTTAAAATTGTTCTTGGAAAAGAAAAAGAGTTTGAAGATGTTTGGAAAAATAGAGACACTCATTTGAAAGGTGTGCCTGGTTTTAAAGAATTTCATTTAGTTAAGGGTGACACTAATGATGAGCATACTTTGTATGCGTCACATAGTATTTGGAATTCTAAAAATGATTTTATTAATTGGACTAAATCTGAAGCATTTAGATTGGCACATAAAAATTCTGGACAACACAAAGCGCTGTATTTAGGTCACCCGAATTTTGAGGGATTCGAGGTAATTCTTTAGATATTACAATTTTCCAACACTTAACCACGCGAAGGCAATAATTACTAACCAAATTAGTCCTTTAAATAAAAAGAAAAAAAAACTCCCTGCAATTATATATTTACCAATTTTGTTATTCTTAAAAAATTTTCTAATTGCCGTCATCTAACGAATTGAAGATTTTACAGTCCCGATTTTATCAATTTTTGCTACGTACATTCCTTTATTTTTTAAAGGAACAACACCCACTGTTGAACCCGTAAATACATAGAAATCAGAATTCAATTTTACCTTATCTTTTTTAATTTTATTCAAGACAAATCTAAGAGAATTGAGTGGATTAATATAAACGGAACTTGTATTTCCATTTACAACACTGCCAGTTTTAACATTCATGATGTTACATTTTAAATTTCCTATATTTACTTTTTTGAATTTCTTTTTTGGGCCGATTAAAAACTTAATGTTGGCGCCAAAATCACTTGCTAAATCACCTAAAAATTTTATTCCTTGTTTTTTTTGTCTATAACCAACTACTTCAATACAAGGCATCATATGAGTAATGAATTTACTCACATTTTTCGTTGTAATTATTTTTTTATTATCAAAAAATCTTTTATGAATTAAATATCCAACCTCCACTTCTATTCCTAAAGTCGAACGATTAATTTTTACTCCCTTACCACTTTTTAGGACATTATTTTTAAAAATAGCAGAGTAGAAAGGTTCTTTTTCTTTTAATTTCTTTAAAACTGGCAAAGCAGTACCACCTGCTTTAAAGCCTATAATTTTAGTTTTAATTTTAGACTCACAAATTTTTCTTATCTTTGTCGCATTTTTAATATTTTTCGTATACTTAATTGGAAGTGGGCTTATCAATTTATTTTTTTTGTAAGCATTAACTAGTCTATCTGCAAGTATTTCGATCTCTTTTTTCATTAATTTAATACACTTTCTGGATCTAATTTGACATCAAACCAATTTAATCTAACATCTAAATGAGGTCCTGTAGCGCGACCAGATTTCCCAACAGTGCCAATTGTATCTCCTTTTTTGACTTCTTGCCCCATTTCAACAAAAATTTCATTCATATGCATATATAAAGTAGAAATTCCATGACCATGATCAAAAATTAATGTAGCTCCAGTATAATAAAGATCTTTTTCAGCTAGGGTAACCACTCCACTCAACATCGCTTTAATTGGAGTTCCAGTTTTTTGAGCGTAATCTAAACCGTAGTGCGGCCACCTAGGTTTTCCATTCAAAATTCTTTGACTACCATAAACTCCAGTTATAATTGCATTATCAACTGGAGTTATAAATTTATCTTTAAAATACGTTAAATCGGTATCAACAGCTCTTGCTTTTCCAATAAGTTTATTCTCTTTCCTAATTCTATCATAAACCTCTTTGGGTGGTGTTACTTTTTTCTCAGGCAAGCCATCTATTCTTTGTATTTTATATTCTCTTTTTAAAACTTTTTTAACAAATTGATTTTTAACTCCATTAAGAGTTTCAATTATAACAACATCATTTTTTCTATCTCTTCCAAGACCAAATGCAAAAAAACCATCCTTTGAAACTCTAACGCTTTTTTTATCTATTTGTATTTTAGCTCCTGGATCAGTTTTACCCAATATAAAGTGTCCTTGAATGAACCTACCCTCGAATTCAATTGCTTGGCTACTAAATTGAAAAAGTAAAAAAATTATTAGGTATTTGATTATTTTGAAGTCCATCCACCATCAACTAATAAAGAAGTTCCTGTAATCATTGATGCCTGATCAGAAGCAAGAAATACTACAGCACTCGCTACATCAGAAAGCTCAGCAAACCTTCCTAGCGGAATATTCCCCAAAACCTCCCTCATAAATTTTTTGTCTTTTAAGAATTTACTTGTCATGGGAGTGACAACAAATGTAGGACATACAGTGTTTACTCTTATATTGTATTTAGCAAGATCGATAGACATTCCTTTTGTAAGTCCTTCAAAACCAAATTTAGTCATATTATAAACACTTCTAATTGGCCCACCAACGTGACCCATTTGTGAAGACATATTAATAATAACACCTCCGACTTTTTTTCTATTTTTTAATTCAATCATTTTTAAAGTGCATAATTGTGCAATGTTGAAAGTAGCCACTGTATTAATCTTTACGACATACTCCATGTCTTTTCTTTTTACTTTTGTAAAATGTTCTGGAATATTTGTGCCAGCATTATTTATTAAAATATCTATTCTTTTTTGCGAATCTATTACTGATTTAATCTCAGAATATTTTGTTACATCGCAAACGTACGATTTACACTTAGATCTAAATTTTTTAATGATTTTTGAGACCTGGTCTAAATCTTTTTTTGTTCTACTAACAATAATTAAACTAGCCCCAGCTTCAGCTAGAGCAATCGCGCAAGCTTTTCCTATTCCTTTCCCAGCACCAGTAACAAGAGCAATTTTATTTTTTAAATTTTGTTTTTTAAGAAACATTTCACAATAATAGTACTTTTATATCGGTATAAATCAATTCTATTGCAACTATAAGAACTGCTAATAAACCAATCCAGGCAATCCATTTGTATTTTTTTATCCAACCAGAAATTAATGTTGCAGCAGTCGCCATTAATATTATTGAGAGAGCAAGCCCAAATACTAATAAGTAGTAGTGATCTCTTGCGGCCCCAGCAACTCCTAAAACATTATCTAAACTCATAGTTATATCTGCTAAAATGACTGTTGTGATAGCTTTCATAAAAGATGAGTTATCTATTTTAACGCTCTCTTTTTTTTCACTTTGTTTAACGACGTCAACATAAAGTTTATAACAAATGTACAACAGTAAAATTCCACCAACTAATCTTAATCCAGAAATTTGCAATAGATAAGCCGTTATAAGCGTAAATAGAATTCTTAAAACTACAGCAGCACCTATACCCCAAAAAATTATTTTTTTTCTTTGTTCTGCTGGAAATTGAGAAGCAACCATTCCGATTATAATTGCATTGTCTCCAGCAAGCACTAAATCAATAAAAATAATTTGAAAAAAAATTAAAATTTGTTCTGATAACATTAAGAGCTCAGTATCATATCTGCACCCTTCTCAGCAATCATAATAGTGGGAGCATTTGTATTACCTGAAGTAATATTCGGCATAATAGAAGCATCTATAACTCTTAATTTATTAAGACCGTGAACTTTTAATTTGTCTGAAACAACGGCCGACTGATCACTTCCCATTTTACAAGTACCAACAGGATGAAATATTGTTTGTGCGTAATGACTACAAGCTTTTACTATTTCTTCTATATCATTTAAATGTGAACCAGGCCTAAATTCTTCAGGCTCATATTTTTTAAACTCATTTGTTTCCATTACAATTTTCCTTATCAATTTAATTCCATCAGCAGCAACTTTTCTATCTTCATCAGTAGACAAATAATTCATTTTAATCTTTGGGTTCACTTTTGTGTCATTACTACTTATTGATATTTCACCTCTACTTGTTGGTCTAATATTTGCAACAGTTGGAGTAAAAGCATGGAAATCATGAAGATTTGCGCCTCCTAGTTTGTCAGTACTAATTGGTTGAATATGAAATTGTAAATTAGGCGTGTCTCTACTTGGATCACTTTTGGCAAACCCACAAAGCTGACTAGCTCCCATAGTCATTGGACCTTTTCTTTTAAATACATACTCAAGTCCAATTAACAGTTTGCCAAACACACTATTTATTTTTTTATTTAAAGTTTTTATATTTTTTACTTTATAAACTGGTCTAAACATAAGGTGATCTTGAAGATTTTTGCCAACACCCTTGAGATCTTTAATAATATCAATTCCAAAATTTTTTATTTTTGAAGCTTCCCCAATTCCTGAAGTTTGGAGTATATGAGGGCTTCCAATTGACCCCGCACATAGTAGGATCTCTTTTTCAGCTTTAACGATAAAATTTTCATTTCCCTTTGAATAAGTAACGCTATCTGCGTTATTTCCATCAAAATTAATTTTTTGAACATGACAGTTTGTCTCAATTTTTAAGTTTTTATTTTTTTTGATAGGATTTAAATAACCAACAGCTGTACTACATCTTAATCCATTCCTCTCTGTAACTTGAAAATAACCACACCCAAAATTATCTCCTTTGTTAAAATCATTTACTTTTGGAATACCAACCTCTTTTGCTGCATTCATGAAAACATCTAATATATCTAATTTTATTCTTTGATCTGATACGGCCAAGGGCCCTCCAACACCATGAAATTCGTCACCACCTCTCTCTTGATCTTCAGATTTAATGAAGTAAGGTAAAACATCTTTCCAAGCCCAACCAACATTTCCGAGTTGTCTCCATAAATCATAATCTTGCTCTTGACCTCTAATGTACAAAAGACCATTAATTGATGAGCTACCACCTAAAGTTTTTCCTCTAGGATAGGGAATAGATACATTTTCCATACTCTCATCTGGCTCAGTTTTAAAACACCAATCTGTTTTAGGATTATGCATTGTTTTATAATAACCAACTGGTATATGTATCCAAGGGTAAGTATCCTTGTCTCCCGCTTCTATTAATAAAACTTTATATTTATTTGTTTTAACTATTCGATTAGCTAAAACACACCCAGCAGAACCTGCACCAATTATAATGTAATCAAATTTTTCCATTTTAAGCACTATATCAAAAAAAAATAAAATTTATCGATTTATAAAGGGTTTTTTAGAATTAATTAAGCTAATTCCAACTTGTATATCCTCTTAATATTTGATTGGATATAGGGAATTAAATTTAACTTAAGAGGGGAAAATAATGAAAAAAATCATTTCATTGATGTTTGCGGCATTTTTAGTTCTTGGATTTATATCCAATGCTAGTGCTAAAACATTAAAATGTCAGACGGTTCTTAATACTAAGGCCGATGAAGTCAAAATGTTAAAAGACTTTACTGACACTGTAACAGCTCTTACTGATGGCTCATTGAAATTTGAAATTTTGCCAGCAGGAGCAGTTGTTGGAGTAAAAGAAACATTAGATGCGGTTGATAAAGGTTTAATTGACTGTGGATTTGCTTGGACACACTATTGGTCAGGTGATCACCCTGCAGCTATGTTATTTGGTTCACCAGTAGCAGGTGGTGGAGTAGGTATCGATAACTTAGCGTTTTTATCATGGTTCCAATATGGAGGTGGTAAAGAGTTGTATGATCAATTGTGGAAAGAAATGGGAAGAGATATCAAAGGATTTATGCTTCAACCAGTTGGCCCAGAAGCTTTAGGTTGGTTTCCAAAACCAATTAAAGATATGGCTGATTTTAGAAAATATAAATTCAGAACTCCTCCAGGAATTCCAGGACAAACTTACAAAGACATTGGTATAGCATCTGTTGCAATGGGTGGTGGAGATATTCTTCCGGCATTAGAAGCAGGTACAATCGATGCGGCTGAGTGGTGTTGTCCAAAACCAGATTTAACATTTGGTTTTCAAAAAGTTTTAAAACATTACTATCTACAAGGTTTACACCAAGTAGTAGTTAATGCTGACTTTTATATTACTGGAAAAACTTACAAAGCGATGACTGATCATGAGAAGAAATCTCTTGAAGTTGCTGCTAATGCTTCATTAGCTAAATCTTTAAGCTACAGAATCTATGAAAATGGAAAAGCTTTACAAGAATTAACTACAAAGCATGGTGTTATTTTAGAAGATACACCTTCAGATTACTTTAAAGAGTACATGGCAGCTGCAAAAGCTACATTGAACAAAAATGCACAACAAAATAAGTTTTTCAAAGAAGTGTACGATTCAATGAAAGATTTTGCTGACGTTGCTGTTCCATTCTGGAGTGGTGCTCAAATGTCAAATGCTAAGCTAGGAATGGCTCACGCGGCGACATTGAAGTAAAAATATAAACTTTAAATTTATTAAGAGCGGGCTTTACAGTCCGCTCTTTTTGCTTAAAATCTATATATGAATGATCAACCTCCAAAAATAGATATTTCAGATGAAATGATCGCTGAAAGGCGAGGGGGTTTAGATAAGATGCCTAATGATATGCCATCATGGATGGCAAACTCTATCGTCAAGATAGATAAGTTTAGCAAGTTAATAGGAAGTATTGTTTGCTGGATATTGATTCCTTTAATATTTGCCATGACTTATGAGGTACTTGCGAGAAAATTATTTTTAGCACCAACAATTTGGGCTTATGACATTAGCAGATTTCTTTATGGAGCCTTGTTTATGTTGGGGGCGGGTTATGCTCTATCAAAAGGAGTTCACATAAGAGCAGATTTTTTATACAGGAACTTTAAAACTAAAACACAAGGTTTAATTGATTTCTGGTTATACATTTTATTTTATTTTCCAGGTTTGATAGTATTTCTTTATATGACAATTGGTTTTGTCGAAGAGTCTATTAGAAGAGGTGAAAGAGGTATGGATACTACATGGATGCCATATATGTGGCCGATCAAGACGTGTTTGTTAGTTGGAATTATCTTTTTATTAGTTCAGGGTTTCTCTGAATTATTAAAGAGTTATTGGGCTGCAAAAAAAGGTGAGTGGCCTGGAGCGAAAAAATGATTGCTGAGCTAATAGACCCAGCAGTACTTGGTTTTATATTAGTTGGAGTAATGTTATTTGCAATATTTGTTGGTTTCCCAATTTCTTTTACACTCATATTTCTCGGGTTTGTTTTTGGTTATTTAGGTTTTGGAAAATTAGTATTTTATTTAATGACCCTCCAATTCTCTATGGTTATGACAGAGCAGACTCTCGCCGCCGTTCCACTCTTTGTATTTATGGGAATAATGATGGAACAAGCCGGCTTAATGGAGAGATTGTTTTCAGCTTTTCAATTGATGTTGTCTAAGGTTAGGGGTGCTTTATATTATGCTGTTTTATTTGTTTCAGTAATTTTTGCGGCTGCAACTGGAATAGTTGGTGCCTCAGTAACGATTTTAGGAATAATGGCTGCTAAATCAATGAACAGATCTGGATATGATGTAAAACTTGCTGCTGGAACAATAACAGCCGGTGGAACTTTGGGAATTTTAATTCCCCCAAGCATTATGTTGGTGGTAATGGGCCCAATAATGGAAATACCAGTTATTGATTTATTTGCGGCTGCAATTTTACCTGGAATATTACTTGCTTCACTATATGCAGCTTACACAACAATTAGATGTATGATTAATCCAAAATTAGGACCAGTTTTGCCTGAAGATATGAGAGCAGCAAGTATGAGAGAGGTATGGATCGAATTTTTCTTGGGACTCGTACCACCAGCCGCATTAGTTTTTGCTGCTCTAGGAAGTATCTTATTTGGATTTGCTACACCAACAGAAGCTGCTGGATGCGGTGCAATGGGTGCACTACTCTTATCACTATCTTATAAAAAATTAACCTTACCAAAATTACAAGAAGCTTTAGTAAAAACATTAGAAATTACAGCTTTAATAATGGTTTTAGTTGCTGCATCAAATTTCTTTGGCGCAGTGTTCGCAAGACTGGGCACTCCAACATTACTTACTGAATTTTTATTAGGTTTAGAAATGAATAAATACCTAATACTTGCAATGATAATGGTAATGATTTTTTTATTAGGTTGGCCTTTGGAATGGGTCCCAATAGTCATGATAATAATTCCAATTATCCTGCCATTAGTAGAAGCTTTAGGATTTAATTTAACCTGGTTTGCGATTCTTGTGGCAGTAAATTTACAGACCGCCTGGCTTTCTCCACCTGTAGCTCTGTCTGCTTATTTCTTAAAAGGAGTCGTTCCAGAGTGGGACTTAAAGGATATTTATCTTGGAATGATGCAGTTTATGGTCCTTCAAATAATTGGACTAATTATTATTATAATATTTCCTAAAATTGTCCTATGGTTACCTACTGTCTTGTATGGACAGTAATACATATTTGTTTAATATGTAATTGTGAGCTCAGAAAAAGAAAAATTTAATCTTACTAACTGGGAAATCGTTTCAGTAAACCCTGTTGATAAAAATTGGGACTGGAAAGATATGTTTTGTTTTTGGTCTGTCGGACTTCAAAGTATAATGTCTTTTGCTTTAATAGCTTCTTTGTATTTTGTTTATAACTTAAATTTTTATGAAGTTTTATTCGGAAGCTTGCTAGCCTCTTTGTTGGTGAGCTACTTGTCTTATATAATTGGAAAACCCTCTCAAAAGCATGGAATTCCTTTTCCAGTTTTTCTAAGAGTGTCGACTGGATATCAAGGAGCAAAATTTATAAGTTTAATAAGGGGTATAGTTGGTATATTCTTTTTTGGTGTTCAAACATACTTTATTTCAAAATCTATTGGATATTTAATTAGAATTTCTTTATTTCAATTCGATAGCGAGCTATTAAATAACGACATTTTCTTTAATTACTTCATGACCATGAATCTAATAGATTGGGTCAGTTTTATTTTTACGATTTTAATTCAATATTTTTTATTTAGTAGAGGACAAAAATTTATAAGGATTTTCATAAATTTTTCAGCTTTATTTGTTTATACAGGTTTATTACTTTTTTTTGTAATTCTAATAGCTGATCCAGGGTTATTTGTCATGGACTCTTTTATAAGTAAAATAAATCTTGAGAGTGGTTTCACTGATTTTCAATTAAAAAATATGATTGGTATTACAGGAACTTTATTCGCGTATTTTTCTATTTTAATTATGAATTTTGGAGACTACTCAAGATACGTAAAAAGCTCCCAAGAACTTATCAAAGGAAACTTAAGTTTAGTTATAAGCACAATAATATACTCATTTTTGTTACTAGTTATTGTGATAGGTGCTGACATTTTTTTTAAAAGTAGCCTTATATCAACACAAAATTTACTTACAAATCCGACAGATATTGTGGGCAAAATTAATAATACTTATATAACTGTTACAGTTTTAATTTTTATTTTATTTGCATCATCATCAACTAATTTAATTGCAAATTACTTTCCTTCACAAAATATATTACTAAATTTACTTCCAAATAGTTTAAACTTAAAAAGTTCTGGATTATTGATAATTTTGTTTGGTTTCATTGTTGGGATTTTTTGGACTCCGTTCCTTAGTCAAAACGGATCCATGTCAATAATCGATACACTTTCAGCTTTTTTTGGACCAATTTTTGGTGTGATGATTATTGATTATTATGTAGTGAAAAACAAAGTTGTCGTAAATAAAGACTTATTTTCAGCAAGAGACGATAGTGTATATCTTTATTCTGGAGGTTGGCATTTAAAAGCGAATTATTCTTTTATAATAGGATTCATATTTTCATCTTCAACAATTTGGAATTCAAAATTCATGTTTTTAGATACTTTTTCATTTATAATTGGTTTTATAATTGCGGGTATTACTTATTATTTATTAGCAAGTGATTAATGAATAAATTTGATTTAAATAACAAAAACGCAATTGTTACCGGTGGCGCACAAGGTTTTGGACTTGATATTGCAAAAAGATTTCTTCAATCAGGAGCGAAAGTCATCATTTGGGATTCTGATGACAAAGAACTTAAAAAAGCATCAAAATTAATTAATGATCAAAATCTTTCATGTGATGTTGTAGACGTATCAGACCCAAAGAGTGTCGATGATGTTGTAAACAAAATTACCTCAAAAACAAAAATTGATATTCTAATAAATAATGCAGGGATTACAGGCTCTACTGCGGAATTATGGAATTATGATTATGAAGAATGGAAAAAGATCATTGATATTAATTTAAATGGAACTTTTAACTGTTGTAAGTCAGTTGTACCACACATGATTAAGAATAATTATGGAAGAATTGTTAATATAGCATCTGTCTCTGGCAAAGATGGAAACGCTAAAGCTAGCGCATATAGCTCCTCTAAAGCAGGGGTAATAGCGCTCACAAAATCTTTAGGGAAAGAACTTGCGGATAAGAATATAGCAGTTAATGCGGTAACTCCAGCAGGAGCTAAAACTAGAATTCTTGATCAAATGTCGAAGGAGCACGTTCAAAGGATGCTTTCAATGGTTCCTAGAGCGAGATTTCTTGAGCTAGAAGAGCTTACATCAATGGTCTGCTGGTTATCTTCAGCAGAAAATTCTTTTTCAACCGCCGCTGTATTTGACATTAGCGGCGGAAGATCTACTTATTAGGTTTTTCTTTAGGGATTATAATATTTGTTTCAAAATACTTACTTTTTTCGTTGGCTATAACCGGGGCTAAAATTATAACAGACCAATAAATTAAGAGCATAAAAATGGATAAAGTCTTCAAAGTTTTTCTCCATTATTAGCACAATTTTCTTTATTTATTTTGTTATCAAATGTCTCAATATTACCTTTATTTATGATCCATACATATGATTTCTCATAAGTATTATCAGAAGCTAATTTTGTACATTTTTTACCCAATTTTACTGTGTGGGTTGAACAGTTTGTTAACATAATCAATAAGATTAAGGAGATATATTTTTTCATATTATCTTTATATGCCTTAAAAATGTATTTTGAATGACTGAAAATTGTCAAAAGTAAGATCTTAAAAAAAATTTGAAAATTTTTTTTTTTAGTTTATATGAACTTCATGACTAAAATATTTATTGCTATTCTAATCTTTTTATCCTTTATATCTTTTAGCTACTCCCAAAATATTGAAGTGTTTAAGTTTACTGATGAGGAGTTAAGCAATCTTAAAGTCAGAAAAGTTCGAGGAGCCAAAAATATGACTGAGTATAGCATTTTAACTGAAGACGGCGCAAACATATTAAAAGCTAAGGTAGAAAATGGCGGTTCAGGATTAGGTAAGGAGGCGCCTATAGATCTCAATCAAACACCATTTTTAAATATCACTTGGAAGGTTGAAAAAGGGCTACCCGGTATCGATGAAAAATCAAAAAAAGGTCATGATTTCGCAGCAAGATTTTTTGTTGTTAAGAAAACAGGTATGACTCCATTATCGAACAAGGCAATAAATTATGTATTCTCAAGCAATTCATCCATAGGAGAAAATTGGCCAAGTCCATATACCAAAAGTTCGATTGATTATGTTTTATCTAGTATTGATAAGAATAAAAGTGAGTGGGTTACAGTCAAAACAAACGTAAAGGAAGACTACAAAAGATTCCACAATTTAAACGTTGATATTTTAGATGGTGTCGCAATCATGGTTGATACCGATCAATCAAAATCTCAGGCTATTTCTTACTATAAAAATATATATTTTTCTTCAGAATAAGTTACTTTAAAGAACTAATGAAAACTTTTACTTTTAAATTAAAAGTTTACTACGAAGATACTGATGCTGGTGGTGTCGTATACTATGCTAATTACCTTAAGTTCATGGAAAGAGCTAGAAGTGACGCTTTAGAATCTTTAGGCTTTTCTAACAAAAAACTAATCGATGAAAATGGAACTTATATAATAGTTAAATCATGTAATATAAGTTATATGAAATCTGCATTACTTGAAGACAATTTAGAGATAAAATCGAATATAAAAGAAATCACAAAAACTTCTTTTTTTATGTCTCAAAAAGTATTTAAAAGTAATGATCAAATTACAGAGGCGGAAATTCATTTAGTAACAATTGATAAAAAGGGTAAGCCTGTCAAAATTCCTGGAACATTAAAAGTAGAGCTAGAAAAACTAATTTAATTTTAATACTCTTTTAAAAAGATTTTTCATTTTCTTTTCATTAATTCTGCCAGTATTAACATTTCTCGGACTCGGGTGATAACAAGCAACTAGCCTGATATTTTTTGGTAGTGAATAAATTTTTCCATGTGAAAAGTTAATTTTTTCTTTAAAACTATAATTTTGTTTAAAAAAAAGAATACAACTATCAAAAGCAATTTTTCCCAAAGCAACAATTGTCTTAAGATTCTTTAAGTTGTCAATTTCATTATTAAAAAATTGAAAACAGTTAACCAATTCATCTCGATTAGGTTTATCACCAGGTGGAACGCATTTAAGCGCTGTAGTTATATATGCATCTGTAAGTTTTAATCCATCATTAATATTGTCTGAATTTGGCTGATTTGAAATTTTGACACCGTGCAAGCATTTATAAAGAAAATCTGATGATTTATCACCGGTAAATACCCTTCCAGTTCTTGTACCACCATGAGCCGCAGGTGCTAATCCCACAAAAAGAATTTTCCCTTTTGTGTCTCCAAAACCAGTGATTGGTTTGCCCCAATAAGTTTCATTTTCATATTGTTTTCTTTTTTCAACAGAAATTTTTTTTCTAAATTTTACTAACCTTGGACATTTACCACATTTGATAATAGATTGATTTAGTTTTTGAAAATTTAAGTTCATAATGAGATATTTTAAGATAATATTAATCTTTTTTCTATTTTTATTAAATAAAACAAGCTTTGCTAATGAAAATATTGTTGAAATCTTGAAAAAAGAAAACAACATAATATTCATTCGTCACGCTATTGCTCCAGGAAATGGCGATCCCCCAAATTTTGACATTTTAGATTGTTCTACTCAAAGAAACCTTAGCAAAGAAGGTGAATTACAAGCATTAAAAATTAGTAAGTTTTTTAAAGAAAACGACATAAATTTTACAAAAGTAATATCGAGCGAATGGTGTAGATGTAAAGATACAGCTAAAATAGCTTTTGGGAATTATGAGACAAAAAATTTTCTAAACTCTTTCTATGATGAACGATTTTCAGAAAACAAAGACACACAAATTTTAGATTTTCAAAAATTTATTAAAAATTGGAATTACTCTGGAAATTTAGCATTAGTTACTCATTATGTTGTAATTTCTGAAATTTTAGATTTAGCAACAAGCTCTGGTGAGATTGTAATTACTGATAATAACTTAAAATTTCTTGGATCATTAGAAATTAATTAATCTTCTTTTTTTTCAGCAAGAAAAAGAAAAATTAAAAATAATGCAGTCCATCCAATACCAATAAGACCTTTTTTAATACTAGTTTCAGCGCCCCATAGATCAAAAAATAATGCACCAATTACAAGACCTAGTACATAAATAATAATAACTGTTGTTGATTTACTCATTTTAAACTCTTTTTAAATAAAGATACTCCCTCTTTAATCTTATTATCATAAGATTTTAAAAATGCATCTAATTGCCAATCTGACATTCTACTTTTTAATTCTTCTAAATTTTTCTTTTTCCATTCATCAGTAGTCTCTGGGTTTTTCCAGGCAATTTTTTCCTCAGTTTTTCTAGCACAACCATAGCAATAACCTGAGACAGGATCTGTTTTACAAATACTTACACAAGGCGAAACAATCATAAATTTTTTTTAATATTTCTCATAATTACACAATTATTCTAATTGGACAAATTCATTCTATAAGATATAAACCTTTTTAAATTGGGCGAGTGGCGGAATTGGTAGACGCGTTGGTCTTAGGAACCAATATGGCAACATGTGAAGGTTCGAGTCCTTTCTCGCCTACCATATTTTTATGAAAGTAACAGTAGAAACAAAAAAAGGTCTTGAGAAAAATTTAAAAGTTTTTGTTGATAAAAACACTATCAACAAAGAACTTGATGTGAAGTATGACCAATTAAAAAACGATGTAGTTCTAAAAGGTTTCAGACCAGGAAAAGTTCCAAAAGATTTAATAAAAAGACAATTTGGTAAAGCAATTTATGGCGAAGTGATAGATAAAATTTTAAAAGAAACCACTACTAAAGCTTTAGATGAAAAGAAAATTAAACCTGCGCTTCAGCCCAAGATTGATTTAAAACAATTCGGAGAAGGCAAAGATCTCGAATATGTAATTAGCGTTACAGAAATGCCTAAAGTAAAATTAAATACTTTAGATAATATTAGATATAAAGAATATAAAGTAAATTTGTCTAAAGAAGAGACAGACAAAAGAATTAAAGAAATTGCCTCAAATCAAAAAAATTTTGTGGAAGTTGATGCAGCAAAAGTTGCTAACGAAGGTGATTTAGTTACATTTGATTATAAAGCAACAGTAAATGGAAAAGAATTTAAAGGCAGCGAAGGTAAGAATACCCAATTAGAGCTGGGAAAAGATTTATTTATAAAAGGTTTTGATAAACAATTATTGAAAGCAAAAAAAGATGAAGAAATAAAAGTTGAGGCAGTTTTACCAGAAATTTTTCCAGAAAAAGAATTAGTTGGAAAAAAAGCAATATTTATGTGTAAAATTATTTCAGTAAAGAAACACAAACCATTACCCATTGATGATGAATTTGCTAAAAAACTTGGAGCTAAAGATTTAAATGATTTAAAAAATTTAGTTTCAAAACAATTAAATGATCAATATAAAAATTCTCTAGATCAAATTTCAAAAAATCAAATTTTAGAGGAGATTGAAAATTTTAAAATTGATGAGATCCCAAGTACATTAATTGATCAGGAATTAAATATTCTTAATCAAGGTCTTGATAAAGAGGCAATAGAGAAAAACAAAAGCACAAATTTAAAAAATGCAAAAAAAAGAATTAAACTTGGTTTAATCCTTAATCAAATTGGTGAAGAAAATAATATAAAAGTAGAAAATTTAGAGATTCAATCCGAAATTCAAAAACAAATAGGTATGATGCCTGGACAAGAGAAACTTGTAATGGATTATTATCAAAAAAATCCAGAGGCAACAGCTTCATTGAGAGGAAACCTCTATGAACAAAAGATAATAGAATTTATAAAATCAAAAGCTAAAAAAACAGTTAAAGAAATTGATAAATCGGAAGCAGAAAAAATTTTAAAAGAGGAAAACGAAAAAAATCTAAAAGCCCAATCAACTACTGATGTCACAGAAAAGAAGACAAAGACATCTGAAAAGAAACCAAAAAAAGCCCCAATTAAAAAAAAAGCAAAAAAAGTTAGTAAAAAGTAATCGCAAGTTGTATAAGTGAATGATTCGATATTATGAGTGAAAAAATCTTAGAACAAATGAACACCTTAATACCAATGGTTGTTGAGCAATCAAGTAGAGGTGAAAGAGCTTACGATATTTACTCAAGATTATTAAAAGAGAGAATTGTTTTTTTAGTTGGTCCAATTAATGATAACGTTGCCTCTTTAGTGACTGCGCAACTTTTGTTTTTGGAGTCTGAAAATCCTAAAAAAGAAATTTCTTTATACATAAACAGTCCTGGTGGTTTAGTGACGGCTGGTTTAGGGATTTATGATACTATGCAATATATAAAACCCGATGTTTCAACATTATGCATCGGTCAAGCTGCTTCAATGGGATCTTTTCTTTTGGCAGCAGGAGAAAAAGGAAAAAGATTTTCTCTTCCTAATTCAAGAATAATGGTTCATCAACCATCTGCAGGATTTCAAGGTCAGGCAACAGACATAGAGATACATGCTAATGAAGTTCTTTCTCTTAAAAAAAGATTAAACCAAATATATTCCAAACACACAGGAAAGAGTGAGGATGAAATTAAGATTGCACTTGAAAGAGATAATTTTATGACGTCTGAAAACGCTAAAGAATTTGGTTTGATAGATCAAGTTGTTGAAAAAAGATCATAGTATTCCACAAGATATAGTTCAATTTAAACACTACACTTGCTTCATAAACACATTTTATAATAAAGTAACCATAGCGATTCGTTTTAAAAATTTAAAAAAAATATGTCAGGTAGTAAAAACATTTTATACTGTTCTTTTTGTGGTAAAAGCCAACACGAAGTAAGAAAATTAATAGCAGGTCCAACAGTTTTCATTTGTGATGAGTGTGTCGAGTTATGTATGGACATAATTAAAGAAGAGAATAAGGATACATTTGTAAAACATCAAGATGGTCTACCTTCTCCAAAACAAATTTGTTCAGTCTTAGACGATTATGTAATTGGCCAACAACTTGCAAAAAAGGTATTATCTGTAGCTGTTCACAATCATTATAAAAGATTAAATTACGAAAATAAAACCAGTAAAAATGTTGAACTAGCTAAATCTAATATATTATTAATTGGACCAACTGGATGTGGTAAAACTTTACTAGCACAAACATTAGCAAGAATATTAGATGTTCCTTTTACAATGGCAGATGCAACAACTTTAACTGAAGCTGGGTATGTAGGAGAAGATGTTGAAAATATAATTTTAAAACTTTTACAGGCCGCCGATTACAATGTTGAAAAAGCTCAAAGAGGCATAGTTTATATAGATGAAGTAGATAAGATTAGTAGAAAATCAGAAAACCCATCTATAACGAGAGACGTATCAGGAGAAGGTGTTCAACAGGCATTATTAAAAATAATGGAGGGTACAATTGCAAGTGTCCCACCTCAAGGAGGAAGAAAACACCCCCAACAAGAATTTTTACAAGTAGATACAACAAATATTTTATTTATTTGTGGAGGAGCTTTTGCAGGCTTAGATAAAATAATTTCACAAAGGGACAAAGGATCTTCAATAGGATTTGGGGCAGAAGTTAAAAATACAGAAGACAAGAAAACAGGCGAATGGATGAAAAGTTTGGAGCCAGAGGATTTATTAAAATATGGATTGATACCAGAGTTTATAGGTAGACTGCCAATAATAGCAACTTTAGAGGATTTAGATGAAAAATCTTTAATAAAAATTTTACAAGAACCCAAAAATTCTTTAATTAAACAATATCAAGAGTTGTTTAAGTTGGAGGGAGCAAAACTTGTATTTAAAGATACAGCAATAAAAGAGATTGCTCAAAAAGCAATTAATAAAAAGACAGGAGCAAGAGGATTAAGATCGATTTTGGAAAGTGTACTTTTAAAAACAATGTTTGATTTACCAAGCATGGAAAACGTTAATGAAGTTATAGTCGACTCAGGTGCGGCCAAAGGACAAAGTCAACCAATTATTGTACACTCTAAAAACGCTCAAAAAGATAAAGATAAAGATAAATCCAAAACCTCTGCCGCATAAATATAGCTAACAACCAATAAAAAAGTATTGCAAATTTTAAATTAATATCCATATTTATATTATGGAAGTAAAATTTAATTTACCATTATTACCTCTAAGAGACATAGTTGTTTTTCCAAATATGGTGATCCCATTGTTCGTAGGCAGAGACAAATCAATAAATGCTCTCAATGAAGTAATGAAAAAAGAAAAGAAAATAATTTTAGTAACTCAAAAAAATTCTGAGGTTGATGATCCAACTAAAAATGACGTATTTTCTTATGGATGCGAAAGTAATATCCTTCAACTTTTAAAATTACCGGATGGAACAGTTAAAGTTCTTGTTGAAGGAATAAACAGAGTAAAAATTACGGATTATACTGATAACAAAGACTTTATAACTTGCTCTTATGAAAAAGTAAGTGATCAAATTAACAAAGAAGAAGATTTAATGCAAACAGCCCTCTCAGCAGTAAAAAAACTTGAAAAGCTAACTTCTATTAACAAAAAAATTTCAAGTGAAACAATTAACAATATTAAAGTATTGAAGGATCCTTCAAAAATAGCAGACAACATTGCATCACATTTAAACGCATCCATTTCAGAGAAACAACAAATTTTTGAAACTCAAGACGTCAAGAAGAGGTTAAATTTAATTATAAAAATAATGGAAAATGAAACAAGTATTATAGGTGTTGAAAAAAGAATTAGAGGTCGAGTTAAGACCCAAATGGAAAAAACACAACGAGAGTACTATTTGAACGAGCAATTAAAAGCGATTCAGAAAGAGTTGGGTGAAATCGAGGAAGGAAAAGATGAAACTTCAAATTTAAATAAAGCAATTCTTAAAGCTAAAATGCCAAAAGATGTTGAAAAAAAATGTATGTCCGAATTAAAAAAATTAAAGAATATGAGCCCTATGTCAGCTGAAGCTACTGTGGTTAGAAATTACTTGGATTGGATGATAGATTTACCTTGGTTTAAAAAAGATAAAACTGAAATAGATTTAAATAAGGCTCAAAAAGTTTTAGATGAAGATCATTTTGGTCTTGAAAAAGTGAAAGAAAGAATAATCGAATTTTTAGCAGTTCAAAAAAGAATGAATAAACTTAAAGGTCCAATATTATGCTTGGTTGGTCCTCCTGGAGTTGGTAAAACATCTTTGGGTAAATCAATAGCAAAAGCAACAAATAGACAATTTGTCAGAATGTCATTAGGTGGAGTTCGGGATGAAGCAGAAGTCCGTGGTCACAGAAGAACTTATATTGGGTCTTTACCTGGAAAAATTATTCAAATGATGAAAAAAGCTGGAACAAAAAATCCCTTGTTCTTACTTGATGAAATTGACAAAGTTGGAAATGATTATAGAGGTGATCCATCTTCAGCTTTATTGGAGGCGCTTGATCCAGAACAAAATACTACTTTTAATGATCACTACTTAGAAGTAGATTATGATTTGTCTGATGTATTATTTGTGACTACAGCAAACACACTTAATATTTTGCCACCACTTTTAGATAGAATGGAAGTCATAAGAATTCCTGGTTATACTGAAGATGAAAAAATTAATATCGCTAATAAATATTTATTACCAAAACAAATTAAAGATAATGGCGTTAAAGATGGTGAGATGAGTTTATCTGACGGTACAATTAAAGATGTAATTAGATACTATACAAGAGAGTCAGGCGTGAGAAATCTTGAAAGAGAAATTTCTAAAATTACTCGAAAAGTTGTAAAAAAAGTTGTTAACAACGAAAGTAAAGATGTGACAGTTAACGATAAAAACTTAGATGAATTTCTTGGTGTTAAAAAATTTAAATTTGGTGAACTTGAAGAGCAAAATAAAATAGGGATTGTAACAGGCCTCGCCTGGACAGAATTTGGTGGTGAAATCTTAAAAATCGAAACTGTTAACATGCCAGGAAAAGGACGAATGCAGATCACAGGAAAATTAGGTGATGTTATGCAGGAGTCAGTCAAAGCAGCAAAATCTTTTGTAAGATCTAAGTGCTTAGAATTTGGTATTATTCCTCCAACATTTGAGAAAAAAGACTTTCATATTCACGTTCCAGAAGGAGCTACACCTAAAGATGGTCCGTCTGCTGGAATTGCAATGGTAACGTCTATTGTTTCATCAATTACCAAAATTCCTGTTAAAAGAGAAATTGCAATGACAGGTGAGGTTACCATTACAGGTCAAGTTTTAGCCATTGGTGGATTAAAAGAGAAACTTTTAGCAGCTCATAGAGCAGGTATTAAGCAGGTATTAATACCAAAAGATAATGAAAAAAATTTAGTAGATATTCCGAAAAAAGTAATTGATGATATTAAAATTACTCCTGTAAATACAGCTGAAGAAGTTTTAAAAATTGCACTTACCAAAGAGCTGAAACCAACCGACTGGGTTGACGTGGATAAAATTTCAGAAAACAAAAAATCTGAAAAAACACAAGCAAGTATTCAATAATTAGCAATTTACATTATCTTCTCACTGATGTATTAGTAATTCACTTTGGAGGGCGGTTAGCTCAGTTGGTAGAGCATCTCGTTTACACCGAGGGGGTCAAAGGTTCGAGTCCTTTACCGCCCACCAAAAAAATATATGGGGGTGTAGCTCAGTTGGTTAGAGCGATCGCCTGTCACGCGATAGGTCGCGGGTTCGAGTCCCGTCACTCCCGCCAGTTTTTGATAATAATTATCAATAACACAAATCATTCAATAAATTAGCCCCCAATAACGTGACTTAACTGCACTTTCAATTAATCAAAAAGATTATATATAAATGTATATGTACGCAGATTTTCTAAATAATTACCTAACAATAATAATATTTTTTGGAGTTGCTTTTATTCTTAGTATCGGATTCATTTTTCTAAATTTTGCACTAGCACCCAATAATCCTGATCCAGAAAAATTATCTGCTTATGAGTGTGGGTTTGAACCTTTTAATGACTCGAGGATGGAGTTTGACGTTAGATTTTATTTGGTAGCAATTCTGTTTATAATATTTGATTTAGAAATAGCATTCCTTTTTCCATGGGCAATCTCTTTAGGAAAAATTGGAATATTTGGTTTTATATCAATGATGATATTTTTATTTGTTTTAACTGTAGGATTTATTTATGAGTGGAAGAAAGGGGCTTTAGATTGGGAATGAAATTAGAAGTAAAAGATGAAAAAATTCCAGAAGAATTTAAACAACTTGCTAAAGATTTTGCGGATAAGGGATTCATAACAACTTCTTTAGACAATTTAGTAAATTGGGCTAGAACAGGTTCTTTACACTGGATGACATTTGGACTCGCTTGCTGCGCAGTTGAAATGATGCAAACATCTATGCCAAGATATGATCTTGAGAGATTTGGTGCTGCACCAAGAGCTTCACCTAGACAATCAGATGTAATGATTGTTGCTGGAACTTTAACTAATAAAATGGCCCCAGCTTTAAGAAAAGTTTATGATCAAATGCCTGAACCAAGGTATGTGATATCAATGGGTAGCTGTGCAAACGGTGGTGGTTATTATCATTATTCATATTCAGTAGTTAGAGGATGTGATAGAGTTGTTCCGGTTGATGTTTATGTACCAGGGTGTCCACCCTCAGCAGAAGCTTTGTTGTATGGGATAATGCAATTACAAAAAAAGATAAGAAATCAAGGTTCAATAAGTAGATAATGTTAAACAATCCAGACTTAGAAAAAAAAATAAATTCAGAACTTAATACTAAAGTGAGTTCATCAAAAATTGTACATGAAACATTAAATGTTTCTATAGAAAAAGATGACTTAAAAGAGGTTCTATTATTTTTAAAATCAAATCCTGAAATGAAATTTAAGCAACTCATTGATATAACTGCAGTCGATTACCCAAATAAGAAAAATAGATTTAGAATGATTTATTTATTGCTCAGCCATGAGTTTAACAAAAGAATAATTATTGATTTTCCTTTAAATGAAAATGAAAAAGTTTTTTCAATAACAAGTATTTTTCCATCTGCAAATTGGATGGAACGAGAAGTTTTTGATATGTATGGAATTGATTTTCAAGATCATCCGGATCTAAGAAGAATTTTGACAGACTATGAATTTGAAGGATATCCGTTAAGAAAAGATTTTCCAATCACTGGTCACAAAGAGGTTAGATATAGCGAAGAGAAAAAAAAAGTTATTTATGAGCCAGTAAAATTAGAGCAGGATTATAGAAATTTTGATTATAATAGTCCATGGCAAGGAACCGAGTACATAAAAGAAATGAAAAAAAATAATGAGTAAACAAACAAAAACACTTAATCTAAATTTTGGCCCCCAACACCCAGCTGCACATGGAGTTTTAAGATTAATATTAGAGTTAGATGGAGAGATTGTAGAGAAAGCTGATCCCCATATTGGTTTGCTTCACAGAGGCACTGAAAAATTAATTGAGAACAAAACGTACTCTCAAGCAATACCTTATTTTGATAGACTTGATTATGTGGCACCAATGAATCAAGAGCATGCTTTTGCTTTAGCTATAGAAAAAATTTTAGATATTGAAGTTCCAATTAGAGGTCAATACATTAGAGTTATATTTTGTGAGATTGGTCGAATATTAAGCCACATACTAAATATCACTACTCAAGCTTTAGATGTAGGTGCCTTAACTCCTTCATTATGGGGTTTCGAGGAGCGAGAAAAACTTATGGAATTTTATGAGAGAGTCTCAGGATCAAGATTGCATGCAAATTATTTTAGACCGGGTGGCGTTCATCAGGATTTACCAAGGGGACTCGATACAGATATTTTGAAATTTTGTAATGAGTTTCCAAAGATAATTGACGATTTAGAAACTTTACTAACTGATAACAGAATTTTTAAACAAAGAAATGTTGATATTGGAATAGTTTCAAGAGACGATGCATTAGATTATTCATTTTCAGGTGTGATGATGAGAGGTTCAGGTATACCTTGGGATTTAAGAAAATCTCAACCTTATGAATGTTATGAGCAATTATCATTTAAAGTACCGGTTGGAAAAAATGGAGATTGTTATGACAGATATCTTTGCAGAGTCGAAGAAATGAGGGAAAGTGTAAAAATAATCAAACAATGTATAGAACAGTTACCCAAAGGACCTGTAAAATCACAAGATAATAAGATTACTCCTCCACCCAAAAAAGAAATTAAAGAGTCAATGGAAGCATTAATACATCATTTTAAATTATTTACAGAAGGCTACAGGGTAAAAAAAGATGAGATATACACAGCAGTAGAAGCACCAAAAGGCGAATTTGGTGTATATCTTATTTCTGACGGTACAAGCAAACCGTACAAATGTAAAATCAGAGCACCTGGTTTTTCTCATCTTCAAGCAATGGATTATTTAATTAAAGGACATATGTTAGCCGATGTACCCGCTGTATTAGGTTCATTAGATATTGTGTTCGGGGAAATAGACAGATGAGTTTAAAAAAAATTTCAAAAGATCAGCCAGAAAAATTTGAATTTAATCTGCAAAACTTAGAAGCTGCAAAGAGAATATTATCAAATTATCCGAAAGGAAAAGAGAAAAGTGCTGTAATGGCTTTATTGTATATTGCTCAAAGGCAAAACAATAACTGGATACCTTTATCAGCAGTTAAATATATCGCTAAGTTTTTAAATATGCCTTATATAAAAGTTTATGAGGTAGCAACTTTTTACTCAATGTATAATCTTTCACCTGTGGGAAATTTTCATGTACAAATTTGTACTACAACTCCTTGTATGATCAGAGGAGCATATAAAATTGTAGATGTATGCAAAAAGAAAATATCTGAAAAAGAAAATGTATTATCTGAAAATGGAAATTGTTCTTGGACAGAGGTAGAATGTCTTGGTGCCTGCATCAATGCTCCAATGATGCAAATTAACAATGATTATTATGAAGATTTAGATATAAAACAAAGTGAAAAAATTATCGATGAAGTGCTAATGGGTAAAAAACCAAAACCAGGATCTTATAGAGGGAGAATTAACTCAGAGCCTGAAAATAATAGAAAAACATTATTGGATTTAAAAAATGCTTAAAGACGAAGATAGAATATTTAAAAATTTGTATAATGATTTAGGAGCTGACTTGAGCTCCTCAAAAAAAAGAGGCGATTGGACAAATACTAAATATTATTGCGAAAAAGGTAGAGAATGGATTATTGATGAAGTTAAAAAATCAGAATTAAGAGGAAGAGGTGGCGCAGGTTTTCCAACAGGTTTGAAATGGTCATTTGCACCTAAAGAAGTTGGATCGAGGCCTCATTACCTTGTGATTAATGCGGATGAATCTGAACCAGGCACTTGTAAGGATAGAGATATATTAAGATTTGAACCTCACAAACTTTTGGAAGGTTGTTTAATTTCTGCTTACGCTGTTAACGCACATGTTTGCTATATTTACTTAAGAGGTGAGTATTACAATGAAGGTGTAGAATTACAAAAAGCAATTGATGAAGCCTACAAAGATAATTTAATTGGTAAAAATGCATCTGGAACTGGTTGGGATTTAGATATTTACATTCATTATGGAGCTGGAGCATACATATGTGGTGAAGAAACAGCTTTGCTTGAAAGTATTGAGGGTAATAAAGGTCAACCGAGATTAAAACCACCTTTTCCTGCACTAGTTGGATTATATGGTTGTCCAACAATAGTAAATAATGTTGAAACTGTTTCGGTTGTTCCCACAATTCTTAGAAAAGGTTCTAAATGGTTTGCATCATTAGGCAAACCAAAAAATACTGGTACTAAAATTTTTTGTATTTCTGGAAATGTAAACAAACCTTGTAATGTTGAAGAGGAGATGGGTATTCCTTTAAAAGATTTAATTGATACTCACGCTGGTGGAGTAATAGGTGGATGGGAAAATTTACAGGCAGTCATACCTGGCGGTTCTTCTATGCCTTTATTAAATAAAGAAATTTCAGAAAAGATAACTATGGATTTTGACTCATTGGTAGAAAATAAAAGTGGACTAGGAACCGCAGGAATAGTTGTTATTAATAAAGATCAAGATATTATTAAATGCTTTGCAAGAATAGCACGATTTTATAAACATGAAAGTTGTGGTCAATGCACTCCTTGTAGAGAAGGCTCGGGTTGGATGTGGAGAATTTTAGAGAGAATGGCTAAAGGCGAGGCATCGAGAGAGGAAGTTGAAATGTTGTTTGATGTTACAAAACAAATAGAAGGTCATACTATTTGTGCTTTTGGTGAAGGATCTGCTTGGCCGGTGCAAGGACTTTTAAGAAATTTTAAAAAAGAGATTATAAAAAGAAATAACTTTGATCCATTAATTAAGTCAAATAAAGATATCCCATACCTAGTAGATCAACACTTATTAGAAAAAGATAATGCCTAAAATAAAAGTTAATAATAACGAATTAGAAGTAGAAGACGGCTTAACAGTTTTACAGGCATGTGAACAAGCAGGAGCTGAAATACCAAGATTTTGTTATCATGAAAAACTTTCAATAGCAGGAAACTGTAGAATGTGCCTAGTTGAGATTGAAAAATCGCCAAAACCTGTTGCATCTTGCGCGATGCCTGTTGCTGATGGCATGAATATTAAAACAAATACTGAATTTGTTGAAAAAGCAAGAAAAGGAGTTATGGAATTTTTATTAGCAAATCACCCACTCGACTGTCCAGTTTGTGACCAAGGAGGTGAATGTGACTTACAAGATCAATCTATGTTTTATGGAATTGATAAATCAAGATTTAAAGAAAATAAAAGATTCGTTCCTGAAAAATATATGGGTCCTCTAATCAAAACTCAAATGACAAGATGTATTCACTGTACAAGATGCATAAGATTTGCAACCGAGGTTGCTGGTGTTTCGGAGATCGGGGCAATTGGTAGGGGAGAAGATACTCAAATAACAACATATTTGGAAAAATCTATGGAGTCTGAGCTATCAGGCAATGTTATTGATTTGTGTCCAGTCGGTGCATTAACATCGAAGCCGTACGTTTTTGAAGCTAGACCATGGGAATTAAAAAAAACAGAGTCGATCGATGTTATGGACGCAGTTGGTTCAAATATAAGAATTGATACATATGGTTGGGAAGTAAAGCGTATACTTCCAAAAATTAACGAAAACATCAATGAGGAGTGGATATCAGATAAAACTCGTTATGCATGCGATGGCTTAAAGTATCAAAGACTTGATACTCCTTATGTAAGATCTAATGATGGTTTTAAAAAAATTTCATGGAAAGATGCTTATGGAACCTTAACTGATAAAATCAAAAGCACAAATCCTGATAAAATTGGATGTATAACAGGTGATCTTACGAACATGGAAACTCTATTTTCCGTTAAAGAGCTTTTTAATAAAATTCTGAACTGCAAAAACTTGGACTCAAGATCTGTAAGAACTTATGTAAACAACAGTTCACGAACAAATTATATTTTTAATACTCAAATATCAAATATAGAAAAATCAGATTTTATCCTTTTAGTTGGCACTAATCCACGTCACGAAGCAACAATTTTAAATTCAAGAATACGAAAAAGTTATTTAAAGAATAATATGGAAATTTATTCTTTGAGTGATGTTGGGGATTTAACATATCCATATAACGTAATATCAAGCAACACTGAAGAACTAAAAAGAATAATTTTAAATGAACACGAAGTCTCAAAAAAAATAATTTCTGCAAAAAATCCTATTGTAATTTTTGGACAATCAGCTCTTAAACTTAACTCCTCAGGGCACTTATTTGAAGGAATGAAAAAATTTTTATTAGAAAATAATAAAATAAATGATGACTGGAATGCTCTTAATGTTCTTTCTAATAACGCATCAACTGTTGGTGCATACGATTTGGATATTTTAGATAACGAAACTATAGATAAAGTGTTATCAAATCAATTTGAATTAGTCTTCTTATTTGGTCAGGATAATTTGAATATTAAGAAGAAAAATGAATTTATTGTTTATATAGGAACTCATGGTGACAGAGGAGCGGAAATGGCGGATCTAATATTGCCTAGTGCGGCATATACAGAACAAGATGGATATTACACTAATCTTGAAGGTAACTTACAATTAGCTTTTAAGGCTTCCTATCCACCTGGTGAAGCAAAGGAAGATTGGGAAATTGTTAATGAATTGTCAAAGAAACTTAAGGGTAAAAGTCTTTATATAAATAAACAAGATCTTATAGATAATTTTTTAAATTATCTCAATCAAAAATTAAAAAAAAACGGCGAAATAGTGAAAAATGATTTCATAAAAGAAGAAATTTTCGTCGATAAAATTGATTATTATTTTACCAACGTTATAGCAAGATCTTCAAAGACAATGGCAGAGTGCAGAAATTTAAAACTTGTTTCTTTGAAAACCGGAACTGACGGTTAAATGGAATATATAAATTTATTATTTTCTGAAATTTACAAAATACTTTATGTTTTAATTCCTGTTCTTATATCAGTGGCAATGATTGTGTGGCTTGATAGGAGAATTTGGGCTTTTGTTCAAAAAAGAAGAGGGCCAAATGTAGTAGGTCCTTTCGGTTTATTTCAAACTTTGGCAGATGCGCTTAAATATATTTTCAAAGAAATTATAATACCTGCGAGTTCGAATAAAGTTATATTTATTTTAGCCCCAATAGTTACAATGACTTTAGCCCTTATTGCATGGGCAGTAATTCCTTTCAGTGAGAATTATGTTTTGGCTGACATAAATGTTGGTATCCTTTACATATTTGCAATTTCTTCTTTGGGTGTTTATGGAATAATAATGGGCGGCTGGGCCTCAAATTCAAAGTATCCATTTTTAGGCTCAATAAGATCTGCTGCACAAATGGTCTCTTACGAAGTTTCTATCGGGGTAATAATCATTAATGTTTTATTGTGCGTTGGTTCGTTAAACTTAAGTGATATAGTTTTAGCTCAAGAGAAAATTTGGTTTGTAATTCCTTTATTCCCAATGTTTGTAATTTTCTTTATTTCATCGCTTGCAGAGACAAATAGACCACCATTTGATTTACCTGAAGCAGAGGCTGAATTAGTTGCGGGTTATCAAACAGAGTATAGCGGTATGATGTATGCAATGTTTTGGTTGGGCGAATATGCAAATATTTTGCTAATGTGTGCACTCGGGTCAATTCTTTTTCTGGGAGGCTGGTTAGCACCAATAGATACCCCATTGTTTGAAATGGTACCTCCACCGGCGTGGTTAATATTAAAAATTTTATTTTTGTTTGTTTTGTTTGCACTAATAAAAGCTATTGTGCCAAGATATCGATATGATCAACTTATGAGGCTTGGGTGGAAGGTTTTTCTACCTTTCTCGTTAATTTGGGTGGTATTAACTTCTGGTTATTTATTATATTTTGACCTATTACCTGTATATTAACTATGAATATAATTCGAATATTTAAAACAGTATTTTTAATAGATTTTTTGACAGGTTTGTTGATAGCTATAAAGGAGTCATTTAAACCAAAAAAAACGCTTAATTATCCTTTTGAAAAAGGCAAGATTTCACCACGATATAGGGGAGAGCACGCATTAAGAAGATATCCAAACGGTGAGGAAAGATGCATAGCATGTAAACTTTGTGAAGCTGTTTGTCCCGCTCAAGCAATAACAATAGAGTCTACAGCAAGAGAAGACGGAAGTAGAAAAACAACTAGATACGATATTGATATGCTTAAATGTATCTACTGTGGTTTATGTGAAGAGTCATGTCCAGTTGATGCTATAGTGCAAGGTCCTAACTTTGAATTTGCTACACACACTAGGGAAGAACTTTATTATAATAAAGAAAAGCTTTTAGAAAATGGAGATAGATGGGAGAATGTTTTAGCTGCAAATATAAAAGCTGATAACCCTTATAGATAATAGTAAATGTTAGCACACGCTATATTTTTTTATTTTTTTTCATTTGTTGCAATAATTTCTGCAATAATGGTAACTGTGTCCAAGAATACTGTTCATTCTGTTTTTTTTTTAATATTGGATTTCATATCGATATCGTGCCTCTTTATAATGATTGGTGCAGAATTTTTAGGAATGATAATGTTGATTGTTTATGTTGGAGCTGTTGCAGTTTTATTTTTATTTGTAGTTATGATGCTGAATGTTGCCCAGCAAAAAAACCAATGGTTTAAATCAACAGATACAAGTACTCATATACCCATAGGATTAATTGTTAGTGCAATAATCTTTTTTGAATTGATAATTGTAATTGGAGGATGGAAATATAAACCTGACATTATCAAAAACTTTTCTAATAGTCTGACTTCAAATTCCACAAATACTCATACAATTGGGAGTGTATTATACACAGAATATATTCATCTGTTTCAAATTTCGGGAATGATATTACTTGTAGCAATGATTGGAGCAATCGTTCTCACCTTTAGGAAAAGAGAAGGAGTAAAAAGACAAAATTATTTTAGCCAAATATCTAGAGAAAAAAATCAAGGTGTTGAGCTAGTAGAAGTTAAATCAAATGAGGGAGTTAAAATAGATGTTTGAAGTTTCACTTGGACATTATCTAACATTAGGGGCAATCATTTTTACTATTGGTGTAATTGGAATATTCTTAAATAGAAAAAATGTAATTGTTATTTTAATGAGTATAGAATTAATATTGTTAGCAGTAAATATCAATCTAGTATCTTTCTCAATATTTCTTCAAGACTTGTCTGGCCAGATATTTACTTTATTTATTTTGACTGTTGCAGCAGCAGAGGCAGCTATCGGTTTAGCAATAATCGTAGCCTATTATCGTAACGCAGGAACAATAAGAGTAGAAGAAATTGAAAATCTAAAAGGTTAATATGGAATATTTCATAATTTTTTTACCATTGCTTGGTGCATTTATTGCTGGTTTTTTTGGCAATAAATTTGACCAAAAATATTCCCAACTTATGACAAGTCTTTTTGTCAGTATTTCTTCTATCCTTTCAATAATAGTTTTTTTTAAAGTGTTAAATTATGGATACTCAAATAATTTATTAATTTCTAGTTGGATAAACTCAGGAACTTTAAATGTAAATTGGTCCATAAAAGTAGATGCATTATCCTCACTCATGATGGTTGTGGTAACGCTTGTTTCAGCGTTGGTTCATATCTACTCAATTGGTTATATGTCTCACGATCCTCACAAACCGAGGTTCATGTCTTATTTATCTTTATTTACATTTGCAATGTTAGTGCTGGTAACTTCAGACAATTTTTTACAATTATTCTTTGGGTGGGAAGGAGTAGGTCTTTGTTCGTATTTTTTAATTGGCTTTTGGTTTAAAAAAAAAGCTGCAAATGCGGCCGCGATTAAAGCTTTTGTAGTTAATAGAGTTGGAGATTTTGGTTTTGCTCTCGGTATTTTTTTAATTTTTTATTATTTTGGAACAGTCAATTACGACGATGTATTTAATCAAATTCAAACCTTGAATGAAAAAAATATAAATTTCATTGGCTTTAATTTTAAATCAATAGATTTAATTTGCATATTATTATTCATAGGTGCAATGGGAAAATCGGCCCAAATTTTTTTACACACTTGGTTACCCGATGCAATGGAGGGACCAACACCTGTTTCAGCATTAATCCACGCTGCAACAATGGTTACCGCAGGTGTTTTTTTAGTTGTAAGATGTTCTCCTATTTATGAATATTCAGAATTAGCACTAAATTTAATTACTGTCATTGGAATGAGTACAGCTTTTTTTGCTGCCACTATTGCTTTAGTTCAAGATGATATAAAAAAAATAATTGCTTACTCAACATGTAGTCAGCTTGGATATATGTTTTTTGCAACTGGTGTGGGCGCATATAACGTTGCAATGTTTCATCTTTTTACTCATGCTTTTTTTAAGGCGTTACTTTTTTTAGGAGCAGGTTCTGTAATACATTCTTTAAAAGACGAACAGAATATTGAAAAAATGGGTGGGGTTTACAAAAAGATTCCATATACTTATATTTTAATGCTGGTGGGCACTTTAGCTTTAACCGGTTTTCCATTTTTATCTGGTTTTTATTCTAAAGATGCAATTATTGAATTTGCATATTTAAAAGGAAACGTAACTGGAATATATGCTGCTGGTATCGGAATAATAACTGCTTTACTAACAGCTATTTACTCATGGAGATTATTTTTCAAAACTTTTCACGGAAATTACAACAATAAAGAGATTGAATATGAAAAAATTCATGAGTCACCGACGGTAATGATTTTGCCACTCATAGTTCTTGCTCTAGGCTCAATTTTTGCAGGTTTCTTCTTCAAAGAACTATTAATAGGTGGTCAAAGTAGCGTTAATTTTTGGGGAGAGTCTATTAAATTTTTAGAGCCATTAAGTCAAGAACATCCTCCATTGTGGTTTATTTTGTTGACCCCGACTGTTGTTACTTTAAGTATACCGATTTCTTATTACCTATTTTTGAAGGATAAGAGCGTTTTAGAAAATTTTACAAAAACTAATTATCCATTAATAAATTTTCTAAAAAAGAAATGGTATTTTGATGAGCTTTATTCTTATATCTTTGTAGAGCCTTGTAAAAAATTAGGTTTATTTTTTTGGAAAAAGATTGATGGTTTAACTATAGATAGATTTGGACCAGATGGTATTTCAAATCTTATTAAAGGCTTGTCGATTAAAGCAGTTAAATTTCAGAACGGTTTTATTTATCAATATGCATTTATCATGTTGATTGGCTTTTCTTTAATACTAACTTACTTGATCATTAAATAATGAATTTTCCAATTATTTCTTCATTAATCCTTTTGCCCTCAATTGGTGCGTTATTTCTTTTTTTTATTAATTCAAAAAATATTACTGGTATCAAGTATGTTTCTTTATTCGTATCTATCATTAATTTTTTAATATCTATTTATTTATGGTTTATTTTTGATCAATCTAGTTCTGAATTTCAGTTTGTAGAAAGTAGAGTTTGGATTAAAGATTTTATCAATTATAAAGTTGGAATAGATGGAATTTCAATATTATTTATCATTTTAACTACTTTCATAATCCCACTTTGTATTTTGTCAGTTAATTCATCTATAAAGAACAGACTTAAAGAGTTTTTAATAGCTATCTTATTAATGGAAACTCTTATGATTGGAGTTTTTTGCTCTTTAGATTTGGTCATTTTCTACTTATTTTTTGAGGGAGGTTTAATACCTATGTTTTTAATCATTGGTATTTGGGGTGGAGAAAGACGTGTATATTCTGCATTCAAGTTTTTTTTATTTACACTTCTTGGTTCAGTTTTAATGTTAATAGCAGTAATATCTATTTATTGGATAGCAGGCACAACCGATATAGAAGAACTTTATAAGTTAGGAATTGATCCAAAATATCAAAACTTACTTTGGTTAGCATTCTTTTCATCTTTTGCCGTAAAAACGCCAATGTGGCCAGTACATACTTGGCTACCTGACGCCCATGTTGAGGCACCAACTGCAGGTTCAGTCTTATTAGCGGCAATATTGCTTAAAATGGCAGGATATGGATTTATAAGATTTTCCATTGGACTATTTCCTCTTGCTTCAGAATATTTTGTTCCTTTTATTTTTGTAATTAGTTTAATTGCAATTATTTATACTTCGTTAGTTGCCTTAATGCAGGATGACATGAAAAAACTAATTGCATATTCATCTGTAGCTCATATGGGTTTTGTAACATTAGGTTTATTTACCTTCACACAACAGGGTGTTGAAGGGGGAATATTTCAAATGATTAGCCATGGAATTGTATCTGCTGCACTTTTTTTCTCGGTAGGCGTTGTTTATGACCGAACTCACTCGAGACGTATCAATGATTATGGAGGTTTGGTAAATGTGATGCCAAAATATTCTATTTTGTTAATGGTTTTTACTTTAGGGTCCTTAGGCTTACCAGGAACAACTGGTTTTATTGGTGAATTTTTAATTTTAATGGGAACATTTAAAAAAAGCTTTTTAGTGGCAGCTATAGCAAGCTTGGGTGTAATTTTAGGTGCAGCGTATATGTTATGGCTGTACAAAAGAGTTGTATTTGGAGAATTAACAAATCAAAAATTATTAAAAATGATTGATCTGAACAAAGTTGAGCTATTTATTCTTACTTTATTAGCCTTGAGTATCATCTTTTTTGGATTCTATCCCGATCCATTTTCAAATACATATTCTGTTTCAGTTGAGAACTTCTTAAGTGAATATAATGATAAACTAAATAATTACAATTTACAAAATCAATGATTAATCTCTTTTATATATCTACAGAAATATTCTTATCATTATCTATTCTATCTCTATTACTGATTGGTGTGTTTAAGAAAAAAAGTGAATCATTTATTTACAATTTCTCTTGTATAATTTTACTGGTTGGACTTGCGATAAATATCAATTTAAATCCTCAATCCCCGATAGATTTATTTAACAATAGTTATAAAATTAATTATTTCACGACTTTAATCAAGTCAGTAATATTAATCTCAGCGTTTCTTGTAATGCTATGTTCATTAAATTATGTAAAACAAAACGATATTTTAAAAATTGAATATCCAATTTTAATTTTATCTTCAATTCTTGGTATGCTTGTAATGGTAAGTTCTAACGATCTAATAGTTTTTTATGTTGGTTTAGAGTTACAATCTTTATCGTTATATGTACTCGCGGCATTTAAAAGAGATGATATTTTTTCCTCCGAGTCAGGTTTAAAATATTTTATATTAAGTGCTCTATCTTCAGGATTATTGCTATATGGATGTTCTTTAATATATGGTTTTTCAAGCTCTACAAACTTTGATTTAATTTATCAAAACAAAGAGTCAATTGAATACGGTATTATTTTTGGAATAGTATTTATTTTAGTTGGATTAGCATTTAAGATTACTGCAGTACCTTTTCATATGTGGGCTCCAGACGTTTATGATGGATCACCTACATCAGTCACAGTAATATTTGCAATTCTTCCAAAAATTGCTGCACTAACAGTATTTATTAATTTTTTGTACGGACCTTTCCTTGAAATGTTTGACCAGTGGCAAGCTGTCATAATTTTTTTATCAATTGGTTCAATGGTATTTGGAGCCGTAGCTGCAATTGGACAAAAAAAATTGAAAAGACTAATTGCTTATAGCTCAATAAGCCATATGGGGTTTGCACTCGCTGGTTTGAGTGTTGGAACAAACGAAGGTATTCAAAATTCAATTATATATTTAATAATATATTTAATAATGAATATAGCATTCTTCTGTTGTTTGTTTATGCTCAAAAGAGAAAATCAATATTTCGATAAAGTTGAAGATCTTTCAGGTTTATCAAAAAATCATCCTTTATTATCACTTTCTATGATGATTATTTTATTCTCATTAGCAGGAATACCTCCATTAGCAGGTTTTTTTGCAAAGTTTTACATTTTTACTGCCGTAATTGAACAGTCAATGTATTTTTTAGCGATTGTAGGTTTGCTCTCAACAGTAATAGCAGCCTTTTATTATATAAGATTAATAAAGATAATGTATTTCGATGAGCAGAAAGAAAAATATGACTTAAATCATAGCCTTGGTCTTAAAATGATACTTATGATCTCATCTACAATTATTCTTATTTATTTTGTAAACCCAAACATAATTAACAATTTTGTCTCAGACATCACTTTAATTTAATGAAGTTAAAAATTTTTAAATACAAAAAAGTAAAAAGTACTAACGATATCGCTATTAGGAAAATTAAGTCAGGTATTAAAAATGGAATAGTTACTAGTGATCTTCAAAGCTCCGGTAGAGGTAGGCATGGAAATAAATGGGTTTCCTATAAGGGCAATCTTTTTGTAACTATTTTTTTTTCAATTTCAAATAATCAAAATTTAAATAATTTTAATTATAAAAATTGCCTAATAATAAAGAAAGTTTTATCAAAATATATAAAACAAGATCTAAAAATTAAAAGACCAAACGATATTTTGTTTAACCAGTATAAAATTTGTGGAATTTTACAGGAAACAATTTTTTACAAGAATCTTAAATACTTGATGGTTGGTGTAGGCTTAAACTTATTAAAGAGTCCAAAATTCAAGAATTACAAAACTACTAGCGTGTATGAAATTACTAAAAAAAAAATTAATAAAATTAGAATCTTAAATGATATTAAATTAAACTATGAGTCGATCTAAGGAAAAACATATTTTGGTTGGTGATATTGGTAATACGGAGACTAAAATATTTTTTAGAAATAACAAAATCGAAAAAAAAATTATTATAAAAAGTAACGAAATGATTTATGGCAAGATTAAATCAAAAGTTTTATTTTTAAAAAAATTCAATATTAAGTATAAAGCTGTTTTTTGTAGTGTAGTTCCATCTAATTTTAAAATTATTAAGAAGGTATTTGAACGTGAGTTAAGAATAAAAATAGTTGAATTAAAGAATATTTATAAAAACAAAATAATTAAATTGAAAGTTAATAAAAAACAAATCGGATCAGATAGATTGGCAAATGCAATCAGTGTTTTCAATAAAAAAGATAATTTTATAGTTGTAGATTTTGGAACAGCTACTACCTTTGATGTTATCATAAAAGATGTTTATTGGGGTGGCATAATTGCTCCAGGAGTTAATCTTTCACTAAAAAATTTGACATCAAAAGCAGAATTGATTCCAAAAATTAATTTAAGCCAAACTAAAATAGTTATTGGAAAAAACACAAAGCAGGCAGTAGTATCAGGTTTTTATTGGGGATATAGTGGTCTTATCGAGAAAATAATTTCTAAGATTTCAAAAATTATCAAAAAAAATTCTACGATTATTTTAACAGGAGGTCTTGCGCATTTATTTAAAACAAATATAAGATTAAAAGTTTTAGTCGACAAAAATCTTACAATAAAAGGATTAATAAAAGCTCATAAAATATTAAACAAATGAAAGATGAATTATTATTTTGTCCATTAGGTGGATCAGGTGAAATTGGCATGAACTTAAATTTGTTTGCTTACGGCAAACCAGAGAATCATAAGTGGATTATTGTAGATATTGGCGTCACCTTTGCTGATGATACATTTCCAGGAATAGATTTAATATATCCTGATCCTGGTTTCATAGTTGATAAAAAAGAATCATTACTTGGTATAGTACTCACACATGCTCATGAAGATCACATTGGAGCGATTTCACATATCTGGCCGGAACTAAAATGTAATATATATGCTACTCCATTTACTGCAGCTTTAGTGACTGAAAAGTTTAAGGAAAAGAAAATAGACATTCACCCTTTTTTAAAGATTGTAAATTTAAGAGGTAACATAAAACTGGGACCATTTGATATTGAATTAATAACTATGACTCACTCCATTCTAGAACCCAACGGACTGAAAATAAAAACTCCACTTGGCTGCGTGTTACATACTGGTGATTGGAAGTGTGATCCAAACCCATTAATTGGAGATTTAATAGACTCTAAAAAACTTAAATCAATTGGCAATGAGGGAGTTTTGGCGATGATATGTGACTCAACAAACATATTTAGTATTGGTAGATCAGGCTCAGAAATGGATGTAAGAAAAAATTTACTAAAGATATTTGAAAGATTAAAAAAAAAAATAATAGTCACCTGTTTTGCATCAAATGTTGCTAGAATGGAAACTATTTTCTTTTGTGCGCAGAAAACTGGAAGACAGATTTCTTTAGTAGGAAGGTCTATGCATAGAATTTTTAAAGCAGCTAGACAATGTGGGTATCTCAAAGATGTAATTGAACCTATTGATCCCAGAGATGCCAAAAAAATTTCAAGAGACAAAATAGTCTATTTATGTACTGGAACTCAAGGAGAACCTATGGGAGCAATGAGCAGAATATCGAATTTTACCCATCCAGATGTAATGATGGAAAACGGCGACACTGCAATTTTTTCATCTAAAATAATACCTGGAAATGAAAAAAAACTTTCTAAATTACACAATCAATTAGTTATTGAAGGTATTGAAGTGATTACAGAAGAAGATGAATTTATACATGTATCCGGTCACCCTAATAGGGAGGAATTAAAGGATATGTACAATTGGATAAGACCAAAATCAGTAATACCAGTTCATGGAGAATACAGACATATGCAGGAGCACATTAATTTTGCTAAGGAAATGAAAATACCTTATCCAGTAAAAGTTATGAATGGTGATATTGTTAAATTAGCTCCAGCCGAAAAACCTTTTGTTTATGATAAAGCACCTGCAGGAAAAAAATATTTGGATGGAAATATTAGTGTTGAAGAGGGCTCAAATTCTATAAAAGAACGTAAAAATCTTTCAATAAATGGAATGATGGAAGTTACAATTCTTGTTACACCCAAAGGTAACATTCATGACAGACCGATTGTGACAGTTAAGGGGCTCCCAATAAATGATTATGAAGATTTTAGATTTGGATTAGAAAATGAAATTGAAAAAACAGCTAGAACATTTTCTTTAACGAATAGCAGACAGCAAGAAAATGCTATCGATGCTTTTAAAAGTGTTTGTAAAAAATATACAAAAAATAAAGTAGGCAAAAGACCTTTTACAAATATTAATATAGTTCAAATTTGATGAATTTAACTGGTTCGATTATTATATATGTTCTTATATGGTGGATAGTTTTCTTTTCGTTGCTGCCAGTAGATGTAGATCGAAATCAAAAAAATTTTGTAGAAGGTGTTGATCCTGGAGCTCCCGAAAACCCTAAATTAATAAAAAAACTATTATATACAACTTTGATTACATCAATAATTTTTATAGGTATATTTCTATTAGTAAAGTATGATTATCTTAATTTAAGGAATCTAATTACATAATGTTTTTATCAAAATCATTTATTCCATTATTAAAAAACTATCCTTCTGAGGCAAAAATTAAATCACACAAACTAATGTTGAGGTTAGGAATGATTAAACAATCATCAGCAGGTATTTACTCTTGGCTTCCTCTTGGCTTTAAAGTGATGAAAAAAATTGAACAAATAGTCAGGGAGGAACAAAATAAAATAGGTGCTCAAGAAATATTGATGCCAACAATACAATCCTCCGAAATTTGGAAAGAAAGTGGAAGATATGAAGATTATGGAGAGGAGATGCTTAGAATTAAAGATAGACAGAACAGAGAAATTTTATATGGTCCAACTAATGAAGAGCTAGTTACAGATATTTTTAGAAACAGTATAAAATCATATAAATCACTTCCTCAATTACTGTATCATATTCAATGGAAATTTAGAGATGAACTAAGACCAAGATTTGGGATAATGAGATGTAGAGAATTTTTTATGAAAGATGCGTATTCATTTGACCTTAGTGATGATGATGCGGAATTTTCATATAACAAATTTTTTCTATCATATTTAAAAACTTTTAAGAGATTGGAATTATCAGCAATACCGATGACAGCTGAAACGGGGCCAATTGGTGGGAGCTTGTCACATGAATTTATTATCTTAGCTGAAACTGGTGAAAGTAAAATTTATACTGACAAAAGAATTTTTGATGTAAATCACGATAATTATAAATTAGAAAAAGAGTCTTTAAAAAAACTAAGACTTGAATATGACCAATTTTACGCTGTCACAGATGAGAAAATTGACAATAAGGAGTTCAACAACAAGGTTGATAAAAAAAATCAGTTAGAGACGAAAGGTATTGAAGTCGGTCATATTTTTTACTTTGGTGATAAGTATTCAAAACCAATGAATACTGCTGTTGATAAAGATGGTAAAAAAATTTTTGTAAAAATGGGTTCTTATGGAATTGGAGTTTCAAGATTAGTTGGTGCCTTAATTGAGGCAAATTTTGATGAGAAAAATGAAGTTATGAAATGGCCAGTATCAGTTTCTCCTTTTGAATGTGCAATTATTTGTTTTGCATCTAAAAATGATACCACAAGTATCGAAATGGGTATCAAAGTAAAAAATTTTTTAGAACAGAATAATATTGAAACAGTTTTAGACGATTCAGACGAAAATTTTTCAGGGAAGTTAAAAAAATTTAATTTAATTGGAATACCATTTCAAATTCTAATTGGAAAAAATCCTGATAAAAATAAAGTTGAGTTTAAAGAAGTGGGGAACGATAGCAAGATGATAAGTCTTGAAGGAGCCCTTAATTTCATTAAATCCAAAAAAATAAATTGATCTCAACTTTAGAAAAAAAAATAATTTTTAGATATCTTAAAACTAGAAAAAAAGATGGTTTTTTAAATATTATCACTTTATTTTCTTTCTTAGGCATAAGTTTAGGTGTGGCAGTTTTGATTATAGTTATGTCTGTAATGAATGGTTTCAGGTCAGAGTTGATAAACAAGATAACTAATTTCAACGCACATGTAATCGTAAAACCTTACGGTAAGAAAATAGAACAAAAAAAAATAGATAACGAGTTTTTACAAAATATATCTACAAATTTGATATTAAGCAATAATGGAGAAGGAATACTTTTAAGTGATGAAATTACCAAAGGTATTTTAGTTAGAGGCTATTCTGAAAATGACTTTCAAAAACTAAATATTGTAAATAATAAATATTTTAGAGGCGATAAAAAAATTTTAGAGAATAATATATCGATAGGGAGTGATTTAAGTTATGACCTTGAATTAAAAATTGGTGACCGAATTTCAATAATCTCACCTTCTAGTGAAAACACACTCATTGGATCCATACCTCGACAAAAAACTTTTAAAATAAGTTCTATTTTTGATAGTAGGTTTGCTGAGTTTAATAATTCTGTTGTGTTTATTAATCTTAAAGATCTACAAGGTTTATTTGATTTAAAAAAAGGAAATAATTTCTTAGAGGTTTATTTATATAAACCTGACAAAATTGAGATTTATCGTGAAAAACTAATGTCGATTTTTACTGACGAATATATATTTACCTGGTCAGATTTAAACAAACCATTATTTTCTGCCTTAAAAGTAGAAAGAAATGTTATGTTCATAATATTATCTTTAATAATCATAGTTGCTGCTTTTAACATTATTTCGGGTCTTACTATTTTAGTAAAAAATAAAACTAGGGAAATTGCTATATTAAAATCAATAGGTGTTTCTAATTTCTCAATTCGAAAAATATTTTTTTTTATTGGATTTTTAATAGGGTTTTTAGCAACAATTATGGGAGTTGCTATAGGTGTAACTTTCTCTCTTTATGTTGAGGAGATAAGAATGTTAATTAGTAATGTCTTTAATATAAGTTTATTTCCAGAAGAAATATATTTTTTAAGTACTATTCCATACCAAATAGATTTTTGGTCAATATTTTTAATTTCAAGTTGTTCAATTATAATGACTTGTTTAGTCTCAATATACCCTGCAACTAAAGCAGCAAAATTAGATACAATTAAATCTTTAAAATATGAGTAACATTATAGAACTAAACAATATTTCAAAAGCTTTTGACAATCAAAAAAAGATTTCTGTCCTTAAAAATTTAAGTTTTAAATTTAAAAAAGGAAAAATTTATTCATTGTCCGGACCCTCTGGATCTGGAAAATCAACTTTACTAAATTTATTATCTTTAATAGATAGACCATCATCAGGAAATATTAAAATTGATAATCGAAATATAAATCATAACGAAATTGAGATTAACGATAAAATTAGATCTAGTAATATTGGGATTGTTTATCAAGAGAAAAATTTATTGCCTGATTTTACGGCTATTGAAAATGTTTGCATAGCCAGCTTAGCGGCCAATAATAATCACACAATGGCAGAACAAGAATCATTAAAGATAATTCAAAAAGTCGGCTTAAAAGATAGGACTAATCATTATCCATCAGAACTATCAGGAGGAGAAATGCAGAGAATTGCAATATCGAGAGCAATAGTAAATAAACCTAGAATAATACTAGCTGATGAACCGACTGGAAGTTTAGATCATGAAAACGCAAATCAAATATTTAATCTACTCTTTAAATTAAAAAATAAAGATCGTGTTATAATATTTGCAACTCATAATAGATTTTTTGCTAATAAAGCAGACTATAAAATTTCCTTAAGTAATGGTAAAATCAAAACCATTAATGGAAAAATTTAAAAAAACATTTAATCATTTAAAAATACATACCCAATATTCTATTTGTGAAGGCGCCATAAAAATTGATGATCTTAGTAAATATTGCAAAGACAATAAGGTTAAAGCGATTGGAATGTCAGATACGTCAAATTTGTGTGGATCTCTAGAATTCTCAGAACAAATTTCCAAGTCAAAAACTCAGCCTATAATTGGATCCCAGATTAAGTTTAAATTCAATGATATAATTGGATCATTACCTATTATAGCCAAAAATAGTGATGGTTACAAAGAACTGATTAATTTGTCATCTAAATCTTTTCTTGAGAACTCTGATATAAATGACCCGCATTGTAAAATAGAATTATTATTTAATTGTTCTAAAAATTTAATAATTCTGTCAGGAGGTATTAATAATTTATCAGGTGTTCTTTTTCAAAAGGGAAGAGTTGATGAGCTTGAAAAACTTTATTTTTCTTTGAATAAAAATTTTGGTGATAACTTCTATATTGAAATTCAAAGACATGGTGATTTAAATGAAAAAAATTTTGAGAACTTCAATTTATCCGTTTCAAAAAAAATTAATGCTCCCATAATAGCGACTAATGAGGTTTATTATTTAAACAAAGAAATGAGTGAAGCACACGACGCATTACTTTGTATTGGTTCAAAAAATTATATAAACGATAAACAAAGAATAAGGTTAACAAGTAATCACTATTTCAAAAGTGACGATGAAATGAAGGAAATATTTAGTGATTTACCAGAGGCTTTGGAAAATAATTATAATTTACCATTAAGGTGCAGCTTCAGACCTGAATATTCCAAACCATTATTACCAGATATAAACTCAAGTAATAATATTTCATCTGATGATCAATTAAAAAAAGATGCAAATGAAGGTTTAATTAATAAATTTAAGGAAAAATTTGAAGATGGAAATTTAAAAGGTGAAAAATTTTTAAAATATAAAAAAAGATTAGATCATGAAATAAATATAATATGTGAGATGAATTATTCTAGTTATTTTTTAATTGTATCGGATTACATCATATGGGCAAAAAAAAATAATATACCAGTTGGACCAGGTAGAGGGTCTGGTGCTGGTTCATTAGTAGCATGGTGTTTACAAATTACTGACGTAGACCCAATTTATTTTGGTTTAATTTTTGAAAGATTTTTAAACCCAGACCGTATTTCTATGCCTGACTTTGATATTGATTTTTGTGAGGAAAAACGCGATTTAGTTTTTGAGTATCTTAACAAAAAATACAAGGACTCGGTGGCTCATATTATTACATTCGGTAAACTAAAAGCTAGAATGGTTATTAGAGATGTAGGTAGAGTAATGGGTCTTCCATATGGTTTTGTCGACAGTATATGCAAGATGATTCCTTTCGATCCTTCAAGACCAATGAGTTTGACTGAATGCATAAATTCAGAACCAAGATTACAAAAGATTATAAATGAAGATAAAAGAGTAGATAAGCTTATTAAACTCTCTCTGAAACTTGAAGGTTTAAACAGAAATTTTGCAACTCATGCGGCTGGCGTAGTAATTGCAGATAAAAAATTAATCGATACAGTTCCACTTTATAAAGACACCTCATCCAATTTACTTTTACCTTCCACTCAGTTTGATATGTATTCAGCTGAAAACTCTGGTCTTATTAAATTTGATTTTTTGGGTTTAAAAACACTTACTGTAATAAATAACACCATCAAACTACTGAATAAAAAAAAAATTGATTTCAATATAGAGAAAATAAATTATGAAGATCAAACGGTATTTGATTTGTTGTCTTCAGGTAAAACTGTTGGTTTATTTCAACTTGAAAGTTCTGGAATGAGGGATGCTCTTACACAAATGAAACCAAATAGATTAGAAGACATTATAGCATTAGTCGCTTTGTATAGACCAGGTCCTATGAGCAATATTTCAATTTATAATGATTGCAAACATGGGAAAAGGTCACCAGATTATCTACATCCAAAATTAGAAAACATTTTAAAATCAACATATGGTGTAATTATTTACCAGGAACAAGTTATGCAAATTGCCCAAGTTTTGTCAGGTTTTACCGCAGGTGAAGCAGATATTCTTAGACGCGCTATGGGAAAAAAGAAAAGATCAGAATTAGAAAAACAGAAGACAAGATTTATAGATGGTGCATATCAAAATGGAATACAAAAAGATGTTGCGGCAGGAATTTTTTTAAAAATTGAACCATTTGCAGAATATGGATTCAATAAAAGTCATGCAGCAGCCTACGCTATTATTGCTTATCAGACAGCATATTTAAAAACCCATTTTACCAATGAATTTTTTTCTGCATCAATGTCTATGGAAATGTCAAATCAAAAAAAATTAGGTGAATTTTATGAAGAACTTAAAAGATTAGATATAAATATAGTACCTCCCAACATAAATTTATGTAATAGTGATTTTTATTCAGATACCAAAAATTTTTACTATGCTTTAGGGGCATTAAAAAATGTAGGGTATGATGCAATTTCAAACATAGTTAAGGAAAGAAAAAAAAATGGTAAATATAAATCCTTAAATGACTTTATTAATAGAGTAAATCCGAAAGACATAAACAAACTTCAAATGGAGGCTCTTACAAAAGCTGGGGCATTTGATAATATTTTTAAAGATAGAAAATCAATTTTCGAGTCAATACCTAATTTAATATCCAAATCAAAAAATATTTATGAAAACAAGTCCTTAAATCAAATCGATTTATTTACCGATAGTGAAGAGTCAAATGTTATTGATGCAGTAGATAATCTTGGCGAATGGAGCTTTCAAGAAAAAATGGCAAAAGAATTTGAAACTGTTGGTTTTTTTATATCAGATCATCCGCTTAATCAATATCAAGATATATTTAAGGAATTTAATATTCTTTCTTATAAAAATGTTAATGAAGATAAAGAAATTAGTGAGGGATCAGTTGCAGCAACTATACTTAAAATTCAAGAAAAGAAAACACAAAAGGGAACGTCATACGCAATAATTAAATTTTCTGATCAATCAAGCATATTCGAATTATTTGTTTTTTCTGACACATTTGAATTAAATAGAAGTAAGATTAAAGAGGGTAATTCAGTAATTTTGACTATACAGAAAATTACTAAGCAAAATGATCCTCAATCTACAAGGTTAAATGTCAAAAAAATAATTTCATTAGATGATCTTATTAATAAACCGATTAATTCAATAAGTTTTAAAGTAAAAAATGTTGACGAAGTTGATAAACTATCTAAAATGCTGAAAAAAGGTGGAGATGTTGAGGTAAATATCAATGTTGTATCAAGCGATAAGGCGTATAAAATAAAACTTAAAGATAAGCGTTTAATCGATAGAAAAACCGTGAATCTCATAAAGAATCAAGGAATTTCAACAACAATTCATTGATTTATCTCTTGCCTTTATCTCAATAAATTTATAAAACGCTTTAAAAATACGCACAAGGCTTTTGGTTAATAACCTCCGGTCCTTAAATGGAAATAGCTTTGGTGGCACAACCGGGAAAAATTATGAAGATACCTAACTTATCAATACAACAACTTTTAGAAGCGGGCGTACATCTAGGTCATAAAACATTGAGATGGAATCCAAAAATGAAAAAATATATTTTTGGGAAAAGAGACTCTGTTCATATTATTGATTTAACTCAAACTCTTGAGCTTACTAATAAAGCTTTAGAAAAAATCTACGAAACTATTACAAACAATGGAAAAATTTTGTTCATCTCAACAAAAAAACAAGCTTCAGAGGCTATTGCTGAGTTGGCGAAATCTACTGATCAATATTTTGTAAATTATCGATGGCTGGGAGGAATGTTAACTAATTGGGGCACTATATCAAATTCTATTAAAAAACTTCAAAAAATAAATACTGACTTAAAATCAGAAAATAGAGGTTTTACAAAAAAGGAACTTTTAAAAATGAGCATTCAAAGAGATAAACTCCAAAGATCCCTAGGGGGTATATCTGACATGAAAAAAGTTCCTGATTTGGTTTTCATAATTGATACAAACTACGAGTCTCTAGCGATAAAAGAGTCTATAAAATTAAATATTCCGATAATTGCTATACTTGATACAAATTCAGATCCAGAGGGTATTGATTTTCCAATACCAGGAAATGATGATGCTAGAAGATCAATCGATCTCTATTGTTCTTTGGTAAAGGAGACCATTAGTAATGCTAGGAAAAATATTCCTGAGGATACAAAAAAAAATGGCGAACAAAAAGTGACAACACCCAAATCCCCTTCCATTGCACTAAAAAAAAAAATTAATTAATTAAATGAGTGATCTTGAAAGTGTAAAAAAGTTAAGAAGCACCACTGGTGCAGGTTTTAAGGATTGCAATAGTGCGTTGAAGGAGGCTTCAGGAGATTTAGATAAAGCAATTGAAATTTTAAGAATAAAAGGTATTTCAAAAGCTTCAAAAAAAATGTCCAGAGAGGCCAACGAGGGCCTGGTATTTATTTATGGTGATGAAAAAAAAACATCTATAATTGAAATCAATTGTGAGACAGATTTTGTTGCCAAAAATGATGATTTTTTAAATTTTACTAAAGAAATTGGAGAGATAAACAACTTTGTTAATTCTGATATAGAAAAACTCAATAATAGTAAAATGAAAAATGGATCAACTGTATCTCAAAATTTGGTTGATTTAATAGCAAAAATTGGTGAAAAAATTACCATTGGAAGATCAAAAACATTAGAAAACTCTAAATCAAAAATTTTTACCTACAATCATTCAATAGTTAAAGATAATCTATCTAAACTTGGTGTTATTGTAAGTTTAGAATTTGAAAAGAGCTCGAAAGATATTGAGCAATTTGGAAAACAACTCTCAATGCATATTGCTGCATCAAACCCAATGGTAGTAGATAAAAAAGATATCAAAGATGATGTTATTGAAAAAGAAAAAAAAATTGTTGAAAAAGGACTAAAGAATCTTGGTAAACCTAAAGAAATTGCTGAAAAAATAAGTATCGGCAAAATTAATAAATTTAAAGAAGATAATAGTTTATTAACTCAAGACTGGGTTATGGATCCTAAATTAAAAGTAAAAGATGTTTTATCAAAAGTTGATTTAAAAAGTTTAAAGATAAAGGATTTTATTAGAATTAAAATTGGCGAATAATGTTCAAAGAAGTCTTGTATAACCAAAAAATGACCAAAACGTTTGATGTTTTTGTAAAAGAGTTAGCATCTTTAAGAACTGGTCGAGCAAATGCAAGTATGCTTGATTTAATTAAAGTAGATGTATATGGGCAAAAAATGCCAATTAATCAATTGGCAACGATCACAACCCCTGAACCAAGAGTAATAAATATTCAAGTATGGGATGCAAATAATGTTCCACTTCTAGACTCGGCAATAAAAAAATCAGATCTGGGTTTAAATCCTCAAGTAGATGGTCAGTTAGTAAGATTACCAATACCAGATTTAAGTGAGGAAAGACGAGTAGAAATAAAGAAGGTAATTAAAACTATGGGTGAAAAATGTAAAGTTTCAATAAGAAATATTAGAAGGGAAGGAAATGATGAGTTAAAGAAGAAACTAAAATCAAAGGAAATAAGTGAAGATGACGAAAAAAAATTTGTAAAAACAATTCAAACATATACCGACAACTTTGTTAAAAAGGTTGATGAAAAAGTAACAACCAAAGAAAAAGAAATAATGACTATATGAACCCTATAAGACATATGGCCATAATAATGGATGGAAATGGTCGATGGGGATTAAAACATAAAAACTCAAGAAATTTAGGCCATAGAGAGGGACTAAAAACTGTTGAGATGGTTATAAAATATTGTGTAAAAAAAAAGATTAAGTTTCTCACTTTGTATGCATTTTCAACTGAGAACTGGAAAAGACCCTTAAAAGAACGAAGCTATTTGTTTAGACTTTTGGAAATTTACTTAACTGAAAAATTAGAGAAATTAAATAACGAAAAAATAAAGATAAAAATTTTAGGGGAAAAAAAATTTTATAATAAACTGAATAATTTATTAGATTTTGCGGAAAAAAAGACGATAAGAAATACGAAACTTCAGATCAACCTAGCCCTTAATTATGGATCTAAAAAAGAAATAGTATATGCTTTTAATAAGTTGAATAAAAGAAGCAAGATTTCAGAAAATGATATTAATAAAAATCTATATACAAAAAATATTCCAGATCCTGAAATTCTTATACGAACAGGGAATACTCAAAGACTTAGTAATTTTCTTTTATGGCAAGCAGCATATACGGAGATATTTTTTGAAAAAAAACTATGGCCAGATTTTAAGGATAAAGATTTAAACAAGATAGTGAAAAAATTTAGCAATATTAAAAGAAATTTTGGAAAAATATAATGAAGTCAGAATTACTTAAAAGATCTATCTCATCACTTTTTTTAATAAGCTTAGTATTTCTAAGTGCTTTAATTAATGATTATATTTTTTTGAGTATATTATTCATTGTTGTAATATTGAGTTGGATTGAATGGATTAAAGTTATTGAAAAAATAAGATTTAAGAAAATTTACCGTATAATCCATATCATACTTTTTTTAATGTATCTTTTAATTGCGTTTATCATTTGTTTTAATGTTTTCGTTATTGATAAATACTTCTTTTTAACAATACTAATGATTTGTGTTTTTTCAGACGTTGGAGGATATGTGTTTGGAAAAACTTTCGGTGGAAAAAAACTAACTAAGATTAGTCCCAATAAGACTGTATCTGGATCGATAGGTTCTTTTATTTTATCCTATATTGGTTTTTTTGTAATATATTTATATTTTGGTGATCTACTCTTTGTTAGATTACAAATTGAAGCTTTAGTCTTCATACCTTTTTTTATCTCTTTAATTTGTCAGTTAGGAGATTTATTTATCTCTTATTTCAAAAGAAGAGCCAAAATAAAAAATACTGGAAATTTAATACCTGGTCATGGAGGGCTATTGGACAGGATTGATGGTTCAATATTTGCTCTTCCAATAGGTTTTATAATAATATCTCTCTTTTAAATAATGAAAAAAATTATAATATTAGGGTCAACTGGATCAATTGGCAAACAAACTTTAGAAATAATTAGGAAAGATAAGAACAAATTTAAAATTCTTTTATTATCTACAGATAAAAACATTAATCTTATATCGAAACAAATTAAAACCTTTAAAGTAAAACACATTGTAGTCACCAACAAAAAAAAATATGAAATATTAAAAAAAAAATTTAGAAAAATAAAAATATTCCCAGATTTTAACAAAATAGATAAAGAGCTTAAAGTAAAAGCTGATTATACCATGTCTGCAATATCAGGAATTGAGGGTTTAAGACCAACAATTAATATTATTAAAAAAACAAAACGAATCGCTATTGCAAACAAGGAGTCAATAATTTGTGGATGGGAATTGATACAAAAAGAGTTAAAGAGAAATAAAACTGAATTTATACCCGTTGACTCAGAACATTTTTCGATATGGTCAGTAATAAAAAATTATCAAAAAACAGATATAGAAAAGATTATTTTAACAGCTTCTGGAGGTCCATTTTTAAATAAAAAAGTCGCAAAAAATGTCAACCCGACTGATGCAACTAATCATCCAAATTGGAAAATGGGAAAAAAAATTTCGGTTGATTCAGCAACACTCATGAACAAAGTTTTTGAGGTTATAGAAGCAAAAAATATATTTGATATAGAGTTAAAAAAATTTGATATTTTAATACATCCCAAATCTTACGTCCATGCAATTATAAAATTAAAAAATGGATTGATAAAAATAATTGCCCATGACACAAATATGAAGATCCCAATTTCAAATTCTATTTATATAGGAGAACCTAACCAAAGATTTACAAAATCAAATAATATTAATATACTCAATCTAAATTCATTAAATTTTCAAAAAGTTGATTCAAAAAAGTTTCCAGTAATTAAAATTTTAAAAAAAATCACAGAAAAAAACAGTTTATTTGATACTATATTAGTTTCAATAAATGACGAACTCGTGAGTCTTTTTTTAAAAAATAAAATTAATTTTTTGGATATTTCGTCAAAAATTCAGCTTTTAATAAATTTACCATTTTTTTCAAAATTCAAGCATCAAAAGCCAAATTATTTAGCTCAAATTGAAAAATTAAATGAGTTTGTTAGATTGAAAACGAGAACTTTAAGTGTAAAATCCAAAAAAAAATGAAATACATATTAATAATTTTATTTATATTTAAGACTGCATTAACATCTGCATATGCAGATATAATAAACAAAATTCAAATAAAAAATAACAATCGTATTACAAAAGAAACAATTATTACTTTTGGTGGAATAGAGTTAGGTAAAGATTATTCTCAAGAACAATTGAATGATATACTGTTGGACTTATATAGTACCAATTTTTTTTCAGATATAAAATTTAATTTACAAGGCGATACTTTAGTTGTAACTGTTCAAGAAAGAAAAATTGTTCAAAAAATTATATTGAACGGTGTTAAGGCTGAAAAAACCAAAAAATCAATTTTAAAAAACTTAAGCATTAAAGAAAAAAGTCCTTATGTAAATTTTTTAGCTCAACAAGACATTAAAAAAATAAATAATGCCTTAAATAGTGCAGGTTATTACTTTAATAAAGTTGATGTTTCAATGAACGACAATGAAAATGAAACAGTGGATTTAATTTACAATATAGATTTAGGTGAAAAAACATTAATCAAAAATATAATTTTTACTGGTGAAAAATTTTATAAAGATAGAAAATTGAAGAATATAATAGTTAGTGAAGAGAGCAAATTTTGGAAATTTATTTCTAACAAAAAATATTTAAATCCTGAACAAATTAACCTTGATTTAAGACTATTAGAAAAATTTTACCTTAACAAAGGTTTTTATAACGTTAAGATTAAAAATTCATCCGCAGTCTTTAATGATAATTATTTTAACTTAATTTACAATATAAATTCTGGAAATATTTATACAATTAGAAATACAAAACTTATTCTACCAGATGATTTTGATGAAAAAGATTTTAAAGAAGTAGAAAATATTTTAATAGATTTAAAAGAAGAGAGATACTCATTAAATAAACTTAACAAAGTTGTAAAGCAAATAGATCAAATTTCAGTTTCAAGGTTATATGATTTTATTGATGCAAGTATTGAAACAGAAATAATTGGAGAGAATGAATTAGATATATCTTTTATAGTTAAAGAAAGTGAAAAATTTTATGTCAAAAAGATAAACGTATTAGGTAATAATATTACTGAGGAAAGAGTTATAAGAGATATGTTGGAAGTAGATGAAGGCGACCCTTTTAATAAACTACTTCATGCAAAATCTTTAAATAATTTAAGAGCCAGAAACATATTTCAAAATGTTAAAAGTGAGATAGTCGACACACAAGATGGTAATTTAAAAAATATAAATATTACTGTCGAAGAAAAAGCAACGGGTGAAATTCTTGTTGGTGCAGGAGTTGGTTCTGATGGTGGTACGGCAGCATTTTCAGTTTCAGAAAACAATTTTCTTGGAAAAGGCGTAAAATTATCAACTGGCTTAAGAATAAGTGAGGAACGAATAAGGGGAAATTTTACAGTAACTAATCCAAACTTTAATTACTCAGACAAAGCTCTTAGCACGGATATATTTATTACAGATACAGATAAACTTACGGATTTTGGTTATAAGTCGACTGATGCTGGCTTTAGTATTGGAACTGCATTTGAACAGTATGATGACTTTTATTTTAGACCTACCTTCAGAACGTCCTACGAAGAATTAACAACAAATTCAGGCGCAAGCGCTAATCTTAAAAAACAAGAGGGAACATACTTTACAACAAATATTGGTTATGTTTTAGATTTAGATAAAAGAAATCAAAGGTTTCAAACAACTGATGGTTTTCAATCTAAATTTGCTCAAAGCATACCATTAATATCTGAAAATAATACATTTCTTAATGGATATCAAATTGATACCTACAATTCATTTAATGACATCAACACTAGCGTAGGTTTGTATTTAAGATCAGTCACAGGTTTATCAGATGATGTAAGAATATCTGAACGTATAAATTTACCAAGAAAAAGATTAAGGGGTTTTAGGTCTGGTAAAATCGGTCCAGTTGATGCTAACGATCATATAGGTGGAAATTATGCTGCTTCCTTAAATTTTCAATCAAATTTGCCGTTTTTATTTCCAAGTTTCCAAAGTGTAGATTTTAATTATTTCATAGATGCTGCTAATGTTTGGGGAGTTGATTACTCAAGTGCTGTGGGTGACTCAAGTCATATAAGAAGTTCGACTGGCATTGGTCTTGAATGGTTCTCGCCTATAGGACCTTTTACTTTCACATTAGCTCAACCAATATCAAAAATAGATACTGATGAAACACAGACTTTTCAATTTAATATTGGAACAACTTTTTAAATATTATGAAAATTAAACTAATTATTATTTTCATATTTTTTCTATTCTCAATACCTTCATATTCTAACGAAAGAGTTGTTTATCTTGATGTAGAAAAAATAATGCAGAGTTCAGTTGCTGGTAAGTCAATTATCGCTCAACTAAAATCTAAACAAGAGTTATCTATAACTAAATTCAAAAAAAAAGAAAAAGATATTATTGAAAGGGAAAAAAAACTAATATCTCAAAAAAATGTACTTAGTAAAGAAGAATTTGGAAAAAAAATAAAAGATTTGAGAAATGAAATTTCTAATTATCAAAAAGAAAGAAATAGAGTTTTTAACGAAATTACACAATCAAGAGTAAAAGCATCTGCAAAACTAATAAAAAAGCTTAATCCTATTTTAGAAGATTATTCCAAAAAAAATTCTATCAAAATGATTATGCAAAAGAAACACATCGTCATTGGTAAAAAAGATGATGATATAACAAAAGATATATTAGATTTGGTAAATCAGAAGGTTAAGAATATTAAGATAGATTAATTATTATGTCTTATAATTTGTCCAAAAAACAAATAATGGAACTTTTACCACACAGAGAGCCAATGTTGTTGTTAGATGAATTAATTGACATTAAAAAACTTCATTCGGCAACAGCTATTGTAAATGTAACTAATGAAAGTTTTTTTGTTCAAGGACATTTTCCAGGACAACCAGTTATGCCTGGTGTTCTAATTGTTGAAGCTTTTGGTCAAGCTGCAGCAGCATTAACAGCTCATGGTTTGGATAAATCTACTTATGAAAATAAGCTGGTTTTTTTGATGAGTGTAGAAAAAGCTAAGTTCAGGAATCCTGTTATACCAAATTGCAAACTTGAACTTAAAATCGAAGCAATCAGATCTCATGGGAGAGTGTGGAAATATAAAGGTGAAGCATTTGTTAAAAATGTTAAAATGGCTGATGCTATGTGGTCTGCCACTATTGTAGATAGGAAATAATTAGCAATAAAACTTGATAAGTAAAAAATAGAAGTATTTGCTATCAACGAATAAATGGCAAATCCTTTTTTTAAAAATGTTGGACCTATAAATATAAAAGATATTTATAAGGTTTTAGAAATTAAGATTGATAGTAAAACAAAAAAGATTAAAATTTTTGACATTGCTGACTTAAATTCTGCATCTGGTAAAGATATTACTTTTCTTCATTCAAATAAATATAATTCACAAGCATCTATTACAAATGCTGCAGCCTGTATCACAACAAAAAATTTACAACATATTTTACCTAATAAGTGTGAAAAAATTATTGTGGAAAATGTCTTAATAAGCATGGCTAAAATTACAGAAATTTTGTATCCAGATTCTGTTAATGATAATTTCGATAATTCAGTTAAAGAAATTTCTAAAACTAAATTTAAAAACAAAGTAAAATTTGGAAAAAATGTTCTTATTGGCTTAAATGTAAAAATTGGAAAAAATTGCTTAATAGGTCATAATACTATAATTGAAAAAAATGTTTCAATTGGTGATAACTGCTCAATAGGATCAAATACCATTATAAGAAATACAATTTTAAAGAATCATATTAAAGTATTAGATGGTTGTGTAATTGGCAAAAAGGGATTTGGTTTCTTTCCTAAAGATGGGAATAACTATAGATTTCCACAAATAGGGATTGTTTTAATTGATGATTATTCAGAAATTGGATGCGGTTCAACAATAGACAGAGGTTCAATTTCAAATACTTTGATTGGTAAAAATACATATCTTGATAATCAAATACACATTGCTCACAATGTAAAGATTGGAGATAATTGTATAATTGCAGGTCAAGTTGGTTTTGCTGGATCTTCAATATTAGGAGATAATGTCATGATCGGTGGTCAAGCAGGTATTTCAGGACACTTAAAGATTGGAAATAATATAAAAATTGGTGGGGGTAGTGGTGTTATAAAAGACATACCTGATAACAGTAGAGTTATGGGATATCCAGCAAAAGATTTAAAAAAATTTATTAAAGAAAATAAATAAAAAGGAAATTGAAAATTAATGATCCACAAAACAGCAATTGTAGATAAAAAGGCCAAGATATCAAAAAAAGTTATAATAGGACCATATAGTATCATAGGTCCGGATGTTCAAATAGGCGAAGGTACAGAGATACAATCTCATGTAAATATTTCAGGACACACAATTATTGGTAATAATACAAAAATTTTTGCTTTTGCATCAATTGGTACAGATCCCCAAGATTTAAAATTTAAAGGTGAACAAACAAAATTAGAAATTGGAAACAATAATATAATTAGGGAACATGCAACTATAAATAAAGGAACGGTTGGAGGGGGTGGTGTAACAAAAATAGGCAACGATAATCTGATCATGATAGGCGCTCATATTGCACACGATTGCGTGGTTGGTAATAATGTAGTGATTGCAAATAGTGCAGCAATTGCTGGACACGCTCAAATTTCTGATGAAGTAATCATAGGAGGTAACTGTGGAGTCCAACAATTCACAAGAATAGGCAAAATGGCAATGATAGGTGGAATGACTGCTGTCTCTAGGGATGTAATTCCATATGGATTATCGTTTGGTAACAGAAATTATCTTGAAGGCATTAATCTTGTTGGTTTAAGAAGAAAAAAAGTCTCAAACACAGAAATTTTAGCTCTTTCGGAGGCTTATAGAGAAATTTTTAATACAAATTCTCTATATGAAAATTTAGTAAAACTTAGTGAAGAACTTAAGAAGAATAGTTATGTTAAAGAAGTTATAGATTTTATTAATCATGATAAAAAAAGACCAATTTGTAGGCCATTAAGTAAATAAAATGATAGGTTTATTCTTTGGAGATACTGATTTTCCAAAATTAATTTTAAAAAAACTTAAAAAGACTAAAAAAAAATATCTTATCTTAGATTTATCAAGAAAAAATATTTTCAATAAAGACACAAAGTCATTTAGAGTGAACATAGGGCAATTTGGATCAATTTTAAAACTATTGAGAAAAAATAAATGTAACAAAGTAATATTTGCAGGTAAAATAGATAAACCAAATTTGTCAAAATTAAAACTTGATATGACCGGGATTTACTATCTTCCAAGAATTATTAAAGCTTATAAAAAAGGAGATGCTGCTATATTAAAAGAATTAATAAATATTTTAAATTTTGAAAAGATAAAGGTAATTAAATCTACATTTTTTACTCCAGAGTTATCATTAAAGAAAGGTAATTATACTAAAGACAAACCTACAAAAGATGATTTATCTGATATTAAGAAAGGCGAATTTATTCTTAAAAAAACAAATCCCCTTGATCATATTCAAGCAATTATTGTTAGAGAAAATTCAATTTTTAAAGAAACCTCAAAAGGTACTAAAAATTTAATTAAAAAGATTAATAAGACAAAAATTAAGAGAGGTGTTTTGATTAAATATCCGAAGAAAAAACAAGATATGAGAGTTGATTTGCCCACAGTAGGTTTAAATACTTTAAAAGATTGCAAAAAGGCAGGCCTTAAAGGGATAGTGCTTAAAGATAAACAAAATATTTTTTTAGAAAAAAACAAATGCGTTAACTTTGCCATTAAAAATAAGATGTTTATATTAGTAAAATGAAAAAAATCTTTATTTTAACAGGAGAAGCTTCAGGGGATAAATTAGCATCAACAGTAATTGAGAAAATTCAAAAACAAAATACTGATGTTAAGTTTTTATCAGTTGGTGGATCAAATTTATCAAGTTTAGGCATAAATTCAATTTTTAGCATTCAACAAATTACTTATATGGGTTTTACAAGTGTTTTACTAAACATTTTTAAAATAAAAAAAAAAATTGATTTCACTGTAAAAGAAATTATTAAATTTGACCCTGATATATTATTTAGTGTAGATAGCCCGGATTTTACTCTACGCGTTGCTGAAAAAGTAAAAAAAATTAATCCTAATATTAAAACTATTCATTATGTTGCGCCTCAAGTATGGATTTGGAGAGAGGGAAGAGTAAAAAAATTCAAAAATTTTATTGATCACTTTTTGTTATTATTTGATTTTGAAAGAAAATATTTTGATAAAGAAAACATTCCAAACACTTTTGTAGGACATCCTTTGTTAGAAAAAAGTAAATCTAAAGTTGATATATCTCATATTTCTAAAGGAAAAAAAATAATTTCTATATTTCCGGGAAGCAGAATGTCAGAGCTAAAAGTGCTTTTACCCATATTAATTGATTTCATAAAAATGATGAACAAGAAATATAAAGATTTTGTTTTTGTATTTCATTCAACATTAGAAAATATTAATTTTGTTACTGAAAAATTGGAAAAATCAAATTTAGATAATTGTGATATTATAGTAGATAAAAATGTTAAGTCTGAGGTATTACTTAATTCAATTTTTGCTGTATCAAAATCAGGTACTATTTCTCTAGAAATTTGTAATGCAAAAGTACCTTCAATAATTATTTATAAGATTAATTATGTTAATTACTTAATAATGAAGTCTCTAGTAAAAGTTAGGTTCGCTAATATTATAAATATAATAAATAATAGGGAAGTTATTCCAGAACTTTTACAGAACGAGTGTAATGCTAACGAAATTTATAAATCAACTATATACTTCCTCAAAAATCCTAAATTTGCACAAAATCAAGTTGAAGAATGTACAAAAACACTTGATCAAATAAAACCAGTAAGTTCCTCAAGTGAAGAGGCTGCAAAAGTCTTAAATGAATACCTTATTTCCTAATCTTTTGAGAACTTCGTCTTTACCTAAAGAAACAATTATATCATAAATACCTGGTCCATATTTCGACCCTGTCAACGCAATTCTTAAGGGCTGACCAACACCTTTAAAATTTGTGTTATTAGTCTTAATCAATTCATTCACCAATGGCTCTAAACTCTCTCGGTCAAATTTTGATATATCTTTTATTCTACTCTTAAATTCAGCAATAATTCCTTTTGATGTACCATCTATCAATTTTAAATCCTCATCATTAAAATTAACTTTGTCAGAAAGTAAGTATTTTGAATTATTAAAAATATCCTCTAATGTTTTTGCTTTATTTTTAAGAAATATAAGAGATTTTTTTATTTGATTTTCTTTTTCAGGAAGTATTTTTTCTTTATAATTTTCACAAAATTCTTTTAATTGATTAAATAAATTTTCCTCTTTCATATTCTTAATATAATATTCATTCATAGACAAAATACGATTTAAATCTAATTTAGAGGGAGATTTTCCAACACCTTCTAAATTAAAGTATTTGATACTTTCTTCCAAATTAAAAATCTCTTTATCTTTAAAAGACCATCCCAATCTTAACAAATAATTTCTTAAAGCTTCTGGCATTATTCCAATTTTTGAATAATCATCTAGTGTAGAATCTTTATCCCTTTTTGATAATTTTTTACCTTCTTTTGTATGAATTAAAGGTATATGGGCAAATTTTGGTAGATCCCAATTCATAGCCTCATATATTTGCATTTGCTTAAAAGTATTTATTTTATGATCATCTCCTCTAATGATATGCGTTACATTCATTTCATGATCATCTACAGTCACTGATAGATTATATGTCGGTGTACCATCATTTCTTAAAATAACAAAATCTTCAATTGTATTATTATCTATTTCGACATCTCCTTGAACAAGATCTTTTAATTTGGATTTACCATCGATCTTACTTTTAAACCTTATTACTGGTTTGATGTTTTTTGGAGCCTCATTTTCGTTTTTATCTCTCCATTTTCTGTCATAAATATATGGAATCTTTTTTTGTTTAGCTCTTTTCTTTTGTTCCTCAATTTCATCACTTGAACAGTAACATTTATAAGCATTTCCCTTTTTTAAAAGTTCCTCTGCAATTTTTACATGATTCCTTATTTTGGTTGACTGTATGTACTCATTGCTATCGTAGTTTATACCAATCCATTCTAACGATTGGATAATTTGATCTTGATATTCTTTTTTTGATCTTTCTTTGTCTGTATCCTCTATTCTTAAAAGAAAGTTTCCACCCTTACTTTTTGCAAATAACCAATTGAATAAAGCGGTTCTCACCCCACCTATATGAAGCGGTCCCGTAGGTGACGGAGCAAATCTTGTTGCTACTTTTGACATTAATAATGTTTAGACTATTTTTTTAGAAGTTTCTATATAAAGATACCAGGACACCCTGAACTTTTACTCTATCAGGACCAAAAATTTTGGTTTCGTAATTTCTATTTGCACTCTCAAGCGCTATAGTCTTACCTTTTCTTCTAATTCTTTTCAGCATTGCTTCATGGTCATCAATTAATGCAACCACAATTTTTCCATTTTCGGCAGTGTCAGCTTTTTTTACAATAACTGTATCACCATTATTTATTCCAGCTTCTATCATAGAGTCACCTTGAACTTTAAGACCAAAAAATTCTCCATTTTTCTCAATATTTGCTGGAAGGGGAATTCTACTAACTTCATTTTGAATAGCTTCAACTGGTGTGCCGGCTGCAATCTTCCCTAAAACTGGAATTTCGTTTTCATTGTCTGTCGTTTCATCAAGTCCTCCCTTTATTACACTTGGTGAAAACGAGTTATAAATATCATTTGCTGAAGCTGTTTCAGGTAATTTTACAACCTCTAATGCTCGCGCTTTATGAGCCAACCTTTTAATAAAACCTCTTTCTTCTAATGCGCTTATTAGTCTATGTATTCCTGACTTAGATTTAAGATTTAAAGAGCTTTTCATTTCTTCATAGGAGGGAGAAACACCACTGCTTCTCAGCTTCTTATTGATGAACATTAATAAGTTTTTTTGTTTTTTAGTTAGCATAGAACAAATTACGTACATTTATGTTCTACAAAAGTTCTTATCAGTTAACAATAGAAAAAAACATAGGAAATAAGGGGTTTTTAAACCCTACAATACTGAAAAAATAGAATTATTGTCTAAATCTTTTAATAGTGATTCACCAATAAGAAAAGTTTTGATGGAGGTTTTGTCTGAGATTTCTAATAGTTCGTCTTTTGTTTTTATACCACTTTCAGAAATTAAAGGTCCAGGATGAGTTACCAAAACTTCATGAATATCGTAAGTTGTATTTATTTCAGTCTTAAGAGTTTTAAGATTTCTATTATTTATTCCAATCAATGAATTTTTGAATTTTAATGCTCGCTTGGCTTCTTCAACAGTATGAACTTCGACAATAATTGACATATTTAATCTAAGTGCTTCTTCGTACAATTCATTTGCCACCTTATCAGTAACTCCAGCTAAAATAATTAATATTGCATCCGCCCCATAACTTTTGGCCAGAGATACTTGAAATTTATCGATAAAAAAATCTTTACAAAGAATTGGTAATTTTATTTTCTGCTTAATTTTACTTATGTGAATTAAGTTTCCATAAAAAAAATCCTCCTCAGTTAAAACAGATAAGCATGTCGCTTTATTGCTATTATATGTATAGGCAATTTCTACAGGGTCATAATCTTTGATTATTATACCTGCCGAAGGACTAGCTTTTTTAATTTCTGCAATAATAGAAAATTTATTTTCTTTGACATTATCCACAATTTTTTTTTCAAAATTCACAAAAGTACTATTTGCTTTAATTAAATCATTTAAGGATTCTGATGTAATGGTTTTTTTGAGTTTTTCTATTTTCTCAGTTTTGTTTTTAATTATTTTTTCAAGAATGTTTTCAGGCATTTTGTATTTTTACTAAGTGTTTATATGGAGCCCCTGACTTTATAAAACCTCTTGCATAATTGTATGCTTGTTCATAATTTTCGTATTTTTCTGATACAATTAATCCTGCGGCAGCATTTAAGCATACTGCTTTCGAAAAATCATTGTCTTCGCCTTTAAAAATACCTAACATTTTATCAGCATTAAATTTAGCATCTTGCCCTACGATATTTTCAAATTTACCAGCATTTATTTTTAATTTTTTTGGGTCTATTGTAATTTCAGTAATCTCATTATTTTTTAACTGCATCACGTTAGTTTTTGCATATGGTGATATTTCATCTAAACCATCATCACTGTTTACAATCCATGCAAACTTAATATCTAAACTTTTTAAAGCATTTGCAAATATCTCTAAAAGTGTTTTATCGAATACGCCAATAACTTGTTTTTTCACCAATGCTGGGCTACTTAGAGGTCCAATCATATTAAAAATTGTTCTTTTTCCAATCTTTTTTCTAGTTGGTCCGACAAATTTCATTGCACTGTGGTAGTTCGGCGCAAACATGAAACCAAAATTGTTTTTATCAATTTGTTGTTCAATTTCATTTGGCCCTAAATTAATATTTATATTTAGAGCTTCCAACACATCCCCAGATCCACATTTTGATGAAACAGCTTTGTTGCCGTGTTTTGCTACTTTAATATTCATACTCGCCAATAATAAGGCTGATGCTGTTGAAATGTTTAAGGTATTCATTCCGTCTCCGCCTGTACCGCATGTATCAATACAATTATCTACGTTAACCCGTTTTGATTTTTCTCTTAAAATATAAACACCTCCGGCTATTTCATCTGAGGACTCACCTTTTTTTGACAATAGGGTTAGAAAATCAAATATCTCTTGATCGTTAGCTTTTCCTTCCATCAATTTTTTAAACGCCTCTTTACTTTCTAAGAAAGTTAAATCTTGTTTTGCTCCAATTTTATCTATGAATCGTTTCATTTGTTTTAAATCTAATAAAGTTTTTTAAAATTTTTACACCAAATTTTGTTTTAATACTTTCAGGATGGAATTGTACTCCATGTAGGTTGTATTTTTTATGCTTGATACCCATTATTAGGCCCTCTTTTGTTTCCGCAGTGATTTCGAGGTCTTTTGAAAGTGTTTTTTTATCAATTATTAAACTATGATATCTAGTTGCTTCAAAATTTTTAGGTAAATTTTTCAATATTCCGATTTTTTTTGATATTATTATGCTAGTTTTTCCGTGCATCAATTTTTTGGCCTGAATTATTTTAGATCCAAAAACTTGACCTATTATTTGATGTCCGAGGCAAACCCCAAGTATAGGTATTTTTTTATGAATTTCCCTTACAATTTTCAAACAATTTCCAGACTGATTTGGATTACCAGGTCCTGGAGAAATAACAATTCTATCAAATCGCTTTTTTATAATATCTTGGGTATTAATTTTATCATTTCTGTAAACTTGCACTTTAGTTTTTAGAGAAGACAAATAGTGAAATATATTGTAAGTAAAACTATCGTAGTTATCAATAAGAAGTATTTTCATTTTTATAGTGACTTTATTAAAGCTTTCGCTTTATTTATGGTTTCATTATATTCATTTATTGGCTTGCTATCAGCAACAATTCCAGCTCCCGCCTGAACATAAAATTTATTTTTTTTTGTTACTGCTGTCCTAAGGGCTATACAGGTATCAAAATCTCCATTCGCAGAAAAGTATCCAATACCACCTGCGTAGATTTTTCTACTATTTTTTTCAAGTTCATCAATTATTTCCATTGCTCTAATCTTAGGTGCCCCCGAGACTGTACCTGCTGGAAATCCAGCCATTAAAGCCTCAAATTTAGAAAATTTTTTATCATAGATACCCGTCACATTAGACACAATATGCATAACGTGTGAATACTTTTCGATTTTAAATCTCTCAGTAACTTTTATTGTATTTATCTTCGAAACTTTTCCGGCATCATTTCTACCTAAGTCAAGAAGCATAAGATGTTCAGATAATTCTTTTTTATCATTAATCAAATCTTTTTTTAATAAGTTATCCTCTTTATTGTTTCTACCCCTTGGTCTTGTTCCAGCAATTGGTCTTACAGTAATTATATTATTCCTTAATCTAACCAAGATTTCTGGACTTGCGCCAATAATTTGAAAATCATTAAAATTAAAAAAAAACATAAACGGTGAGGGATTTGTTACTCTTAATGTCTTGTAAATCTCAATTGGTTTTTTTGTAAGTTTTGTCTCAAATCTTTGGCTTAAGACAACCTGAAATATGTCACCTTTTTTTATATACTGTTTAGCTTTATTTACAATTTGGAAAAATCTTTTTTTAGAAATGTTTGATTTTACTTTAAACTTTTTATCTGAGGTATTCTTTTGAAATTTGGAAATTCTAGAACTTATCAATAAACTATAAATTTCATCTTGTATTTCAAAATACTTTTTTTCTAAATTATTTATTTTAATATCAGAAAAAATATTTTTAACGAAAAAAATTTCCTTTTTGAAATTGTCATGTATTATTAGAGTAGTAGGTCTTATCAATCTAATATCTGGTAGCTTAAGGTCGTTCTTACAAGAATTTTTAATTTTTTCTATATATCTAATTGTATCATAGGAAAAGTATCCAGCTATCATACTACACATAGGCGGCAATGAAGATGGAATCTTAAATCTAAAATCATCTATTATTTTACTTAATATAATTTTTGGATCCCCTTTAATTACTTTTTTCTTTCCTGATATAATTGAAAAAACTCTCTTTTGATTGAATTCCCATATTTTGTCTGGTTCTTTTCCAAAAATTGTATATCTACCTTTTATTTTACCTTTTTCTACGGATTCAAAAATAAAACTATTTTTGTCTTCTAAAAAGTTATTAATCAAATTTTCAATTTCTGAAGAATTTTTGGATTTGATCTTATAATATAATACTTGATTTCTTTTTTGGTTGTATGTTTTTTTAAATTCTTTTAGTCCAACATTCAATTTCATTTAAAATAGTTTCTTAATCTTTCGATTGTTTTTGAGTAAATTTTTACATTATATTTATTATTTAAGTATAAATCATATGTTGAAAAAACATCACTTTTTAATTTTTCATGAGTTTTATTGTAATAATTATCAAAATCTTTTTTTTTATTATCAATATTTTGTGTTTTAATTTTATTTATTTTGGTTAAGTATATCTTTCCTTTTTCATCTGAGGCTAGCAGGAAACTCTTTTCTGGGAGAGAGTACATGTATTCAACTGAGTTGATTTCAAAAAAATTATTATCTTTTACTGAATTTAACTGAATACTTTTAAATAAGGATTTATCACTACTTACATTTTCAAAGTCAGTGTCTGAAAATTTATTGGCATTTATTTTATCAAAGATTTTTTTGTTAAAATCAAATTTTTCTTTCTCGACAAGTGTTGTTAAAATAAAGTTTTTAAAATTTTTATCTGTGACCTTTGGAATTTTGTTTTCAATATTTTTGACCTGAAATATTAGAATAAAATCATTTTTATCTATAATTTGAATACCATTATCAAATCTATTATCAAAGACTTCTTTAAAAGGATCATCATTACTTGTAAGTGTATAATTTGTTTTTTTTTCGATATTAATATTTTCATAACTATTCAAAAGACTTTTAAGATCCGAAAAATTTGAGATATTGTTTTCAATATCATCTATTTCTGAGAAAAATGTTTCGTTATATTCTTCTATACCAATTAAATTTTTTGGAGTTATTTTGATATAATCAAAATCTATAAAATCTCTCTTTAAATTTTCATTATTATCTTTAATATAATTTTCAATCTCTATTTCAGTGAATTGATTCTTTTTTTTATAAAAATTCTCTAGATTAATAAACCTTAAATCAATTTTACTATTTTCGTATTTATAATATTTTTTTACGATAAATTCTGGAACGTTAATACCTCCATTTAAAAGGAAAAAAAGTTTGTTTTCTAATTTTCTATTTTTTAATTTTTTTTCAAAATCTGAAGCATTAATGTTATTTTCAATTAAAAACTTTTCATATTTAACTCTATCAAATTTAGAATTTTGATCTAAAAAATTTTTATTTTTTTTGATAATTTTAACTAGTTGCTCATCTGAAATTAATAAATCATAATAATCAATTTCCAATTCAATAAATTTTTTAGCAAGTAAATCACTTAATATTTCTTCTAAAATATTTTGATCTAAATTATTTCTTATTACTTCAGGACTAATACCCAAAGAACTTATATGGTTTGTAAAATTTTTAGTTGAAACGTTGTAATTGTTTATTTTAGCAACGTTATTAGTGTCCTTATTTTGAAAAACACTACCCATCCCAAAGAATACAAATGGCAAGGCAATAATAAATACCACAACTGCTCCAAGTTTACTTTTTGAGAAATTTTTTAACTTATTTAACATTATATATGATAATTTATTGATCTATAAAAACAAATCTATAGATTAAAAAAAGAACTATGACAAATAAAATTATGTATTTCATAGCTAATTGGAAAATGTATGGAAACTTAAAATCATTAAATACATTGAATAAAGTTATTAGATTTTCAAAATCTAAAGAAATTAAGAAAGGAAGATTAATTTATTGTCCCCCAAATACTTTAATTTCTTCTTTTTTAAAGAAATTTGAAAATTGCTTAATAGATATTGGAGGTCAGAATTGCCATGAAAGTCAAGATTATGGATCACATACAGGTTTTGTAAATTCAAAAATGCTTAAAAGCTCTGGTGCCAATTATGTTATTTTAGGTCATTCTGAAAATAGACAAAAAGGTGAAACAGACAAACTTATTAATCTCAAAATTAAAAGTGCTATTAAGGCAAAATTAAAAGTTATTTTTTGTATTGGTGAAACTTTGGCTGAGAAAAAGAGAAATAAAACAAAGTCAATTTTATCAAAACAAATTAAACTTGGTTTAAAAAAGATTAACAAAAAGTCAAATATATTTGTTGCTTATGAGCCTGTTTGGTCAATTGGTACTGGAAAAATTCCTAAAATTGACGAACTTGAACAAACAGTTGAATTCATTAAAAAGAAATTTAAAGGAAAATTACCGAAGATTTTATACGGTGGGTCTGTAAATCCTAAAAATATAAGAAATTTAAAAAAAATAACTAACCTTGATGGTTTTTTAATTGGTGGAGCTTCCCAAAACTATAAAAAATTTATTGATATAGTAAAAAAAACGTATAATTAGTCCCCATGGAAAATATTTTGCTAACGATAAACATTGTGCTTGCTATTATTTTAGTAATTCTCGTTTTATTTCAAAAATCAGAGGGTGGCGCATTAGGAATTGGTGTGTCACAAGAAAGTTATATGTTTTCAAAAACTGCAGGCAATTTTTTGACTAAAAGTACAGCTATTGTAGCAACATTATTTATAATTTGTAGTTTAGGTCTGACTATTTTATCGAATCAAAAATTAAGTCCTGAAAAATCATTAATTGATACAGTGGACGAAAATTCAGATAAAGACGCTCCAAAAATACCAGATAACAATAATTAATTCTTTTATTTTCTCAAAAAAAAGCTTATAACATACTTCCATGGCGCGATATATTTTTGTCACCGGCGGCGTGGTATCATCACTTGGAAAAGGTTTATCATCAGCATCACTAGCTTATCTACTTAAATCACAAGGCTTTAAAGTAAGGGTAAGAAAAATGGATCCTTATTTAAATGTTGATCCAGGAACAATGAGTCCATTTCAACACGGTGAGGTTTTTGTTACAGATGATGGAGCAGAAACTGATTTAGACTTAGGTCATTATGAAAGATTTACAGATATATCATCTACAAAAAATGATAATATTACTACTGGAAGAATTTACAGTGATATCATAACTAAAGAAAGGAGGGGCGACTACCTTGGAAAAACTGTACAAGTAATTCCACATGTTACCAATAGAATTAAAGAGTTTATTAAGAATGGAATAAAAAATGAAGATTTTGTCATCTGTGAAATTGGAGGAACAGTTGGTGATATTGAGAGCCTACCTTTTCTAGAGGCTATAAGACAATTTGCTAACGACGTAGGTAAAGAAAAAACTTTGTTTATACATTTAACATTAGTTCCATTTTTAAAATCTTCTGATGAGATTAAAACTAAACCTACACAACATTCTGTTAAAGAATTAAGAAGTATTGGAATTCAACCAGACATGGTTATTTGCAGATCACAACAATCTATACCTCTTGATCAAAGAAAAAAAATTTCATTGTTTTGTAATATACCAATAAAAAGGGTTATAGAGACAGTAGATGTTAAAACAATTTATGAAGCACCAATAAGCTTCTTTAACGAGGGCTTAGATAAAAGAGTCTTTGAATATTTCAATGTTAAGCCGAGAAAAAAGATAAATTTGAAACCGTGGAAAGAAGTAACTAAAATTGTAACAAACAAAAATATTAGGACTGTAAATATAGCAATTGTTGGAAAATATGTGGATTTAAAAGATGCATATAAATCATTAGATGAAGCACTAGTTCACGGAGGTATTCATAATAATGTAAAAGTTAATTTAATTAGAGTAGAATCGGATTTACTGAAAGTCTCAGATGTTCAAAAAAAATTGAGTAATGTTTCTGGAATAATAATTCCAGGAGGCTTTGGAAAAAGAGGTACCGAGGGTAAGATAGCATGTATAAATTTTGCAAGGACTAAAAAAATTCCTTTTTTAGGGATTTGTTTTGGCATGCAAATGGCAGTAATTGAATTTGCTAGAAATGTACTAAAAATTAAAAATGCTGGCTCAAGTGAGTTAGATAAAAATTGTTTTCCGGTAATTGGCCTTATTGAAGAATGGAAAAAAAACGGTAGAAAAATTAAAGGAACTGTCAAAAATTTAGGTGGAACTATGCGATTAGGTCTTTATACAGCTAAATTACAACACAATTCCCTAATAAAAGAAATTTATAAGTCTGGACAAATTAAAGAAAGACACAGACACAGGTATGAGGTTAATGTCAATTTGAGAAAAAAATTTGAAACACACGGATTAAATTTTTCAGGTATGTCTCCTGACAATAAGTTACCTGAAATCATTGAAATTAAAAATCATCCTTGGTTTATTGGAGTTCAATTTCATCCAGAATTTAAATCTAGACCTTTACAACCCCATCCATTATTCTCATCATTTATTGAGGCTGCGAAAAATAAATAATGAAAAATATCACAGTTAACTGCAATGGAATTCAAATTTCAAATAGAGACAAAATATGTTTAATTGCAGGTCCTTGTCAACTTGAGACTGAGCAACATGCTCTTGATATGGCAGGAAAAATATCAGAAATTTCTAAAAAATATAATATAGGTTTTATTTACAAAACATCTTTTGATAAAGCCAACAGAACTAGTCTTAAAAGCAAAAGAGGAGCAGGTCTAGAAAAATCTTTACCAATATTTGATAAAATTAAAAAACAATTGAATGTTCCAATTCTAACCGACATTCACAATGCAGAACAATGTTCTATTGTTGCAAATCATGTAGATGTTCTGCAAATTCCAGCATTTTTATGTAGACAAACTGATTTGCTGGTTGCTGCTGCCAAAACAAATAAGATTATCAATGTTAAAAAAGGTCAATTTCTTGCTCCATGGGATATGTCAAATGTAGTAAAAAAAATATCTGACACGGGAAATAGCAATATCTTAATAACGGAAAGAGGAGCGAGCTTTGGTTATAACACATTAGTGTCTGATATGAGATCAATACCAATAATGGCCCAAACGGGGTATCCTATAGTTTTCGATGCAACTCATTCAGTCCAACAACCGGGAGGAATGGGTGATAAAAGTGGGGGTGAAAGAAAATTTGTTTCACATTTATCCAGGGCGGCAGTCGCTGTTGGAATAGCTGCAGTTTTTATTGAAACGCATCAAGATCCAGATAATGCTCCCTCTGATGGTCCAAATATGGTTCCATTGAGTGAAATAGACAGTTTGGTAAACAAATTGCTTGAGATTGATAAACTAATTAAAAACTAAATTATTATTAAATGTCAAAAATTACAAAAGTAGTTTCAAGGCAAATATTTGATAGTAGAGGCATGCCGACAATCGAAACAGAAATATTTTGTGGAAATGTTTCATCGACAGCTATTTGTCCTTCAGGCGCATCGACTGGTTCATATGAGGCATTTGAAAAAAGAGATATCACAAATAAGAAGTATTTAGGAAAAAGTGTATTTTCTGCTGTCTCAAATGTTAATAAAATAATCTCAAAAAAAATTCTAAATAAAAACGTTCATAATCAAGAATTGATTGACTCAATTCTTATAAGATTAGATGGAACAAAGCAAAAAAATAAATTAGGTGCAAATGCAATTTTGTCTGCATCTATTGCAGTTAAGAAATTATCAGCAAAGTTAAAAAAAATACCATTGTATAAGAACTTTTTAATAAAAAAAAATTTTAAATTACCTTTTCCTCTTATGAACATTATCAATGGGGGCGTACATGCCAATAATGGTTTAAAAATTCAAGAATTTATGATTAGACCGGATAAAGCCAAGACTTTTAGCGAGGCAATGAATATTTGTTTTTTGGTAATACAAAGTTTGAAAAAATTACTTATCAGCAAAAATTTATCTACATCTGTTGGAGATGAAGGTGGTTTCGCTCCAATGATTTCAAAAAATGAGGAGGCATTAAAATTAATCTCAAACGCTATTAAAAAAGCAGGTTTTATTAATGGAAAAGATGTATCAATATGTCTAGACGTTGCCGCAAACGAACTTTTTAAAAATAACAAATATGCAATAGACTCAAAAAGATATATCTCATACAAAGATACAATATCTTTCTACTCAAAAATAATTAAAAGGTTTAAAATAAAATCTATCGAAGATCCTTTTGCAGAAAACGATTGGAAATCATGGTCAGACTTACACAGAAAAGAAAAAAAAATACAGATCGTAGGTGATGATCTTTATGTAACTAATCTTCAAAGATTAAAAAAGGGTTTTTTATATCAATCATCGAATTCTATTTTAATTAAGTTAAATCAAATAGGTACAGTTTCTGAAACCTTAGATGTTATAAGATTTGCTCAAAATATAGGTTATTCAACTATCATTTCTCATAGATCAGGCGACTCAGAAGATACATTTATATCTGATTTAGCAGTTGGAACTAATTCAAATCAAATAAAAACTGGCTCATTATGTAGATCAGAAAGGGTTGCAAAATTTAATCAGTTATTGAGAATAGAAGCAGATCTTATAAAAAACAAAAATATGGCTAAAATGAAATGATAAATGTTATAAAAAAAAATATTATATTCATACTTCCAATAATACTTATAATTTATTTTTCTTTAAATTTACTTGGGGGCAATAGGGGTCTATTTTCGTATCTAGATAAGAAAGATCAATTTGAAAATCTTCTAGAGAAAAAGCTGTTTTTAACAAATGAAATATCAAAAGTGAAAAAAATTAATAGTCTTGTTAATGAGAATTTAGACAAAGATTATCTTGAAATTTTAATAAGAGACAAATTTGTTGTTGGAAAAAAGGGTGAGAATACCTATATTATTGAAAATGAATAAAGTTAGACATCCAGAAAAACAAAAAAATCGAATTAATCCAATTAAAAAAAAACCAGCTTGGATAAAATCAAAACTTTTAAACAGTAAAGAATTTTTTCTTACAAAAAGTATTATCAACCAACAAAAATTAGTTACAGTTTGTGAGGAAGCAAATTGCCCGAACATTACTGAATGTTGGAGCAAAAGACACGCGACTTTTATGATTATGGGGGACACTTGCACAAGAGCTTGTGCATTTTGTGATGTTAAAACTGGAAGACCAGAAAAATTGGACCCTTTTGAACCAAAAAAAATTGCCCTGGCGGTGAAAAGATTAAACTTGCGTCATGTAGTAATTACCTCTGTTGATAGAGACGATCTTAAAGATGGTGGTTCAAATCACTTTTATGAAACTATCAAGTCCACAAGAGAAGCTAATCCAGAAACAACAATTGAAGTTTTAACCCCTGACTTCTTAAGAAAAGGTGATGCTTACAAAAGAGTTTTGGATGCAATGCCAGATGTGTTTAATCATAACATAGAAACTGTTCCAAGTTTATACTTAAAGGTAAGACCTGGATCTAGATATTTTTCATCGCTTGAGTTATTAAAAAACGCTAAACAAATAAATCAGGAAATTTTTACTAAGTCTGGAATAATGGTCGGTATGGGTGAAACAAAGGATGAAATTCTACAAGTAATGGACGATTTAAGATCTGCCAATGTTGATTTCTTAACAATCGGACAGTATTTACAACCATCTATTAGGCACTTTCCACTTCAACGATACTATGATCCTAATGAATTTAAAGATTTAGAAATTGTTGCTAAAGCAAAAGGTTTTCTATTAGTATCTTCGTCTCCACTAACAAGATCATCGTATCATGCAGATGAAGACTTTGCTAAACTGAAAAAAAATAGAATAACTTCTAATGCCAAAAGCATCGATAAAGAGAAACATTAATTGTTCCAAAAAAGATTTAATCGGCCTTGTCCTTAATATCGAAGAATACCCAAAATTTATTCCATATTGTTTAAATGCTCACATATATAAAGATGAGTCTCAGGGTAATTTTCAATACATCGAGGCTGACTTAACAATCGGAAAAGGTCCTTTTAAAGACACATATAAAAGTGATGTTAAATTTGATAAAAAGGAGAGTATTATTTACGTAAAAAATATTGAAGGACCTTTAAAATATTTGGAAAATAAATGGAAATTTGACCAAAAAGAGAATTTTACTGAGGTAACTTTTGATCTGGATTTTGAATTAAAAAATAAATTCTTAAATATTTTTATGAATAAATCATTTAAATACGGTCTTGATAAAATTGCTGACGCGTTTCAGAATAGGGCAGAGAAGTTATTTAATAAGGTTTAGTAAATTATCTACAACTGCTTTTGCACTTGCTTTTTGAACAGACTCTCTTGTTTTATTCGAAAATAAATACTTATAAACATTATTTTTATCTTTATAATTAATTCCAATAAAGACTAATCCCACTGGTTTTAACTTAGAGCCACCCTTTGGTCCAGCTATTCCGGTAATTGATACATTTATTTGACTTTTGCTTATTTTTGCTAAATTTTTTACCATACTAAGGCAACATTCCTCGCTTACGGCACCAAACTTATTAATTATTTTTTTTGGAACTCTAAGAATTGAACTTTTTGAATCATTTGAATAAGTGACAACACTTAAATTAAATACTTTCGAGGCTCCATTTATTGAGGTTATGGATCGTGCAAGCAATCCACCAGTGCAAGACTCTGCAAAACTTATCTTTAATTTTTTTTTTTTTAATTTCTTAATTAATTTACTAAATTTGACCATAAAAAATTATACAAACATACAATACTATTAGTGTGAAAAGACCCGCTATAAGATCGTCCAAGATAACACCAAAACCATTTTTCATATTCTTATCCACATAATTAATTGGATATGGTTTTAAAATGTCAAAAAAACGAAAACCAATGAATGATAAAAAAACAATAATGAAAAAAAAGGTATTCGATACTGATCCTTCGAAAAAAATCATATAAAAAAAGAGAATTGGTATAGATTGACCCAAAAATTCATCAATCACAATTTCTTTTGCGTCTATTTCTGAAAATTCACCTTTTAAACTATTTATCGTCCAAACTGAGTAAATAAATAAAAAAAAATTAAGAAGTATTAAAAAAAAGTAACTTAATTTAATTGAATAAAAAAAACAATATATTGAAGCTGTTACAAAAGAAGCAAAAGTTCCAGGAAAATATTTTATCAGGCCAACACCAAACATTGTTACAATAAGTTTTCCAATTTTTTTATTCATATTTATAAACTGAAGATATTACTTCACAAGCAATAGCTTTTTCCTTTCCTATCACACCTAGTTTTTCTGCAGTTTTACCTTTAATATTGATTTGATCCTTTTTTATTTTACATAATTTAGATATCATCAAAATCATTCTTTTTTTATATTTACTAATTTTTGGGGCCTGAGTTATTATATTTATATCTAAATTATTAATGAAAAATTCGTTTTTTTTTATTTCTTTAATAACTTTGCTTAACAAAATTGTCGATCTTATATTTTTAAATTTCATATCTTGATCTGAAAATTTTTGACCTATATCACCTTTTCGACAGGCACCAAGAATTGAGTCTGTAACTGCGTGGAGAACAGGATCTCCATCAGAATGACCTAAGGTTCCAAATTTTGAATTTATTTTGAGCCCCCCCAGATATAATTTTTTATTTTTAACTAGTCTATGAACATCAAAACCTATTCCAAAATAATATTTTAAATTTTGTTTAATATCACTTTTTGTTGTAATCTTGATATTTTTTTCTTCGCCATTTATCAGTTTTATCTTATTTGAGTTGTCAACAAATAAAGAAGCGTCATCGGTAGTTTTGGAATTTATTTTATTTTGAAGTTTAAATATTTTTTTAAAAACAAAAGCTTGCGGTGTTTGTGATAAAAAAACTTTATCACGATCTAAATTTAAGATTTTTTTATTTTTTATTGTTTTAATAGAACTTGTGGTTTTTAAAACTGGAATAACACCATCGAATTTTTTTAGATTTTTTAAGAGTTTATTTACTAATTTTACTGAAAAGTTTGGTCTTGCAGCATCATGTATCATCACATTTTTGGGGTTAAATTTGGATAGATATTTTAAAGATAACCTCGAAGAATCAGCCCTTGAATTTCCTCCTTCAATAAAGAGAACTTTTTTATTATTCAATTTTTTTATGTATTTTTTATGACTTTTATTAAATGCAACAACGATTTTTGAGAATTTTTTTGATAGAATTGCCTTATTTATAGAATGATTAATTAGTATATCACCCTTATATTTTATGTATGGTTTTGGTATTTTGGAAATAAATCTATTACTTTTTCCTGCAGCTAATATTATAAAACAATTACTCATATATTATGATGAATTTAAAAGTACTACATTATTATGATTAAATTTATAAGAAAAAATATTTTTGTTATTATAATATTTATAATTACGCTATTTCTAGGTTTTTTAACCTTTTTAACTTTTATTGATAAGAGTTTTATCGAACTTACAGATGAGAATTTACAATATCTGCTAGTATCAAATATTTTATTATTACTGGTTTTTTTCTCTATGATTTTTATTGAGATTAAAAATTCTATCAAAAATGAAATAGCAATAGAAGGATCAAGAGCAAATAGGAAATATATAACTTTCTTTTCATTATTCACTTTAATACCATCTATTTTGATATCAATTTTTTCTTTATTTTTGTTTTCTTTTGCACTTGAAAAATATTTTGATAAAAAAATTACTACTGCTGTTAGTAACTCTTATCAACTAGCCATAAATTATGTTAGTACAGTTAGAAATAAAGTTGAGTCTGATATTGTCTTAGCAGCTTTTGATTTGAATAAAAATGTTTCTATTTACAATGAAAATAAACAAATATTTGAAAATTATTTAAATTCACAAAAAATAGTAAGAAAATTAGATGCGATTTTTCTAGTTGATAATACTGGTAAGTTGCTTATGTCTACTGACAAAAATAAGATCCGATACATACCACCAACTACAGAACAATTAAAGATGGTACTTAACGATGAAAGACCATTGAAAATATTAAATGCGTATAAAAATACTTCTGCCGCATTAATGAGATTAGCAAATTTTGATAATACTTACATTTATATAATAAAATATTTAGATCCAAAAATTTCTCAATATTTAACTGAGTCAAGTGAGGCCTTAGATTTTTATTATACTGTTCAGGATAAAAGAACCGGGATTAAATTTTCATTTGCTATTATTTATATAATAATAGTAACTCTTCTTTTATTTTTGTCGATTTCTATAGCAATTAGATTTTCATCAAGATTCTTTTTATCTATAAATAACTTGATTTCAGCATCAACTAATATTGGAAAGGGAAATTTAGACACAAAAGTTCCAGAAATTAAAACTGACAGGGAACTAGAAGTTCTAAATAAAAATTTTAATCAGATGATTGATAGATTAAAATATCAACAAAACAAACTAATTGCTAATGAAAGACATGAAGCATGGGAAAGTGTTGCAAGAAAAATAGCACATGAAATAAAAAATCCTCTCACACCTATTCAACTCATAATTGACAATCTTAAGAAGAAATATTCTGAATTGTTTGATGAAAAAAATAAAGAGTCTTTTTTAGAAAAAATCAAAACAGTCAATAAACAAATAAAACTTATTGAAAAACTTGTAAATGAATTTTCTGATTTTGCAAGAATGCCAAAACCTATTTTTGAGAAAAATGAGCTCAATAAAATTATTAAAGACACAATTAACTTAATGAAAACTAATGACAAAGATATAGATATCAATTTTGTGTATGAAAAAGTTTATTTTGTTAAAAGCGATATTGAGCAGCTAAATAGAGTTTTTATAAACTTATTTAAAAATTCAATTGAAAGTCTAAAAGAGAAAAGTGAAAAAGCGGGCAATTTTCAAAAGAAAATCAATGTAGAAATTCAATTAATAAATGACTATATAAACATTATAGTAAAAGATAATGGAACAGGTTTTACAAACAATGATCCTAAAATATTTTCAAAACCTTATTTTACCACAAAAAAAGAGGGTAGCGGTTTAGGTCTATCTATAGTAGAAAAAATTTTGAACGACCATAATGGATTTATTGAATTTATCCCACAAAAAGAAGGAGCTAAAATAAAAATTTTGTTACCTAAGTATGTCAACTGAAATTTTAATAATTGATGACAATCCAGATATTAGAAATATTCTAAAGGATTTAATTTCTGATGCTGGGTACGAAACTAGAGTTGCAGCAAACTATAATCAAGCATTAAATGAAATCGATAAAAAATTACCTGATGTGGCGATTATAGATGTAAAACTAGATAAAGGTGATAATGACGGAATTGAACTTTTAAGTCATATTAAAAATAAAAATAAGGATATTCCAGTTATAATTATTTCAGGTCATGCAAATATCGAGATGGCTATTAAATCTCTTAAGTCTGGAGCTTTTGAGTTTTTAGAAAAACCATTTGATGAAGAAAGATTAATGAATTTTGTTAAAAGAGCTGTAGAAAACTTTAAATTAAAAAATGAAAATAAAGTCCTTGAAACTAAATTATTTCATTCATTTGATCTAATTGGTAATAGTCAAAATATTGAAAAAATAAGGGAACAAATTGAAAAACTCTCGAACTCAGAGAGTAGAATTTTTATATACGGACCAACTGGTTCCGGTAAAGAGTTAATTGCTAGAAAAATTCACAAACTTTCTAAAAGAAACAAAGGTCCATTTATAATTTTAAACGGTGCATTATTAGATGTAAAAAAATACGAGTTAGAACTTTTTGGAGAAGAAAAAGAAAACAGTTCAATTACTTACGGGTCATTAGAAAAGGCTTCCGGGGGAACTCTTCTAATAGATGAAATTTCTGAAATACCTCTTGAAACTCAATCAAAAATATTAAGAGTTTTAATTGATCAAAAATTTAGAAGGATTAATAGTAACCATGATATTAAAGTAAACGTAAGAATTATTTGTACCTCTAGTAAAAATATTAATAATGAAACTCAACTTGGAAATTTTAGGGAAGATCTATTCCACCGATTAAATGTTTTCCAAATAAATATCGAACCACTAAGCAATAGAGTAAGCGATATACCTCTTTTAGTTGATTATTTTTCTAAAACTATTTCAAAAGCTTATAATCTTAAAGAACTTAATATTGATAAGGAAGACTCTTACCTAATAAATCATTTTTGGCCTGGAAACGTTAGAGAGTTAAGAAATTTAATAGAAAGAATTGCAATATTATCCAATAATGATCAAATCAAAATAAAGACTATAATTAAAGAGTCTATCAAACAGGGTGGTATAGAAACATTTAAAAGCAATAATCTATCTGTACCATTGAAGGAAGCTAGAGAAAACTTTGAAAAAGAATATTTGACTACCCAATTAAAAAAATTTGGTGGAAATATCTCAAAAACAGCAAAGTTTGTAGGAATGGAAAGATCTGCACTTCATAGAAAACTTAAAGGTCTAGGCGTTAAGGACTTAAATTAATGAATATAATAATTTGTGGGGCAGGTAGAGTAGGCTATACGATTGCTAAACTTCTCAGTGAACAAGATCACTCTATTACAGTTATAGATCAATCTAGTGAAGATATTCAAAAAATTAATGATGATTTAGATGTTAAATCTATAGTAGGTAAAGCTACATATCCATCTGTGCTTGAAAAAGCGAACGCAGAAGATGCTGATATGATAATCGCAGTCACAAGAAATGATGAAATAAATATGCTAATTTGCCAAATTGCTTTTTCAATCTTTAAAATTGGAAAAAAAATTGCAAGAATAAGATCTCAAGATTATTTAAATCCTAAATTCTCTTTAGTTTATAACAAAGAAAATTTACCTATCGATGTTATAATCTCTCCAGAAGTTGAAATCGCTAAGTCAATACAAAGAAAATTAGAGGCCCCAGGAGCAATTGATAATGTACCATTCGCCAATAATAAAATACGTTTACTCGAAATTGATGTAAATGAAAAATGTCCTTTAATCAATATAGAGCTCAACAAAATTACTAAAAAGTTTCCAAAACTAGAAGCGAATATTCTTGGTGTTGCTCGTGAAGAAAAATTTATCATTTTAAAAAAAAATGATGTTTTAAAACTTAATGATAAAGCTTATGTAATTATAAATTCATCTCAAATGCAATTAACATTAGATGCTTTCGGTCATAATGAAAAAATTTCAAATAAGTTTTTGATCATTGGTGGTGGAAATATAGGTTTCAATCTAGCTAAAAATTTGGAAAATTCCCATGAGTCTGCAAGAATTAAGATAATCGAAAAAAATAAAGCTAGAGCAGAATACATAGCTAATGAACTTAATAACTCACTAGTTATTAATGGGAATGGACTTGAAGAAGACGTTCTTAAGGAAGCAAATATAGATGACTCGGAAACTGTTTTAGCTTTAACAAATGATGATGAAGACAATTTAATGGTTAGTGTTTTGGTCGAAAAATTTTCAAAAGATAAAAGAACAATGGCATTAATAAACAAACCAAATTATTCAATACTTCAGTCTTCACTTAAAATAGATGACCTAATTGACCCGCGAATGAATACAGTTTCGAGTATTCTTAAACATGTTCACAAAGGCACTATTGAAACAGCCTATAGTATTTCAAATGGAGATTACGAAGTAATTGAAGCCGAAATAATTGACTCATCAGAGCTTATTGACAAAGAACTTAAAAACTCAAATTTGCCAGAGGATATTAGAATTGGAGCAGTATTAAGAAAGAATGATATAATAATTCCATCCTCAAAATTTATTTTCAAAAAAAAAGATATAGTTGTTTTTTTAGCAAAAAGAGATCAGCTACGTGTTGTGGAGAATTTATTCAGAATAAGCTCAATTTAAATGTTAAATTTTTCACAGCTTTATCTTGGAATATTTTCTTTATTTATATCATTCCTGTCCTTTTTAAATATTATATATTGTTATTATTTTGATTTACTTTTAGATATCGGTAGTTTTTTTTTCATTTTTTTAATTACACTATTTTTTGGTTCTCTTATCTTTTTTAAAAAAAAGAATTTAAAAAAAACATCTATATTTGAAAAAATTTTAACAGTAATTACTGGTTATTTGCTTATACCAATATTATTAGCAATACCTTATTATCTAATATTAAATAATTTAAGTTTATTTGATGCGTATTTTGAGTCTGTTTCAGGTTTTACCTCAACTGGTTTTACAGTATTTGAAAATTTAAAACATCTTAATCAGAGTTTAATATTATGGAGATCTTCCACACAGTGGATTGGTGGATTATATTTTTTAATTTCACTAATTCTGTTAATTGATATTTTTGATGTTAATTTAAAGAAATCACTTACAAATTTTATTTCATTTAGTAGCAGTGAAACGTTGAAACAATCTTTAAAGATTAGTTTTATTTACCTTATATTGACTGTTATCATATTCATATTACTATCAATTTCAGGAGTAAGAATATTTGACTCTTTTAATCTATCTTTAACATTAATATCATCGGGGGGCTTTTTGCCTGATAATAATCTTAATTTGATTATTGACAGTAAATTTCAAAAATTAGTTCTCTCAATTTCAATGCTTTTATCTTTTTTTAGTCTTTTTTTACTATACAATTTAGTTTTTTTTAAAAAAAAAAATTCAAATTTCTTATTTGAGGATTTGTATCTTTTGTTTTATCTTTTATTTTTAGCTACAATATTTTTTATCTTTTTTAATTATAACAATAATTATTCTACACTTTTTTTATCAATCTGTAGCTCCATATCAAATATTGGATTTTCTTTTGATGTGCCAGAAAATCTTACTTTTATTTTTATTATTCTTATAATTATAGGTGGTTCTTTTTTTTCGACTAGTTCAGGCCTTAGATTTTCAAAACTCTTTTTACTTTTTAGGTTTTCAATTAATGAACTTGTATCTCATGCGAAACCCAAAAATGTTTATTCTAACAAACTACCATTTTTCAATATTCATTTTGAAAGTGAAGATTTTAACAAATATTTTTTATCAGTTGTAATATTTGTAATTTCTTTAAGTATTTTATCTTTATTCCTTACAATTTCTGGAATAAGCAGCGAAACATCATTTAAATTGTCAATTTTAACTCTTATGAATACAGTTAATTCCTCGTTAACTAATTTAGACAATTTCAATTTTTATGAGTTAAGTGTTTTTTCAAAGTTTTCGTTAATTATTTTTATGATGATCGGTAGAGTTGAATTGCTATCTATCTTAATTATTTTGAAAAAATTCTTTTTTAAAAGTTAATTTAGTATTATATATAATAACATTTTGCGCCCTTAGCTCAGCTGGATAGAGCAACGGTTTTCTAAACCGTGGGTCGGAGGTTCGAATCCTTCAGGGCGCGCCAGTATTCTACCTGTGGTTGATAATAGATTTCATTACGCTTATTAATTAAGTCAATTTGCACACCAAAGACAGTTGATCAATTTTTATTAAAGTGCTTAACTAAATTAATTCAGAAATATTTTTGAATTAATTTGTTAACAAATAAATAACTAAGAGGAAATATATGTTTAAACATTTAAAACAATTGACTTCTTTATTTGCCATGATTGCTGTTCTGTTTGCATTCACAACAGAAGCAATGGCTAAAAAGTCAAAAACTCTAAAAAACACTCAAAAGAAAGGTTTTGTTAGATGTGGTGTTTCACAAGGTCTTCCTGGATTTTCAAATGCTGATGCATCTGGAAATTGGACAGGTATTGACGTCGATGTATGTAGAGCAGTAGCAGCTGCTGTACTAGGTGATGCTAACAAAGTTAAGTTCACTCCACTAAGTGCGAAAGAAAGATTTACAGCACTTACTTCAGGTGAAATTGATGTATTAGCAAGAAATACTACTTGGACACTTTCTAGAGACGCTGACATTGGTCTTACTTTCGTAGGTGTAAACTTTTACGATGGCCAAGGTTTCATGGTAAGAAAAAGCTCTGGAATTACGTCAGTAGATCAGTTTAAAAATGGTATCTCAGCTTGTACAAACATTGGTACAACAACTGAGCTTAATATGAGAGACTTCTTTAATTCAAGAGGAATTTCTTATGAGCCAGTAGCATTCGAAAAAGCAGACGAAGTCGTAGCTGCTTACGATGCAGGTAGATGTGATACTTACACAACTGATAAATCAGGATTAGCTGCTCAAAGAACTAAAATGAAGAATCCAGATGAGCACATTGTTCTTCCAGAAACTATTTCTAAAGAGCCTTTAGGACCAGTTGTAAGACAAGGTGATTCTGTTTGGGAAGATATTGTAAGATGGTCATTAAATACTATGATTGAAGCAGAAGAATACGGTATTACTTCAGCTAACGCAGATTCAATGAAAACTTCTGACAACCCACAAATCAAAAGACTTGTTGGCGCAGAAGGTGAAATGGGTGCTGCTTTTGGTTTAGATAACGAGTGGAACCTAAGAATTATTAAGCAAGTTGGTAACTACGGTGAAAGCTACAAAAGAAATATAGCTGACACAGGTATTTTACCAGATAGAGGTCCAAACCAATTATGGACAAAAGGCGGAATTTTATACGTTCCACCAGCAAGATAATTCATCTTAAAGTACTCAAAAAGGGCTAGATTTATCTAGCCCTTTTTTTTATTATACGGTCAAATGAATAACAAAATTAAAAGAATTCTTCCTCAACTATTAACTATTCTATTCGTAGTTTTTGTTTTTGGTTTTTTTACAATAAATGCGCAAGTTAATATGGATAACAGAGGTATTGATTTTGGATTTGGTTTTTTATCACAAGAGGCCTCGTTCGATATGCAATTCACTTTGCTTGATTATGATGGTCAAGACTCTTATCTTTGGGCTTATGTAGTAGCACTATTAAATACCCTTTTAGTATCTTTTTTGGGTATAATATTTTGTACTATTTTAGGTGTTGTAATTGGTGTTGCCAGACTATCGCAAAATTTTTTAATTAAAAATTCAGCAGCTTGGTATGTAGAGTTCTTTAGAAATATACCCTTACTATTACAAATATTCTTTTGGTATTATGCTGCATTAAGAGCTTTGCCTCTTCCTGAAAATGCTCAGCCTTGGTTTGGTGTAACTTATATGACTATTAAAGGTTATTACATTCCTTCTATGATTTGGGAAAATTTAAATGTATTTTTGTCATGTTTGATAGCTGCAATCGTAGCTATTATCTTTATAAGGGTTTACGCGAAAAAAATTCAAGAAAGAGAGGGTAAACAATTACCAGTTTTATATATATCTTTAGCTTTAATTACTATTTTACCACTACTTTCGTTTTTAATTGGGGGAGTAACCCTTGATTTTGAAATGCCGGTTTTAAAACAATTGGCACAAACATCTTTTATTTTTGAGGGTGGAGTTGCGTTACCACCAGAATTAATAGCTTTAGTTTTAGCACTTTCACTTTATACATCAACTTTTGTGGCTGAATGTGTACGAGCAGGAATTCAAGGTATAAGTAAGGGTCAAAAAGAAGCTGCTGCTTCAGTAGGCTTAACTCCTAATCAAATTTTAAAATTAGTAATTATGCCACAAGCTTTAAGAATAATTATTCCACCAACAACAAATCAATATTTAAATTTAACAAAAAATTCATCTCTAGCTGCTGCAATAGCATATCCAGATTTAGTTTTAGTTTTTGCAGGAACGGCTTTGATGCAAACAGGTAAAGCTATAGAAATTGTTGGTATTACGATGTTAACTTATTTATCAATTAGTTTAGCAATTGCTGCATTAATGAATTGGTACAATAAACGAATAGAAATTAAGGAAAAATAAAAATGAATTTAAGTTTAAATAGAATTAAAAGCCAAAACCAAATGACCAATATTTATATTGGAAGTGCTTTATTAATTTTAAGTATTCTTGATGTATTTTTAAATTCATTTTTTAGAATTAATATTAGTGGTTCACTACCAGGGAATTTAAGTATTTTTTTCCCTTTAATTCTTGGTTTTTTAGGTTTGTCTTATTTAAGAACAGAATACAGTGGATATAAATTTTTAGACTCGCTTAATAAGAATATTAATACAACTAATTTCAATGCATTTCTTACACTGTTTATAACTTTTGCTATTTTAAAAGCTTTTCCCCCAGCATTAAGTTGGATGGTATTAGATGCTAATATATCTGGTGACACTAAAGATGCATGTACAGGCACAGGCGCTTGTTGGACCTACATAAAAGTATGGTTCAAGAGATTTATGTATGGAATGTACCCTAATGAACTTCATTGGAGAATAAATTCTGCATTTTTATTAGTTATAGGACTTGGTTTTGTTGGTTACTTTTTTAAAGAAAATTTAAAAAAATACTTAGCTTTGTATTACGTAGTAATCTATCCAATAATTGCTTTCTTAATAATCTACTATTTGATTTCAGGTGGATCATTTGGTTTAGTTTGGGTAGAAACTGGAGCTTGGGGCGGTTTATCTTTAACTTTTATTGTCTCATTTTTTTGTTTAATTTTCTGTTTTCCGCTTGGAATGATCTTGGCATTAGGAAGAAGATCTAATTTACCAGCTATAAGATATATTTCAGTTGGTTACATTGAATTTTGGAGAGGAGTTCCATTGATAACAGTATTATTTATGTCATCAGTAATGTTTCCAATGTTTTTACCCCAAGATTTCTTCATGGATAAATTAGTAAGAGTAATTATAGCTATAACTTTGTTTGAAGCAGCATATTGTGCTGAAGTTATTAGAGGTGGCTTACAAGCTTTACCTAGAGGTCAATACGATGCAGCCAAATCATTAGGGATGGGATACTGGAAAATGCATATATTTGTAATTTTACCACAAGCTTTAAAATTAGTAATCCCTGGAATTGCAAACACATTTTTAGCATTGGTTAAAGATACACCATTAATATTTGTTGTCGGTTTAGCTGAAATTGCAGGAATGCTTGCCTTAGCTAAAACAAATCCAAAATGGCTTGGTTTTGCTATGGAAGGATATATTTTTGCAGCAATAATTTTCTGGATAATTTGCTATGCAATGAGCAAATATAGTTATAACCTTGAAGAAAAATATAAAACCGAAAGATAATGTCTAGTTCTATAATAAATATCGAAAATGTTAATAAATGGTTTGGTGATTTCCAAGTTTTAAAAGATATTAACTTAGAAGTTCAACAAAAACAGAAAATAGTTGTTTGTGGCCCATCTGGTTCTGGCAAATCAACTTTGATCAGATGTATAAATAGATTGGAAGAACACCAAGAAGGTAAAATTATTGTTGATGGAACAGAACTTAGTGAAAATACAAAAAATATTGAGCAAATCAGAGCTGAAGTTGGTATGGTTTTTCAGCAATTTAATTTGTTTCCGCACTTATCTATTTTAGATAACTGCACTTTAGCACCTATTTGGGTAAAAAAGATGCCAAAAAAACAAGCAGAAGAACTTGCAATGCAACAATTAGAACAAGTTCAAATAGCTGACCAAGCACATAAGTACCCAGGTCAATTATCTGGGGGTCAACAACAAAGATCAGCAATTGCTAGAGCTTTGTGCATGAAGCCTAAGATAATGTTATTTGATGAACCAACCTCTGCGCTTGATCCTGAGATGATTAAAGAGGTTTTAGATGCTATGGTTAACCTTGCAAAAGGTGGTATGACGATGATTGTTGTAACTCATGAAATGGGATTTGCAAAAGAAGTGGCTGATGAAGTTATTTTTATGGATGAAGGTATGATAGTTGAAAAAAATACTACAAAAGAATTTTTTGCAAACCCAAAAAGTGACAGAACGAAACTTTTCTTAAGTCAAATATTATAAAATTTGCATGCCTGACATGCGAAAAATGTTGTATTTTCGTATATTTCTCAAAAGCAATTTAGAGCTTTTCTAATATGTCAAGCCTCAAAATCACTCAAAAAAAATTTTTTTTCCGCTTGCATAAACCCCCAGGATAGAGTTCAATCTTTCTTTTTAAGAGGGGTCTTAATGGAAGATAATTTTAATAAACACTTAGGTAATAAACTTAAGTTAAGAAGACTGGCACTAGGTCTTACACAAACAAAAGTAGCAAAAGCAATCAACGTAACATTCCAACAAATTCAAAAATATGAAAAAGGCACAAATGGAGTAAGTTCTATAAGATTACTTCAGTTGTCGAACTATTTAAAAGTTCCGATAAATTATTTTTTTGAAGATTTTTCAGAATACCTAATTAATGCTGATAAAATTAAAGAAGGTCACATGAACGTGAACTATAATTTTTTAGTTAAGGTATATTCTGAGCTAACTAACGATCAGAAAATAAAATTTAGCAAAAATTTACAATCACTTAACGTTGGAATTCAAAAGACTGGTTAATTTGGCTCCTCGGGCAGGACTCGAACCTGCGACCAATTGATTAACAGTCAACTGCTCTACCAACTGAGCTACCGAGGAATGTAAAAATCAAAACTTACTTTTTTTTTACTTGAAAACAACTCTTTTTTTTGGAGGTAACGCCCGGAATCGAACCGGGATACAAGGATTTGCAATCCTCTGCGTAACCATTCCGCCACGTTACCGATAAATCTGATTATAAAACAATTTATAAGATGTTTATATATGAAATATTCTATCAAATTCAATCAGAATTTGTTTATTGTTAAATACGTTTATTGAATTATAAACTATAAACACCAATGAGTTCAGAAAAATATACACATTCTAAAGTAGAAAATAAGATTTACTCTTATTGGGAAAAAAAAGGTCTCTTTAAACCCAAAAAAAATAAAAAAAAGTATTCTATTGTAATTCCACCTCCAAATGTCACTGGAAGTCTTCATATGGGTCATGCATTAAACAATACAATTCAGGATTTACTCATAAGATTTCATAGAATGAATAATTTTGAAACTTTATGGCAACCAGGAACAGATCATGCAGGTATAGCAACGCAGGCTTTAGTTGAAAAGAAGCTCCAAAAAGAAAATATTGATAAACAATCTATTGGTAGAGAGGCTTTTATTAAAGAAGTTTGGGATTGGAAAAAGGAATATGGTGACATTATCATCAATCAGCTCAAAAAACTAGGATGTTCATGTGATTGGTCTAGGAATGCCTTCACAATGGATAAAAATTTATCCGCATCAGTTATTAAAGTTTTTGTAGATCTTTATAACAAAGGTCTCATATACAAATCTAAAAAATTAGTTAATTGGGATACTGTTTTAAAAACAGCTATATCTGACTTAGAAGTTGATCAAAGAGAGGTAAACTCAAAACTTTATTATATCAATTACCAAATTGAAAATAGTTCAGAATTTATAACTATTGCAACAACAAGACCAGAAACAATGCTAGGTGACACGGCAGTTGCTGTTAATCCTAAAGATGAAAGATATACTAATTTGGTAGGTAAAAATGTAGTTTTACCTATAACAGGTAGAAAAATAAAAATTATTCAAGATGATTACGCTGATCCAGAGCAAGGATCTGGTGCGGTTAAAATTACCCCTGCGCATGATTTTAATGACTATGATGTGGGTAAAAGAAATAAATTAGAAATAATTAATATATTCACAGAGGACGGGAAGATAAATGAAAATGCACCTAGTGATTATGTAGGTTTAGATCGGTTCGAAGCAAGAAAAAAAATATTAAATGAACTTGGTGACAAGCTTATTAAAGAAGAAAACATTAAGAATAAAGTTCCTTATGGTGATAGATCTAATTCTGTAATTGAACCTTATCTTACAGAGCAATGGTTTGCAGATGCAAAAAAACTATCAGTAAAAGCAAAGAAGATTGTAAAGAACAAAAAAACAAAATTTTTTCCCCCTAATTGGTCAAAGACTTATTTTCAATGGATGAATAATATTGAACCTTGGTGTATATCAAGACAACTTTGGTGGGGACATCAAATACCAGCTTGGTATGGACCTGATAAAAAAATATTTGTTGCATCAAATTATAGTGAAGCAAAAAAACTAGCTAAAAAAAAATATAAGAAAGATGTAGAATTAGTTAGAGATGAAGATGTTTTGGACACATGGTTCTCATCAGGATTATGGGCTTTTGCAACTCTTGGGTGGCCTAATAAAAATGAATATCTAAAAAAGTTTTACCCAACATCAGTTTTAGTAACAGGTTTTGACATTATCTTTTTTTGGGTAGCCAGAATGATGATGTTTGGAATGGAGTTTTTAAATAAACAACCATTTAAAGAAATTTATGTTCATGCATTGGTTAGAGATGAGAAAGGACAAAAAATGTCTAAGTCAAAAGGTAACGTAATTGATCCTTTAATATTGATAGATAAATATAGTGCAGATGCATTAAGATTTACTTTGTTATCAATGGCATCGCCTGGAAGAGATGTAAAATTGTCTGAAGATAGAGTTAAAGGTTATAGAAATTTTCTTAATAAATTGTGGAATGCAAACAACTTTTTGGCAATGAATAAGTGTGATTTTTTTTCAAAGTCTAAAAAGGAGCCAAAAGTAAAATTAAATATAAATAAATGGATTATTTCAGAGTTAAATACGGTAAGTAAGCTTATTGAAAAGAATATTAATGAGTATAGGTTTGATGAAGCAGCAAGAAACATTTACCAATTTGTTTGGCACTCATACTGTGATTGGTACGTAGAACTATCTAAAACTATATTAAATTCTAAAGAAAAGTCGTCAATTTCAGAGGTAAAACAGACATTAAGTTATGTTTTTAAACAAATTTTAATTCTTCTACATCCATTCATTCCATTTATTACAGAGGAATTATGGTTAAAAAATAAGCTAGATAAACCAAAAAATTATCTAATGTTTGCTAATTGGTCTAATAAAAAAGCAAATAAAGATAAACAAATTAAGGAAGTAGAAAATATAATTAATTTAATAAGCCAACTTAGAGCATTTAAAAATGAATTAAATGTGAGCCCAGGTTCTTTTGTAGATTTGTCTATTTCGACCCTATCTAAAAATGATCAGTCTTTTATCAAAAAAAATCAAACTGTTTTAAAAAAACTTGGTAGAATAAATAGCTTCTTAGATACTGATAAAGATAAGGCAGCAGCAAACTTAGTCATCAAAGGGGATATTTTTAAGATATATTTTGATCAATCAATAGATCTCTCTTTGATCAAAGAAAACCTTCTAAAAAGGCAGCAAAAATACCAAAGTGAGTTAGATGGGATATCAAAAAGACTTTCCAATAAAAGTTTTGTAGAAAGAGCCCCAAAAAATATTGTTGATCAGGAAAAAAATAACTATAGTAATTTAAAAAAAGATATTGATAAAATATCAATCACTATAAAAGGTTTATAATGAAGAAATTTAATAAGAAGAAATTACCTAGTAGGCATACATCTTTAGGACCCGATAAGGCTCCACAAAGATC
>QCOG01000002.1:0-7500 GCA_003213015.1 Pelagibacteraceae bacterium AG-430-F16
AAATATAAAGTGCTTGAAAAAACATCCAAACACGAATTAGAAAAAATTTTTAATGGAAATTTAAATTATAACAAACTAAGATGCTTTAAAATCAAAAATGAATTCAGCTTTAATCCAGAAAATTTAATTGTAAAATTATTGGATATTTCAAAAAAAAATAAGCTAAATTTAATACATGAAGATACAGAGAGTGCAGTTTTTAAAAATAAAAAATATTTAATTAATAAAAAATATCTTGCAGATAAACTAATAGTTTGTGGAGGATACAACTCTCACAAGATAGCTAAAAATTTATTTAAACCCGTTCCCATAATAAAAGGAGTTGGAACTGCTTTAATTTTAAAACATGATTATTTTAAAAAAATCAAATCTGTAATCAGAACTAGCAACAGAGGTGGAGCACAATGTGGACTACATTTAGTTCCATATAATAAAAATAAAGGTGAGATTTATGTTGGGGCTGGCAATTATGTAAGTCCGGAAGAAGAACCTTGGGCTAGAACAGAAACAATAAAATACTTACTCAGACTTCTAGAGGAGGAGATGATACCAAAGAGTGTAATTTACGAATCAACTATTAAAACTTTATTAGGATATAGGCCTAGAAGCATAGACAATAACGCATCTATTGGACCTGTTAGCGAAACACTTTTTTATGTTTCTGGAACAAATAGAGTTGGCCTGAGTTGGGCGTCCTATATAGCATATGAAATATTAAAATGGATAGGAATAAAAAAGAATGACCCATTGTTACATCAATATAAACCTAATAGGTCCTTAAAATCCTGGGGGAAAATAGAAGAGGCTTGTAATTATTACGCTTCAAGTAGATTATCTAATTTAATTGAACATGGCTTAATTAAAAACAATAGTCTAATACAAAAAAAAAAATTCAGTCAACTTTATAATGTTGCAAAAAAAAGGAACATATATTTTAATAAAAAATTTAATTTTAATAATGATTTTGTAATCGATCCAGATTGTTATAGTTATTTTGATAAAGTAAGATGAAAAAAATTTCAGTTATAATACCAGTTTATAATAATCAACAAACTCTTGTTGAGCTTTATCAAAAGTTGGTAAAAGTATTTGCAAAAATAAAGCAAAATTATCAAATTATATTTATTGATGATGGCAGCAAAGATCAAAGTTATAAAAGAATAAAAAAGATTTGTTCTAAAAATAACAAGGTTTCGTGTATTAAGCTTTCTAAAAATTTTGGGCAGAGATTCGCGCTTATGGCCGGATTGAAATATTCAACTGGAGATTATTTGATTAATATAGATGCAGATTTACAGGATCCTCCAGAGTTAATCGAAAAAATTTTTAATGAATTGAGGAAAAATAATCATGTTGTATTAGCAGCACGAAGGTCTTCCTCAGAAAATATTTTTAGGAAATTAAGTTCTTTAGTTCAACATAGAATTTTAAATTATCTAATCAAAAACTATCCAAAACAAGGTTTTACAGTTTTTGGTGTTAGCAAAAAATTGGTTCAAGAAATCAAAGATAGAGGCAATAATATTTCATTACTCCAACTCGAAATTTTAAACTATGGATATAATTATAAAACAATTTATTACGAGAGAGATAAAAGACAAATTGGAAAATCGCAATTTAATTTTTCATCTAGATTAAATTTAGCAATTGAAATGATTACACTTACAACCTCTTCTATTTTGAGATTTTGTTTATTATTAGGCTTTATTTTATTGTTGGCATCCTTTAGTTATATTGCTTTTGTAATTTATACATATTTTTATATTGGAACACCATTTCCAGGTTATTCTCCAATAATTATTGTTTCGTTATTTCTCGGAGGATTAAATATTTTTGTATTGGGGCTATTATCAGAATATGTCTCTCTTATTTTAAGGGAAACTAGATCATATAATAAATTTAACGTTCAAAGTATTCTTAATAAGCCTAAATAATATTTTATTTTTTGTTTCTAAAAACATTCTCACAATTTTTTTTTAGATTCATAACCATATATGGCGATAATAAATTAGGGTATATGAAAGATATTAATTTTTTTAAACCAAAGTTTTTAATTAAAGAATATGTAAAACTTATAATTTTATTACTCAATATTCTCTTTTTAAAAACTTTATCTTTTTCAATTCTTAAAAAAATATCGTCTAAAGTATTTAAAAAAAATAAGTTTTGATTTAAATTTTTGACTTTAAAATAAGTGCACCCAAAGTTCAAAGAATTTAAGGTAGAAAAATATAATCTTTTTCCGTATTTTTTAATTAATTTTTTTTCATGTAAAATTTTAAAAGTAAAAAGAGGCAAGGTTGGAATGAAAAAAACATAAAAGTGCGACTCAAAAGGAAAGCTATAATTTGGGCATCTAATGTGACAAATAGATTTTTCATCTTTTAAAATTTGATTGACTGAGGAAAGATGTTTTTTAATATTTTTTGTATGCTCTAAAACATTTATAGAATAAGCAAAATCAATTTTATTTTGATATTCATTAGATATATTTTCAAGATAATTATTCTTTATTTTTAAATTAGGCTCTTTAAATTTTAAAATTTTTCTTCTAACACTATCAATTTCTTTTCTAAAACCACCGGGCTCGATTGAAGTTATGTCATATTTAAGATATGCGAGATAATTTGAAAGCATATGCATCCCACCACCTATTTCTAATATCTTATCGTTTTTTTTAAGAAATTTTTTTATTATAGAGTATCCATTAATTGCATCTGATATCTGATTTTCAAAAAACCATCTTTCATAATCGCTATTTTTATTAATCATTTTTTCATATGGAAATTTTTTTTTTAAATAATTTTGTATATTTAGTTTCATATTTTGAATTTAAAAAATTGTATCTATTGCTCTAATAATATTTTGTAAGTCACTTTTTTTCGCGTCAATATTTAGTGGTATTGTAAAAAAATGATTATAAATTTTAAGAGTATTGACAAGTTTATCTTTTTTATATTTTTTAAAAAGCTTATGAAAATGAATTGGTTTTCTGTTCCAAGCTGAATAAATTCCTATTCCAAATTTATTAAATTTTTTTGTTAAAAAGGAAATCGTTTTGTCTTTAGAATAAAAACAAATTTTTGAAGAAACCCATGATTTGCCAAGGTTTTTTTGTAAAAATAAGTTTTTTTTATTTAGTTTTTTTAAATTTTTATTAATAAAATCCAAATTATTAAAAAGCTTTTTTTTGATATATCTCTTTTTTTCGTAATTAGCTAAAAATATTGCTGCATCATATTCTGAAAATTTCCCATTAAATCCTACTAAGGTAGCTTCTCTATCCACACCGGTATAACCAAAAGAGATAGAACCTTTTAGACTTTTAATTTTTTTTTGGGGACAAATAATTAAACCAGATTCGTTTGAAGGCAAGGTCTTGGTTGGATGAAAACTACAACAAATCATAATTTTCGATTTATCTAAATATTTATTAAAATTTAAGAAAGTATCTGCCGCATCATAAATAATTGGTAAATCATACTTTGACTGTATTTGGTTAAGTTTGTTTATATTAATTGGGTAGCCAAAAGGTGAGGGAATAATAATTCCTGCTAAATTATTTTTATTAGCTTTTATAGCATTAATTAGGTTATTAAAATTTATTGAAAAACTTTCTAACTCAATATCGACAAAATATGGCTCAAAACCAGATTGAATTATTGCTTGCGGTGATGAAAAAAAATTGAATGAAGTAGTAATTATAATTTTTTTTTTTGATATTGATTTTATAAAGTTACAACAAGCCAAAATTGAGCTATGGCCAGATGATGTCAAAATAACACCGTTTTTCATTAGACTTAAATCTTTTTCAATTTTTCTTTTTGATTGAGTGTATAGAGGTCCAAAATTCGAGTAGTATCTATTTTTGTCAATTAATTTTGTGTATTTATTTAATATATTAGACTTTGCCAAATATGGTTTAATTTTTATTTTATGCATTTAATTTAAAAAAATAATTTATTATTTTTATCTTAGTTCTATTTTTAAAAATAAAAAGTAAAAAAAATTTTGATAATTTTAAATCGTTATTAAAGTTTAAAATAGTATATGCAGCACTATAAATAAGTCTAAGGTATCACCTATGGAAAAAAACAATAAGTTTACTAGCCAAAAATCAAATTTACTTTTAATTATCTCTTACAAGAATTCTATTTATTTCGATGTTATCAACTTTAATAGTTTTAATCACTTTGAAGCCTTTATTAGAATACATATCTCCATTGAAACCCTTATTTTTATGGGATATGAAATATTTTGAACTCAAATCATTTGTTTTAGCAAAAGTAATTTTTTTTCGACTCTCACCTAACATTTGTAAAGCAAAGTCAGCCCTTGATTCATCATCAAAATTAGAAATTTGAAAAGCTCCATTTTCAATCGTAAGCAAATATCTGATTGCTTCTAAATTTGATAGCCCCCAATAATCAAGTTCAAAATCGTATGCATACTTTTTTGATATTTTGTTAAAAAAAATATTTTGATATGGATGATTTTTATACATCCAATTGGCCAAAAGAAAAAAGTTAACTATTAAAGTTATAAAAAAAAATTGTTTAAAATATTTTAGATTTACTTTACTGATTTCACTTAAAAAGAAACAGGTAAAATAAATAATCGGTATATTTAAGAAATAAAAATGTCTCCAGCCATTAAACAGATCGGGTTTAAAAATTATAACTGCAGTAATTGGAATTAATAAAAATAAAAACATAATAATGCTATTTTGAAATTTTAAAATATCTCTTTTAGAGTATTTATTTTTTTGAATAGTAAAAATTAAGAGAAAAATTCCAAATAAGGAATATAATATGTACACAAGAGGGCTGCTTATTAATATCCAAATTATAAGGTAGTACCATGGTATTTCTGAGGATAAAATTAGCTGGCCATTAAACATTATTTCAGTTGGATAAGTCCATTTTAATTGACCAAACATATTTAAAATCAATCCTTTAGGGTCATACCACAACTCAGGAGTTATTATAAAAAGAAAAAAAGCTAATAAAACTATTTGTTTAACAATTTTATTTATTAAACTTATGTTTATTTTGTTGTTTAAAATAAAAAAAAAAATAAATACCGGGTATATATATATATTTATATATCTTACATTAATCGCTAAACATAAAAAAAATGGCAAAAAGTAAAAATATTTAATTTTTTTTTTATTTAAAAAATTGAAAATACAATACAAGCAACATATTAAAAAAAATAATGACCATATGTCATTAGGGCTATAAAAAAAATCAGCAAATATTCTGGGGCTTAAGATGAAAGCTATACCTCCAAGAGAAGAAATAGTTCTATCAAAATTAATTCTTAAAGTTTTATAAAATACAAATAATGAAATTAATGAAATTAAAAAGTTAATATAATGTCTAAAATAAAAAACTTCATCCTTTTTTGAGTCCTCAAAAAAAATGTATTCCAGAAGTGAATAAAAAGTATGTTGAATTTTAAAATTATTTGGTGATACTCCCATGTACTCATCAATCTTAGGATAACTAATATCCCTTTTTTCAGTGATTTTTTTTGCTTTTTCTGGAAATAATTTTTCACCAATAGAATTTAAAACTATGAATCCTTGCTGTCTATATTCTAATTCATCATAACTAATACCATAGTCCTTCGTAACTGAAAATCCTGTTAAAGTGAAAATGAATAATATTAAAAATTGTGCAATTTTTATATTTTTTATTAAATAATTATTTATATTCTGCATAAAAAATTAACATCTTATTTATTTTAGAAATTTTTCATCTGTATATTTTATCATTTTAAAGATAATGTGTTGTTATTTTTAAAAGAAGTATTACAGATTAATCAAAGCATTTCCCTTTATTTTAAATGGTTTATCCGAAAAAATCATTGTAATAAGTTTTTTTTTGTCATTAAACTTGATTTTATTAAACTTAATCCAGTTGGACTCTAAATAATATTTTTCATGAATCTTTTTACATCTTAAAATTGAAATTCTCTTTGATCTTTTAATTTCAATCAAAACTTTATGCATTAGTAAATTGGAAAATTTAAAATCTTTATATTTTTTTCCACGATAATTTTTTCTTATAATATGAGTATCAAAATAAAGAATACTTTTAAATTTTTTTCCAAAAATTAAGATTTTATGCCTTAACATTGTATATCCTATTACTTTATTTTTAAATTTTAGCAAAATATGAGCATTTGTCTTTTAAATAAAATAAAGTATTGTTAGCTGTTATTAAATCATTTAAATTATATTTTCTAAATATTTGTTTCCACAGTGCCTTTGATTTTAAACCTATTTCAAAATTTGATTGCTCTATCCTAGATTTATAAAAATTTTGTTCTATTTCGCAAAAAACAGCATGCATAGCACCTGCAGCATATGAAGCGGAATATTTAAAATTCTTATTTCCTATTAAACACAATTTCTTTTTTGGATATTTCATTTTCAACAAAAAAGAAGTTAATACTCCTATGATACCATTTCCTACAATAGCAATATCAAATTTTTGTATTTTCTTTTCCATATTGAAAATTATTAATTGAGTAAACTGTTTTAATTAATTTGATAAATAACATTTCTAGTATAATATTTTGACATGAAAACTGCAAGTTGTATATTGTGTGGTTCAAGTGATTTGAAAAATAGCCATCATATCGAATTTGAAAATAAGAATTATTTATATGATTTTTGTAATGATTGTAATTTCACTTTTCAAAACCCCTGGCCCTCTAGAGATATTGAGTCAATTTATAATGATAAAATATATTGGAACTCATCTAATGTTTATAATAACAAAAATGAAGAAAAAAAATCTTTAAACAATTATGCAAATTATCAAAATTCAAGGTTTAAAGAAGCTAAAGAAAGATACATGAAAATAGAAAAATTTTTAATCAATAAAAAAGGCTCAGTTTTAGAAATAGGATGCGCTAATGGTATTTTTTTAAATGAATGGAAAAAAAATGGTTGGAAATGTATAGGCGTTGATCCGGCCAGGGATATGATAGACTATGGTATTAAAAATTTTAATTTAGATTTGAAAAGTGAAAAATGGGAGCAATTAAATTTAGAACCAAATACCCAAGATTGTATATATATGTGGGGCACCGATGGTAATTTTTACGATTTCCATCTAGGTTTTGAAAAAATTAATAAATCTCTAAAAATGAACGGTATTTATGCTTTAACTTATCAAGATTTTAAACATCCTATTAGAAAAGTTTTTAAGCAGATTAAAATGCAGCATAATGCTCTATACAATTTTTCAAAAAAATCTATTTTTTTTTTAATGGATAAGCTTGGATTTAGAATTTTAGATCACTCTATGACATGGCAAAATACTAGATTATCTCATATAAAAAAAATTTTGGGACTAAGTACAAAAGGAATAGATTTTAGTGTTAAAGTGCCAGCAGTATCTTATAATTTACTTATAGCTCAAAAGATCAGAAATATTTAAAAGTATACTTTAAATTTAAAACTAAATTTAAAAATGCATTTATAAT
>QCOG01000002.1:10000-264091 GCA_003213015.1 Pelagibacteraceae bacterium AG-430-F16
GTTACCTTGCATTCAACCTGCTCATGGTAAGCTCATTCGTTTTCGGGTCTAATTCATTAAACTATTCGCCCTATTAAGACTTGCTTTCGCTGCGCCTACACCTAGATGGCTTAAGCTTGCTTAATAAATTAAGTCACTGACCCATTATACAAAAGGTACGCCGTCACTCTAAAAAGAGCTTCGACTGATTGTAGGCATGCGGTTTCAGGTTCTATTTCACTCCCCTAATAGGGGTTCTTTTCACCTTTCCCTCACGGTACTTGTTCACTATCGGTCACTAAAGAGTATTTAGGCTTAGAGGGTGGTCCCCCTATATTCGAGCAAGATTTCACGTGTCCCGCTTTACTCAAGAGTTCATTTAAGCATTACTTTTACGGGACTATCACCCTCTCTGGTTAGCATTTCCATACTATTCAAATTTTCTCAAATAAACTACAGGCCTGATCCGTTTTCGCTCGCCACTACTAACGGAATCTCAATTGATTTCTTTTCCTCTGGTTACTTAGATGTTTCAGTTCTCCAGGTTTTCTCTTCAAATCTATGAATTCAATTTGAAGTTACACATAAAGTGTAGGGTTTCCCCATTCGGATATTTTCGGATCAAAACTTGCATACAGCTCCCCGAAACTTATCGCAGTATACCACGTCCTTCGTCGTCTTTTAGTGCCAAGGCATCCGCCACACGCCCTTAAACGCTTGATTTATGCACAGAAAAAAATTCTGTGTTGAATCAAATTTTGTTGGAATGTTCATCTCTTCGAACATTCTTGATTGTTCATCTATTCGAACAATCGGATATAGATATTGATAATAATTAAAAATATTTACAAATAAAATAACTAGGTTTCTCATGGTGGAGGATAGCGGGATCGAACCGCTGACCTCCTGAATGCAAATCAGGCGCTCTCCCAGCTGAGCTAATCCCCCAGATATATTGGTGGGCCGAGATAGACTCGAACTATCGACCCCACCCTTATCAAGGGTGTGCTCTAACCAACTGAGCTACCGGCCCTCATTGTTTTTAAGAGAAACACAAAAATTAAAAAGAGAAGTGCGGACGGTCAACATTAACCTGTTAAATATTTAGAATAAAATTATTAAATTTTATTCATCCTTAGAAAGGAGGTAATCCAGCCGCAGGTTCCCCTACGGCTACCTTGTTACGACTTCACCCCAGTCGCTGACTATACCGTGGTCAAAGGTATTAAACTTTGCCTTAAGGTAGAACCAACTCCCATGGTGTGACGGGCGGTGTGTACAAGACCCGGGAACGTATTCACCGCGGCGCGCTGATCCGCGATTACTAGTAATTCCAGCTTCATGTACTCGAGTTGCAGAGTACAATCCGAACTGAGGCATTTTTTTAGGATTTGCTAAACGTCGCCGTCTTGCTTCCTATTGTAAATGCCATTGTAGCACGTGTGTAGCCCAACACGTAAGGGCCATGAGGACTTGACGTCATCCCCACCTTCCTCCAGCTTATCACTGGCAGTTCTTTCAGAGTGCCCAACTAAATGATGGCAACTAAAAGTGAGGGTTGCGCTCGTTGCGGGACTTAACCCAACATCTCACGACACGAGCTGACGACAGCCATGCAGCACCTGTGTTTCGTCCGGCCGAACCGAAAACTTTAATCTCTTAAAGTCGCGACGAACATGTCAAGTGTTGGTAAGGTTCTGCGCGTATCTTCGAATTAAACCACATGCTCCACTACTTGTGCGGGTCCCCGTCAATTCATTTGAGTTTTAACCTTGCGGTCGTACTCCCCAGGCGGTGTGTTTATTGCTTTCGCTGCGACACAGAAAATAAATTTCCAACGTCTAACACACATCGTTTACGGCATGGACTACGAGGGTATCTAATCCTCTTCGCTACCCATGCTTTCGTTCCTCAGTGTCAGTAATGATCCAGAAAGCTGCCTTCGCAATTGGTATTCTTTCTAATATCTACGAATTTCACCTCTACACTAGAAATTCTGCTTTCCTCTATCATACTCTAGCTAAAAAGTTTTGATGGCAGTTCCAGAGTTAAGCTCTGGGATTTCACCACCAACTTTTTTAACCACCTACGAACTCTTTAAGCCCAGTAATTCCGAACTACGCTAGGTCCCTTCGTATTACCGCGGCTGCTGGCACGAAGTTAGCCGGACCTTCTTATTCGGGTACAGTCATTTTCTTCCCCGACGAAAGAGCTTTACAACCCAAAGGCCTTCTTCACTCACGCGGCATCGCTGCATCAGGGTTTCCCCCATTGTGCAAGATTCCCTACTGCTGCCTCCCGTAGGAGTTTGGGCCGTGTCTCAGTCCCAATGTGGCTGATCATCCTCTCAAATCAGCTATTGATCATTGTCTTGGTAGGCCATTACCCTACCAACAAACTAATCAAGTGCAGGCTCATCCATCGGCGCATAAAGCTTTCTCCGTAAAGACTTATGAGGTATTAGCACAAGTTTCCTCATGTTATTCCTCACCAAAGGGAAGATACCTACATGTTACTCACCCGTCTGCCACTAAGTATTGCTACTTCGTTCGACTTGCATGTATTAGGCGTGCCGCCAGCGTACGTTCTGAGCCATGATCAAACTCTCAAGTTTAAAAACGGCGCACACTAGCTTCTATATAAATCTAAGAATAAATTTATATAATGTTGAAGTGTGTACGACAAATTTTGGTAACCTTAACCGTCCACACTTCTCTTCTTAAATTTTTACTTTTCAAATAGCTAATTAGGTTTAAGCCTAATAATTAACAATTTTCATTGTTTGGAGAGACTGCTTATAGTACAAATCGTTGGTAAATCAAGGGATTATCAAAGAAAATAGCTCAAAAAAGCCAATAAAAACCTATACTTTTTATGCTAGTTTTTTTAAAGACAATAAATTATAGAAATTCCATGAAATTTATTCAACTTAAGGTTACATCATTAATAAGAAAAAATACCGAAGTATTTCTTTTAATACTCTTACTGATAGTTTCAACTCTTATAATTCAAGTTTACAACTCCCAAAGCAAAAAAGTTAATAATGAATATATAAAGGTTTTAAGAAACACTTACTTTAAAAAAACAATAAACCACATTTTCTTCAACTTAACTCCTAGATATGAGCAGATTGACTATTCAGTTAAAAGCGGACAGACACTTAGGGATATTCTTAAAGAATTTTCTGTCAAAGACGATGAGATCAAAAAAATATTTGCAATTTTAAATAGAGAAGAAACAAAGAAAATAAGATCTAAGCAAATTCTAAACATAGTTCTGGATAATACTGATAAAAATAACAAGAAAATATTAAGCCTTTTAATACCTATTTCAAAAACAAGAAAAATACAAATAGTAAAAAATTTAGATACAGATCAACTTAAAAAAGAGGAAATTGTAACTAACCTTACTAAAAAACTTGTTTTAAAAGAAGGTGTCATAAGGTCAAGTCTCTATAAATCAGCTGTAAAACAAAAAATAAATCCTAATGTTATAATAGAATTTGCAAGACTCTATGGTTTTCAGGTGGATTTTCAAAGAGACATTAGAAAAAATGATTCATACCAAATTATCTATGAAACATTCATAGATGAAAATAATGAAGTATTTAGCACTGGGGAAATAATTTATGCTAACTTAGTTCTGAGAGGACAGACAAACCAGTTATATTTTTATCCAGACAAAAAATTTTTTGGTCACTATGATGAAAATGGAAAAAGTATTAAAAAAGCATTAATGAAAACTCCAATAAATGGAGCAAGGTTGTCGTCTCCATTTGGAATGAGAAAACATCCTATTTTAGGTTTTAACAAGATGCATCGAGGTACTGATTTTGCTGCACCATTAGGTACACCTATCATGGCATCAGGTGATGGCATTATTTTAAAAGCAGGTTGGTGTGGTGGTGGTGGTAATTGTGTAAAAATAAAACACAATACAACTTATCAAACAATTTATGCACATATGTCTAAATTTTCAAATCTCGCAGTTCCTGGCTCAAGAGTAAAGCAAGGACAAATTATTGGTTATGTTGGATCAACTGGTATGTCAACTGGTCCACATTTACATTATGAAGTAATTGAAAATGGAAAAAAAATTAATTCGCAAACATTAAAATTACCTCCAGGAAAATCTCTTAAAGGGCCAGTGAGAGAAAATTTTGAAATTGTTAGAATAAAAACAGATGTGCTTAAGTCAGATTTGATAATTAAAATTAATTAATATTTTTTTAGGAAATATCTTTTTCTTTTTGCTCTAGTGAAACTCTTAAAAAGTGGTCCGCATACTGAAAATAGTTTTCTGATAGTATTTTATCTCCATTGGACAAAGCTTCTCTAGCAAGGTCATTGTACTTTGAAATTAATTTTTGGACATTTCCATTGCTTCTGTTTATTTTCCTTCTAAAAGAATTTTCACTATTTGCAAAGTTACCGTTTAATTTGTCTATGTCCGAACTTCTTTTAAATGATCTGTCAGAGTGATTTCTACTTCTGTTTCTCTTTAAATTATTTCTAAATTGTCTCATGTGTTTTTAATTTATTTTTGTAGATACTATACATCTAATATTATTTCCATAGTCTCTGATAGTTTTATTTATATAAAAATTTTTTTCTTTTAAGAGTTTAGTCACCTTGTATTTTTGATCGTATCCAATTTCAAGGATAAGTTTACCATTAATTTTTAATAAATGTTTTGATTTTGAAATAATTTTTTTAATTACTTCTAAACCATCTAATCCACCATCCAAAGCAATTTTTGGTTCATAAATTATTGAGTCCAAATATTTTATTTTGTGTTTTTTAATATATGGAGGATTACTTATAATTAAATCATATTTATCGTTGTAAAAATTGTCAACATCTCTTTTATAAAATTTAATTCTATCTGATAATTGATGTAAATTTGCATTGATTTTTGCCAATTTTAAAGCATTTTTAGATAAATCTATGGCATCACATTTGCAATATAGCCTCTCTTTTAAAATAGATATTGATAAACATCCGGAGCCGACACCGATGTCGAGTAATCTTTTAAACTGATTTTTTTTAATTATTTTAAGTGACTGTTCCACCAAATGTTCTGAATCCGGGCGAGGGATAAGTACATTTTCGTTTGTTATAAACTTATCTCTCCAAAAACTTTTAGTGTTAGTTATATAGGCGATTGGCTCTTTTTTCTTTCTTCTATTAACAAGATTTAAATATTTTTCTCTTTCTTCTTTTTTCATTTGTTTCTCTGAATTAAGAAGAATGTCTTCTCTTGAAATATTTAGGGTTTTCGACATTAAAATTTCACAATCAATTTTATATGAAGGTATATTAGTTTTTTTTAGTATCTCTTGACCATCTTTCAAATTATCTATTATTTTCATGATATTTTTTTTAGTTCTTCCTCTTGGGCTTGAAGGCTTAAACTATCAATCATTTCATCAAAAATTTGTCCTTCCATAAACTCCTCTAGTTTATGTAATGTCAGATTGATTCTATGATCTGTGACTCTACCTTGAGGAAAATTATATGTTCTTATTCTTTCAGATCTATCACCTGATCCAATTTTACTTTTTCGATCTTTTGCTCTTTCCTCGTCTCTTTTATTTCTTTCAAACTCGTATATTCTCGATCTCAAAATTTTAAGCCCTTTCTCTTTATTTCTAATTTGAGATTTTTCGTCTTGTTGGCTAACAACAATTCCTGTTGGGATGTGGGTAATTCTTACAGCTGAGTCTGTAGTATTAACACTTTGCCCTCCAGGGCCGCTACTTCTGAATACATCAATTCTCAAGTCTTTTTCTTCGATCTTTATGTCTACTTCTTCTGCCTCTGGTAATACCGCAACTGTTGCTGCTGAAGTATGAACTCTGCCTTGCGTCTCAGTATCCGGAACTCGTTGGACTCTATGAACTCCGCTTTCATATTTTAATGAGGAATAAATATTTCTTCCTTTTATTGAGGCAATTACCTCCTTCAATCCACCTGCATCACTTTTTGATATACTTATTATTTCCAAAAACCATTTCTTTTTTTGGCTTACTTTTTCGTACATTTTAAAAAGATCTGAAGCAAAAAGACTTGCCTCTAGTCCACCTGTTCCCGCTCGTATTTCTATTATCGCATTTTTGGTATCTGCCTCATCTTTTGGTAGCAAAAACAATTTTAGTTTATTTTCATTTTTATCTTTTTTAAGCTCAAGCTCATCAAGTTCGATTTTGGCCAACTCTATCATTTCTTTATCATTGTTTTCATCATTAATAATTTTTTTTAGATCGTCCTTAGTTCTATCAAATATAAGATAATCTTTAGCATGATTTATTATTGAATTTAATTCTGAATATTCTTTAGATTTAGATGCGAATTGCTTTTTTTCAATTGCTCCAGATGATAACTCTTTTTCCAAAATCTCATGTTTTCTTATTATCTCCCTTACCTTATCAACTGGTATCATTAGATTTTATTTTTGATGTCTTTTTCTTTTTTCTCAACTAAAGCAACAACTTTGGAAATAATTTCATCATTTTTCAATTTTTCTTTTTGAACACCGTTAAGATATAACATGTTGCTATCTTTTCCTCCGCCAGTAATTCCAATATCAGACGAAGCAGCTTCGCCTGGCCCATTAACGACACATCCGATTATAGATAAAGTAAGAGGTGTTTTTATATGAGATAATTTTTCTTCCAATTTTTTGACTACATCAATCACTTCAAAACCTTGACGCGCACAAGAAGGGCATGAAATAACTTTTACGCCCCTATTTCTTAAATTCAAGGATTTTAAAATTTCATTACCTATTTTCACTTCTTTAATAGGATCGTCAGATAGAGAAACTCTAATTGTGTCACCAATTCCTTCCATCAAAAGAGAGCCTAAGCCTATTGATGTTTTTACACTTCCAGGTACAAAACTTCCTGACTCTGTCACACCTAAATGCAAAGGGTAATCTGTCTTAGTTGAGAGAAGTCTGTATGATGCTATCGATAAAAACACATCTGAAGATTTGACGCTAACTTTAAAATTAAAAAAATCTTCATCCTCTATAATCTTAATATTCCTCATTGCACTTTCCACTAAAGCATCTGGGCAGGGTCCTTTATATTTTTCCAAAATATCTTTTTCTAAAGAACCAGCATTTACTCCAATCCTTAATGCACATTCATAGTCTTTAGCTGCCGCTATTACTTGTTTAATTTTATCTTTTTGGCCAATGTTACCTGGATTAATTCTCAAACATTTTGCTCCATTCTTAGCCGCCTCTATTGCTCTTTTGTAATGAAAATGAATATCTGCGATAATCGGAACTTTACTTTCTTTTACTATTTCTTTTAAAGAATTTGTCGAATTCTCATCGGGACATGAAACCCTTACGAGCTCAGCACCTTCTTCAGCGCAATTATTAATTTGTTCAATAGTTTCTTTTACATTGGTAGTTAGAGTATTTGTCATTGTCTGAACTGTGATTGAATTTTCTCCACCAATTTTTATATTACCAACATTTATCTCTTTTGTTTTCTTTCTTTTTATATCTCTAAACTCTTTATAACTCATTTATTTAAATTAAATTCTTTGTGTAATAATTCAACTGATTTTTTTAAATTTTTACTTTGAATTAAAACAGATATTTTTATTTCAGAAGTAGAAATAACAAGAATATTAATTTTTTTATTTGCCAATGCCTGAAACATTCGATAAGTAACCCCTGGTGTAGTGATCATTCCAACACCGACAATAGAAACTTTTGCTACATTTTTATCTACAATCAATTTTTTAAATTTTATCTTTTTGTTTTTAGAAATAAGTTTTTTAGTTTTAAGTAGATCTTCAGACTTAATAGTAAACGTTAAATCTGTTTCTTTACCATCTGAAGAAATATTTTGAACTACCATGTCAACATTTATAGAATTTTTATATAGTGGTTCAAATATTGCTGCAGCTACACCTGGTTTATCTTTCACACCAAGAAGACTTACTTTTGCATCGTTTTTAGTAAAAGATACACCCCTGATTATATTAATATCCCTAATCTTTTTTCTTCCAATTATTTGTGTTCCTGGTTTATTTGTAAATGATGATTTCACATCAATTTTTATTTTATTTAATTTAGCATCTTGAATTGAAGCCGGCTGCATTACTTTAGCGCCAAGTGAGGACATTTCGAGCATCTCTTCGTAAGATAATACTTTTATTTTTTTTGCTTTTTTTGTTAAATTTGGATCAGCAGTATAAACTCCATCAACATCAGTATAAATTATACATCTTTTAGCTTTAAAAAATTTAGCAAGCATAATTGCACTTGCATCACTGCCGCCTCTTTCTAAAGTGGTAATTCTATTCTCTTTATTTAAACCTTGAAAACCAGTTATTATTGGAGTGCCACCTTTCTTTAAGTATTTTTTTATCTTATCTGTGCCAATTTTTAAAATTCTTGCAGAACTATAGTTACCTTTTGTAATTATAGGGATCTGCCATGACATCCAAGATCTTGATTCAAAACCTAGGTCAAATAGCTTTCCAGCGATTAAAGCACTAGCCATTTGTTCACCTGTGGATAATAGAACATCTCTCTCAGAGTTAGGGAAATTTTTAGAAATTTTAACGGATTTTTTTAAAAGTTCATTTGTAACACCACTCATAGCAGATGTTACAACAATTACTTTGTATTTTTTTTTAATGAATGAGATAATTATTTTAGATATTTTTATAATTCTATGTAATGTACCAACCGATGTTCCGCCAAATTTTAAAACAATTATTTTCATTGATATTTTATATTTAAATTTTTATATTTAGATAAAATACATCTTAAATGTAAAGTCAACAACCAATGAAAAAAGATACTATTAATAAAAAGGAAATTGATAAATTTTCAAAATTAGCTGATGAGTGGTGGGACCCTGAGGGTAAATTTAAACCATTACATAATTTTAATCCAGTCAGACTAAAATATATTAAAGATACAATTACCAAAAAATTTGGAAATAAATCAGAAAAATTACCATTAAAAGATATAAAAATATTAGACATTGGTTGTGGTGGAGGTCTTTTAAGTGAACCCCTTTCGAGATTAGGTGCAACAGTTACGGGTATAGATGCCTCGGACAGAAACATCAAAATTGCTAAAAAGCATTTACAAAAAAGTAAATTAAATATTGATTATTATTGTTCATCTCCAGAGAAATTTGTTATCAAAGAAAAATTTGATGTAGTGTTAAATATGGAGATAGTTGAACACGTAGATAATGTCGATTTTTTTTTATTAAAAAGCTCGGAACTTTTGAATAAAAATGGCTTAATGTTTATTGCAACTTTAAATAAAACATTAAAGTCTTATGTCTTTGCAATAATTGGCGCTGAATACATCTTAAAATGGTTGCCAATAGGTACCCATGATTGGAACAAATTTCTAAAACCTGATGATTTAATCAATATTTGTAAAAAAAATTCGTTAACTTTAAATGACTTAATTGGTGTAAAGTTTAATGTTCTAAAAGATGAATGGATTATGTCTGAGGATAGCTCAGTAAATTATCTTGCACAATTTTCTAAAACTTAATTTTCTTTATCCTCTATCCAGGGAAACTCCTCAGTTTTAATGCCTTCTTGTTTAAGATCTTGAATTTCTTTTTGTGAAGCTTTTCCATAAATTGCTTTTTTTTCCTTTTTCGGGTCATAATGTATTAGCCTTGCCTCATGAGCAAAGTTGTCTCCGACGTATTTAAAGTTATTTTTTATAAACTTTTTAAACTCTCTTAGCTTTGACTTAATCTCCTTAATTTTATTAGTATCTTTTGTTTTAAGATCTGGGCTGTTTAATATATTTGGTGACATCAGAGTTTTTTCTACTTTTCGTGAATCGCAAATATGACAATTCAAATATTTTCTCTTTTTTAATTTTTCGTATTCCTTAGAATTAGAAAACCAACTATCAAAAATGTTATTACAATCTTTACAAATTAGTTTGTATTTAATCATGAAATATAAGTAATAATTCTTTTCTCTTTTTCAAGATTTAGGTTCTATAGTCTGAATTAATAGATATATACTTTTGAGAAAAGTCCATCGTGTAGCAAGTAAAACTTTTGTTACCGTTATTAATTTCAATTGTAATTTCTAAATTAGCTTGCTTCATATAGTCTGCAACATCTTTTTCAATATAATTTTTATTAAGCTGTCCTTTGTCCAGAATTTTATACCCTCCTATAAATAAATTTACGCGATCTACTTCAAACTCCACATCCGCTTTTCCAGCTGCCATTAATATTCTTCCCCAATTAGGATCTTCTCCTGTAATTGCTGTCTTTACTAACGGTGAGTTAGCTATTGAAAATGATATTTTTTTTGCATCACTTTCACTAGAACATTTTAAGGAATTAATTTTTACAAACTTTGAAGCGCCCTCACCATCACTCACTACTCTTTTTGCTAAGTTTAGCAAAACATTATTTAGAGCTAAATCAAAATCTTTTAATTTAATATCATTTATATTACCAATAGGTTTATTTTTTGCCTTTCCTGTAGAGAAAATTGTTACCATGTCATTTGTGCTGGTGTCGCCATCACAACTAATTGCATTAAAAGTGTCTTGTATATTTTTTTTTAATATCTTTTTTAATATATTCGAAGAAAGGTCTGCATCAGTAAAAATATAAGCAAGGGTGGTTCCCATATTTGGAAAAATCATTCCAGATCCTTTAGCTAAACCATAAATTTTCACTTTTGTGTTTCCAATATTGCATTCTTCCATAGCAAGCTTTGGCTTAAGGTCAGTTGTCAAAATACCCATTGCAGCTTTAATCCATAAATATTTATTTTGAGTGTACTTTATTTTATCTACCAAACTTTTTATGGAAGACTTAATTTTTTCTTTTGGAAAGACCTCTCCAATTGTACCAGTGCAACCAAATAAAACTTCATTTGATTTTACTTTTTTTGGGTGTTCTTCGTCGTCTTTTTGTTTATTCGTTAAATTTATCGATATTTCCTCAGAAATTTCTTCAAGAGCTTCATAACCTTTTTTTCCTGTTAGCGCGTTAGCGTTTCTTGTGTTTACTAAAAGAGCACGAATCTTTTTTGTTTTTATTTTCTTGTTCCATTTAATGTTTTCGGATATTACCTGCGATTGGGTATACACTGATGCGTGTTCAGCGCCATGTCTGAAATAAAAAAGGACCAAATCATCTCTATCATTATTATATAAATTAGCTGATGTCGTAGATACTGATACACCATCAATATGGTCTAAGTCCTGGAAGTCAGCCATTTTTGACTTTTCTTTTTTAGATAACAAAAAATTACTTAAATTTAGGGGCATTCTATTTAAAAAAATTAATTATTCACTATATAATCAATTAATAATTAATTATATATCAAAAAATAATGTTAAATCCATTAAGCTTTATTAGTAAAATATTTAAGAGTAGCAACGATATCGAGCTGGCTAAATTCAGAAAAATTCTTGAAAAAATTAATTTGCTAGAAAATGATGTGGTTAAAATAAAAGATAGTGATTTTCCAAATAAAACTAATGAACTAAAAAATCAAATTAAAAGTGGAAAAAACCTCGATGAGGTTTTGCCAAAAGCATTTGCGTATGTAAGAGAAGCTTCTCACAGATCAAGAAATGAAAGGCATTTTGATGTTCAATTGTTAGGAGGTATTGCATTACATCAGGGTAAAATCGCAGAAATGAGAACTGGGGAAGGAAAAACAATCACAATTGCATTGGCTGCTTATTTAAATGCTCTTTCTGGAAAGGGCGTTCATGTTGTTACAGTAAACGATTATTTAGCAAAGAGAGATTGTGAAGATATGTCAAAAATTTATAAATTTCTTGGTTTAAGCGCTGGTTACATCAACAATGATCAATCTGATGCTGAGAGGAGAGAAAATTATTTAAAGGATATTACTTACGCAACTAATAGTGAACTTGGTTTTGATTATTTAAAAGATAATATGAAATATTCATCGAACAAATTAGTTCAAAGAGAACATAGATTTGCTATTGTAGATGAAATCGATTCTTGTCTAATAGATGAGGCTAGAACGCCATTGGTTATTTCTGGACAGTCAGATGAAACAAGTAATCAATATAAAGCTATCAATAAACTTGTAACAAAATTAAAACCAAGTGACTATGAATTGGATGAAAAGGATAAAAATGTCACTTTAACTAATGAAGGAATAGATTCTATAGAAAAATTATTAAATAATATTGGAATACTTAAAAATAATAATTTTTATGATCCAGCTAATTTAAACCTTGTACATCACGTTAATCAGGCATTGAAGGCAAATCATCTTTTCTCAAAAGATAGAGACTATGTTGAAGTGGATGGAAAGATCAAAATTGTTGATGAGCTTACAGGAAGAATTCTTGAAGGTAGAAGGTATGGTGATGGACTACATCAGGCTTTGGAGGCTAAGGAAAATTTAAAAGTCCAAATGGAAAATCAGACACTTGCGTCAATTACTTATCAAAATTACTTCAAACTATATAAAAAACTTGCAGGATGTACTGGAACTGCTGTTACAGAAAGTCAGGAGTTTTATGAAATTTATAATCTCAATGTTGTTGTTATTCCAACTAATAAAGAAATGATTAGAAAAGATTGGAACGATCAAATTTTCAGAACGGAAAAAGAAAAACAAGATGCAATTATTTCTAAAGTTAAGACCTTAAATTCAAAAGGGCAACCGTTACTTATTTTTACATCTAGTGTCGACAAATCCGAGGTATATTCAGATTTATTTAGAAAAAATAAGATTACTCATACAGTTTTAAACGCTAAAAATCATGAAAAAGAGGCTGAGATTATTGCTAATGCAGGAAAATTAAATTCGGTGATAATTACAACAAGTATTTCAGGAAGAGGTGTAGATATAAAATTAGGTGGGAAAGATACAGATAACTTAAAAGATAACAAAGAAAAAATTAAATCTTTAGGTGGACTTTTTGTTATTGGTACGGAAAGAATGGAGTCTAGAAGAGTTGATAACCAAGCCAGAGGAAGAGCTGGTAGACAGGGTGATGAAGGTAATTCAATTTTTTATGTAAGTTTAGAAGATGATTTAATGAGAATTTTTGGATCGGAGTCTATTAATAAAATGTTAGAAAAACTTGGATTAAAAGATGGAGAAAGTATTGACCATCCTTGGATCAACAAAGCTTTGGAAAGAGCTCAACAAAAAGTTGAGACTAGAAACTTTGAAATAAGAAAAACTTTATTAAAGTTTGATGATGTGCTTAATGACCAGAGACATGTAATATTTAATCAAAGAAAAAAAGTACTAGAAAAACAAAACATATTTGAAACTATTGATAACTTTTTAAAAGATGAAATTGAAGATTTAATTAAACAAAAAGAAAAATCTCCATCAATTTTTGAAAATAAAGCTCAGGTAAATAGAATTAACACTCTTTTTGGTCAAAATGAGGAAAATTTAAATGAGAAATTAAGAAGTATAAGTGATAAAGAAATATCGAGCTCCATAAATTCAAATTTTAAAAAAAAAAGAGATGAAAGAAGCGCTTATTTAGGAGAGGAAAGTTCAAAAGAAATAGAAAAGAAAATCTTTTTGCAATTAATTGATTTAAATTGGAAAAATCATATTCAATATTTAGAACAGTTACGTCAAGTAATAGGTTTGAGGTCTTATGGTCAAAGGGACCCCTTGGTTGAGTATAAAAAAGAGGCGTTTAATTCTTTTGAAACATTATTAAATAAAATCAGGCAAGACATAGTAATGATTTTGCTTAATTTAAGAATTGAAGAAAAAAGAAGATAAATTCCAACTAGTTTTAAGATTATTTTAAGAGAGAAAGTAAAGCAATTAAAATAAATATTAATCCTATAAAAAAATATTTGTATTTAAATAAAAATTTTTTAAATTTATTTATATTTGTAAAATTTATCGACAATTTATTAGAAATAGAAACTCCCTCTGTTAAACCTTTGCCCCTACCGATTTCTAAAAATTTTTCTTTTTTAAGAGATATAATTTCAGCTTTGTGAAGATTGCTTAACTCATTTAAATTTTTATCAATAGACATTTTTACATTTTCCAAAATTAGATTTTTATCTCTGTGGGCTCCCCCGGTTGGTTCAGGAATTATTTCATCAATAATTTTTAAATTTAAAAGATCTTTAGAAGTAAGTTTCATTGCTTTTGCGGCTTCTAGGGTTTTTGTTGGATCTCTCCATAAAATAGATGCACATCCCTCTGGGGATATTACTGAATAAATCGCATTTTCTAACATTATAATTTTATTTGAGGATGCTAACGCTATTGCACCACCAGAACCTCCTTCACCAATAATAATTGAAATTGTAGGCACACCAATCGACATTGAGCATTCTATTGATCTTGCAATTGCTTCAGCTTGACCTCTCTCCTCTGCTCCAACTCCAGGATAAGCGCCAGGAGTATCTATAAATAAAATAATTGGTAAGTTGAATTTATCAGCTAACTTCATCAGTCTGATTGATTTTCGATATCCTTCTGGTTTCATCATTCCAAAATTTCTCTCAATTCTAGAGTCAAGATCCTCACCTTTTTCTTGTCCAATCACCATTACAGATTTATTTTGAAAAGTCGCTAATCCAGAAATCAAAGATTTGTCCTCCCCAAATAATCTGTCACCATGAATTGGAAAGAAGTCCTCAAAAAGATTATCAATAAAAAATTTTGATTTAGGGCGGTCCTCGTGGCGAGCGACCATTGTTGTTTGCCACGGATCAAGGTTAGAATAAATTTCTTTTAATTTAGAACTTAAATCATTCTGAAGTTTTGCTAATTTTCCAGTTTCAACTTGTGTGATGCCATCTTTAGCAAATGGATCCTGAAGTTTTTCAATCTCGCTTTCTAGGGATTTTATATCTTTTTCGAAATTCAAATAATTTTTCATAGTTAAATATCCACTAATATTTAAAAATGGCAATAAAATGATTACTTTTATTAGTGTGTAACTATTATATATATTAATTTATTAATTTCTAAGATAATTTTTAATTATGAAAACAAAAAATTTAAAAGAATACTCAAATGTTGGAAATCTTCATGTATCAAAAGAGCTATTAAAGTTTGTAAACAATGAGGTTCTTAAGGGCACGAAAATAAAGCCAAAAAATTTTTGGAGTGGTTTTGAAAAATCTTTACACGTTTTAAAACCAAAAAATGAAAAGTTAATTGCTACAAGAGAAGATATTCAAAAAAAAATTGATAATTGGCATTTACAAAATAAAGATAAAGATTTTAATTTAGTAGAATATAAAAAATTTTTGTATTCTATTAACTACATTAAAAAAGAGGGAAAAAACTTCAAAATCCAGACAGAAAATGTTGATGAAGAAATATCAAAAACACCAGGTCCTCAACTAGTTGTTCCAATTTCAAATGCAAGATACGCTTTAAATGCTGCAAATGCGAGATGGGGAAGTTTATATGATGCTTTATATGGAACAGATGCAATCGGCTCTGAAAAACTTGATAACAGATACAACCCTGTCCGTGGAGGAAAAGTAATAAATTATTGTAGAAATTTCTTAGATGAAATTTTTCCATTAAAAAATAATTCGTGGAAAAAAATTAGCGAATTAAAAATTTTAAAACATAAATTAATTTTGAAAATCGGTAAAAAAACTATATCTTTGAAAGACAAAAAGCAGTTTAAAGGATATCGACGTGATAAAAAAGGTCTTAAAGGTGTTTTGCTAATTAATAACGGGCTTCATGTAGAATTAATTATTAATCCTTATGCTTTCCATGCAAACAACGATCCCATAGGGCTTAGTGATCTGGTAATAGAGTCTGCTGTATCAACCATCATAGATCATGAAGATAGTGTTGCTGCAGTTGATGCAAGTGACAAAGTAATTGGCTACAGAAACTGGTTAGGTCTAATGAAAGGAAATTTACAGGTCAAATTTGAAAAATTAGGAAAGAAATATAAAAGAGTTTTAAACTCAGATAGAAATTACACTTCTCACAACGGAAAGGCATTTAAATTGCATGGTAGGGCTCTTTTATTAAATAGAAATGTTGGGCACTTGATGAAAACCCCCTCAATTTTATTGTCAGATAAATCAGAAGTTCCAGAAGGTATTATGGATGCCTTTATTATTTCTGCAGCATGTTTGCATGACTTCATTAAAAAAGGTAACTCAAGAAAAAATTCCATTTATATTGTTAAACCAAAAATGCATGGACCAGACGAAGTCGCATTTGCTGATGAAATTTTTAGTCATGTTGAAAATGTTTTAAAAATGAAAAAGAATACAATTAAAATTGGGATAATGGATGAGGAAAGACGAACTAGTGCTAATTTAAAAGAGTGCATCAGAAATGTGAAAAGAAGAGTTGTTTTTATTAATACTGGGTTTTTAGATCGAACTGGGGATGAAATACATACATCTATGGAGTCAGGTCCAGTGATTAAGAAAGGTGATATAAAAAATTCTGATTGGATTAAAGCATATGAGAACAATAATGTTGTTGTTGGATTGGAATGCGGTTTTTCTCGTAAGGCTCAAATTGGAAAAGGAATGTGGGCTGCACCAGATAGAATGGCAGATATGTTAAAGGAAAAAATAGGACATCCTTCTTCTGGAGCGAATTGTGCCTGGACACCTTCACCAACTGCAGCAACTTTACATGCAATTCACTATCATAAAGTGAACGTTTTCAAAGTTCATAAAAAACTTTCCAACAAAAGAAAATTTGATTTAGATAATCTTTTAAAATTACCAATTATTCGAGCTCCAAACTGGTCAATGGATGAAATTAAAACTGAGCTTGAAAATAATTGCCAAGGGATATTGGGATACGTAGTGAGATGGATAGATAATGGCGTAGGTTGTTCAAAAGTTCCAGACATAAATAATATAGGTCTCATGGAAGATCGAGCAACTTTAAGAATATCTTCTCAACATATAGCTAATTGGCTACACCATAATATATGTACTCCTAATCAGGTATTAGAAACATTAAAAAAGATGGCAAAAATTGTAGACGATCAAAATGAGAAGGATCCTGAATATAAAAACATGTCAGATAATTTTGAAAAATCTATCGCTTTTCAAACTGCTTGTGATTTGGTTTTTAAAGGTAAGGACCAATCTTCAGGTTATACAGAACCTTTGTTACATTTAAATAGATCCATAAAAAAAAACTTAAGTTCCTCTAGATAGTTTTCCTATTTTTAAAGGCAGAATTAAGGGTGCCATCATCCAAACTTTCTATTTCACCACCTACAGGTAAACCTTGTGCTAACTTGGTTATTTTAATATTCAAATTTTTTAAACTGTCTTGAATATAATATGCTGTCGTTTGACCTTCTACAGTTGCACTTGTAGCTAAAATAACCTCTTTTATTTTATCTTTTTTTACCCTTTCTGCTAAAGAGCTAACTAATAAATCCTCATTATTTTGTCCTGCTGAGGAAATTGTTCCCCCTAAAATGTGGAAATAACCTTTAAAAATATTTGAGCTTTCAATACTCCATTGATCAGAAATATTTTCAACAACACAAATTTTATCAAATTTTTCATCGATAAAATTACAATCACTATAACTACACTCTATAGAGTTACTTTTCAAAGTCCCACAGATTGTACAGCGTGATACATTTTTATAAACTTCTGCCAATATTTTTGCCATTGGCTTTATTAGCTCCTCGCGATTATTAATTAGCTTTAAAACTATTCTTTTTGCAGATTTTGGCCCAAGTCCTGGAAGTTTAGAAATTATTTTTATTAGATCCTCTATTTCAGTGAGATTATTCATACTCAGAAAGGCCACTTAAAACCCGGAATACCAAAATTTCCAGTTGCTTTTGTTATTTCTTCAGTAGTTTTAGTTTTTAAATTTTTTTTCGCTTCGTTGTGCGCAGCTATAATTAAATCTTCTAACATGGTCTTATCCTCAGAAAAAATTTTTTCAGAAATATCAATTTTTTCTATTTCACTGTTGCCATTCAATATAACTTTCACCAAACCACCGCCAGATGTACCTTCCACTTTAATTTGTTTAATTTTTTCTTGACTATCCTTTATCTTTTCTTCTATCTCTTTCGCCTTATCTAAAATTTTATTAAAATCAGTCATTGTTATTATCTTTAACATCTATCAATTCAGCGTCAGAAAATGATTTTTTAATATTTTTGAACATATCTGTTTGTTCAAAATCTTTTAAATTATTTTTCTTCTTCCCTTCTGAAGTTTTTTTTATTGTTTCTTGTCCATCTTTTTGTGAAAGAGAAATAATCCATCTAGTATTAGTCCACTCATATAATTTTGACGATAATATTTTTACAAAATCCTTTTTTAAATTTTCATTAAAAGAAATTTCAATATAACCGTTTTTAAAGATTATTAGATTTACATTGGTTTCTAATTCATATTTAAGTTCTAATTCTTTTTTCAAATTACATATATCGATTAATCCTTTTAAAGATTTTATTTCTATATTATTAATAGATTTTTGATCATCTAAAATTTTTTTTTGCTTCTCTTGAGATGAAGATTTAAGTTGATTTACCGTGACCTTTTTTTTTTCAAAATTATTTTCAATTTTATTGATTTCATTTTGTGCTGAATTAGTTTTTGACTTCGCATCTTTTAGGTGAAGCAAGCGTATTAAAAACATTTCGATAGATAAGTTAGGGTCATTTACAATATTCACCTCGTCTATGGTTTCTATAGTAAATTGCCAGAATAAAAGTAAGGTATAAGCATCTAATCTCTCAGACATTTCTTTAATTTTTGTAAAGTTATTTTCAGTTAAGTCATTAACAAAACCAATTCTTTCCAGATTTTTAAAATTTTTCAAATAATAAATGATTTCCAAAAAACCATTTAAAAAAATTTTAGGTTCTATTCCTTTTTGGTATATCTGCCTGTACAGATCAAGAGTTTTATGTTCATCTCCATCAAATATTTTCTCTATTAGGTTTATCGTAAACTCTTTATCAAAATATCCAAATATTTTTTGTGCACTTTCTAAGCTTATAGTCCCTTTTAAGTTATCATCATTGGTAAGTGATATTCTATCTAATAATGACAATGCATCTCTAACAGAACCCTCTGAAATTTTTGAGATCAAGTTTAAAACATCTTGACTGACATCTATTTTCTCCATTTGAGCAACTTTTAACAAAAATTCACTTATTTCCTCAGACTTGACTCTTGACAAATCAAATCTTTGACATCTCGATAAGACTGTTACTGGGATTTTGTTAACCTCAGTTGTTGCAAAAATAAACTTTAAATAGGCAGGTGGTTCCTCTAAAGTTTTTAGTAAAGCATTAAAAGCTTGGTTACTTAACATATGAACTTCATCAATTATAAAAATTTTAAATTTTGAAGATGTTGGTCCATATCTCGAAAATTCTATTAAATCTCTAACATCGTCAACACCAGTCTTGCTTGCCGCATCCATTTCTAAAACATCGATATGTCTAGACTCTGATATTTCATCACAATTTTTACACTTATTTTTTAAACAATCATTTTTTTCAGAATTTCCACAATTTAAAGATTTAGCTAAAATTCTCGCAATTGTTGTTTTTCCAACACCCCTCATTCCTGTAAATAAAAAAGCATTAGGAATTTTATTTTGAGAAATGGATTTTTCAATTGTTTCTACAATGATGTTCTGACCAATTAAATCTTTAAAGACTTGAGGTCTGTATTTCAGTGCTAAAACTTTTGAATTATTGCTCATTTTTATTAGGAGACCAATCAACCTGGAAAATACTCATTACCCTTGCTCTTTTTCAAGCCTGGGGGATTCGTGGTACCACCACCTGATTGGCCCCCAGTTATTATAACAGTTATATTTTCTAGTCTACAACAAAACTTTGTAAATTTTTAGATTTTTCTATATTCGCTTGCTTCGTAAACTCCTAGAATATCTAAACTAACAGTGTGAAAACCTAGCTCTTCTAAAGATTTTTGGATTTTTGGATCTTCAATATGTCCATAAATATCGCATATAAATAAATATTGTTCAAAACTGTTTTGATCAGAGAAACTTTCTAATTTACTTAAATTTACATTATTGGTAGCAAAGCCGCCCAAACATTTGTAAAGAGCGGCAGGTTTATTTTTTACTTTAAAAATACAACTTGTAATATAATTTTTTTTCTTAAATTCTGGATGTGAAGCTTTGCTGCCCATTATTAAAAACCTTGTCACATTACCTTTATTGTCTTCAATATTTTTTTTTACTATTTTCAGATTGTAAATTTCGGCAGCTAACTCAGATGCGATTGCAGCTTCATTATTAATTTTGTTATCACTAATATATTTTGCACTACCTGCGGTATCTGCTGCAATTATAGGTTCAAGCTTGTTTTCTGTGATAATTTTTTGACATTGTGAAATGGCTTGGGTGTGCGATCTTACTGAAGATATATTTTTCATACTTGAACTAGGCAGTATCATTAAATTATGGATGATTGGTTGAAAATGTTCTGCGTAAATTTGAAGTTTATATTTGTTAATTAAATATTGTATGTCTGCAACTCTTCCCGCTATTGAATTTTCTACAGGAATAATTGTTCTATAACTTTCATTTTTTAAGCAAAGATTAAAGCATTCTTCAAAAGTATTTTGTGAAATAGGTTCATAATTAGGATACATTTTTTTTGCCGCTAAGTGGGAATACGCTCCTGGTGAACCTTGGTATACAATTTTCATAAGTTTAATCTTTTTTATATTCCATTATTTTTTTAATTTCCATAAAATCATCTATAGTGTCTACACCTATCGGAGAATTTTGTGTATACATAACATCTATCGGGATACCATTATCTAAAGCACGTAGCTGCTCTAATCTAAATTTTTTTTCATTTTCTGTCTGTTTTAAGTTGATAAATTTCTCCAAAGTCAAGATATCATACTGATAAATCCCAATGTGGTGAAAGGTTTTTTTTTCATCAAAGTCTTCAGCATTTCTAAAAAAGGTCAAAGCTGGCGAATGATTTTTTTTTCGAAAAGTTTCATTTACAGTGACTTTTACAATATTCTTATTACTAAATATTTTTTTATCCTTAATATCTGTACCAAGCGTGCCGATTTTTGAATTTAGTTTTCTAACATTTTTATCAAGATTAATTATATCTTCCGTCGATATTTGAGGTTCGTCTCCCTGTAAATTAATGACATATTTGATATTTTCAATGTCTTTAATTTTTTCTACTGCCTCAAAAATTCTGTCAGTACCTGTTTGATGATTTTTACTAGTCATTATTGAATTACCACCATTTTTTTCAATTTCAGTCTGAATTTCAGCATCCTCTGTTGCAACATAAACTTCGCCCAAATTTGTCGCCTTTGCTTTGTTGTATACATGCTGAATAATGCTTATCCCATTTATTTTTAATAAAGGTTTTCCAGGAAGCCTTGATGCGCTCATTCTAGACGGTATCAAGATAATCGTGTTATTCATTTTAAAGTTTAATGCGTCTTACAGACGCAAATAATTTTTTAATTAGTTTATTTTAATATTAACATGTTATATGAGTTCTTAAGAAAAAATAATGGATTCTTTTGAAATAAATAAAATAGTTGCAGCTGTATTGTTAGTTGCACTCTTGGTCATTGGTATTGGAAAAATCTCAAACTTGTTATTCAATGTAGAAAAGCCAGAAGTTTCTGGTTATAAAGTTGAGGTAACTGAAGATGATTTAAAAAAATCTGTGGCTCAAAAAGAAGAAAAGGTCGAAGTTGATATATCAGCTTTAATGGCCCAAGCTGATCTAGCGCATGGCGAAAAAATCTTTAAAAAATGTTCAGCATGTCACTCAATACAAGCAGGTGGGGGAAACAAAATTGGACCAGCTTTATACAATGTTGTGGGAAGAAAGGTTGCTGCCATCGAAGATTACAAATATTCAAAAGCACTTGTTGCTCACACAAAAAATTGGACTTTTGAAGAGTTAAACGGTTATTTAATCAAACCTCAAGCTTGGATAAAAGGTACAAAAATGGCATTTGCTGGTTTAAGAAAAGAAAAAGATAGAGCATCAGTTATTTTATATTTAAATAAAAATTCGGATAGCCCTTTACCATTACCTTAATTTTCCAAAACAGTATAATAAAATACTTTTTTGAACATGAACTCTATTAAGCGCTTGTTGCCAGACATGTGAGTTTTTACTCAAAAAAATGTCTTCCGAAACTTCATTTCCTCTAGGTAAACAATGTAAAAATATAAAATTCTTTTTTGCTAATCTGGTTAACTTTTTATCTATCTTAAAATTTTTAAACGCGTAGATCTTTTTTTTCTTATTCACTTTATCGTTAAGTGAAATTACCTTATCTGAAAAAATTACGTCAGCACCAGAAACTGCTTTTTTTGGATCATTATAAATATAAATTTTCTTATTATTTTTTTTGACCCAGTTTCTCACTTCATTCCCAGGTTCAAATTTTTTTGGGCAGCCAATGCTTAACTTAAAAGAAAATTTGACTGAGGCGGCAATTAAACTGTTCAAAACATTATTTGAGTCACCAATCCAACAAATATTTAATTTTGAAATAGGTTTTTTTTTAATTTCTTCAACTGTGAAAATATCAGACAATACTTGTGTAGGATGAGATAAAGGGCTTAACCCATTTATTATAGGTATTGATAAATATTTTTTAAAATCTTCCATTTTTTTTTCGCTATCAGTTCTCAGCATAAAACCATCTCCGTAAGTAGAGAGAACCTTGGCTGTATCAGAAATACTTTCTCCCCCTTGACCTAAATGTAGCTCATTGGATCTTAATGTTAAAGTTCCTCCTCCTAACTGTTTAATTGCCAAATAAAAACTTATTCTTGTTCTTAAACTTGGTTTTTCAAACATTTGTATTAATATTTTTCCTTTAAGCGGAGACCCTTTATCAACCTCAAGTGTATTAAGTTTTTTTCTTAATCTTTTTCTGTTTTTAGCATCAGCGATAATCTTTCTAAGATCTTTTGAAGATATATCTTTTAAAGTTGTAAAATGTTTCATTGAATTAATATTCTGAGCAAACTTTATTAATAACTTTTAATGCAATATCGATTTCACTCTTCTTAACATTTAAGGGTGGTAAAATACGAATAACATTTTCAGCTGCTTTAATTGTTAATAATTTATTTTCCATAAGTTTTTTAATGAATAAAGTCTGATCTCTATGTAATTGTATTCCTATTAATAAACCTTTTCCTCTAATTTGCTTAATTATATTTGGATGTTTGACTTTTATGTCATTTAAGTTTTTTAAAAAGTATTTAGAAAGTTTTTTGATATTGTTTAAAAATTTTTTTTTTGAAATTATATCCATTACCTCATTTCCAACAGACATAGCTAACGGATTACCTCCAAATGTTGATCCATGAGTTCCTGGTACCATAGCTTTACTAACCTTTTTGTTCATAAGTACTGCACCAATCGGAAAACCTCCACCTATACCTTTTGCTATAGGCACAATGTCTGGTTTTACTTTTGAACTTTCAAAAGCAAAAAAATCACCTGATCTTCCAATTCCACATTGAACTTCATCCAGTATGAGTAATATTTTTTTCTTATTACATAATTTTCTTAAATCTCTTAAACACCAGTCAGGTATTACTTTAATTCCACCTTCACCCATAATCGTTTCAACCATAATAGCTGCTGTATTTTTTGTGATTCTTTTTTTTAATGAATTATGATCACCAAAAATAAAATGGTCAAAACCACTTACTTTAGGGCCAAAACCTTCGGTCATTTTTTTTGATCCACTGGCAAAAATTGCAGCTATAGTCCGGCCATGAAATGAATTTTTTACACAAAGGATTCTATTTTTTTTTGGTTTTCCAATTGAATAAAAGTATCTTCTTGCCACTTTTATAGCAACTTCTGTTGCTTCAGTTCCAGAATTTTGAAAGATTACCGAGTCTGCAAAAGTTTTTTTGACCAATTTTTTTGCTAACATCTCTCCTTCTGGAATTGTGAAAGCATTTGAAACATGCCAAACTTTTTTTGCTTGTTTATATAATGCTTTTACTAATCTTGGATTTGCGTGGCCTAAACTATTAACTGCGATCCCCGAGCAAAAGTCTAAATATTTCTTACCATTTGTGGAAACTAAATAGCTTCCAATACCCTTTTTGAAAGAAATTTTTTTTCTATAATAATTGTTTGCTAAAAATGCCATCTAATTTCTAATTTTGTATCCTTTTTTATAAAGGAGGAATGATATAAACCATATAATCAAACTAAATAAAAATAAATATATTAGACCAAATTTAACTGAACCATCGCTACTTCCGATAAAGGAAAATCTCAACCCGTCAATCATATGAAAAAAAGGATTTAAAAAACTTATTTTTTGTAAGGTTTCAGGAAGTTTATTTATCGAGTAAAAAGTACCAGATAAAAAAGACATTGGTACAATTATAAAATTGGTCACTGCAGCCATATTTTCCCATTTATCAGACCACATACCCGCTATAAAACCCATTGCTCCCATTGAAAAAGATGACAGAAATAAGAAAACTGCAAAATATATAAAGTTTTCAATACGGATTTCTAAAAAAATACTGAATACTAAGGTTGATAAAAAACTTATCATAACAGATCTTGTAATTGAGGCGAAAATTACAGCAAGCGTTACTTCGAGTGCTGAAAGCGGACTACCTACCAAATCCACAATATTTCCCATCATTTTTCCTGATAAAATTGAGGATGATGAATGTGCAAATGATTGTTGAATTATTTGCATACTAATTAATCCTGGGGCTAGAAATTCCACAAAAGGGACTCCAAGAACTATTCCTCTATTTTCACCTATAGCAATAGAAATAACCATTAAAAATAAAACTGCTGTAACAACCGGCCCTAAAATTGTTTGACCAGATACAATTAAAAAACGAAGTGTTTCTTTTTTGTATAAAGAGTAAAAACCTATCCAGTTAATAAAGCTAAATCGTCTTACTCCAATTCTGTATTTTTTATTAAGTTCAACCATAAGTATTTATAATTTTTTTTAAAAAAAGTTGTTAAGAAATTAAAGAAAATGCTTGTTTTAGTTAGCATATTATGGATTACTATATATAGTATTTTAAGTTAAACATTAACTAAATATTGTAATGAGCTGGACAAATGAAAAAATAGAAAAACTCAAGGAATTATGGGGTAAAGGAAGCACTGCGAATGAAATTGCGCAAATACTTGGAGGCGTAACAAGAAATGCTGTAATTGGTAAAGCCCATAGATTGAATTTATCAGGAAAAATTCAAACAAAGAAAAGCTCATCTTTAAAAAACAATAATAATGAAAATGAAAACAAAATTTCTCACAAAAACCTTAGGAGAGGTAAGTTCAAGTCTTTAATAATTGACAAAGATTTTGAGCCTGAAAATCCTAAACAACTTGAAGAGCTTGATGAAAAATCTTGCAAATGGCCAATTGGACATCCTAATGAGGACAATTTTTACTTCTGTGGTAGAACTTCATTAAAAGATTTCTCCTATTGCAAACTTCACTTATTATATGCTTTTCAGCCAAAAAATAGAAAAGAAGATGTTTTTGATAAAGATAAAGAAAGTGAAGTGTCTCAGTTAATTAAAAGAAAGATTAAGTCAGCTTAGATTATTCGTCCAATATTTTCTTTTTAGCTATAGCAAATTCCTCATCGCTAAGTATTTTTTTTTCATGTAATTCTTTTAATTCAACAAGTCTTTTAACTATATCTTCTTGATTATCTGGAATTACATCGTGGACATTTTCTAAATCTTTTTTAGCCTTTTTTGCCTCCATGCCAGTATTTATAGCTCTGAAAGCAATGTATAAGACAAAGCACAATATTAAACCAATTAAAACATAAACTACAGATGTAACCATAAAATTAATTTATCCTTTTTTTAGAATATTCTCCTTCATTCTTCCACATATAAGAATATTTATTAACCTCATCTTCAAATCTTGATGAACAATTAAAATTAAAATCATTATTGTTTTTGTATTTACCAGATAAAACATTATCATATTTTAATAATTTAAGCTGATCATTTGTGATGGGCGGTCTAGGTAAAAGTTCGAAAATGTGTGCGGAAGCTCTAGCAATTGAAATTGGCATTGGTAAAAGCAGCCTTTTTTTTCCTATTAAATAAAGTAGTTTTTCTAAAATATCCTTGAAAGACATTTCCTCTGGACCGACAAATTCAATTATATTTTCCCTAATGTCATCAGTAATTATCTTAGTTATTGAATTTGTTAAGTCCAAACAGTGTATAGGTCTAAACTTTGTTTTACCATTATAGTAAATTGGGAAAATAGGTAATAATCCTAATAAAGTCATTAATTGAGTGGTAAAATTATCATTAACTGAGTATACTATAGAAGGTCTAACGATTACAGACTTTTTAAAATTGTTTAAAATTTCTTTTTCGCCACTTAATTTACTTTGAGCATACATCGAATCCTCTGCACTCTCAATTCCAAGAGCAGACAAGTGAACAAATTTTTCTAATTGGTATGTAGATGCTAACTTTGAAATCATTTTTGGAAATTCAACATGAATATTAGTAAAAGTATTTTTTCCTTTTTCAAACAATATACCAACCAAATTTACACATAAATCAGCTTTGCTAAATAATTTTTTTATGAGTTCATAATCGAAAATACTTCCCTCGACTATTTCAAGATAACCAGGGTTAGCTTGGGTTTTAAGTATATAGCCCTTCTGATGAATGTTTCTCGTTAATGCTGTTACTTTAATATTATTTTTAGTTAAACTTCTGATCAAATTTCTACCGATTTGACCACTTGCGCCAAAAATTAGACAATTTTTTGGTTTCATATATATATAATTAGTTGGATATGGATATAAAAGTTCACAAAACAGATTTACCAGATGATCTTAACATTGGCAATAGGGTCGCGATAGATTGTGAGTTTATGGGTTTAAACTTTCAAAGAGACAAATTGTGTTTAGTGCAAATTTCATCAGGAAACTCTGACGCTCATATAATTCAACTTGATCGTAGTGAATATAACGCACCAGTATTAAAAAAAATTTTATCAGATAATTCAATTAAAAAAATTTTTCATTTTGCGAGAGCAGATCTCACTTTTATTAAAAGATATCTTTTAGTTGACGTAAATAATATTGAAGATACTAAACTTCAATCAAAGTTGGCTAGGTCATACACTGATAAACATGGATTGAAAGATTTAATTAAAGAATTTGTTGGTATTGATATAAGTAAACAATACCAAAGCTCTGATTTTGGAGGGGAGCTATCTCAAGCTCAAATAAAATATTGTGCTAATGATGTTTTATATTTACATAAAATAAATGATGCTCTCACCAAAATTCTAAAAAGAGAAAAAAGATTTCACCTATATGAAGATTGTTTGAAATTCATTAATACTAGGGTTAATTTAGATTTAGCTTCATTTTCGGATGATATTTGGTCTCATTAATGAAAAAAGATATTTATAAAAAAATAGCAAAAGAAGTAATTAATACTGAGATAGTCTCCTTAAATAAATTGAAAAATTCATTGGATGTAAATTTTAAAAAAACTGTGGAGGAAATTTTAAATTGCAAAAAAGGAAAAATTATTTTGTCTGGAGTTGGTAAGTCGGGGATTATAGCAAAAAAAATTGCGTCTACGTTAGCATCTGTTGGTACTCCATCTTTTTTTGTAGATGCAAGTTCTTGTTCGCATGGTGATCTTGGGCAGATAAGTTCGAATGACATTTTAATATTGATTAGTAACAGTGGAGAGTCAATCGAATTAAAAAATATTATACAGTATGCTAATAGGAATAAAAATATCACGTTAATTGGAATTGTTTCAAAAAAAAATTCACTTTTATATAAAGCATCTGATATTAAGATTTTAACACCTGAAGTAAAAGAAGCTGGCCCAGGAGGAATAGTCCCTACCTCCTCGACCATAGTTCAATTAGCAATAGGCGATGCAATTGCGATAGCTACTATGAAACAAAAAAAATTTGGACAAAATGAATTTAAAAAATTTCATCCATCAGGCAGTTTAGGTTCCAAGTTGAAATCAGTAGAGGACTTGATGCTTACTGGAAAAAAAATACCATTCATTAGTGAAAATTCAAATATGAGCAGTGCATTAAAACATATTTCACAAAAAAACTTGGGGCATCTTGTGGTCAGAGATAATAAAAAAAAAACCACTGGAATTATAACTGATGGACAAATAAGACGTAAAAGTGAAAAAGGGGGAAATATTCAACAATTAAAAGTAAAAGATGTCATGACAAAAAATCCAATTTCAATTAATTCAGATATTTTAGCAGTCAAGGCTTTATCTTTAATGAACTCAAAAAGAGTTACTTTTTTATGTGTCCATAAAAAAAAACAAAAAAACAAAACAATCGGAGTAATTCATATCCATAATATTTTAGAAAATAATATTCAATAAATGACAAAGAAAATATATATACAATTATCTTTAATATTAATTTTGATTATCATATTTTTATTGTTATTTTTTAAATATTTTAAACAATCAAACTTAAGAAGCGATTTTAACATAGACATGGAACAAAGCACAAATACCAGCGATAGTTTAATAGAGGATCTCAAATACCTTTCGACTGACAAAGAGGGAAATAAATATAAAATAGAGGCAAAAAAAGGAAATATAGATCAAGTTAATCCAGACATCATTTTTTTAGAAAGTGTAAAAGCTATCATTTCTTTACAAAGTTCTGAGTACATATCAATTGAGTCAAAATTTGCAAAATATAATACAAAAAATTTTGATACTTTATTTAATGACTCGGTTTCTGTGGATTATGGTGAGCATATTTTAAGAAGTGAATTTTTGAATTTATCGTTTGAAAATAATCTAGTATCTATATATGAAAATGTGCGTTATCAAAGCGGAATTTCATTTTTAAAGGCCGATAAAGCTGAAATTGACATAATAAATAAAAAAACAAAAATTTTTATGGAAAATCCAAACAAAAAAGTTCAAATAATTAATAACCTGAATAATGGCAATAATTAAAAAATTTAGGATTAAAAGTTTTAAACAAAAAAAACCAATTTTAAAACTTGAGAATATTTCGTTATCCTTTGGAAATAGACAAATTTTAGAAAATATAAATTTTGAAATTAATAGAGGAGAAATTTTCGGTATGCTTGGACCTAACGGGGTAGGAAAATCTACAATTTTTAATTTAGTGACAGGCCTTATTTTGCCTGAAAAAGGATCAATTTTTATTGGGGGGGAAAAAGTTAACAATTTTCCAATATTCCATCGTACTACAAAGTTTAAAATTGGTTATGTACCACAATATGGTGGCTACTTTTATGATCTAACTTTATTTGAAAATCTTAAAGCTGTGGGCGAAATTCTTATTGAAAATCCAAGAGATAGAGTCGAGAAAATAAACTTTCTAACTTCTAAATTTGATCTTGAGTCTATTAGAGACATCAAAGCAAAGTTTTTATCAGGTGGACAAAAAAAAAAATTAGTAATTGCTATGGCGCTTCTTGGAAATCCAGAATTACTTTTATTAGATGAGTGTTTTGCCGCTTTAGATGTGATGACAATTAAAATGTTGCAACAAATTATAGTCAACCTTCAGTCTGAGAACAGAATAACAATATGTATATGTGATCATCAGGCAAGAGATCTTCTAACATGTGTAGATGTGGCAGTTGTTTTGTCGAATGGTAAAGTCATTGCTAAAGGAACTCCTTCAGAGTTAGTAAAAAATCCAAATGCTCAATCAGCTTATTTTGGTGATTCTTTCAAATTTAATTAAGCATAATGAAAAAAAGATTATTCATAAATTCAGGATATAATTCTTTTAAAAAAACTATTTCCATTGATGGTGATAAAAGTATTTCGATAAGAACATTATTACTTGGATCTCAAGCATTTGGCAAAACTTTTATCAAAAATATACTGTTATCCGAAGATATAATAAGTTCTATAAATTGCCTAAAAAAATTAGGTATTAAAATTTCTTTAAAAAAAAAAAATTGTTATATTTATGGAAAAGGCTTAAATGGATTTGAGTATAACAGAAATATTATTTTAGATGCTGGGAATTCTGGAACATTTGCAAGATTAATATTAGGACTTTTAGTAAAATCACCTTACTATATCAAATTAATCGGTGATAAAAGTTTATCTCAAAGAGATTTTGAAAGAGTGATATCACCATTACAAAAAATGGGTGTAAATTTTAAAGTTAACAACAAAAAAACTTTACCCCTAAAAATTATAGGGTCTTCATTTGTCAATCCTATTCATTATTCTGAAAATAGAGGGTCTGCGCAGTGTAAGAGCTCTGTGATGTTAGCGGCTTTAAATTTACCAGGCGAAACTGTAATAAAAGCAAAAAAATCTAGAGATCATACAGAAAATATTTTTAAATACCTGGGTATACCTATTATTGTAAAAAAAAAAAAGCATAACGATGAAATCAAAGTTAAAGGCCAAAAATTATTCAAATCTTTTAATTATAAAGTTCCATCAGACCCAAGCTCATGTGCCTTTTTAATTGTACTCACACTTTTATCTAAAAACTGCGAGCTAAGGATTAAGGATGTGAACGTAAACAAATCAAGAATTGGTTACATAGAAATTTTGAATAAAATGGGGGCAAAGATTAAAATTAAAAGTATAAAAAAAAAATATGGAGAGAGACAAGCTGATATATTTGTTAAAAGTCAATCCACTTTAAAAAAGATAAATTGTCCGCCAAATCTAAATAGTAATTTAATCGATGAATTTTTAATTATATTTTTGGCTGCCGCAAAAGCTTCTGGGGTTTCAAGTTTTACTAATTTAGGTGAATTAAACAAAAAAGAAAGTCCAAGGTTAAAATTAGGATCTAAGCTGTTAAATCAATTAGGTATAAAAACTAAGTTAACAAAAGACTCTATTAAAATTTTTGGAAATCCAGCTATTAGTTTGAGAAAAACTATAGATGTTAAAAATTACTATAAAGACCATAGAATATTTATGACTTCTGTAATTGCTGCATTAACATTTGGAGGTAAGTGGAAAATAAGTGACATAGACTCATATAAAAGCTCTTTCCCTTCCTTTTTAAAAATTATAAAAAAATTAGGTTATAAATTTAAACTTGTTTAATAATTTATATATCTGATCATTAAAAAGCCTTTAATAATCGTGATAGACTCAATTAATTGAAGCTTGATTAATTGTAATTTTTTATCTAAAACATCAAAATTTTATAAATTATGGAAATATTTAAAAGTGAAAAAACTGAAGCTTCAAAAGAATTTGAGAAACTATTAGATACCCAATTTTCAAAAACCCAAAGCCTAGTTGAAGGCAAGATAATTGAGGGTGTGGTAACTAAAGTAACAGAAAAATTTGTCTTTTTAGATTGTGGCCTAAAATCAGAGCCAATAATAGATATTAACGAGTTAAAAACAATTGGTCTTGAAAAAAAAATTACGATTGGAGGAAAAATTCCTGTTTTATTAGAAAGACTTGAGGATAAGAATGGTGAGATTGTTGTTTCAGCAAGTAAAGCTCAAAAAATAAAAGGCTGGGATATTTTAGTTGACGCATTTGAAAAGAATGAGCCAATTATTGGTAAAATTACTAGTAAGTGTAAAGGAGGAGTAATAGTTGAGCACCTTGACACAGGATCCTTGATGTTTTGTCCTGGATCTCAAATTTCCGATACACCTTTAAAGGACATCTCTCATTTAATGAATGAACCTCAAAAATTTGCTTTGATCAAAATGGATAAAGTGAGAGGAAATGCGTGCGTATCAAGACGTCAAATAATATCATCAAATAAAAAAGAAGATAAGGCAAAAATTATTGAAAAGTATAAAGTTGGGGATATTATTAAAGATGCAATAGTAAAAGGATATAGTTCTTTTGGATGTTTTTTTAATGTAAATAACGAAATTGATTGCCTTGTACATTTACAAGAAATCAGTTACTCGAGGGTAAATCATCCTGAAGAAATTTTCACAATTGGGGACAAACATGATTTGTTAGTAATTTCCGTAGACAAAGAAAAGTTACAAGTAGGTTGTTCAATTAAACAACTATCACCAGACCCATTTGAAAAAATAACTAATTATGAATTAAATAAAAAATATGAGGTAAAAGTTATAAAATTAATGGACTTTGGTGCATTCTGTGAATTAGAACCTGGTTTAACAAGCCTGCTACATTCAAGTGAAATAAGTTGGACAAAAAAAAATATGTCTTCAAAAAAAGCATTTAGAGTGGGAGATAAAATTATGTGCGTTATAACTGAAATTGATAAAGAAAAAAGAAGAATTGCAATATCTCACAAGCTTACGATGGATAATCCTATAAAATTATTAAGTAAAAAAAATCCAGTAGGCAGTATTATTGAAGGCTCAGTTAGTAGTTCGAATGACTATGCGCTTTACATAAAACTTAATGGATATGACATAGATGCTTTTTTACATTGCAACGATCTAAGCTATTCAAAAGATCCAGAGACTGAATTAAAAAATCATAAGATTGGAGACAAAATAAAAGTTAAAATCTTAGAAATTAAAGAAGATCAGCAAAAAATAAGAGTTGGTCTAAAACAAACTCAAAAAGATCCCTTTGATTACTTTAAAGATAAGAAAATTAATGACACAATTACTGTAAAAATAATATCATCTGACAACAAAGGTCTAATCGTTCAGCCAGAGGGTTGTGAACTGAATGTTTTAATTAAAAAATCTCAAATAGCCGTGAACGCAAGCGACGCTCGTCCATCGAGATTTGTTGGTGGTGAGCGTATTGACTCAGCAATAGCTGAGCTAAATTTTGAAAAAAGAAAAGTATCTTTGAGCATCAAACTTCTTGAAGAAATTCAAAAAAAAGAAGCTTTGGACAAATACGGTGCTGAAGGCTCTGGGAAAAACCTACCTTTTTCAACTTTGTCTGATAAACTTAAAAAAAAAGATAAAGAAAAAAAATAGGTAAAAAATAAATTGCCGATAACTAAGTCAGAACTAGTAAAGCAGCTGTCTAAAACTTACCCTAATCTACTGAAAAAGGATTTAGAGAAATTTTTTGATATATTCATAGACGAAATTAAGTTGGCTCTTAAGAATGATGAAAGAGTTGAACTTCGTGGGTGGGGTATTTTTTCAACCAAAAATCAAAAAAGCAAAACATCAAGAAATCCAAAAACTGGAGAGAAAGTGATAGTGAATGAAAAAAAAAGTATAAATTTCAAAATGTCAAAAGATTTATTTGATGAGATAAACAATGAATAAAAAAAAAATATTCATCGCTGTAGACACAAATAAAATCTCTAAAGCAAAAAGGATAATAAGAGAAACACAAATAAATAAAATCAAGATTGGTTACAAGTTTGGTCTTGAGTTTTTTTACTCAAAAGAGGGAAGAAAATTTATTTCAAGTTTAAAAAATCAAATAATTTTCTTAGATTTAAAGCTTAATGATATCCCAAATACAATAGTATCAGCTATGAAATCATTGAAAAATTTAAAGATCTCTTATTTGACTGTTCATCTAAGTTCAGGAATGAGTGCTCTAAGGGCCTTGAGGAAAGAAAGCAAGAATATAAAAATTGCTGGTGTAACAACTTTGACTTCGTTAAATAATAAAGATTTAAAAGAAATTGGATATAGCAAAAAGGTAAATGAATTAGTTAAACATCAAGTTAAACTTGCAAAAAAAGCAAAATTAGATGCAATAGTCTGTAGTGGACATGAAATAAAATCAGTAAAGAGTGTTTTTAAAAAAGAAATAATCACTCCTGGGATTAAAATATATAATTCAAAAAACGATCAAAAAAGAGTTATGAAACCAATGGATGCTTTTGCTGCAGGAAGCGATTGGTTGGTAATTGGTAGATCAATAACAAATGGAAATATTAAAAAGAATATTCAAAATTTATTGGAAATTTTAGAGGACTGATGCAATCTAAGATTTGTGGAGTCAAAGATAGTGAAACATTAAACTTTTTAATAAATTATAAATATTCTCCTGAGTTAATTGGCTTTATTTGCAATTATCCAAAATCTAAAAGATTTATTGATATAAATTCTCTTCAGAAACTTCTCAAAGTTGACAATAAAAAGTCTCGATTTGTATCTGTTCTCGTAAAACCAGATGAATTTATATTAAATGAAATGCAAAAACTGAATTTTGATTATTTTCAAATTTATGATTGTTCTCCTGGTGAGATAAAATCAATTAAAAAGAAATATAACAAGAAGATTATTTCTGCGATTACTGTCGAGACTGAAGAAGATATTCTCAAATATAAGAATTATGAGGATTGTTCTGATATAATATTATTTGACAGTAAGGGATATGAAAAATCATTAGAATTTGACCACACTTTAATGGAAAATGTTCCAGTAAGCGTCAATAGCATGATTGCTGGAAATATTAAATACGACGACAATCTTGATAAGTTTATGAAAATTTGTAATTATATTGATATATCTGGGGGTGTAGAGACATCTGGATTAAAGGATATTTCTAAAGTAAAAATTTTCTTAGACAACGTGAAAAAATTAAATGATTAAATTAAAGAAAAAAACCCCTATTATTGACCAACACGATAAATTTGGGTTTTATGGAAATAAATTTGGTGGAAACTATTGTGCAGAAACAATGCGAAAACCAATTGAGGATTTATCTAAGCTTTTTGAAAAATTAAGAAAAGATAGAAAGTTTCTTAAAAAAAGGGATCATTATTTTAAGCATTATCTTGGAGGGGAAACACCCTTCTTTAAATTAGAAAATTTAACGAGATATTTAGGTGGAGCTCAAATTTGGTGTAAAGACGTGTCAGCTATAAACGGTGATGCGCATAAGGCGTATCACGCAACTGTGAATGCATTAATTTGTAAAGAGAGTGGTAAACGTTACATAGCTGGCGACACAGGTGCCGGAATGTTCGGAAAAAATCTTGCAATGGCAGCAAAAAAAATGAACCTTAAGTGCAAAATTTTTATGGGAACAAAAGATATTTCTAGACAAGCGCCAAATGTAAAATTTATGCGTGATGCAGGGGCTGAAGTTGTGCCTGTTAACTCAGGTTCAAAAACCTTAGTCGATGCCGTTTCTGAGTGCATGCGCCACTATGTTTCAAACTGTGATAATACACATCTTGCTGTAGGCTCAGCAATTGGCTGTAACATTTTTTTAAAGATTTGTGCATGGTCAACTTCTCAAATCTCTAGAGAATTGAAAAAACAATTAATTTTAGAGTTCGGTGAAATACCAAAATTGAAATTAATCAATGTCATAGGTGGCGGAAGTAGCGCATTAGGATTTTGGAATGAGTTCATTGATTACGACAAAAAACATGTTGAACTAATTGGTGTTGAAGCAAAGTATGCTGCACCTTTGTCAACAAATGCAAAAGTTGCTATTTTGCATGGAGCTGCACAGTATTGTTTGACTGATAAAGAGGGTCAAATAGCTGAAACCCGTTCATTAAGTGCAGGTTTAGATTATCCAGGCTCGAGTCCTTTACATGGATTGCTAAAAGATTCTGGAAGGGCACGATACACTAATGCTTCAGATAAAGATGCGTTAGCTGCTTTCAAGTTAATTACTAAATTAGAAGACATTAGACCAAGCTTGGAACCAGCGCATGCATGGAGTGAATGCATTCGTTTAGCTCCAAAATTAAAAAAAAGTGATGTGCTTGTAGTCAACAATTGTGGGAAAGGCTACAAAGATAAAAAAATTTATATTGAGGAATTAGGATATTATCCCAAATGAAAAATTCTATTAACAATGCTTTTAAGGTTGCAAAAAAAGAAAATAGACCTGCACTAATATCTTATACAGTTTGTGGTGATAATACTAAGGATAAATCTCTACAAATACTTAATTCAATATCAAGGGATTTAGATATTGCAGAATGGGGAATACCTCATAATTGCCCAACTGCCGATGGCAAAGATATTCAAAATAGTTCTTACAGAGCCTTACAAAATGGTATTCGATTAAATGATATTTTTAAACTTGTAAAAAGATTTAAGAAAACAAAACCATCTAAACCAATTATATTGATGGGTTACTACCAGATGATATTTAATTATGGAGAAAAAAAATTTATACAAAAATGCAAAGTATCCGGCGTTGATGGGTTGATTGTTGTTGATTTATCATTTCCTGATAATAAAAATTTTGCCAAATTATGTAAGAAAAATTCTATTTGCTTTGTTCAATTAATTGCACCAACTACGACCGTGAAAAGAATGAAAGAGATAATTAAGAATTCACACGAAATGATTTATATGATTTCAACTATATCAACCACAGGATCTGCGCTTAAATATAGTATAAAAAGAATTATCAAAAATTATAATGCTATAAAAAAAATCAAACCATCAAAAAATGTTGTTATAGGTTTTGGTATTACTGAAAAAACTATTTCAAATTTAAAATCTGCTGACGGTCTAGTTGTTGGTAGTGCAATTTGTCGAGAAATAACAAGAAGTTTAAAAGATAGACAAAATCCTGTCACAAATGTAAGTAAAATAGTAAGAAAACTAAAAAACAAAATTATATGAATTGGTTAAAAAAAACTCTTAGTTTTGGTGAAAAGATAAAACAATTTTTAAAAAAAAGACCATCAAAGACTGATATAGAAAATAGTGATTGGGCATCTTGCTGTAAAGGTCCAATTTTAAAAAAAGATCTGGAAGAAAATTTATGGGTATGTCCGGGTCCATGTGGAAAACATTTTAGAATCAGTCCTATTCAAAGATTTGATCTTTTTTTTGGAAAAAATAATTATGAAATATTAAAAACTCCCATACCTGCGGATGATCCTTTAGAATTTGAAGATTCTTCTCCATATATTAAGAAGTTAAATTCTGCGAGAAATAAAACAAATCAAGATTGTGCAGTTATGATCGCCAAAGGTAAGGTTGAGAATATAGATGTAATAGTTGGTGCAATCAACTTTGCTTTCATGGGTGGTTCAATAGCAACTAGCGAAGGTGAAGCAATTATTTTTGGTATTCAAAAAGCTGTTGAAGAAAAAAAACCTTTTGTAATTTTTACTTGTGGTGGTGGTCAAAGAATGCACGAAAGTCCTCTAGCCCTTGCACAAATGACCAGAACTACTATGGCCATTAATGATTTAAAAGAAAATAAATTACCTTACATAGTGTGTCTCACAGATCCAACTGCTGGCGGTATCACCGCATCTTTTGCGATGCTTGGGGACATTCAAATATCTGAGCCCGAAGCCTTAATCGCATTTGCAGGAAGAAGAGTTATAGAGGGAACAGTAAAAGAAGAATTGCCTGAAAACTTTCAAAAAGCTGAGCATGTTCTTGATTGTGGATTTGTAGATAACATAATACCTCGTAAAGATTTATCTAAAAAAATTAGCCAGGTATTATCTATATTGCTAAAGAAAAATTCTGAAGTAAATTCAGAGAATAATGAACAAACTCCAGAATTTAATATCAGAACTAGAGAAGCATCATAAAAAGAAATTGGACCTATCTCTAGGTCGAACTTTTAATCTATTAAAAAAACTTGGAAACCCTCAAGACAGACTTAATAATATAATTACGGTAGTAGGAACGAATGCTAAGGCAAGTATGTCATACAGTCTTAAAGCAATTCTTAATCAAGCTGGGTTAAAGTGTAATATGTACACCTCTCCACATCTTCAATCCTATACTGAACGCTTTGTATTTGATGATAGTGAAATTGATGAAGAAAATCTTTTTAAATTATTAGAAGATACAGAAAAAGTTTTAGGGGACGACAACGCGACTGTATTCGAAATATTCACATGTGCCTTTTTAAAATATGCAGAAATCTTCAAAAATAATATTAATATAATTGAAGCTGGATTGTTTCATCAATTTGATAGTACCAATGTTTTTAAAAAAAATTTGATGACATTGATTGGTGTAATACATAACGATCATTTTCAATGGTTAGAAAATAAAAGTATTGATGGAGTTATACATGAAAAAACTTATAAGCTTTTAAACTCTAATATTTTTGTTAACAAGCAAGTAACTGATGAGATAGGTAAAAAAGTACAAGAGTCTTTAATACAGAATACATCAAATAAATATTTTTTCGGTAAAAACTTCAATATTTTAAGATCAGATAATAGCTTCATTCAATACCAAGATGATATTGGTGAATTGATACTACCAGAACCCAATATTTTAGGGGATCATCAACTGTACAACATCAGTACTTCAATTGCAGCGTCAAGGAAAATATTTAACGTTAAGGATCAAGATATCAAATCAGGTATTCAAAATATCTCTCTTAAAGGAAGATTACAGGAAATTAAGTCTGGAAAACTCAAAAAGATTTCTGGTAATAACAGATTAGTAATTGATGGGGGTCATAACATTTCAAGCAGTTATGTTATTGCAAACTGGATTAAAAACCAAAATCAAAAAGTTAATCTCGTTGTAGCTATGATGAAAGATAAGGAACATCAAAAATTTATGAAATCTTTTGAAGGTCTGGTAAATTCAGTTACTATAATTGATATTCCTAATCAGGATGGAGGAATTTCCAAAAAAGAATTAAAGGAAAAAATAAGCAATCTCAATTTTACATTAAAAATATGCGATAGTATCGATAGTGCAATTCGCTCAAACTCAAAAGATACGAATGCTATTACATTAATGTGTGGATCGCTTTATTTAATTGGGGAAGTCTTAAATTTAAATTAAGTATTTTCTTTGATCCAAGAAACAATATTAGATTTAGTTGTTGCTCCAACTTTTGTTGCCTTTAATTCTCCTCCAGAAAATAGGAGCATAGTTGGTATACCTCTGATTCCGTATTTTGTTGGAGTGTTAGGTTCGTTATCGATATTGTGTTTTGCAATTACAACATCAGACATCTCATTAGAAATTTCTTCTAAGATTGGTCCAATTTGTTTACAAGGTCCACACCACTCTGCCCAGAAGTCAACTATAACTGGTTTGTCAGCTTTAATAACTTCTGTTTCAAAGTTTTCATCTGTTACGTTTACAGTAGCCACAGTATTTATATATAAAGATTAGATTTATATTCAAGCCCAAAATGATTAAAATTTATTTTATCCACATTAAACATTTTGATATTTCTTCTCAATGGACATTACAAAATTATTTAGTTGGTCCAAAAATTTGAGATTTTTCTCATCATTTTCATTAGTAAATTTGTCTCTTAAATTGTCACACTCAAAATAAAATTCTTTGCAAGTCCACCACTTCTCTTTTTTATCACTAAGAATTCTTTTAGCTATACCTTGCTTCACTTGTTTTAAAATAGATTCGGGCAGAACATGTGGGGCCTCTTGAAATATTATCTTTTTGCCAAATTCAACAAGTCTCTCATCCTCAAACTTATCCAACAATCTTAGTTTATCTGACCAAGATGCATCGTGCCATTTTGAGAATAAATTTGTGTCTTTGTTTGGAGTGAACTGTTTATATATGCTCTCTTCTGGAAGTATATCTTCTTGAGATTTGGATTGTTCTTTTTCTTCAGCAATTTCTTTTAAAGCGATTAATATATTTTCTGAAAACTTTTCGTTACTGTTTACTAATTCAGCCCTTTTTATCAGTATATTTTTATCTATTGCATTATAAGGTTCAACATCCATACCAAATTTTTTATCCAAAATTATTGGAGCTTTATTGGATCGAATAGTTCTTAAAAATTTGGGTGATTTTTTCATCTCAGTTTTTAAATCGTTGATCGACATTTTAAGAAGAGGCTCTACGTCAACCCTTAAGTCAACCGCTTGACCCCATTGATATATCGGATGAGTACAAAATTTAGGGTGAAGAGGAGCACAAAGGTAAAGTCTTGATTTTCCATAGAAATACTCATTTAAAGTAATAATTTTTTCTTTTTTAATAATTGTTTCTGTGTCTAACTTATTTGCGGTTTTTAAAAAATCGTTCCAAGTTTTTGGCTGTTTTTTTTTAATTAAGCCTAGTACTTTAAGTGTGAGCTCAGCATCAAAAATTGCACTATGAGCTCCGCCAGATTCAAAACCATTCATTCTTGCTAAAGACTCTAATTTCATCACTGCATTACCCTTCTCGTTAATTTCGGTGTTTAATATTTTATTATCAATGGCAAAAGCACCTCTCGCTATATTTAAACCGTCATGTCTTTTATTAGGTGAAGCGTTGGTAATGTATGGGTATCTGATCCCCTTGAAAAACTCTTTTCTTATCATTTCATCATCAAAACCGATGTTTGACCATCCCATGAAGATTGCGGGACTCCACTTTTTAAAAATTGCTTCAACTTGATTTAACATCTGATAATGGCTTAGGTTCGTTTTTGTTAGCAAATCTACGTTTGTTTTATTAACGAGCAGAGCCATACACTGAGGTATTTCGCCTTCGGGTAGTCTACATCTTAGATTAAATCTGTCTTTTTCTTTAAAGTTTTCATCAACCAATATTCCTCCAATCTCAATTATACTTCCAAAATCAGTAGAAGAACTTGATGACTCAATATCCCAAATAACAATATTCAATTTTTTTCCTTTTATTTTAATGCTTTTTGTGAAGAGGATATGATCTCGCATCTAAACAAGTAGCAAGTAAATTTGTTAGTATATTAATTTAATAATTTGTCAATTTCAATTAACAAAAAGGTTGTAAAATTTTTCAACTCTCTCAAGAAATTTATTTTGATAATCTAAAAGTTCATTACCTTCAATTTTAAAATCTTGAAATAGTCTATCTACTGTACACATCAAAACAACCCCTTGTGTGATGTTGGAGTTATAAACTGTGTTATGCGCTAATGAATAGGCCCCTATTTGTAAAAAATAGTCTTCAATATACTCTTTCTTTTTTGGTTTATTACTTTGTTTAAAATCTAAAATTGTCTCTCTACCTTCATAAACACCTATACAGTCAGCTGTACCAGCATATTTGTTGGGATAATATAGTGTTGCTTCTGCACCCCAAACTTCTGTTAGTCTATTTTTTAGACCATTATCTATAATTTCTTCTGCCATTTTTTTTGAGTGATTGTTATCATCAATTAAATCTTGATTAAGCTTTCCATGTAGAAACTCTTCAATAAACTTGTGAATTGAGCTACCTCTACTTGATGCTTCTTTTTTGATTCTATCTGCCTCAAGCTTTCCGACTCTTTCCTTCCATGCAACTAATGCAGCTTTGTCCTCTTCGCTTTTTGTTGCTGAAAGTATGGTTGTAACAGAGGGTAAGTTTGATCCATCTAAAGAGTAGTGCCTTTTTCCTTGAATTAATGCTCGAGTAGAACTTGGATAATTAAATTTTTTATTCCATTCCATTTGAGCTGTTATATTTGTTTTTTTATTTGAAATGAATTAGTTTTTAGCTTGTTTCTGTTGTTTACTTAGCTTTTCTACATTCTCTGTATTGATAGCTCTTTCAATCTGCTCTGGATCTTTAATATTTTCTAGTGTCCGCGTAATAGATCTGGCATCTTTACCAAAACTGTCAACGACTGTCATAGCCTCCTCTAATTTTTTTCTTAATTTATAAATATTATCGAAATGAGTTGAAAATCTAGTGCTGATTGTTTTTAAATGATCATAAATTTCTGTTGCGTGCTTTTGAACTTTCAAAGTTTGAAATCCCATATGAAGAGATTGCAAATAAGCTGAGAGAGTATTTGGTCCTAAAATTACAACTTTATACTTTTTCATTATTTCTTGCGTCAGCAGCTCTTTATTAACAGGGTCTTGGTAAGAGCTTAATTCTGAAAATAAACTTTCTGTTGGAGCATAAACAATTGCGAAGTCTGTAGTTTTAGGAGGGTTTATATATTTATCATTAACTGATTTTGCTTTGTCCCTAAAAGCTTTTGCTAAATTTTTTCTTGCATCAGCAGCGGCCTTTTTATCCTCATCTTTAAATGCATCCTCTATGGCTTTAAATTTATCTACAGGAAAATGACTATCTACTGGTACAAGTACATCCTCTTTAAGTTTGATAGCAAACTCAACATTTTCACTCGTATCTTCTTTCATTTTAACATTAGATAAATATTGTGAAGCTGGTAACAAATCCTCTAATAAAGATCCTAAACTGAATTCAGCTAATGTTCCAAATTTTTTTACCCCTGCAAGTATCTTATTTATGCCTCTCTGGCTTTCATTTAAATCTTTTACCTGCATATTAAATGCTTCAACTTTTTGATTTACTGAGGTTAGTGTCTGAGTCATATCTCTGGTGACATCTTTAGATAAACTGTTAAAAGATGCGCTCATTGTATTAAATGAACTATTAATACTATCCTTTAAATTATTAATTTCTTGAGAATTATCTTTTGGTTCTGATTTATTTCTCCTCTGAGTAATTAATAGGTAAATTATTATTACCATTAAAACTAAAATTAAATATAATACCGAATCTTGCATGCTATCAATTATAAATATTCCTATTTTATCAAAGTATACAAGTAAAAAGATTAAAAAAACAAAAGAAATTGTAATATAATTAAATAAAATAATGGAATTTCAATTAACCTTTAAAATAATAATTATAGTAGTTGTTTTAATAGCTGTTTATGCAACTTTAAGAAATTTAGATGTAATTAAAATTATTCTTATCTATTTTAAGGACTTGTTATTAAGAAAATAACTTAATAATATTTTTTAAACCTTTTTTTGAAAAACTTTTTCTTGATGAAAAAATACACGCCTGAGATTTAAGTATTTCACCATCTTTAAGTATACGTAAATTGTTACTTTTAATCGTTTTCCCACTCGAGCTAATGTCAGTAATTAAATTTGCTGAACCAGTAAAAGGATAAACTTCTGTAGCTCCTAAACTTTCGATAATTTGAAATTGAGTTACACCTTTTGAAAATAAGAAGTCTCTAGTCAGATTGGGGTATTTAGTTGCAACTCTAAGTCTTTTTTTTTTTTTATCTCTAAATTCAAAGGCAATTTCCTCTAAATCTGCAACTGTTTGAACATCAATCCACGGATCAGGAATAGCAACAACCAGATTTGCTTTTCCAAAATCGTATTTTTTAACAAGGTTTATTTTTTTTTGTATATTAAATTCACTTTCTTTAAATAAGTCAAAACCAGAAAAACCTATATCTAGTGAACCATCCCCTAGTCTTTCTACAATTTCTCTCGCGTGCAAATATAATACTTTTAAATTTTTTTTATCTTTAATTGATCCAATGAGATCTCTTTCCCCTCTTTCTGAAAAAAGTTTTAGTTTTTTTCTTTTAAAAATCTTCAAAACATCTTTCTTTAATCTACCTTTACTTGGTATACCTATGTTAATTGTATTTTTCATAATTTACTTTAAGTTTATTGCTGCTCCAACAGCCGGCACTTTTTTTTTCGATCCCAAATCAGAAATTAATTGATCATATCTTCCACCATTAAATATATTTTTAATTTTATTTTTTAATTTGATATCAATTTTAAACACCATGCCAGTGTAATATTCAAGCTGTCTTCCAAATGCACTTGAAAAAATTACATTAAGCTTTGCAACTCTTTTATTTGATAATGGAAAATATTTTTGGTCAACTGCTAGGTTAATTTTATTTTTTTTAAAAAATTTATTTAATTCTTCAGCTGCTTTATCAACTGGACATTTGATTTTTAAAAACTCTCTAATGATCTTTGAAACGTTTCTGCCTTTGCTTGGGCGTCTTGGATCCTTTATTTTTTTATCAAATCTCTTTAAAATTTCATTAATGGATCTCCCAGCAATTATTGATGACTTGTTTTCTTTGGTCATTTTTAAATAACGCTTTTTATCAATCTCTACAATTGTTGGATCAACATCTGAGTTTGTCTCTAATCTTTTCAGTAAGTCGTTGAAATAGGTTTCTCTCCAAAAATGTCTTGAAAGTCTCAACTTCCATCTTTTAGGAATATCCAATTTTGAAATTAAAAGATTAAATATTTCTACATTTCCAATTGTCAATGTACCTGCAGAATACTTCAAGTTCTTTACTGATTTTAGAGAAGTATCAATTATTTCTTTATCATCTTTTTTCTCATCTTTTGAACCAATAATTTCAAAGCCAATTTGGTCTCTAATAATTGAGTCTTTTTTATTATTTGATTTTCTATATGCCTGGCCGCTATAAAATATTTTTTCTTTAGTTTTAAGATTGTTTTCAAGATACCTAAGGCAAGAAACTATCGTTAAATCAGGTCTTAAACATAACTCGCTACCATTTTGATCGGTAAATGAAAAAATAAACTTTCTAAAATTTTCACCTGATCTTTGAACTATGTGATTAGCTTCAATTACGGACGGTAATTCAATGTATTTAAATCCTTTAGATTTTACGGATCTAAGAATTTTTTCAGATAAATTTTTTGATTTCATTGATTAAATTTTCTTTTGAAAATGTTGCTTGATTATTTTCTCCTTTAACCCCAAGAAGATTTTTCAAGGTGATGTTGTTACCTCTAAATTCATTTTCCCCACAAATTACCGCAACTGGACAACCTCTTTTATTGGCATAAGTTAATTGTTTCCCGAGATTTTTTTTACTGTCTAAAAAGATTTCTGAATTAATATTATTTTTTCTCAAAGTTTCTAAAATTTCGTAATAATTTTTTAAATATTTTTCATCCATCACACAAATAATAACTGGCTTTTGTTCATTGATTTCTGGGTTTAATTGCATCATCGCAAATAATAATCTATCAACACCGATACTTACGCCAGTACCGGGTATGTCCACTCCTTTAAATCTGGATATTAACTTATTGTATTGTCCTCCAGAACAAATGCTTCCAATATCTACTTCTTTGCCTTTGTTGTTTCTTGCTTTAAAATTAAGATTAGTTTCAACACAAAAACCATCGTAATATGCAAGACCTCTTACAATTGTAAAATTAGTTTTTACTTGATCAAAATAATTTCCAAATTTTAGAATTTCTAGAAGATCTTTTAATTCTTTGATCCCCTCTTGCGTTAAAGGATTTTTAAAGTTTTGTTTGAGTTCATTTAAATCATTAATTTTTAAAAAATTTAAAATTTGAGATACTTGCTCATCATTCAGATTAGCACCTTTTGTAATTGCACCACTTTTATCTTTTCTCTCTTTTTTTAATAAATCCTCAACACCTCTTAATCCAAAACCTGGTTTATCAAGCTTGTCTATTGCTCTCATAACCTTTGTCTGTTTGCTATCTGGAATTTTTAGATCTTTGATTAGGCCTTGAATTATTTTTCTATTGCTAACGTTAATGATGAATTGATTTTTTTTTAAACCACACTCCAACAATGTGCTTGCAATTAAATTGCATAGTTCTGCATTCGCTTGAGCTGGGTTAACATTTCCTACAATATCGCAATCTGCTTGCGTAAATTCCCTATAACGAGCGTTACCAGCTTTCTCATTTCTAAAAACATTTTGGATTGCGTATCTTTTAAATATTGACGGAAGGTCTTGATTGTTTTGAGCAACAAATCTTGCTAATGGACTTGATAAATCATAACGAAGAGTAATATCTTTAGTCCCATCTTTAAAAGAGAATACATCAGACATAGGATTATTTTCATCCTCTGCAAGAAAGAATCCAATATTTTCTGCAATTTCAAATGATGGAGTTTCCAAAGGGTCGAACCCGTATTTTATAAAATTATTCTCTATAACTTTTAAAAGTTTCTTTTTAAGAAGTAATTTTTTATTCCACCTATCTTCAAATCCCTGGGGTAAACCAGGAACTAATTTGTTTTCTGTGCTCATTTTTTTTGGTACCCTGGCTTGGGATCGAACCAAAAACTGAAGTTCCACAAACTTCCGTGATAACCATTTCACCACCAGGGCCTATGTTTATTTTATATTAATTGTTGTTAAATTTAAATTTATTAAATAATTAAATAGCTAGCGTGCAGCCAGCATGTGTATGATGTCTGAGAGTTAAATAAAACTTATTATTTAATGTGGTCATTTAGCTTAAATAGCACTTAATTTCAAAAATACAAGAATGAATTGTATAGGAATAATAAAACCAATGGGCTTCGTATTCCTATACAATAATGATGAATTAGAATTAAGAGGTTTTTTGCAGTTTTACTGCTGAAGGACCTTTATCTCCGTCTTCAACTTCAAATGTAATTTCGTCACCTTCGTTTAAAAATCTTAAACCTGCATCTCTGACAGCAGAAGCATGGACGAACACATCTTTTTCTTTATCTTCACGTTCAATGAAACCATAACCTTTTTTTCCATTAAACCATTTTACTTTACCTTTTAGACTCATTTTACTCTTTCTTTATTAGTTATTCTTTGCTTATACAAAGAAATTGATTAAATATTAGATTTCCAAATTAGATGCAAGTGGTTTAATTGCCTATTATTGAGCGATTTGGTGGTGGCCTTGGTAAGAATCGCACTTACGACACATACCTTTTCAGGGTACTGCTCTACTACTGAGCTACAAGGCCCTTTAAAATCGAAATGTTATACGACCCTTTGTAAGATCATATGGAGTTACTTCTACAGTTACGTTGTCTCCCTGCAAAACTCTAATTCTATTTTTTCTTAATTTTCCCGCTGTATGCGCTGTAACAATGTGATTATTTTCTAATTTGACCCTAAACATTGCATTGGGCAAAAGGTCTATTACCTTTCCTTTAAATTCTAAAGAGTCTTGCTTTGACAAATTTATAATTCTCCTAACCTTTTTTTTATCGATTTAGCATGCCCATCTAAACCTTCATTAATTGCAAGTGTTATAACTGATGGGCCAAGAGTTTCAATACCCTTTTTTGATAAATTTATGTATGAAATTTTTTTAATAAACTCTGAAACACTTAATCCGCTTGAGTATTTACTGGTCATATTAGTTGGCAGAACATGATTGGTGCCTGGAACTCCATAATCTGTCATAGCCATCACAGCATATTTTCCTAAGCAAATAGAACCTGCATTTTTGATCTTTGGTAATAAAGATTTGTAGTTTTTTATATTTAGCTCTAAGTGTTCTGGTCCAATCTTATTTATAATTTCTACAATTTTATTTTCTGAATTTTCGTAGATTAGTATACCGTTCATCATTAAACTTTTTTTTGCAACTGAACTTCTCGAAATATCTTTAAGTTGTTTTAATATTTCATTCTTAGTTTTTTTTAAAACATTTTTATCTTTTGAAATCAGAATGCACTGGGCAAGAGAGTCATGTTCAGCTTGGGCAATTAGATCGCTTGCTAGCCATTCTGGATTAGATTTATTGTCACAAACAACTAAAACCTCTGAGGGTCCAGCTGTCATTGACTCAATGCCTATATCTCCAAAAACTTCTTTTTTCGCTGTAGCAACATACGAATTCCCTGGTCCTACAATTTTGTTTACAGGTTTTATTGATTTAGTCCCATATGCAGCCGCTGCAATTGCAGAGGGACCGCCAATGGAATAAATTTCCTTAATCTTACATTTTCTCGCAGCGTACAAAACTGCAGCATTTTGCTTTCCCTTGTAACCAGGATTAATCATCACAATTCTTTTTACTCCGGCTACGATTGCAGGTATTGTGCTCATTAAGACACTAGATGGGTAAGAAACTTTTGAACCTGGTACATAAATCGCGACTGACTCAAGTGGAACATGCTTATATTTCACTCTATTTTGATACTTATCGACATATGAAACATCTTTAAATTTTTGAAGTGAGTGAAATTTATAAATTCTGTTGTAAGCTGCATCTATTGCCTTTTTTACTTTTTTATCTAGAGATCTAATAGAATCTTTGATTTTTTTAGAAGTCGGAGTAATTGTTTTGTTTTTATTAAATCTTTTTTCATATTTTAGTAATGCTTTATCGCCATTTTTTCTTACATCTTTAATTATATTAGTTACTGAAATATGATTTGATCGAAATTTATTTTTCCTTTTTGAGAGAAGATTATTCAACAATAGATCAAAATTTTTATCTTTAGCAGAAATTTCTTTCATTTTATTTTTTTTTTAAATCCTCTAATGTCACCTCTATAATTTCAGAATATAAGGTTATAAAACGATTATCTGAAAATAACAAATTAATTTCATATTGTTTATCTATTTTTATTAGATCTATTCCCATCAACTTTAATTTAAGTTTACTATCTTTTTGATCTATATTTTTTGCTACCACATTTTCTATAAATTCAAATTTGCAAACACTTATAATGTCGCTTTTTTTGTTATCTTTCAAAGATTTTCGAGTTAAAGATAGTAAAAATATTTTATTTTTTCTGAGATATTTAATCTCTGAAACGCTTGTAATTGAATCCTCGCAGTATGTTGAAATTATATTTAAACCGTTGAGATCTCTTGCTAATATTTTAGATAAAAAATTTTTTACCATTATGTTTTCATTTTTACTTTAATTCCAAGTTTTCTTAATTTAAATTGAAGATTTGAGTACCCTCTCAATCCATGATAAATTCTTGATATTGTTGATGATCCCTTTGCTGCGATTGCACCCAATATTATTGAGAAAGTAGTTCTAAGATCAGATGAAATACAATCAGCAGAGTTCAATTTTTTTTCCCCATTAATTACTGCAAAGTTTTTTTTTATTATTATGCCTGCGCCCATTCTATTAAGTTCGGGCACAGCCATAAATCTATTTGTGAAAATCGTCTCTTTAATTTTACTTTGCCCTAATATTTTTGTCAAAACAGGTATTAAAATTGGCAGACAATCTGTTGCAAATCCAGGCCATGGTCCAGTTTTGACGCTTATAGGTTTTAATTTTTTTATCGTATTTAATTTTATAGAATTTTTACTTACACTAATTTTAAAACCTATTTTTTTTAATACCTTTAATTCTGAAGATAAAAATTTAGGATTTATATTTGCCACTTTTACACTGCCTTTAGTAATTGCTCCTACGCAAAGATAACTAAATGCTTCAATCCTATCACCAATAATTTTATGATTACCGCTCAATAACTCTTTAACACCTTTAATTCTTAAAGATCTTTTGCCAATAAATTTTATATTTGCGCCTGAATTATTTAGGAATTTTATAAGATCTGTTACTTCAGGTTCTAAAGATATATTTTTTAAAACATGGGAACCCCTTACAAATACTGAAGACATAATTAAATTTGATGTGCCTGTAACTGTAATTTTTGGAAACTTATAGCTATTACCTATCAAACCATTCTTTGAGGATATTTTAACATATCCTTTTTCCAAAACATGCTCGGCTCCTAAACTTTTAAAACCATCAAGATGCCAAGATGTATCACGAATTCCTAATGCACAACCTCCGCCTTGAGCAACTCTAATTTTTTTCTTTGAATATCTTCCAAGTAAAGAACCCATAGTCAAGACCCCTGCTCTCATTGTAGATACCAAGTTATAAGGAACAGTTAATTTATGATCCTTTTTATTTGTAATAATCATAATCTTTTTTTTTTCTAAAATTTTTACTTTGGAACCTAAAGAAATTAAAAGATCCTTCATTGTAAGAACGTCTTGAACCAAAGGAACATTTCTTAAAATTACTTCTTTTTTAAAAAGAATAGATGCCGCCATAAGGGGAAGGCATGAATTTTTTGCACCACTTATATTTACTATTCCATTTACGGCTTTGTTTGGGCCAGTAATTACAAATCTTTTCATATTATTTTGATTTTGCTAAAGTTATACCAACTTGACCTTGATATTTACCTTTTCTATCAGAATATGATACCTCTGGCTGATCTCCACTAAAGAACAAAATTTGCGCTGCCCCACTGTTTGCGTACAATTTTATAGAGTTGCTTGTATGATTTGAAAATTCTAAAACTAAGTTGCCATGCCAACCAGCTTCTAAAACTGTGGGCGGTGTTCCAAGTCCACATCTTGCGTAAGTACTCTTAGCAGTAACCAGTCCGGTCACATGTCTTGGCATTTTAAAATACTCAAGACTACTTGCCAGTGCGAAAGAATTTGGAGGAATTAAAACAGACTCTTCACCTTTAATAGTTATAAAATTATCCTCGCTAAAATTTTTTGGATCAGCAGTAGCTCCTTTTATATTTGTAAAAATTTTGAATTCAGAGCCACACCTCAAGTCGTACCCAAATGAGTTAAGTCCATGGCTAATGCCTTTAGATACGCTTTCACTTACAAATGGACTTATCATTTCTTCTTTTTCTGCAAGTTCTTTAATTTGTTTATCGTTTAAAATCATTGTTTTGATTTTTTCGTTTTTGAATTTTTCTCTTTCTTAAATTTTTTCGAAGTGCTTTCTCGAGATCAAGCTTAGAAGGCTTTCTTTTAGAATTCATTTAAAAGATTATTTTTTCTCAGGATTTGTAAGATGCTCCAAAGTTACAACTTGATCAATTGGTATTGTCTTATCTTCAGATTTATTTGTTCCCTGCTTAGTTTGTTTTTTTGCTCTTCGCTCAGCTAATTTCTTTTCTCTTTTAGCCTGCTTCTCCATAGCTTTAGCGCCTCTTGTCGATTTGTAGTCGTAATGAATTCCCATAAAATTACCAAAAAATTATTATAATCTTAATAAAATAAAAAATTAAGTCAAAAATTTGAATTTTATTGATTTTTACACTATTTTTATTTAATCGCCCTCGTAGTTTTAGTGTTAAAACAGGCCCTTGGTAAGGGTCAGTCATGAGTTAGATTCTCATCGAGGGCACCATTACTTTTTAAAGAAAAATTTTCTTAAAATAAATGTTAAAACGAACAAAAATAATATAGCCGATATCGGTAAATAAATTTCTTGAGTTTTTAGAAGATCTAATATTTTAGGTAATTCATCATTTTGATATATTTTTTTTTCCAAAGCCGACCCTAGTGAACAAACAATAAATGCTTGAATTATAACTCCAAGTAAAGTCCCAAAAAAATAGTTTTTTAATTTTACATCAAATAATACAGGTATTAAATTTTGTATCTGAGTCGGAATTCCGCCAAGAAATCTAAGTAGGCCGACCGCTAAAAGCTGATTATTCCTTATTTTGTCATTTAGATATTCGTACTTATTTTGTATTTTTTTAATGATGTAGTTTTTGAAAAAATAGTTGGCAATTATAAACGTTACGCTAGATCCTAAAGCAAAAGTTAATGAGAAAATCAAAGTTCCGGAGTAGGGTCCAAAAATATATCCACAAATCAATCCTAATGGAGACCCAAAACCTTGAAGTAAAGAAATCCAAACAATTCCAAATATTATAAATATAAAAGATGAGAAAATTATATTATTTTGTTTAAAATTTATTAAATGCTCACTATTTGATTTTAGAAAACTGTATGAAGTTAATTCTTCAATACTAATATAATTTAATAAGAAGTATAAAAACAATCCTAAGAATATAATATAGGCTAAACCTAACCATATTTTTACGTTTTTCATAGTTTGCATATTATATATTTTACATTATAAGTACCTAAATTTTTAATTCTACATAATTAAAATCTTATGAAAAGAACGTATCAACCAAGTAAACTTGTCAGAAAAAGACGCCACGGATTTAGGTCAAAAATGAAAACTAAAGGTGGAAAAAAACTTCTTGCTAGAAGAAGAAAAAAAGGTAGAAAAAAACTTACTGTTTAATGAAAATTAAGATTAAAAGTCTCTCAAAAAATGAGGACTTTAAAAAACTCCTAGGTGGAAGAAAAATTTCTAATTCTTATTTAACAATTTTTTTCAAAAAAATTCCCAATAAAACAAATACATGTCTTAACATAAGTTTTGTTGCAAAAAAGAAAATGGGTAAAGCTGTTGATAGAAATAAGATAAAAAGGAGACTTAAAAATATGACATATGCAATAACTAAAATAGCTAAATTAAATCTTAACTTTTCTTATTTAGTTCTTGCAAAAAAAAGTGTTTTAGAGGAAAAATACGATGAAATTAAAGAAGCATTACAAAAAAGTTTTAAAAAAATAAGTTAATGAAGATTTTAACCAAGATTATTATTAAAATAATAAAGTTCTACCAGTACTTAATCTCACCTTTGCTAGGTAACAACTGTAGATATTTACCAACTTGTTCAGAGTATTTTATTGAATCTTTGAAAGAGTATGGCTTGATTAAAGGTTTTTTTAAAGGAACTAAAAGAGTTTTAAGTTGTCACCCCGTTAAATTCCTTGGTGGTGGTGAAGGATTTGAACCGGTTAAAAAAAATAAAAATTAAAAAATGGACTCAAATAAAAATATAATCGCAGCTATATCTTTGAGTGCAGCAATAATTGTTTTGTGGGCTTTGTTTTTTTCCCCTTCGCCAGAAGATAGAGAAAAAATTAAACAAAAGAGAATAGACTCTGTAAAAAGTTTAGATGCTCCGGCAATTGAAAATACTGAAACAAATAATCTTCTCTCAAGAAATGAGGCTTTAAATAAAAATAAAAGAATTATATTTGAAAACGATAACGTAAAGGGTTCAATTTCTTTAAAAGGTGCAATTATAGATGATTTACTTTTTAAAAATTATAACGAAAAACTCAATGGTACAAGAAAGGTAGTGCTTCTAAACCCAAGAAACGCTTCTGATACATATTACTTAGAAACAGGCTGGGTTTCTAACAACAAAAATATTGATTTACCAAATAATAAATCAAAATGGAAAGTAGATGGAAACACAAAACTTTCTCCAGGAAATGATGTTAAGTTAATATGGAAAAATGCTCAAGGGCTCACCTTTGAAAAGATTATAAGCATTGATAATAAATTTTTATTTACCATTAACCAAAAAATAAAAAATAATACTAAAAAAATATATAATTTTTACCCCTATAGCCAAATTATCCGAAAAAATATTCCTAAAGATATAGTTAATTTTTTTATTTTACATGAGGGACCACTTGGAGTGTTTGATGATCAGTTAGTAGAAAAAGATTATGATGACGTAATAGACAAAAAATATTCAATCAATGCTGAAAAAGGTTTTCTAGGTATCACTGATAAATATTGGCTTACAAGCTTAATACCAGAAAAAAACAAAAACTTTAGAGCAGACTTTGAGTATAGTGAAAAATTCAAAATTAGTTATATAGAAACAGAGGCTTTAGAAGCACAGCCAAATCAACAAATCAGTAATAAAGTTGATATTGTTATCGCTGCAAAAGAAGTAGATATAATTGATGAGTATAATGAGAAGTTAGGATTATCAAAATTTGACTTGGTCATTGACTGGGGTTGGTTTTATTGGATTGTTAAACCTTTATTCTTTTTAAATGATTACTTCTTTAAACTTGCAGGAAATTATGGGGTAGCAATTATATTAATAACTGTTTGTTTAAGACTGGTGTTTTTTCCACTTAATAATTATGCATTTAGATCGATGAGTCGTATGAAAATTTTACAACCTGAGATGGCTCGTCTAAAAGAAGTTCATAAAGATGATAAGATGAAACTTCAGCAGGCAATAATGCAACTTTATAAGAAAGAAGGAGTTAATCCTGTAAGTGGCTGTGTGCCAATTTTAATTTCTATACCATTTTTTTTCGCTATTTATAAAATGTTATTTGTAACAATTGAAATGAGACACCAGCCTTTTTTTGGATGGATAAAAGATCTATCTGAGAAAGACCCAACATCAATTTTCAATTTATTTGGACTGATTCCATGGTCGCCCCCTGAATTTCTAATTATAGGTGGGTTACCAATTCTGATGGGCTTAACAATGTGGGCACAACAGAAACTTAATCCAGCTCCACAAGATGATATACAAAAGAAAATTTTTATGTTTTTTCCTCTTTTTTTAACTGTGATACTAGCACCTTTCCCTTCGGGACTAGTTTTGTATTGGACTGCCAATAATATTCTTACAATGGCTCAACAATATGTCATTATGAAGAGAACTACCGTGAAAACCCCCCAATAATGGATTTAAAAAAGATCTTACCTACAGACGGACCACCTGTTGAAGAAGTATTAAAATATGTTGAAAAATACAAAAATGAAATAATAGTAATTAAGTATGGGGGCAATGTACTTATCGATAGAAAAATTTTTGATAATTTTATTAAAGATTTAAGTACTCTTTACAAGCTTGGTCTACAAGTAGTTGTTGTTCATGGGGGAGGACCAAGAATTAAAAGAGAGCTGTCCAAACAAAATATTGACTCCAAATTTATAAGAGGTCTCAGAGTTACAGATAAAAAAATTATTAATGTTGTTGAGAAAGTTCTAATTGACTTTAATGATGATATTGTAAAATCTTTAAGAAATGAGGGATCTCAAGCTGCCTCATTACACACTAAAAAGGATAATGTTATTGAAATTATTCCTGAGCAAAAAGAACTAGGTTTTGTGGGAATTCCCAACAAAGTTAACACAGAAGTTATATTTGAAAAATTAAGAAAAATTGAGATCCCGATAATTTCACCTTTGGGGCTAGGAGAAAATAAACAAATCTACAATATAAATGGAGATCATGCAGCTGGAGCAGTTGCGAAATCTCTTAAATCAAGAAGACTGCTTTTAATGACAAATGTAGAGGGTGTTTTGAATAGAGAGAAAAAACTTATTTCAGAAATCAATTCTTCAAAAATAGTCGAAATGATAGAAAATAAAACAATTACTGAGGGCATGATACCAAAAATTAATACTTGCCTTGATGCTGTAAAAAATGATGTAACTGCAGTTGGTATAATTGATGGTCGTAAACCTCGCTCAGTTTTGTTTGAATTATTTTCGGATAAAGGATCAGGAACATTAATAAGAAAATGAAAAGTTTAAAAGAAATGAAATACCTTCTTTTGGACCTTGACGGGGTTTGCTATGGTTCTCACAATGGTTATCCTTTAGAAAAAGTCTTTGGTCTTGTATCAAAAAGAATGACTCTTTTTATTCAGGAAAAAATTGGATTAGATGAAAAAAAGGCAAAAGAACTCCAAACAAATTATTTTTACAAATACAACACAAGTCTAAATGGTCTTATGTTGCACCATAATGTTATTGGAGACGAGTTTCTTAAATATGTGCACGATATAGATATTTCATTCATGAAAGAAGACAAAATAATGAGAAATGAGCTGGAGAAATTAAATATGGAAAAATTTATTTTTACAAATGGTAGCGCAGAACATGCTCAAAATATTTTAACACGATTAGGTATTTATGACCTTTTTGGAAAAGAAAAAGTGTTTGATATAAAAGATGCTGGATATGTTCCTAAACCAGAAGCACAAACATTCGATTTAATGGTTAAAAAATTTGGTATTAACCCCAAAGAAACAATTTATATTGAAGATATAGCTAAAAATTTGAGTATTGGTTTTGAAAGAGGCTGTACAACTGTTTGGTTAATCAATGATGAGCATTTTGGAAAAATTGACTCAGATAAAGATTATATTTCTCATAAAATTGAAAATCTGTCTTTATTTCTTAAAGAAATAAGGTTATTAAAAAGTAAATAAATTATGTCTTTAGAAAAAACAATTAATGATGCTTGGGAAAAAAAAGACCAAGTAAATCAAGACTCAGATCAATCTTTAAAGGATGCAATAAATCAAGTAATCAAAGATTTGGATAGTGGTAAGTCTCGTGTAGCAGAAAAAGTTAATGGAGAATGGAAAACTCACCAATATCTTAAAAAGGCTATCATGCTAAGTTTTAGAATTTACCCGATGGATAATTTAAGTGGACCATATAGTAGCTGGTACGATAAAGCTCACTTATTAAAAGGCAAAACAGCTAATTGGACAAAGGAACAACATGAGGCTGCTGGATTTCGAATGACACCAAATAGTCCAGTAAGACCAGGATCTTTCATTGGTAAAAATGCTGTGCTTATGCCTTGTTATGTAAACATAGGTGCATACATCGGGGCAAATACAATGATGGATACATTTAGTAGAGCTGGAAGCTGTTGTCAGATTGGAGAAAATTGTCATATATCTGCTGGGTCAGGTATTGGTGGAGTTTTAGAACCTGCACAGGCACTTCCAACTATAATTGAGGACAATGTCTTTGTTGGAGCATTGTCAGAAGTTGTAGAGGGCGTTATAATAGGAGAGGGTAGTGTTCTTTCCATGGGATGTTACATTGGTCAAAGTACAAAGATCGTAAACAGATCAAATGGCGAGATCACAAAAGGTCGTGTTCCGCCTTATTCAGTTGTGGTGCCTGGCACTCATAAAGATCTTTATGCTGTTCATATAATAAAAACTGTAGATGCAAAGACGAGGTCTAAGACATCAATTAACGATCTTTTAAGAGACTAATTATGCAAAAAATAAATGAATTACAGTTAGCCAAAGAGCTAATGAAGTTCCCATCAATAACACCTAAAGACGCTGGTGTTATGAGATTTTTGGAAAAAAAACTAAAGAAAATTGGTTTCAAAACTAAAATTTTAAATTTTAAAGAAAAAAATTTTCAACCAGTAAAAAATTTATATGCTAGGCTAGGAAGCAAAGGACCTAATTTTTGTTTTGCAGGCCATTTAGATGTTGTGCCCCCTGGAAACATAAAAGACTGGACGGTTAATCCTTTCAGACCCTCTATCAAGAAAGGTCATTTAATTGGCAGAGGTGCAAATGATATGAAAGGCTCAGTTGCTGCTTTTGTTTCAGCTGTAAGTATTTTTTTAAATAATAACAAAAGTTTTAATGGTTCAATTAGTCTTTTAATAACAGGTGATGAAGAGGGAGATGCGGTAAACGGTACAAAAAAAGTCATAGATTATTTAAAAAAGAGAAAGGAAAAAATTAATTTTTGTTTAGTTGGTGAACCAACAAATCCAAATAAATTAGGAGAAATGATAAAAATTGGTCGAAGAGGAAGTTTATCCGGAAAAATAGAAATAATTGGTACGCAAGGACATGTTGCCTATCCTCATAGATCGAATAATCCCTCAACAATAATTGTAAAAATTTTAAATGAATTAAAAAATATAAAATTTGATAAAGGTACCAAAAACTTTCAACCTACAAATTTAGAGGTTACAAAAATAAGTATTGATAATAATGCCGATAACGTTATTCCAAGGATTGCTAATGCAGCTTTTAACGTAAGATTTAATAATAAGCATTCATCAAGCTCAATTAAAAAAAAAATTAATAAAATTTTAATCAAAATTAGCAAAAAAAATAAATCAAAATTTAAAATAGATTATAAAGTTTCTGGTGAAGCATTTTTAACAAAACAAAATGCCACGACAAATATGATACAGAATGTTATAAAAAAAATTACAAAAATTAGACCAAAACTTTCAACAACAGGAGGAACCTCTGATGCTAGATTTTTGAAAAATATTTCACCATGTTTGGAATTTGGTCTAGTAGGAAAGACAATGCACAAAATTGATGAAGCAGTATCTTTAAATGATCTTAAAAAATTAACAAAGATTTATGCTAATATTTTAGATAATTATTTCTAGTGAAAACAGCAGTAATATCTTCTAAAACATCAGTAAATCATTTGACAGGCGATGGTCATCCTGAACAACCTAAAAGAGTTAAAGCAATAACTGAAAAACTAAAAAAAAATAAGAATTTGCTATGGGATAAACCATCTACTTTTGATCATAACATTCTAAAAAAAGTACACGACGAGGATTATATTAACACAGTTAAAAAAAGTTTTCCTAGTCAAGGATTAAAATTTTTGGATGGTGACACTATAATTTCCCCTGGAAGTAAAGACGCTTCAATAGACGCAGTAGGATCGGTAATTAAAGCAATAAACGGTGTTGAGCAAAAAAAATTTAAAAATGCTTTTTGTGTGGTGAGGCCTCCTGGACATCATGCAGAAAAAAATAAAGCTATGGGTTTTTGTATTTATAATAATTGTGCAGTCGCTGCTCATTATCTAATTGAAAAGTATAGATATAAAAGAATTGCAATATTTGATCCAGATGTTCATCATGGAAATGGAACGCAAGATATTTTTTATAATAATAAAAACGTCCTGTACTTATCAACACATCAATATCCATTTTATCCAGGAACCGGTAGTGAAAAAGAAAAAGGTAAGCATAATAATATTTTCAATGTCCCTCTTCCAGCTGGAACAACTTCAGAGAAATATATGAATGCTTTAGATAGGGTTTTGAATAAACTAGTCGAATTTAAACCTGAATTTTTAATTTTAAGTATGGGGTTTGATGCAAATATTGCTGATCCACTTGCGCAATTTGAACTTAAGTCTGAAGATTTTTATGAGATTACAAAAAGAACTCTTAAAGCAACAAACAAATTTACCAATGGAAAAGTTGTATCAGTATTAGAAGGAGGTTATGACCTTAATGCCCTTGCAGATAGTGCATTTAATCATGTAAATGCTCTTGTAGAAAATAACGAATGAAACTTTATAAAATTAAAAAATCTAAAATTGACAACAGACGAGGCTTATATGCATCAAAGGACATTAAGAAAGGAACAAAAATTATTAATTATATTGGAAAGATTGTTACTAATAAAGAGGTAGAAAATTCATCAAAATATGACAATGATAAACCCATTTATTTATTCACACTTAATAGTAGATTTACTTTGGATGGAGATTTTCATTGGAATACTGCCGGTTTGATTAATCATTCATGTGATAATAATTGCGACTATGATGGAAAAGGTTTTAAAGTTTGGGTATCGGCGATAAGAAATATCAAAAAAGGAGAAGAGCTAACATGCGATTATGGTTTTGGATTTGATAAAGACTACAAACAATTTCCTTGTAAATGCGGGGCTAAAAATTGTTGCGGGTATATTGTTAGAGAAGGCTCAAGATTCAGAATAAACAAAAAATTTGCTATGGGGAGAAACAAAACTAATAAATAATCCTAGTTAAGAATAGTCCGTCTGCTGGAGCAGGAGGTGCACAATTAATTCTTTTTTTTGATTTAATTATTTTGTCGAATTTTTGAACGCTCCATTTAGTCTCACCCACATACTTCAGGCAACCAACCATCGATCTTACCTGATTTTGAAGATATGACTGAGCATTTATCTCGATTTCGATAATATCTTTTTTAATAAAAAATTTTATTGATTTAATCGTTCTCACGGGAGTTTTCGCAGAACAACTTGATGATCTAAATGTTGAAAAATCTTTTGTACCAATTAACTTTTTCGCCCCTTTTTTCATCATTGCTAGATTAAGTTTTTTTATTATGTGCCAACACCTTTTATTTTTTAACACAGAACCAGATTTACGATTTAAAATAACATATTTATATATTCTCGCTTTTGCAGAATATCGAGAGTGAAAAGTGAGTTCCCTTTTTTTTAAGTCTAAAATACTAATGCCGTATCTAGATAAAAAATAATTAATTGATTTTAAAAATTTATTGCTATCTTTTATTTTTGTACTTGTATCAAAATGAGCTGATTGCTCTATAGCATGTACTCCAGAGTCAGTTCTACCTGATCCTATTACATTTACTTTTTCTTTTAAAATTTTAGAGATAACTTTTTGAATCTTCCCTTGAATTGTTTTTCCTTTTTTTTGTATTTGCCATCCACTATAATTAGTTCCTACATACTCGATAAGGATTTGATATCTATTCATTAAGAGTACAACCTTTATATATTTTTGAACCATTCAAAAATTCATTTACCTCTTGAATTTTTTTCCCCTCTTTTTGAATTTCGATGACCTTTATACTTTCATTATTTGAGCATGCTATCTCAAGTTTATCATTTAAAACTTCACCAGGATATCCTGATCCACTTCCAATTTCAGCTTTTAAAATTTTATATCGATCTCCATTAAATATAAAATATGCTCCTGGATTAGGATGTAAACCATTAATTTTTCCAATAATTTTTTTGGAACTATCATTCCAAGTTATCTTCCCTTCTTTTTTATTTATTTTTTCGGCATATGTTGCTTCTGCATGGTCTTGTTCTTTGAGCTTCACTTTACCTTTAATAATGTTATCGATGTTTTCGATTATTTTTTCAGCTGCCAATTTAGATAATTTTTTTTCAAGCTCGGTTGCATTTAAATTTAAGTCAATTTTAATTTTATAAGTTTCAAGAAGAGGACCGGTATCTAGATGTTCATTAATTTTCATAAAACTAATTCCTGTCTCGGTATCCTGACTCATTATTGCTCTCTGTATTGGCGCGGCGCCTCTGAATTTAGGCAAAATAGATGCATGTATATTAAAAAAACCTTTTTCGGAAAGTTCTAAATATTCCGTCGGTATAATTTGACCATAAGAAATTACTATAACAATTGTGGGCTTTAATTTTTTTATAAAATTATATTCATCAATATTATTTTTAAGACTACTTGGTGTTCTAATTGGTAAGCCAAGTAATTCAGATTTAACTTGAATTGGGGTTTTTTGAACTTTCATTCCCCTGCTAGATTTTTTTGGTGGCTGCGTGTAAACAACAGAAATATTAAGTTTACTCTCACTTATCTTTTCAAGTATAGGTACAGCAAATTTTGAAGTACCCATAAAAATAATATTATCTGACATTTACACAATTATTCTACTAGATGTATTTTTGTTTTTTGATAATTTTTTTATTAGAATATCTTTTTTTAGCTTTGACAAAAAATCAATTATTAGCTTACCATCCAAGTGATTAATTTCGTGTTGGATGCATGTAGATAGCAAACCATCACATTCCATGTTTTTTTTATTTCCTGAAATATCAACATATTCAACAATGCAGGTTTTGGGTCTTTCAATCTCAATAAATGTTTCAGGTATCGACAAACAACCTTCTTCATATGTAGATCTGTCTTTACCGAAAGATTTTATAGCTGGATTTATTAAACAAAGAGGTTTTTTTTCCTCATCTTTCTTTGAGACATCAATTACAATCATTCTTCTCAAAACACCAACTTGAACAGCAGCAAGACCTATACCGTTATTTTTGTACATTGTTTCAAACAAATCATCTGCTAACTGTTTTTCTTTATTAGTTAATTTATCAATCTTTTCAGATTTTTTTTTAAGTATTTCATCTGGAACCAGTATGATTTTTCTTTTTGTCATAACAAAAATTATACTCTAACTGGTAAGATTGCAGAAAGGATTTCATTTCTTATTAGATCGATGTCCATTTGATTTAATGCATTTACCAAGAAATAAAGAGTTTCCGAACCAAGATTTTTAAGTTCATCTTCACCAATTATTTCTATAATCCTTAACATTGCTAAACCAATTTCTCCATCATTAATTAAAACCTGTATATCTATAGGCATAGTATTTTCGTTAATTTTATAAAGATCGCTATATTCCTCATTAATTTCAATACCATCAAATTTTAAAGACTCTATAACAATTACATCTTTAGTTATTAAATAATTTTTTTTACTTTTTTTAATTTTTTTCAAAAAATTATTTAAATCTTTTTCTGTTTTTTTCTTGGATGGTTTTTCTTGTATAAAATAATTTATAATTTTTGATTGATGTAAAATTTTATTGTTGTATTTTATTTTTTTATTTGGATTTTCTACTTTTGAATTCAAAACATAAAAGTCTGTTAAATCTGAACTTAATTCACTTTCTTTAAACCTCTCCAAAATAAACCTTAGTTCATCTTTAAAGGCATTTTCTATACCATCATTAGTAAAGGATGATTTTAAATCTTTAGAAAGTTTCGTTACCTTGTTCGGGTCATCGTTCAATAAAATACCTTGATACATCAGGGCTCTTGCTTTTATGTTTGATAAATCCTCTTTTTCCCTCTCTATATTAAGAAGTTGATCAACAGAAAATTGAAATTTTTTATAAATATTAAGTAAATCTTTTTCATTATAGTTTCTCTCATGGGTAGCTTTTTCTAGTAATGAGATTTTTTCTTCATCAGCAGTATCGATATCACTAGTACTATCTAGCAAGTTGTTAGATCTTAAATAAGTCCAAAATAGCTTTGAGGTTTTTTTTGTAGGCACATACTTAAAATCTTTAATTGTATTAAAAGAAAGATGTAAATTTAAAAGATTTTTATCTGACGAGGTATTGTCATCTTTTGACAGTCCCATTAATGAATAAAATTTTTTCTCAAAAAAAGGATCCGAATAACCAGACTCCTTTTCTAAGTCAAGACGCATCACGGCAAGATCATTTTGTTTACTATGTATCAAACAATATATTGAAAAGTTTTTTAGATAATTATCATTGAAGTTTTGATTTAACTTTTTAAATAAGTTACATGCCTCTTTTATTTCTGCCCTGGATAAATATTCATTCAAAACAAATTTAATCAAATTTTCATTTGATATTATATCAAGATTTTTAGTTACATAATCAATTATTAGATCAAGGTCTCCATTTTTAATTAGCCATTCTGCTTTTAAATCAAAAAATATTTTTTTATCCAAATTATTCTTTGGCGGAAAAGTGTTAGTAAGGAGAATTTTTTTATAGATGTCACTAGCATCACCAGAAAGATTCATGGAGTTTATTTTTTTTTTAAGTTCGTATATTTTTTTTCCATCTGATTTTGTCCACATATCTAATTCAAAACCATATTTTCCTGGATCATATATCCCAACGACTAAATCATTTTTGTCAGTAAAATTTTCTTCTGAGACTTTAATATCATCTGTAATGCCGGCATTAATTTTAATTTTTTTATTTTTAGTCTCACTTGATGAATTTTCAATTTTTACATTTTCTTCACTACCTTTTTCTTTTTTCTCAAGACTCCAAATATCTGTAGGTTCATTACCAAAGGCTAATTTAGTGAAAGATATTAAGATTAAAAAAATTATGAAAAAATTATTTAACAATTTTTAGATTTTCTTGAGGGATTTTTTTTTCAATTAATTGATTTGGTGAAGGGAAATTTATTTTACTAACTAGCACTAAAACTCCAAAAATGATTACCAAAATCACAACTACTTTTATTATGATTTTTAGTGGGTTTATAGAGCTGCCAATGCTTGTTTTTTTATAAAATTGCATATACTTTTTATTAAATTCAAAATAAGACATATTTGTGTTTTTTCAACTTAGAAAATTATGAAAATAAAAAAAAAGATTGTTTTAATAGGCATGATGGGATCAGGAAAATCAACAATTGGTGCATTAATATCAAAAAAAATGAATATGAAATTTATAGATGTAGATAATCAAATTGAGATTATTGAAAAACAAAAAATTAGCGAAATTTTTAAACTTAAGGGCGAAAAGTATTTTAGAGCTATAGAAGTTAAAACAATTCTATCATTTTTAGACTCTAAAGAAAAAGAATTAGTTTTATCTTTAGGGGGTGGTTCGTTTCTAGACGAAAAAGTTAGAAAAAGTGTTAAAAATAATTCATTGTCATTTTGGTTAAATTGGAAACCCTTAACTATAATCAAAAGGATCAGGAAATCTTCAAAAAGACCACTTATTCAAGGATTAAACGATCAAGAAATTGAAAAAATGATGTTGGATAGAAATAAATATTATGCCAAATCAAATTTTAAAATAGATTGTGATAATCATAAAAAAAACGAAATTGTAGATAAAATAGTTTCGATATTAAGACAAAATGAAATTAAAAGTTAAAACTAATGTAAATAATTATTCTGTAATTATTGGAAAAAATCTTTGCTCAAAGATTAACAAAATAATTTTAGATGAAAGAATATATTCACAAAAATTTTTGCTTGTTTATGATAGTAAAGTGCCAATTCAAATGGTTGAATCTATTTTAAAAAGATTTAATAAAAAAAAAATAGAAAAGAAAAAAATAGTTTTTAATGAAAAAAGTAAAAATTTAAAAACTGCCTCCTCTATTGTAAAAATTCTTGAAAAGAAGAATTTTAGCAGAAATGATTGTCTAATTTCTGTAGGAGGTGGTATTTGTGGAGATGTATGTGGATTTGCCTCAAGTATTTTTAAAAGAGGTTTGAATTTTGTAAATGTACCTACAACTTTGCTTAGTCAAGTTGATTCAGCGATTGGTGGTAAAACAGGAGTTAATTCTTTATCAGGAAAAAATATGATAGGTTCTTTTTATCAACCCTCGCTAGTTATTTCTGATACAGATTTCTTAAAAAGTTTACCTAAAAAAGAGATGATATGCGGATATGCTGAGATTCTAAAACATTCTCTTATAAGAAATAAAATATTTTTCAAATTTTTAAAAAAAAATTTTGATAAAATTATGAGTCATAATTCTAAAATTTTAGAGAAAGCAATTTTTAAAAGTTGTTTAATTAAAAAAGATGTGGTTGAGAAGGATGAGAAGGAAAAAAATATTAGAAAAGTTCTCAATCTAGGTCATACCTTTGCCCATGCTTATGAAGCAACAATTGGATACAATAACGGACTTAATCATGGTGAGGCAGTGTTATTAGGAATTATGTCAGCTGTTGAATTTGGTAGGCAAAAAAAAATTTTGAAAAAAAATGATTATAAGCAAATTATTGAGCACTTAGAAAAACTAAATTATTGTAATTTAAATAAATATTTTAAAACTAAAGATATATCAAAAATTATTTTTTATATGAGACAAGACAAAAAAAATAAAGATAGTAAAATAAATTTAATTCTTCTGAAAAGTATTGCGAAACCTATGCTTAACAAATCATTTGAAGAAAATAAAATTAGAGCATTTTTAAAAAATTTAATTTATTGATAATTGGATAGAATGAATATAATTTTTTAATTCATTTTCTAAAATTTCATAAATTTTTTTTGAAGAATCAACTTTTTTTTTGGATTTGAGTTCATCTGAGATTATTATAATTTTGAGGTGAAACTTGTTTGGAGAATTATTTTTATGACTCTTGTGTAAAAAAGATTTATCTTCTACATTTATTTCTTGTAAGACAATCTCTCTCGAAATTTTTTTTTTAATAATTTCAATTAATTTATTTATTTCCATAAAATGTATTATAATAATACTACAATGAAAATTTTATGCGACTGGAATAACTGTAACAAAATTGGTGAGTACAAGGCACCAATTGAAAAAGATAACAGTAAAGATTTTAGGTACCTTTGTTTAGAACACATAAAAGAATTTAACAAAAATTGGAATTACTTTGCAAATATGACTGATAATCAAATTAATGAATTTATTAAATCTGACGTGACCTGGCACAAACCAACTCAAAAGTTCAGTGGGCAAGACAATTTTTTTAAAGTTTTATGGAATAACACTCTCAAGGAAAGTTTAGATGGAATTAACAACGACAATATAAGAGCTTCGAAATTGCGACAATTCAACTTTTCGGATGATGATATAAAAGCTTTTAACATTTTGAGTTTAAATATAGGTGCAGAATGGACCCTTATTAGAGATAAGTTTAAAAAACTTGTCAAACGATTTCACCCTGATAAAAACTCAGGGAATAAAAAATACGAAGAAAAATTAAAAGTTATAACATTGGCTTATACACAACTAAAAAGGTCTTATAAAAAATGAATGAAAACATAAATGCGATACCAGATATAAAAATTTCTGTTAAGCAAACTTTTGGGATTGATTCAAATCTTGAAGTAGATGCATTCTCAAAAAAAAATGAATATGTTCCAGAAATAGATAAAAACTATAAATTTGATAAAGACACTACTCTTGCAATATTGTCCGGTTTCTCTTTCAATAAGAGGGTATTAGTTCAAGGATATCATGGAACAGGAAAATCTACTCACATTGAACAAGTTGCTGCCAGATTAAATTGGCCTTGTATAAGAGTGAATTTAGACAGTCATATAAGTAGAATTGATTTAATTGGGAAAGATGCAATCACAATAAAAGATGGAAAACAAATTACAGAATTCCAGGAGGGTATTCTGCCTTGGTCTATCCAAAATCCTATCGCACTAGTTTTTGACGAATACGATGCTGGTAGACCTGACGTAATGTTTGTAATCCAAAGAGTTTTAGAGGCAGAGGGAAATTTTACACTTTTAGACAAAAATAAAGTTTTAAAACAACATAAGTACTTTAGGCTATTTGCAACTTCAAATACAGTTGGCCTAGGTGATACTACTGGACTTTATCATGGCACACAGCAAATAAACCAAGGTCAAATGGATAGATGGAATATAGTAACATCTCTTAATTACTTAAGTTTGGAGAGAGAAATGGAAATAATACTAGCTAAGAATAAAACTTATAATAATTCAGAAGGTAAAGAAGATATTGCTAATATGATTAAAGTAGCCTCCCTCACTAGAAAGGGGTTTGTATCTGGTGACATTTCAACGGTAATGAGTCCGCGAACAGTTATGCATTGGGCTGAAAATAATCTTATATTCAAAGATATTGGATATTCGTTCAGAGTTACTTTTTTGAACAAATGTGATGAAGTAGAAAAAAATATTATTGCTGAATATTATCAAAGATGTTTTGGAGAAGACTTGCCAGAAGCGGTTATGAACAATCAATCTAATGAGTAAAAAAGAAGAATTCTTCAAAGAAAAATTTAAACAAGCATTAGACTCTACATATAAAGTTATTTCAGAGGAATTTGATAATTTATGTAAAAAAGAAAATCAAAGCAACATTGATGACTATAAAATTTCAAATTTATACTCTAGAGAAGATTATATAAAATTTCGTGCCCTTACCGACTCTAATGCATTAAAAAAAAAGTTTTCAGATAAAAATATTTTAAAAAAAAATTTTCCAAAAAACCACTCTTACAAAATATTTTATGAAATTTCAGAAAAAATAAGGTGTGAATTATTAGGCTCTGAGATGCTTAACGGTATAAAAAAAAACATCAACGAAAATTATTATAATAAAATTTTAAATAAAAAAGAGAGTAATGTTAAAAAAAGGGAAGATGTAAATGTTTCAGAAGCATTTGAATTGTACCTTTTAAAGAATTTTTTAGATATCAAACTAAATAATGTGGCTAATAAGATCTTAAGTTTTTGGGAGGATAAATTCGATAAAAACATAAAAAAACATACGCAATTTTTAAAGAAAAATATAAATGATCAAAATAAATACAACGAAAAGTTTTCAGAAATATTTCAAAATATGGATATATTTAAAAACGAAAATGAAGTTAAAAATCAAAATAATGAGGACAGTAAAAATAATGAAAACAATCAAAATAACGAGGATGATAATAATAATGAAGACAAAGAAGGTAAAACAGAGGAAACTAGTGAAAACAAAAGTTTAGAGGTGGGTGAAGATCTTAACGAGTTTAGAATGGAAGAGGAATTTTTAGAAGATGGTGATCAAAAAGAAAACTCAGAAAATATAATTCAAAAACTAAATATTTCAAAAAGTAATAAAGAATATAAAATATTTACAAATAATTTTGATGAGACTGAAAAAGCTGAAAATTTAGAAAAAGATGATGAAATCAAAAAACTAAGAAATAATCTAGATCAACAACTTACCAGTTTTCAGGATGTAATAACTAAACTTGCCAATAAATTACAAAGACAATTGTTAGCAAAGCAAAACAGATCTTGGGAATATGATTTGGAAGAAGGTTTATTAGATAGCTCTAAATTAAGCAGAATAATTATAGATCCCCAAAATTCTCTGTCATTTAAAAAGGAAAAAGATTACGAGTTTAAAGATACAATAGTAACACTTTTAATTGACAACTCAGGATCAATGCGTGGAAGACCAATAACTATTGCTGCATTATGTGCAGATATACTTTCAAGAACTCTTGAAAGATGTAATGTAAAAGTTGAGATACTTGGATTTACAACTAAAAACTGGAAAGGTGGAGAGGCAAGAGAAAAATGGAGTAAGGATGGTAAGCCAAAAAATCCTGGAAGACTTAACGATTTAAGACACATAATTTACAAAGCAGCTGATGTACATTGGCGACAATCAAAAAAAAATCTCGGGTTAATGCTTAAAGAAGGATTGCTCAAAGAAAACATAGATGGAGAAGCAATTTTGTGGGCATTTAATAGGCTTGTTAGAAGAAAAGAAGAGAGAAAGATAATGATGGTTATTTCTGATGGAGCTCCTGTTGATGACTCAACACTGTCGGTAAACTCAGGCGATTATTTGGAGAAACATTTAAAAAAAACTGTTAAATTTATTGAGTCTAACTCAGATATTGAATTGCTCGCAATTGGTATTGGTCATGACGTCTCAAGATACTACAAGAAGGCAATCAAAATTTCTGATGTGCATGAATTAGGTGATGTTATGATTTCTCAAATAAGCAATTTATTTGAAAAAAAGAAGAATCCAAAAAAATTAAACTAAAGATTTTTTAGATCGATATTTTTCCACGTTAGTAAAACTTCTGCCCCTGATCTAGTTTTTGAATTTCTGCAAATTACTTTCGCACCATTTCTTTCAAGCAAAGTTTTTCCGATAAAAATTCCAAGACCTAGTCCAGATTTTGATATATCATTATTAGACGAAGACTTGATATAAGGTTCTCCAATTTTGTTCAAAACATTTTTAGAATAGCCATTTCCATCATCTTCGATAGATACCTCTGTCAATTGGTTATCACTTTTAATGGATATATATATTTTTTTTTTTGCAAATTTGTTAGCATTTCCAACAAAGTTTCTAATTCCATAAATAATCTCTATTAATTTTGTTATCTTAAAAGAATTAGTGTCTTGACTGTTGTTTACTATAAATTCTTTATTTGAAATGTCTTCAAATGATTTGATAATTTCACTAATATAATCAAACATTGAGCATTCTTGATCAATAAAATCATCCTCAACACCGGGATTTAGTGACAATCTTTTAAGAATCTGACTGCATCTTTCTACCTGGTTTACTAATAATTCAAGGTCTTTTTGGATTTCTTTTTTATCTTTAAATTGATCATGAAGATCTTGAGAAATTATTTTTATAGTCGAAAGGGGTGTATTCAAAGAGTGAGCAGCGGCTGCAGCTTGTCCTCCCAATGATACTAACTCATGTTCTTTTGCAATGAATTCCTCAATCTTATTTAATGCTTCTTTTCTTAAATTAGATTCTCTTCCAAATAATATTGCGAAATAATTAAGAAAAATGAGAGCGATAACCAAGGATATGGATGTTCCATAATAATAGTAGTCATTAAAAAGCAATTTTTTGCCTGAAGGGTAAATCAAATGTTTGTGGAAAAGGGAAAGTAAAATTATTGAAAATATTGTTATCAATATTAATGATAAACTTGTTTTAAATGACAGATTAGATGATGAAAAAACACTTGGAATTATTAAAAAAATTGAAAATGGATTTATAACTCCCCCAGAAAAATAAAGTATTAAACTTAATTGAAGTATATCAACTAATAAGAATGAAAATGAAGCTCTATTTGAAAGAATATTTTTTTCGTAAAAATAGGTTAAAATTAAGTTGGATATTGCCCCAAAGGCTATAACAACGTTGACAATTATAATATCAAATTCAAAATTAAAAACGTAACTCACAATATTTACTGTGAAGAACTGACCTAAGATTGCTATCCATCTGAGATTGATATATGTAATTTTATTTAAGGTATATATTTTTGGAACTGACTTAGTTTCCATACTTAAACATCTAAATTGCTAATTTCTAATGCATTAGAAATTATAAAATCTTTTCTTATAGATACATCGTTACCCATTAATGTATGGATTATCTTTTGATCTTTTTTTTTGTCACTAGAGTACTTTACTTGAAGTAAATTTCTTTTTTCAGGATCTAATGTAGTATTCCAAAGTTCATCGGGGTTCATTTCACCCAAACCTTTGAATCTTTGAATATTTAGTTTTGATTTTTCCTCTGATAATATTTTTTCAAATTCTTTGGTCCCTCTTTTAAATTTTTTCGAACCTTTAGAATTGTTTAAAATATAATTTTCCAAACTTTTTTCATCTTTAATATATATACTTTTTCCTGATTTATTTATTTTAAATAAAGGTGGTTGTGCTAAGAAAATATTTCCATTTTCAATTAATTTATTAAATGGTTTATTATTAAAAAATGTCAATAATAATGCTCTTATATGAGATCCATCAACATCTGCATCAGTCATAATAATTATTTTACCGTACCTGAGATCATCTAAATTAATTTCTTCAACTTTGGGGTCTAGTCCGAGAGCATTGATCAATGTAACAATCTCATTTGAAGAGATCATTTTAGATAAAGCTTTAGTTTTGCTATCGCTTGAGTTTCCATTTCTTTTTGTATTAACTTCCTCTACATATGTGTTTAATATTTTTCCTCTTAAAGGTAATACAGCTTGAAACTCTCTGTTTCTACCTTGTTTTGCTGAACCACCTGCAGAATCCCCCTCCACAATAAATAATTCAGTTCCATCCCTTTTAGAGTTTTGACAGTCCGCAAGTTTTCCAGGTAAACCAGTCAACTCAAGAGCACCTTTTCTTCGAACACTTTCGCGCGCTTTTCTGGCAACATCTCTAGCTTGTGCTGCTTGAATTATTTTAAGTAAAACTATCTTAATAATACTCGGGTTTTGATCAAACCAAATAGATAATTTCTCATTCATAAAATTTTCAACAATATTTCTTACCTCGGAAGAAACTAACTTATCTTTTGTTTGAGAAGAAAATTTAGGATCGGGCATCTTAATAGATAGCACGGCACATAAACCCTCCTTAATGTCATCCCCAGTAATAGAAACTTGATTTTTTTTTAAAATATTATTTTCGTTTACATATTTATTTAAAATTCTTGTTAAAGAACTTCTGAAACCTAAAAGATGCGTACCACCGTCTTTTTGAAATATATTATTAGTATAAGCGTGCATATCCTCTGAGTAACCCGAATTCCACTCAAGTGAACACTCTATATTAATACCATTTTTATCACCTTCGAGATAAATTGGTTTTTTAAATAAATCATTGCCATTTTTATTTTTAATTTTTTCTTTCTTTTCATTTAAATAATTTACATACTCAATTATTCCGCCATCGTATTTAAATTCTGTTATTTTTTCTTTTTTTAATGTTTTATCTAAAACAACTAAGTTAACTCCTTTATTTAAAAAAGCTAACACTCGCATTCTTCTTTGAATTATCGCACTACTAAATTTGGTGGATGAAAAAATTTCTTTAGATGGAAGAAAAGTGATTTTTGTGCCACTTTTTTTTGATTTTCCAGTTTGTTTGAGTGGGGCTTTTGGATCTCCGTTTCTGAACTCAACAAAATATTTTTTTCCATCTCTTTCTATTTCTAATTCAAGTTTTTCAGATAACGCATTTACCACGGAAACTCCTACCCCATGTAATCCTCCAGAAACCTTGTAAGTTTCATGATCAAATTTTCCCCCTGCGTGTAACTGGGTCATAATTACTTCTGCAGCTGATTTTTTTTCAGTTTTATGGAAATCAACAGGTATACCTCTACCATCATCTGAAACAGTTATGGAGCCATTGTTGTTTATTTCTACAGTTATGACTTTGCAAAAACCTGCTAATGCCTCATCAATTGAATTATCAACAACCTCATAAACCATGTGATGTAAGCCTGTCCCATCGTCAGTATCACCAATATACATACCTGGTCTTTTTCTAACTGCATCTAAGCCTTTTAAAACTTTTATTGAGTCTGCTTTGTAACTAGAGCTTTGTGGTGTTTTTGTCATATTTTTATTCTTACGGAAAAAAATATTATATCATCTTTGTATCTTGATATAAAACTTGATTAAATCTTATAGTCAAATTAGTCTTAATATTGTTGGTTAATTTAACAACATTTTTTTTTTTTACCTAAAAATGAAAAAAAAGCACTTTTATGGTTATTAAATGATACATCAAGCAAGTTTCAAGTAAAATATCAGAATTTTAAAAATTCCTAGGTTTGCATTTACCAGGGAATTTCCTTTTTTTGTAAATTAATAAATTTACCATTTAACTTATTTTTCTTATCAAAAGCTATATTTAGTATGTATTCTGAACATTTGTCTGCACTAAGAAATCCTTTGGGATTCATATTTGTCTTAACATTTCCAGGGTCGATCGTTATTACTTCGGTTTTGTATCTCTTAAATAAATCAACTGATAAATTTTTTGAAATAGAATTTAGGGCAGATTTTGTTAATCTATAAATATAAGCATTACCTTGGTTATTAAGTTGTATACTTCCCCCATCACTACTTAAATTGATAATTTTTGATAAAAATTTAATTAAGTTTTTTTTTTCCATAACTTGTAAAATTTTTATAATTGAAACTGAATTAATTTTAAATGTATTAAGTAAATTTTCAAATTCAATATTTTCTAATGATTGGTTATTTGAACCAAATATCCCAGCGCAATTAATTATAGTGTCGATTTTTTTGTTGGAAATAGTCTTATTCAAGTTTTCAAAATCTGAATAGTCACTTAAATTGCATTTTACCTTGATTAGGTTATTTGATCGAATTAAATCAAGATTTGATTTGTTTGAATTATAAACACCTATTACTTTATTTTTATTTAATAAATTTTTTGTTAACGATAGCCCTATTCCAGAACTTGCACCAGTAATAAGAAAATATTTTCCTGAAACAGAATTATTCCTTTTTTTGGTATACTTCAAGTTATATAGGGTTTTTTTAAATATTGTTCTTAATCCCATTATCTATCTCTAATTTTTTTTCTAAATTTATTATATGCAATTATTCTAGAAATATATAATATTGACTTATTTATTTTGAGTAAAAAAAGATTTATAAAAAATTTTATACAATAATTTGAAATTTTGCTTTTCAATTTATAAAATTTCTCTTGGTGATTTCCTGATATTAAATAGTACTGTAGCTCATCAAAAGTCATGTAAAATTCCTTTAAAAAAATACCTTTAAAAATGTTTTTGACCTTATTTATACCATGGGTATGAATGGCTCTTGCATTAAATGCTTGTATTACAGGTTTTTTTAAATTTTTAAATTTTCTGCATAAGTCATCGTCAGAATAAAATAAAAATAATCTTTCATTAAACATACCTACTTTTAAAAAATCTTCTTTCCTTAAAAGCATTGATGATCCAAGAATAGACTGAAAACATGTATTTCCCTCTATATTAGTAATTTTAAACTTGTTTCCGTTTTCAGGCAAAAGGCCACCGTTAAAGGTCAAATTATTGTTTTTATCGTAAGTAGTTGGTCCAACTACGCCACAATTTAAATTATTTTTATGCACTTCATATAAACTGAATATATTTCTCTCGTCTATTATACAATCTGCATTTAATATTAATAAATATTCAGTATCTACATAGCTTGCAATTTTATTATGTCCTTTGCTATACCCTATATTTTTCTTTTCTAAAATATATTTCTGTATTTTATATTTATTTATTAATTCATTCTTTAATTTATAATTATTTGCATTATCTAATATAATAACTTTAAATTTTTTTAGATTATTTAAACACTTTGAAATTGTCTCCAAAGTTTCTTCATATATAACAATTTGAATTGTAATTTTTTCAAAATGTTTCATAATTTGATATAAGTATTATATATTAGAAATTATGTTTGAATATATTAATATAAAACTTGCTAAAACTAAGGGTAGTAAAAAACTAAGAAAATTGATACGAAAATTAAAAAATTTTTTTGGTGAAAAAGACCCTGGTACTCTTAACTTTAAGTTTTCAGCAAAACCTTCAAGATTATTTATAGTTCAGTCATTTATAAATAAAAAAAAATTTAATTCTTATTTAGAAATAGGCACTTTTGATAATGAATTATTTGATCATATTAAATGTGAGAATAAAGTAGGTGTTGACCCATTTTCAGGTGGCACACATCGTATGACCAGTGATGAGTTTTTTTTACAAAATAAAGACAAATTTGATTGTATTTTTATTGATGGACTGCATCATTACGACCAAGTTAAAAGAGATATTAATAATTCACTAAAATTTATTAATGATCAAGGAATAGTCCTTGTTCATGATTGCTTGCCTGAAAATATTGAGGCTCAATCAGTCCCCAGAACGGTCACAAATTGGAATGGAGATGTCTGGAAGGCATTTGCAGAGATTAGGGCTAACCCCAATTTAAATAGTTATACTTGTCTTGCAGATCATGGTATCGGAGTAATTTTTAAGAGTAGTAATAAGAAACCATTTAATTTTAAAATAAAAAATTTTAAAAAATTAAAGTTTTTAGATTATTACAAGAGTCATTATGAAATGATGAATATAATTGAATACGAAGATCTAATTAAAATTATTTAGAGATACTGATCAGAAAATGGCGGAGAGAGTGGGATTCGAACCCACGAAAGAGTTTCCCCTAAACACGCTTTCCAAGCGTGCGCCTTAAACCACTCGGCCATCTCTCCAAGTTTTTTTAATTCATTTTATCAACATTTAATATAAAGAGAACATTATGTTTGATCAGGTTATAATAAAGTTTTAATTTTGTTTTAAAAACCATAATAATAAAATCGTACCAACTTACTTTCCTTTTAAGCATCCCCATACTATTTCTATTTTTATGAGTATGTTCGTAGGTAACATTTGTAATATTTAATAAATTCAAAAAGTATAATTGCTTAGACGATAATGTACCCTTTAATCCTTTTCTTAAGCTCGCAATCATTTTTTGTTTTTCAGGTTTTACTAAAATTTTAGTATTACCAATTAACTCATATTCTGAAAATAAAGATCCATTATAAGATCCACTCATAAAAAATATTTTTCTCATTATCAAAATAGATAAATTAATTGCAATATCATTTATTTTATTACTTTTTATTTTTAATTTGCTCATTAACATTTTACTTTCAAAAGAGGTTATTGGTCCAAATTGAACAACGGAAGAAATAAAATATTTAGGAAGTTGACCCAATAAAACCTTGTTAATTTCAAAATATGATTTATGGAATTCTGTAAAAGTACCGAACTTTGAGGAAAAAGCCCCACTGAAGAACCTTATTTTTTTTGTAATGATTGTATCTGCATCCCATAAAACAACTCTTTTATTTTTTTTTTTTAAAAAATAAAAAACAAATGCTAGTTTCAATATTTGTTGGTAATACCAGGATAGTCTTTTTTTGAATGGGGTTTTGAATTTATATTTTTTTGATAATTTAAAAAATATTTTTTCAAATTTAGAAAAGGATACTATTTGATCCTCACCAATTATAATAAATTCATCGTATTTAAGTTTTTTTTTAAAAAATTTAAAATCTTTTTTTGGACAAATGATAAAAATATTTAAATCTCCATAAAAAAATTTAAGTTTTTGATAGTTCTCAATTATTATTGGTATATTACCTTTTAGAGATACTTGACATATATTTAGTTTGTCTTTGTTAAACTCTATTTTATCTAATTTCATAAAAGATGCGTGTCTGAAAATATCCAGGGCCATTCAATAACTTTTGAATATTTTCTAAACCAAAATGGTACATATCTTTCAGCAAGAAATGCATATAATCTAGTTTGATCATACCCTTTTAAATTTTCCAACCCAAAAATTTTTTCGCATTCAAATAACCATTCGAACTGATCATGAAAAAAATCATTTAAAATTTTCTTTTTTGAAATAAACATGATGTGTGGATTATATATGGTATTTTTCTCTACAAACTCACCAAAATCATTTTTATCTTTTTCTTTCATAACACTTATTGCTTTTTCAATTACTCCATAGCCATGGTGAAGATCAAATTGAGTTTTAATATTTATTCGGCGATGGTTGAATAAAAGAGAAGGTTTTTTTACTATATTCCTCCAACCTCTCTTTAAGAGCTTTGATAATTTTGTTCCAAGAAGAATAGGTTCACAAAGGACTGTTTCATAATTTTCCCACTCGTTCGGTAAACTTTTTAATATAATATTAGAGATATCATTACTTTTTTTATCAATTCTTGAATTTAACCAAAATCTCCTTTTTTGGCAAAATCCTATCCAATCCTCATCGTTTTTATGTTGTAATTCGTTTTTCCAAAACCAATAATGAAAAGTTAATTCAGAATAATTTTGCTCTTTATGAAATATATTGTCGTTAAAATCACATTTTAAATACTTGTCTGAGAACTTTTTTTTACCTACTGCTGCTAGTTTATAGTTGCTTTCCTCTAAAAAAGGTATTTCTTTATCAGTGACACAGTAAATTTCTAAATTTGACATGAAATTAATTTAATTTGATTTATAAATTAAATCATGATTTTTAATAGAAAAAAATTACAATTAATCTATAAATTTTTTATCTCTCAATTATTCAAAATAATCTATGGAAATGTCATTTTTTCAAATACGAACGATAACGATGTTAAATTTATAGAAATTAATAAAAATAATCATAAATATATGTTTGTCGAAGTTAATAATGGTAGAATATTTACGGATTATGTAGAGAACGTTGCAATAATAAATAAGAATCAGATTTTAGATCACGTATCTTATCAACAAATAAAAGGAGAGTTAAAGGAACCATCTTTAAATGTCGTTATTAAAAAAGGGACACCAAAATTTAAAAAAAAGATTAAAGGAAAAGTATTTTCTCTAGTTCAAGGAGCAAGTGGAAACGTTAACTATTTTCATTGGATGTTTGATGTGCTTCCAAGACTAATAATGCTGGAAAAAATTTATAATTTAAATGAAATTGATTATTTTTATGCTCCACAAATTAAACCATGGCAATTATCTACTCTTTCTATTTTTGACATATCTGAAGAAAAGTTAATAGACAGTAATCGTTATAGACATATACAGTCTGAAAAAATTCTAGCTGTTTCACACCCATGGTATAATAAAGGTAAAATTCTTGATGAAGCTAAAAAATTACCAACTTGGGTAATGAACGAAATTGCCTCTAGATTTGAAGAACATGGAAAAAAATTTGACTGTGGCACCAAAATTTTTATTGATAGAAGAGAGTCTCATTATAATCATTGTCAGATTGTAAATGATGAGGAAATTAAGATCTATTTAAAAAAAAAAGGGTTTGATATATTTAAAATTGGTGAACTAAGTTTTTTTGAGCAAATATACCTTTTTCAGAATGCTAATATAATTATTGGTGCTCATGGCGCAGCATTTGCAAACTTAATTTTTTGTAAACCAAATACAAAAGTTTTTGACATTATTCCGAAAAATCATCCCAATACAGTAGATGAAACAATTGCAAAATTTAAGAATTTAGATTTTAAATTTATCAAAACTGAAGAGCTACCAGTTGAAAAAAAAGTTAATGGGGATATTTTTTTACCTATGGAAGTAATTGATCCTTATTTGTAATTAATCAATCCATTCTTTAAAATCAGAAAGATTATCAATTAGGTACTTAGGAAAAGTTTCATCAATAGAAACTTTTTTATAATTATGATTTCTTCCAATAATATCTTTTTTTTCAGTTATCATTTTATTAATTGAGTCTAAAGATAAATATTTTTCATCAATTTTTTCCTTAAAATTTATTGGATCGTTCGTTTCACACAAGTTTTTGTATTTATATAATAATTGCTCTGGTTTTTTTAAATTGCAAAAGTGCCAACCGCCTTCATCGATTATATTGTTTAACCGTAACTTATCTATTTTCCAAAAAGGTCTTTTTTTAAATTTAAGGTCTCTCAACCACTGAGGAGATTTTAGATACTTTTTTACACAAATTCTACTCCCAAACCAAAATGGTTCGTTTTCACTTTGAAGATTAAATTTATAATAAAAATGATTTTGTTTAAAAACTGCATATCTCATTTTTTTATTAAATTTTTTTAATTGATTAGGATTTGGAATTTCATCTAAGTCTGAGATAATAATTAGATCATCATCTTTACACATCTCCAAACCTCTCATAATTGAATTTCTCTGGAAGTTTTCTCTTAAATAAGGGTTATTACCGCCTGGCATGTCTGTAACTGGTACGTAAATGATTTTTTTTTTAAATTTATTAAACTTATTTATATCAAATCTTAAATTTTTTGAATTATTTTGCCATGTTCTATCGCCTTCCACGATAACAAAAAAATCAACATGTTTATCTAAAATATTTAATCTTAAATTTAATAATAAGTCTTCATCCCAATAGGAAAAACAATCATAAATCATTTTATTTCTCCTTATTAATTTTCAATACTCCTATGAAAGCTTCCTGGGGTATTTCTACTCGGCCGAATTGTTTTGATTTAGCCTTACCTTTTTTTTGTTTATCCAAAAGCTTCCTTTTTCTGTCCCTTGCTCCACCACCATGTATTTTTGTTAAAACATCTTTTTTAAACCCTTTAATAGTTTCTCTAGCAATAATTTTGCCCCCAATTGCTGCCTGAACAGGAATCATAAAATTGTGACGAGGAATTAAATCTTTTAATTTTTCACAGACTTCTCGACCAATAATTTGAGCAAAATCTTTATGGACCATCATTGCAAGTGCATCAACTGTCTCGGAGTTTACTAAAATACCTAACTTTACTAAATCACCCTCTTTATGGCCCATAATTTCGTAGTCAAAACTAGCATAACCACTAGTCATGGATTTAAGTCTATCGTTAAAATCGAAGACGACCTCATTTAAGGGTATTTCATAGTTTAACACCGCACGGTTACCAGAATAATTTAAATTTTTTTGGATTCCTCTTTTATTTTGGCACAGTTTCATTATTGATCCCAAATATTGATCAGGTGTAATTATTGTAGCTTTTATCCATGGCTCTTCTATCAATTTTATTAAAGTTGGATCTGGTAAATTTGAGGGATTTTGTAAATCTTGGACTTTGCCGTTATTAAGGTGAACTTTATAAACAACTCCTGGTGTTGTTGTTAACAAATTAATGTCAAATTCTCTTTCAAGCCTTTCAGTTATAATTTCAAGATGTAGCAGACCTAAAAAACCACAACGGAATCCGAGTCCGAGAGCTGAGGATGACTCTGCCTCATATGAAAAACTTGAGTCATTTAATTGTAATTTAGCTAAACCATCTTTTAATTTTTGATACTCTGAACTATCAACTGGAAATAAGCCACAAAAAACAACTGGTTTACTTGGTTTGAAACCAGGTAAAGCTTTTTTAAGAGGACTTTGAGCTTCACAAATAGTATCGCCGACTTTTGTATCAGATAAATTCTTTATGCCTGTAATAATAAATCCTATTTCACCAGATTTGAGTTCTTCAATGTCTTTAGCCTTTGGTGTAAATACACCTACTTTTTCTACTATATATTCTTGATCTGTAGACATCATCTTTATTTTCATGTTTTTTTTCAATGTTCCATCTATCACCCTAACTAAAATGATAACTCCTAAGTAAGAGTCATACCAGCTATCAACAAGCAAACATTTTAATTGTTCTTTAGTCTCACCTTTTGGTGGTGGTAGTGATGAGACAATCGACTCTAAAATATCTTCTATACCTTCGCCTGTTTTTCCTGAGCAAGGAACAGCATTAGATGTATCTATACCAATAACATCTTCTATTTGTTTTTTTGTTCTATCTAAATCAGAGGCTGGTAAATCAATTTTATTTAATACAGGTATTATTTCATGGTCTATATCTAACGCCTGGTAAACATTGGCGAGTGTTTGGGCTTCAACCCCTTGAGTGCTATCCACAATTAATATGGATCCTTCACAGGCATAAAGTGATCGACTAACCTCATAACTAAAGTCTACATGACCTGGTGTATCAATAATATTTAAAATGTATTCTTTACCATCTTTTGCTTTGTAATTCAGCTTTACTGTTTGTGCCTTAATTGTAATTCCCCGCTCTCTTTCAATATCCATAGAGTCTAATACTTGATCTTTCATTTCTCTTTCTGTCAAACCTCCACACTTATGTATTATTCTATCTGCAATTGTTGACTTACCATGATCGATATGAGCGATGATAGCAAAATTTCTAATGTTATTAAGATTAGACATTTATGATCTTAATTTTGCTCCAGTTTTCTCTTCGACAGTGCTGACTATCTTTTTTGATATATTTGTCAAATCGTTTTCGTCTAAAGTTTTGTGGTCAGATTGTATTGTCACTTTTAAAGCAATAGATTTTTTACCAGATGGAATATTTTCCCCTTCATAAACATCAAAAATTTTTATTTCTTTGATTAAATTTTTATCTATATTCTGGATAACTTCTGTTAAATCTTGAGCTCTAGTATCTTTATTGACTAAAAAAGCAAAATCCCTATCTGACTTCTGATAATCTGAAAAAGTTAGACTTTCTTTAAACTTTTTATTTTTTGCTTTATATTCAACTAAGTTTTCTAAAAAGATTTCAAATCCAAAAGTATTTGAAATTATTTTTGGGTGCAAGGCACCAAAATGTCCAAGAACAAGATTTCCATCTTTTGAGACTATGGATCCTGAAATACCTGGGTGATAATAAGAAGGTGTATTTTCCACAACCTTAAAATCTTCTTTTCTTATCTCAAGTTCAGTTAATGATTGAACTAAATCTTTTTTAATATGAAAAACATCTATTAAATCATTTTTCTTTAAATTATTATCTTCATCTATAGATTGTTTTTTAATCCCACAAACAACTGTGATTTGTTGACCAGGTTTTTTTCCTGTAAAAGTTGGACCAATTTCAAAAAGGGCTTGATCACCAAATCCTCTGTTAAGGTTTTTTTCTAAATAGAAAATGAGATTTGGATACAAAGAATTTCTTAATACACTTAAATCTGAACTTATTGGATTTACAATCTTTACGCTTTCTAACTTTTCTTTAAATTTGTTATTAATTTTTTCGTCAGTAAACGACCATGTTATTGTTTCAAGATATCCTTTTGAGGCTACCGATCTTTGAGCTAAATGAAAATGTTTCTGAAAGTAATTAAGTGTTGGTTTAGTTCGCTTTTTCTCGGGTTCAATGGACCTAATTTTTTCAAATCCAATAATTCTAATAACTTCCTCTACTAGATCAATCTCACCAAAAATATCCGGTCTCCAACTTGGAACCTTAACATTGAGAAATTTACCTTTGGTTTTAACAGTGAAGCCTAAGTTTGATAAGATCTTTTTTATCTCATTAATGTTTATGTTGGTTCCAACTGTCTTTAATACCATTTTGGGGTCAAATTTTATCTCAAGATCTTTAAATTTTTTTGTCTGCTGTACATCAAATTTAGAAACTTCTCCTCCACAAATTTCTAAAATTAGTTCAATGGCTGAATCCAGCCCAGTAGTTACAGATTGAGGATCTACTCCTCTTTCAAAACGGAACTTTGCATCACTATTCAAATCTAATTTTTTAGCAGTTTTTCTTATAATTGAAGGATCAAAATATGCTGACTCTAATAGTATATTTTTTGTATGTGTTTCTGTGCTTGACCTTTCGCCTCCGATCACTCCACCCAAACCAAGTACACCTTCATCATCCGATATCACACACATCTCTTTATCAAGTGTATAATTTTTATTATCCAGGGCTTTAAAACTCTCTCCTTTCTTTGAATTTCTTACGGTAATTTTATTTTTTATCTTGTCTAAATCGTATGCATGGAGGGGTCGGTTCAAATCAAACATTACATAATTTGTTATGTCAACAACGGCAGAAATAGGCCTTAAGCCTAGTGCTAAAATTCTATTTTTTAACCATCCTGGACTTTCAGTGTTTTTAATATTTTTAATGATACAGCTTCCAAAAATTGAACATGGCTGATTTTTATTTTTTTCAATCTTTATCTTTAAATTATGTTTAATGTTCTTTTTAACTTTGCTTTTTCTTAGTTCTTTTAGTTTTCCAAAGTTAGAGGCTGACAAGTCTCTCGCTATACCTCTCACACCTAGGCAGTCTGGTCTATTTGGGGTAATTGATAATTCAATTACATTTTTTCCTTTTTTTTCACCGAAAAATGATTTACCAATTTTTGTTTTATATTTATCATTTAGATCTATTATTCCTTCACTCTCATTAGAAAGTTTCAATTCTGACTCAGAACAGAGCATTCCGTAAGAGGTTTCTCCTCTAATCTTTGATACTTCTAATTTCATGCCATTTTTTGGAATTACTGAACCCGGCGGTGCATAAATTGTCAAAAGTCCATCTCTTGCATTAGGAGCACCACACACGACTTTAAGTGTATCTTTTTTTCCTATATCCACATCACATAACTTTAGCCGGTCAGCGTTAGGATGTTTGTTTGCTTTTATTATTTTCGCCACTATAAAGTCACTTAATTCGTTTTTGATTGGTTCTACTTTTTCTACTTCTAAACCAATGCTATTTAGTTTTTGGATAATTTGGGACTCACTTTTATTTGTCTTTAAATGAACGTCGAGCCAATCTTTAGTAAATTTCATTTACTTAAACCTCTATAGTTTGTTGGAACATCTAAAGGATCAAAGCCATAATAATTTAACCATCTATAATCACATTCAAAAAAAGATCTTAAATCATTAATTCCGTATTTAAGCATTGCCAATCTATCGATACCAATACCAAAAGCAAAACCTTGATAATTTTTTGGGTCGACCTTACAGTTTTTTAAAACATTTGGGTGCACCATTCCACATCCAAGAACCTCTAGCCATTTATCGCCTTCGCCAATAATAATTTTATTTTTTTCAATTCTATAACCAATATCTACCTCAGCCGAAGGCTCTGTAAATGGAAAGTGACTAGGTCTAAACCTCATCTTAATTTTATCCACTTCAAAAAATTCTTTTATAAAATAGTTTAAACACCCTTTTAGATGACCCATATTAATATTCTTATCTATGTGAAGACCTTCCAGCTGATGAAACATTGGAGTGTGAGTTTGATCACTATCGCTACGATAGGTTCTTCCAGGTGCGATTATCTTGAAAGGAGGTTTCCCTTTTAGCATCGTGCGAACTTGAACAGGAGAGGTATGAGTTCTAAGTAAAGTCTTCATATTTTCATCCAAATAAAATGTATCATGCATATCTTTTGCTGGATGATCTTCGGGAGTATTTAAAGCGGTAAAATTATTATAATCGTTTTCAACATCAGGCCCCTCTTCTACACTAAATCCGATTTCTGAAAAAATACATGATATTTCATCAATAACTTGTGATACAGGGTGGATCTTTCCTATTTTGAATTCTTTCTCAGGTAAGGTAACATCAACTTTTTCTTTTTTTATTTTTTCATAAAGATCTCTATCTGAAACTTCTGATGCTTTCACTCTAAAAATTTCAAGCAATTCTTGCTTTGCTTTATTTATATTGGACGCAAAAGTTTTTTTCTCGTCTTCAGACAAAGAGCCAAGTTTTTTAAATTGAGAATTTAAAAAACCATTTTTACTGAAAATGTCTGTTCTTATCAACTCAATTTCGTTAGAATCCTGAGTACTATTTAATCTGCTTTTAAACTCGATAATTTTTTTTTCAAAATCAGACATTTTTACAGATTATTTCTTAAACTAAGAAAAACAATAGGGAAGATCAATTAAGTGCAGCTTGAGCTTTTTTAACAATTGTTTTAAACGCCTCGGGGTTATCGTAGGCAATTTCAGCTAGAATTTTTCTATCTAGCTTGATACCAGATTTACTTAAAGCATGTATAAATTTTGAATATGTAAGACCTTCATCTCTTACACCTGCGTTAATTCTTTGTATCCACAATGATTTAAATTCTCTTTTTTTATTTCTTCTATCTCTATATGCATATTGCATGGACTTTTCCATCGCTTGTCTTGCAACTCTTATAGTATTTTTTCTTCTGCCCCACTGACCTTTTACAGCCTTAAAAACTTTTTTATGTTTAGCTCTGCTTGTGACTCCTCTTTTTACTCTTGGCATTTTATCCTCTCAAACTATATGGCATGTATGATTTTACAATTTTGCCATCCTGTTTAGACATAACAGTTGTTCCTCTTTGTTTTCTAATTTGTGAATTCGTTCTTTTGATCATACCATGTCTTTTTCCAGCTTGAGGCATTATAACTTTTCCTCTCGCGGAAATTTTAAATCTTTTTTTAGCTGAACTTTTTGTTTTTAACTTTGGCATAACTGAGGGGGTTATACAAATATAATGATAAATTTACAAGAATAATTAAATTGGTTGAATGACCATTATCATCTGTTTGCCTTCAAATTTAGGCTGTAACTCTACTTTTCCAAGTTTTTCTATATCAGTCTTAATCTTATCCATTAATTCATGACCGAGATTTGAGTGTTGCAACTCTCTTCCTTTAAATTTAATAGTAAATTTTACTTTATCTCCTTTGCTCAAAAATTTTTGAGCATTTTTAATTTTAAATGAGTAGTCATGAATTTCTGTTACTGGTCTAAGTTTTATTTCCTTAAGTTCTACTTTTTTTTGCTTCTTCTTTGCTTTATTAGCTTTTTTTTGAGCATCATATTTAAACTTACCCATATCCATAATTTTACAGACTGGAGGTTTAGTATTTTGAGCGATTTCAATCAAATCAAGCCCTTCATTTTTGGCCATGTTGATTGCTTCTTGAGTATTTAGTATACCCAAATTTTTTCCATCACTGGATATTACTTGGACTTCTTGAGACATGATTCTATTATTTGAACGGGGTCCTCTATCCTTAGTTCTTCTCTGAAAATAGTTTTGTTTGAAGTCTGCCACTTACAATGATGGAGCTTTGTTTAAAGCTTGGTAGTGGTTAATAAATTTTTTTAGTTCCATATTTTCTTGTTTTGTAGAGTCCAATTGTCTAATAGTTACACTATTGCTGTCAACTTCTTTTTTTCCACAAATTAATAGTATTGGGACCTTTGACAAAGAATGTTCCCTTATTTTGTAATTTAAATTGTGATTTTTCAAATCAACTTCTGAATTTAAACCAGATGCTATAAGTTTTTTATTAACTTCAACAGAATAATCATTAAAATCTTCAGAAACTGGTATTACAATTATTTGAGATGGGCTAATCCAGAATGGAAGTTTTCCAGAGTAATTTTCAATTAATATTCCAATAAATCTTTCAAGGGAACCAAATAAAGCTCGATGTAGCATTACTGGTACTTTTTTTGATCCATCTTTATCTACAAAAGATGCACCTAGTCTCCCTGGTAAATTTAAGTCAACTTGAAGAGTTCCACATTGCCAATCTCTTCCTATTGCATCTCTTAAAACAAACTCAATCTTTGGACCATAAAATGCACCTTCTCCTTTATTTATATTGTACTCTAATTTTGTAGCTTTAACTGCTTCTAAAAGGGCTTTTTCTGCTTTATCCCAAACATCATCCTCTCCAACTCTAAGATCTGGTCTATCAGAATATTTTAAAATTACATTTTCAAATCCAAGATCTTTATAAATATTTAAGATAAGATTTGTAACTGAAAGAGACTCTTCTGTAATCTGATCTTCAGTACAAAAGATATGCGCATCATCTTGAGTAAATGCTCTCACTCTTAACAAGCCATGTAATGCTCCTGATGGTTCATACCTATGTACTTTTCCAAATTCGGACATCTTATAGGGTAGGTCCCGATAACTCTTTAAGCCTTGATTGAATACTTGGACGCATCCTGGACAATTCATGGGTTTAATAGCAAATACTTTTTTATCCGGAGTTTCAGAGGTATACATGTGTGCACCAAATTTTTCCCAGTGGCCAGATTTTTCCCATAAAGATCTATCTAAGACCTCTGGTGTATTAATTTCTTTATAACCTGCTTCATTTTGTTTCTTTCTCATATAGTCAATAAGTTTTTGAAATAGAGTCCAACCCCTTTGATGCCAAAATACTGCACCTGGACTTTCTTCTCTAAAATGGAATAAGTCCATTTCTTTACCAAGTTTTCTGTGATCTCTTTTTTCAGCCTCCTCTAATCTTTTAATGTAATTATCTAAATCTTTTTTTGATGCCCAAGAAGTCCCATAAATCCTCTGCAACATCTCATTTTTTGAATCACCTCTCCAATATGCTCCTGCAACTTTCGTTAATTTAAAATTTTTACCAATTTTACCAGTAGATGATAAATGCGGTCCTCTGCAAAGGTCATGCCATTTTCCATGAAAGTATATTGAAATCTCCTCAGTTTTGGGAATATCTTGAATAATTTCTGACTTGTAATTTTCACCAATTTTTTTGAAATGTGAAATAGCCTTATCCCTATCCCAAACTTCTCTGTAAGTTGGTTCATCTCTATCAACAATTTCTGACATTTTTATTTCGATCTTTTTTAAATCTGCTTCAGTGAAAGGTTCTTTTCTTGAAAAGTCATAATAAAAACCATCCTCAATAGTTGGTCCAATCGTTACTTGCGTTCCAGGAAATAATTCTTGAACTGCCATAGCTAGAATATGGGCTGTATCATGTCTGATAGTATCAAGACCATCTTTATCTTTTGATGTTAAAACTTTTACTTCGCAATCCTTTTCAATTTCATAACTTAAATCTTTTAATTTTCCATCGACACTGATAACTAAAGCCTCCTTAGCTAAGGATTTACTAATTTTTTCAGCAACTTTAAGTCCAGAAACTTTTTCTTTAAAAGCTAATTTTTTTCCATCAGGTAAAGTTATATTAAGCATTTATTAATTTTTTATATTCTGAATAAGTTGAAAAACACATTTTTTCAACATTAAACTTTTTTTGCACGTTTTTTCTACCATTATTTCCCATCACATTAAGTGAAGTATCATCCAATCTAAAAACAAAATCTAATTTTTCACTTAAAGAATGATGATCACTAGATCTAAATAATAAACCAGTTTTATTATCAACTATCGTTTCTCTAGATCCACCAATATCACTTGCGACTATTGGTTTTTTCATTGATTGTGCTTCAACTGATATTCTGCCAAAAGCTTCTGGTTCAATTGATGCAGAAACGACTACATTTGACACACTATATGCCACAGGCATTGAAGGTGCATGTTCAAGAAAAATTACCTCATTATTTAATCTAAATCTTTCAATCAGTCTAATTAATTTTTTTTTGTAAATTTTTCTTCCTTGGTCGGAACCGAGAAGTATAGCTATAAAATTTTTATATCCATATTTTGTTTTAAGTTCATTGAGGGCTTCAATAAAAATTTCTTGACCTTTCCACTCAGTAAGTCTTCCTGGCATTAAAATAATTTTTTTATTACCTTCGATATTTAATTTATTTAGAAATTTAATTCTGTCTGACTCTTTAATTTTATCAGGATCATAATATTCAGTATTAATTCCTCTAAAAATTACTAAAAATTTTTTGATTTTAGATATGTACTCTGAATATTTTTCTTTGATATGGGAAAAAATAAAGTTTGAGCCTGCTATTACGCAATCTGACTTAAGCATAATTGCATTGTATTTTTTTTTTATTGAATTGTTAAAATTATAAGTCCCATGGAATGTTGTGACTAATTTACATCTAGTTATTTTAGAGACATAATAACAGGACCACGCTGGCGCTCTGCTTCTTACATGGAGTATGTTAACTTTATAAAATAGAACTATAAAAGTTAATATTAATATATTTATCAATATTAGTAATGGATTTTTGCTGTGGACCGGAAGTCTAAATAATTTTACTTTTTTTTTGTCTATATATTTTAATAGTTCTCCTCCACTAGTAGCAATAAAAGAGCTGGATTTTTGTTCTTTTAAATAGTGGGCAAGATCGTAACAACCAATTTCAGCTCCACCATAACCAAGTCTTGGTATTACTTGTAAAACTTTTAATTTAGATGACATTTACTTAACTTATAATATCATATTTAAAATTTCAAAATGACTAAATTCAATTATATCTATTTCAAAAAGGATAAAAAATTACGAGTTTTGAATAGTAAGTTAAATTCTAAACTGACTATAGTGTTTTTACACGGTTTAAAATCTGATATGGAAGGAAGAAAACCTCTATTTATAAATAGATATTGTAAGAAAAACAAAATTAACTTCCTGTCTCTTGAATATGCTGGTCATGGTAAGTCATATGGAAAGTTTGAAAATGGAACCATTTCTCAATGGAGGAACAACGTCAAATTTGTAATTCGCAAAATAATAAAAAAAGAAAAATTTTTAATAGTTGGCTCAAGTTTAGGTGCTTGGCTCGGACTTCTGCAATTTCAAGATTTTAAGAAACAAATAATAGGATTTATTGGAATAGGTTCAGCTCCTGAATTTTTGGATAGGTTAATTTGGCAGAAACTGAAAAATAATGAAAAAAAGCTGTTTCTAAAAAAAAAATTCTACATGCTTAAAAGTGATGGTTATGAATATAAAATTAAATTAGCTTTTCTAAAAGATGGCAGAAAAAATAAAGTGCTTAATAAAAAAATAAACTCAAAAATCCCTGTTTTTTTAATTCATGGGAAAAAAGATGATGTTGTTCCTTTAAAGTTATCAAGAAAAATCTTCAGTATTTTTCCTAAAGCAAAAAAGAAAATTAAGATTATAAGAGGTGGTGACCATAGTTTATCCCGTAAAAAGGATTTAGTTTCACTCGCAAATTTAATCGATGAGGTTATATATTAACTTTCAAGCCCTCCTCATAAGTTGGGTAAATCAATTTTAATTTAAATATATCTTTAATTTTTTTATTTGAGACTTTTTTAGAATCTCTATAAAAATCTTTAAGCATACCTTCCTCTAATTCGTCAAAACTAATAATTTTTGGTAATTTAGAATTAATCAAATTACATGCGTATTTAACTACCTCAATATTCGATGCTGGTTTATCATCAGACAAATTATAAATATCGTTATTTAAAGATTTATTCAGTGACAGATATAATGTTTGAGCTATATCTTTGACATGTATTCTTGAAAAAAAGTGATTTTTTTTTTCAACAACAAATTTTTGATCATTTCTAAGTCTGGTAATTGCATTGTATCTATCAGAATAGATTCCAGAAAGTCTAAAAATTTGAACCGGCAATGATTTTTTTGTTCCAATAGATAACCAATCTTTCTCAACATTTAATCTATTTTTTCCTGCAAGCGTTTGTGGATTTGTTGTGCTGCTCTCATTTACCCATGCTCCATCATGATTACCATAAACACTTGTTGAAGATAAATAAGTCAGCCATTTTAGGTTTGGCAAATTTAAATTATTTTTTACAAATCTTTCTATAAATATATCCTTTCCATTTATTGGGGGAACAGATATTAAAATATGATCAGACTCTTGTAATGGATTGATCAAATCTTTATCAAAATCATTTTCATTAAATGTGAAATTTAAATATTTTAAATTTTTAAAAGTAAGTTCAGAAGTATTTTTTCTTGATGTTGTTGTTAATATTAAATCAACTTTACAATTTAATAGATGGTCCACAAAAGATTGGGCTACTTGTCCAAAACCGAAACAAAATAATTTCATCTTATATTAACTTGCGAAATTAGAGATATTATTTGTAATAGGATTTTCAAGTTTGTCGATCATTTCTTTTGGGCAAACTTGAATAAAATTTTGTATCTCTATATCAAAGTTTTCAAGTATTTTTTTGGAAACATTTGAATTTGTTTCATGAAAGTGTTCTTCAACAATTTTTTTTAGAAATTCCTGCCAATATTTCGTTTCAACACCTTGCCAAATTACACTTTCAGGATTAACTCTTTTTTCAAATTCTTTTTCTTTATCATAAATAAAAGCCATACCACCTGTCATACCAGCTGCAAAATTGTCCCCAGTATCTCCTAAAATTACAATATTTCCCCCAGTCATATATTCACAACCATTCGAGTCACATCCTTCAACTACAGCCGTAGCTCCAGAATTTCTTACGGCAAATCTTTCACCTGCTTGCCCAGCTGCAAATAATTTACCTGAAGTTGCTCCGTATAAAACTGTGTTACCAATAATTGTGTTATCATTTGAAATCAAATTACTTTCTTTGCTCAGCTTAATGACTATTTTACCTCCTGATAATCCTTTCCCAACATAATCATTAGCATCCCCACTTAAAACTAATTTTAATCCTTTAATACCGAATGCACCAAAAGATTGTCCTGCAGATCCTTCAAAATTTAGGGTTAGGTAGTCATCGTTTAATTTTGTATTATTATGTTTTTTATATAACTCGTAAGAAATACGTGTACCTACAGCTCTATGAGTGTTTTCAATTTGATAGGATTTTTCAATTTTTTCATTTTTATCAATTTTTTTATTTATCTCAGGCCAAATTTTCTGGTCTAAAGTGTCTGGTACAAAATTAATTATTTGTTTTTCACAATATCTTTTGTTTTTACCAGGATCAGCTCTTACAAAAAGAGGGTTCAGATCTAAATCATCCAAATTAGGGGATCCTTTGCTCACTTGCCTTAAGAGATCCGTTCTTCCAATTACTTCGTTTAAAGATTTAAATCCAAGCTCAGACAGAATTTCTCTCACCTCTTGAGCTATAAAAGTGAATAGGTTAACCACTTTATCAGGAGTTCCGTTAAACTTTTCTCTCAATTTTTCATCTTGCGTGCAAACACCTACTGGACACGTATTTGAGTGACATTGCCTTACCATAATACATCCCATTGCGACTAAAGCAGTTGTTGCTACGCCAAATTCTTCCGCTCCCATCATGGCTGCAATGACAACATCCCTGCCAGTTTTAATTCCACCATCTGTCCTCAATGTAACTGTATGTCTTAAATTATTAAGGGTTAAAACTTGATTTGCCTCAGTCAATCCCATCTCCCAAGGTATACCTACGTATTTTACACTAGTTTGAGGTGTAGCTCCTGTTCCACCATTATGCCCAGATATTAAAATTATATCGGCTTTTGCCTTTGCAACTCCTGCTGCAATTGTACCAACACCAGAAGATGCAACAAGTTTTACACCAACACGTGCTTTAGGATTTATCTGTTTTAAATCATAAATTAATTGGGCCAAATCCTCAATTGAGTAAATATCATGATGAGGAGGGGGCGATATTAAAGTCACCCCAGGAGTAGAATGTCTTAATCTGGCAATTTCTTTTGTGACCTTAAATCCTGGTAACTGTCCACCTTCTCCTGGTTTAGCGCCTTGTGCAATTTTAATTTCTATCTCGTTACAATTATTTAAATAATTTATTGTAACTCCAAATCTCGCGGATGCTATTTGTTTCACTCTTGAATTTGCACTATCCCCATTAGATTGAATTTGAAATCTTTTTTCATCTTCACCGCCTTCTCCACTACAAGAAGCTCCCTTAATTCTATTCATTCCAATAGCTAGTGTTTCGTGAGCTTCCTTTGATAGCGCTCCATGAGACATGCTCCCACTTCCAAAACGTTTTAAAATATTCTCAACTGGTTCCACCTCATCGATACTAATTGTGTTTTTTTTCTTGAAATCAATTAGGTCCCTTAAATTTATAGGGGGTAAATCATATATTCCTTTAGAGTATTTTTTATATAATTCATAAGATTTGTTTGTAACTGCTGATTGAAGCAAATGTATCAGTTTGCCTTGGTATTGGTGTGTCTCACCATTTTTTCTATATCGATAAATTCCTCCTATTGGCAATACATTTGTGTCAGATCTAAAAGCCTCCTCATGAATACCTCTAATTTTTTTCTCGATCCCTGTAAGTCCAATACCTGAAATTTTAGAGGTAACACCAGGAAAAAAATCATTAACAATTGTTCTGCTTAATCCTACAGTTTCAAAATTACATCCTCCTCTGTAAGAACTAATTACAGAAATACCCATTTTTGACATTATTTTTAAAAGGCCTAAATTTACCGATTTTACATATCTTTCTACACAATCATCATAAATAAACTTTCCAAATAATTTTTTTTCAAATCTTTGGTAAAGACTATCTAATGCTAAATAAGGATTAACTGTAGTAGCTCCAACCCCTATAAGAGTTGCAAAAGAGTGGGTATCTAGCGCTTCACCAGTTTGGGCATTAATTGAAACATAACCCCTTAACTTTAATTTAATAAGATGAGTATGAACAGCGCCAATACATAGAAGCATAGGAATTGGGTACTTCTCTTTAGAAATTTCTTTATCACTTAAAATAAGTTGCGTTACACCTTGTCTTACTAAAACTTCAGCCTCTTTTTTTAATCTTTCAAGTGAAGACTCTATATTTTCCTCATTTGTAAAAGTACAATCTAAAACATGATTATTCTTATCAAAAAAAGAAACAAATTTTTCAAACTGTTTGTTTGATAGAATTGGACTATTTAGTACGTAGATATTTTCTTCAGTAAGGTTATTAAAATCTAAAATATTACCAAGATTTCCAAACCTTGTTTTTAAACTCATAACTTTATTTTCCCTTAGCGAGTCGATTGGCGGGTTTGTTACCTGGCTAAAATTCTGTCTAAAAAAGTGATACAAGGGTCTGTATTTATTAGACAAAACTGCTAGGGGTGTATCATCACCCATAGATCCAGTCGCTTCTTTTGCATCCTCTGCCATTGGGTGCAGTATTAATTCAAGGTCCTCTAAACTGTATCCGAAACAATGTTGAAGTTTTCTTAATTGATCACCTTTAAATATATTTGTCTCATTTTTGATTGGGAATTTTTTATCTAAATCAATAATCTGGTTATTAAAATGTTTATACTCTTTTGCTAGGTAGTTTTTTATCTCTTTATTCTTAAATATTTTTCCTTTTTCTATTCTTACACCTAAAATTTCACCAGGACCTAATCTTCCTTTTGAAACTATTTTTTTTTCATTAAGTTCAATCATTCCAGTTTCTGATCCAGCAAAAAGTAAATTATCTTTTGTGATTGTGTATCTCATAGGTCTAAGACCATTTCTGTCTGTTGCAACTATCACCCATTCATTATCTGTGGCAGCAATAGCAGCGGGACCATCCCATGGTTCCATGGTGCTGTTCAGAAAGTTAAATAATTTTTGATGTTCAGCTGGTAGTACTTTACTTTTTTTAGACCATGCATCTGGTATTAACATTAGTTTTGCTAAAGGCGCAGGTTGACCAGAAATATTAAGTAACTCAAAAACATTATCTAATGATGCTGAATCAGAATTTCCGCTTGGAATCACTGGCTTTAAGTTCTCCATATCTTCAAAAACTGGGTTGAACATTTCTTCTTCATGAACCTTCATCCAATTAACGTTTCCTTTTAGGGTATTTATTTCTCCATTATGCGCTAAAGCTCTGAATGGCTGTGCCAGATCCCAGCTTGGTGCGGTATTTGTCGAAAATCTCTGATGAAAAATTGCATATCTTGATACAAATCTTGGATCTTTAAGATCTAAATAAAAATCAGACAAGGACTCAGCAAGGAACATTCCTTTGTAAATGATTGATTTAGAGCTAAAGGAACAAATGTAAAATTCATTAAGGTTTTCATGAAGTATTTTTTTTTCAATCTTTCTTCTAGCTTCATAAAGTTTTATCTCTAGTGACTTACCCTTTTCATTTTTATCATTATATTTAAACAAGACTTGTGTAATTTCTGGTCTATTTAAATCTGCCTTTTCTCCTAGAACAGAAGGGTTAACAGGTACCTGTCTCCATCCATAGATGTTAAAATTACTTTTTGTTAACTCACTTTCAACAATAGTTCTGCAAGCTTCTTGAGCGCCATAATTATTTCTTGGAAGAAACAACATTCCCACACAAACTTCTGAGTTATCATGCTTATGACCTGTAGCTTCAATTTTTTCGATAAAAAAATCTGAAGGAATTTCTATATGGATACCAGCACCATCACCTGTTTTTCCATCAGCATCAATTGCTCCTCGATGCCAAACAGCTTTTAATGCTTCAATTCCGTATTCAACAACTTGTCTTGATTTTTTTCCATCTGTAGATGATACCAAACCAACTCCACAAGCATCATGTTCCATATTTTCGCTGTAAACATGATTTGATTTTAATAATTCTAAGTTTTCTTTTCTTCTTAATTTTTCTAACTTTAGATTTATTTTTTTCTTACTCACAGTTAGGCTACCTTTCTCTTTGAGTCCTTTAAATCTTTCAAATATTTATGAATACTTTCTGCAACATCTCTTCCATCTTTTATAGCCCAAACAACCAAAGAAGCTCCACGAACTATATCGCCAGCAGCAAATACACCTTTTACACTTGTCTCCATAGTATCAAAATCAATTTTTATTGTACCCCATCTTGAAACTTGTAATTTGTTTTCACCAAATAAAACTGGTAAATCTTCCGGGTCGAAGCCTAATGATTTAATAACCATGTCAGCTTTCAATTCGAAATCAGAATTTTCTTGAATGATAGGTTTTCTTCTTCCACTTTCATCAGGATCTCCAAGTTTTATTTTATCTACAGAAACTTTTTCTATTTTGTTTTTACCTAAAAACATTTTTGGACTAGATAACCAAACAAATTCAACACCTTCTTCCTCTGCGTTTGCAACTTCTCTTGATGAACCAGGCATGTTTTCTTTATCTCTTCTGTATAAACATTTCACCGACTTAGCTTTCTGTCTTACGGCAGTTCTTACACAGTCCATTGCGGTATCACCACCTCCGATTACAATTACATCTTTATTTTTTGCATCTAGAGATCCATTATCAAAGTTTTCAACCTTATCTCCAAGACCCTTTTTATTTGATGCGGTCAAAAATTCCATAGCAGGGTAAATGTTGTTCAAATCGCTTCCTTCAATTTCAATTTCTCTTGGTTTATAAACCCCAGTAGAAATTAAAATTGCGTCATGCCTTTCTCTCAATTCGTTTAATGATGCATCTTTTCCAACTTCAAAATTTAAAACAAACTTAATACCACCATCTTGTAAAAGCTTTGTTCTTCTCTCGACAACATGTTTTTCCAATTTAAAATTTGGTATTCCGTATATTAATAATCCACCAGCTCTATCATATCTATCGTAGATAGTTATTTGGTAACCTTTTTTTCTGAGTTGCTCGGCGCAAGCCATACCTGCGGGTCCAGATCCAATGATTCCTATACTTTGAGTTAATTCCCTCTCAACTTTGATTGGCTTTACCCAACCCTTATCCCAAGCATTGTCGGTTATAAATTTCTCAACAGATCCTATCGTTACCGTGCCATGACCAGACTGTTCGATAACACAATTCCCTTCACACAATCTATCTTGCGGACAAATTCTTCCGCAGACTTCTGGCATATTATTTGTACTTTGAGATAAATTGTAAGCCTCTTCTAATCTTCCCTCCGCTGTAAGTTTTAACCAATCTGGAATATTGTTACTTAAAGGACAGTGAACTTGGCAAAAAGGAACACCGCATTGTGAGCATCTGCTTGATTGTTCTTTCGCACCTTCATGAATGAACTCTTTATATATCTCATTAAAATCTTCTTTTCTGGAATCGGTTTTCCTTTTAGGTGGGTTCTGTTGACCTATTTCCACAAATTTGAGCATTTTTTCAGACATAGTGTGGTGGCTTATATATTATTAGACTGTTGAATAAAACGAAAAATAGGACAGTTATTATTACCTATATTTTAAAAAATTCACTGTTTTTGCTTGTTTTTTCCTGTTTTGCATACCTCATATGCATTCATGTTATTGCTTTAATTTACCCCTAATTAGTTTAGTTAAATAATTAATAATGGCGGAATTCATCGAAATTATAATTTTATCTGCAATACAAGGGATATCTGAATTTATTCCTGTCAGTTCATCTGCTCACTTATACTTAATGTCTGAATTACAAAATTTTGAGATAAAGTCTCTTTTGACTGATGTTTCTCTTCATCTAGGATCACTATTAGCAATACTATTTTATTTTAGAGATGATTTTTTAAAATTATTCAAAGATCAAAAATTACTTAAATTATTAATTTTTGGATCTCTACCTCTAATTATAGTTGGTTTCGTTGTATTCAAAACTGGCTTAATTAATTATTTTAGAAACTTTGAAATAATAGCGTGGACCACCATAATTTTCGCAATCTTTTTATATTTTGCTGATAAATTTTCTGTAAGAAAAAAAATAGATTCAGATTTAAATTTAAGATTGATACTTGCTATTGGAATTTTTCAGGTGCTTGCATTAATTCCAGGGGTGAGTAGAGCTGGGATTGTTATTACTGCTGGTAGATTGCTCAACTTTGACCGATACGACTCAGCCAAAATTTCATTTTTTTTATCTGTACCGGCAATCGCCGGCGCAAGCTTTTTAAACTTAAAAGAATTAACTCTTTCTAATATTGAGCTAAATTTTATAGTTATACTTGCAGTCATCTGCTCTTTTATTTTTTCATATGTTACAATTAAATATTTTTTAATTTTTGTTAAAAAATTTAGTATGAATTTTTTTGTAATTTATAGAATTTGCTTAGGATTAGTCTTATTTTGGTTTATCTATACTTAGCCGCTTTAATTCTGGCATCAATTGTGAAAGTAAAACTCCGCCAAGAATAAATAAACATCCTAAAATATTATCTATGTTCAAAATTTGATTTAATATAATCCAAGCTGCTATTGTTGCAAAAACACCCTCTAATGAATAAATTATTGCTGCTGGTGCGGGACTAATGTTTTTTTGTGCATAAATTTGTAAAACAAAGGCAAATCCACCAGATAATACGCCCGCATAAAGAATTTCATATGTCTCCGATAAAATATTTGAAATTGTAAAAGTCTCATAAACTAATCCAATAAAGATTGATAAAATTGATACTATTAAGGTTTGAATAAGGCCGACTGTGACTGGTAAATCAAATTTTTCTACCAGTTGACCGATAAAAATAATGTGTAAACTCCAAAACAAAGCACATATCAATACTAATATGTCTCCTTTTCTGACTGATGCGTCGTAAAAATTTGTTAGCAGATATCCTCCTACTACACACAACAAAACAGACGGCCAAACACTCCAATGAACTTTTTTTCGATAAAGGATATAAAGAACAAATGGTACTAAAGGTACATAAAAAATTGTAAAGAAAGCTGCATTAGCTACATCAGTGTAGAGGAGCGCAACTTGTTGTAATGCAGAGGCTAAGAATAAAAATATACCTATAGAGATTGAGAGATACAGAAAATTTCTTCTATCTTTATTAAATTCATTAAAAAATTTATTTTTTTCAATTATTAAAAAAAAAGGAACTAGCGCAAGGAAACCAACTAAAAATCTCACCCCATTAAATGTGAAAGGCCCAATTTCATCCATCCCAGTGTCTTGTGCAATAAACGTGGTACCCCAGATTAAACAACAAACAAATGCACTTATAAGTGATAGTCTTTTTGACATTTAGTTAATTATATAGAGAGGTTGTAGGCAAAATTTTTACCCAAGTTTTCTTTAATCTCATTACAAAATCTTGCAGCATCTGCTCCGTTAATAATTCTGTGATCATAGGATAGTGACAGTGGAAGAATAAGTTTGTCACTTTTATCTTTTTGAAATATTTTTCCAATTCCTAATATGGCTACCTCAGGTGGATTTATTATAGGTGTAAAAAATGTTCCACCTATCCCACCAAGGCTAGTGATAGTTATTGAACCACCTTGAAATTCTTTTTTATCAATTTTTAAATTTCTACATTTATCACTTACCTCTTTTAATTTTTGAGATAAGTCAGATATTTTAAATTTGTCGGCATCTCTTATTTTAGGAACCATAAGACCATGTGGAGTATCTACCGCAATACCAATATGAAAATATTTTTTTAATATAATTTGATAATTTTCTTCATCTTTAATTGATGAATTGAATATAGGATATTTCATCATACTTTTCACCAATGCCTTAATTATAAAAGCAAGTGGAGTAACTTTCTTTTGCTCACCTGTGTAACCATCCTTTAAATTTTTACGGAAGTTTTCAAGTTCAGTAACATCAGCTTCATCATGGTGTGTAACATGTGGAATGGTTCTCCAAGATTCGGATAACAACGGTGCCGCAAGCCTTTTCACTCTTGGCATTTCAACAATTTCTATTTCGCCAAATTCAGAGTGATCAACTAAGTTTTTTTTAGGTTCTGTTTTTTGGGTTTCTTCTACTAATATATTCTTTTTAGAATTTTTTATAAAATTTTTGACATCTTCCTCTGTTATTCTCCCGTTTCTTTGAGACCCTTTTAAGTTAGATATATCGGCCCCTAATTCACGTGCAAATTTTCTTACTTTTGGAGTAGCGAGTATTCTATTAAACATAATTATAATTTTGTAGGTATAGGTTTATTTTTATCAATGTTATATTTCTCAATAGCTTGTTCTGCATATTTTGAGGGGATTAATTGTTCTTTTGCTAAAACACTTAAAGCATAAGTAACGATATATTTTTTATCAACCTCAAAGAAATTTCTTAGTTTTTCTCTACTATCACTTCTTCCATATCCATCTGTTCCTAGCGAATAAAAACTTTTGTTAGTAAAAGGTCTTATTTGATCTGATGTAATTCTCATATAGTCTGATGCAGCCAATATGGGGCCTTCGGAGTCCTTTAAACAATTTTCAACATATGTATTTTTAGGTTTTTCATTTGGATTTAAAAGATTAAATCTCTCCACCTCCATACCGTCTTTTCTTAATTCATTAAAACTTGTCACACTCCACACATCACAATCAATTTTAAAATCTTTGTCTAATATGTCCGCCGCCTGCATCATTTCTCTTAAAATAGTTCCAGATCCTAATAGTTGAATTTTTGTTTTTTTGTTTTTTGAAATTTGTTTAATTTTATACATTCCTTTTAAGATTGCTTCTTCAATATTTTTATCTTTTGGTATTGCTGGATGCGGATAATTTTCATTCATTGTTGTAATATAATAAAAAACATTTTCCTTTTTTTCATACATTCTTCTTAAACCATCTCTGAATATTACAGCTAACTCATAAGCAAAGGTTGGGTCATAGGAAACACAATTTGGTATTGTGGAAGCAAGTAGATGGCTATGTCCATCTTGATGTTGTAATCCTTCTCCAGCCAAAGTTGTTCTTCCAGATGTAGCGCCTATAAGAAATCCTCTTGCCTGACTATCCCCTGCAGCCCAGGCGAAATCACCGACTCTTTGAAAACCAAACATTGAATAGAACAAATATATTGGAATCATTTCTATATCATGATTAGTGTATGATGTTCCTGCTGCTATCCAAGATGACATAGAACCAGCCTCTGTTATTCCCTCCTCTAACACCTGTCCTGATTTATCTTCCCTGTAAGATGAGAGTAGTTTTGCGTCTACAGGCTCATACTTTTGACCTTCATGCGCGTAAATACCAATTTTTTGAAAAAAGCCCTCCATACCAAATGTTCTAGCCTCATCAGGAATTATAGGAACTAATTTAGGTGAAACATTTTTATCTCTTAAGAGGTTTGTTAACATTCTAACCAGTGCCATAGTCGTCGACATTTCTTTAGTGCCTGTCGATTGTTTCATCACATCGAAGATATCTTTTGGAGGAACTTTAATTGGTTTTGCAAAAGATGATCTTTCAGGAATGAAACCTCCGAGTTGAAGTCTCCTCTCTTTTAAATATTTTATTTCTTGTGAGTCTTCTTTTGGTCTGTAGTATTCAATATTTTTTACCTGCTCGTCAGTTAAAGGAACATCAAATCGATCTCTGTAATAAAGTAAATCGTCTACGTCCAATTTTTTTTGTTGATGGGTGGTATTAATACTTTCCCCAGATTTACCCATTCCATAACCTTTGATAGTTTTAGCAATGATCACTGTTGGAGTACCTTTATTTTCTACTGCTCTATGGTAAGCTGAATACACTTTATGTGGATCATGGCCTCCTCGATTAAGCTTCCATATATCTCTATCGGTTAAGCTGGAGACCATTTCTTTTAATTCTTTGTATTTTCCAAAAAATTTGTCTCTTACATATGCACCGCCCTTCGCCTTAAATGCTTGATACTCACCATCAACAGCTTCATTCATTCTTTTTACCAATAAACCTGTTTTATCTTTTGCTAATAATTGGTCCCAGTAAGATCCCCATATCACCTTTAATACGTTCCAACCGGCTCCTCTAAAAATTCCCTCAAGTTCTTGGATAATTTTACCATTACCTCTAACAGGTCCATCTAATCTTTGAAGATTGCAGTTAACCACAAATATTAGGTTGTCTAATTTTTCTCTGGATGCTAATCCAATTGCACCTAAAGACTCTGGTTCATCCATTTCCCCATCTCCTAAAAAGGCCCAAACTTTTCTATTCTCATCTTTAATCAAACCTCTATTAATTAAATATTTCATAAATCTTGCTTGGTAGATCGCTAACATTGGACCAAGACCCATTGATACAGTTGGAAACTGCCAGTAGTTCGGCATCAGCCAAGGATGAGGATAAGAAGACAAACCACCTGGTAAGACCTCCTGTCTAAAAGAGTCTAATTGTTTCTCAGTTAATCTTCCCTCTAAAAAAGATCTTGCATAAATTCCAGGAGCACTATGACCTTGGAAATATATTAAATCTCCACCAAACTTATTATTTTTTGCTCTCCAAAAATGATTCATACCAACGTCATATAATGTTGCAGCTGAAGCAAAGGTTCCTATATGACCGCCAAGATCAGGGTTTTTTTTATTAGCTCGTACAACCATAGCAGCTGCATTCCATCTAATTAAAGATCTTATTTTTCTTTCAATGTTTTGATCCCCTGAAGATTTTTTATCTTCTTCAGGAGGAATAGTATTTATGTAGGGTGTATTTCGAGATAAGACTAAATCTGAACCTTCTTTATAAGAATGCTCAATTAATTGTTTTATTAAATATTGAGCTCTTTCTTTACCGTCATTTTGAAGTACTGCAGATAAAGACTCTAGCCACTCTTTAGTTTCAGTTGGATCTAAATCATTGCCATCAGATATTATTTCAATATTTCTGGTTGGTATCTTTTTCTCTTGGCTTATAGTTTGTGTTTCAACAGGTTTTTCTTGTTCTACTTTTTGAGATTTTTCTGCATCTACAATTATTTTTTCAGTATCTTTAGGAATATCTAAATTTTTGACTTCTTTTTTTTCAGGTTCAGGTTTTTTTTCAGAAGCAGATTGAATTTCTACCAGTTTATCTCCCTTTGAAACTTTATCACCAACTTTTACTAAAATTTTTAATACTTCGCCCTCTTCTGTGCTTGGTACTTCTACGCTTGATTTATCACTTTCAAGTGTAACAATAGAATCATTTTTTTGAATTTTTTGACCCTCTTTTACAAGAACTTCTATGATTTCTACGTTATCAAAATCTCCTATATCAGGTACTAGAATGTCTTTTTTCATCTATTTTTTTTAAAGATCAATATTTTAACATATTTATATCTTTTTTTCGTCATCCTAAAATGAGTTTATTAGCTTATGTTAAAAATATTTATTAATTTTATTAAGAAAAAGCCTAATTATAAAAATTTAGATGCAAAAATTTGGATACAAAAAATCATTCTAAATAAATATTATAAATCACTCAAATATTAATCTTTTTCTATACACATCGAAATTCCCATCCCTCCTCCGATGCATAGTGTTGCCAAACCTTTTTTTCCATTCATTTTTTTTAATTCATTAAGAAGTGTAACAAGAATTCTTGCTCCAGAGGCTCCTATAGGATGACCAAGTGCTATTGCTCCACCATTTACATTTACTTTTTCTTTTGGAATCTTTAATTCTTTGATTACTGCAATACTTTGAGCGGCAAACGCTTCATTTATTTCAATTAAGTCCAAATCTTTTACATTCCATTTTGCTATTTCAAGAGCTTTGTTTGATGAGGGGATTGGCCCTAACCCCATCATTGATGGATCAACACCGCAAGTTGCCCAAGATACAATCTTTCCTAATATTTCTAGATTATTTTTTTCAGCTAACTCTCTTCTTGTTAATACCACTGCAGCTGCTCCATCATTGATACCAGATGAATTTCCAGGAGTGACAGTTCCTTTTTCCTTAAAAACAGAATTTAATTTTGATAGGTCGTTAATTGTAATTCCAGTTCTTGGATGTTCATCGATATCGTCATTAATAATTTCATCATCAAATTTTTTTTTGTTCATTGCTAAATTTGCTTTCTGTTGAGACTGAAGTGCAAATTCATCTTGTTCTTGTCTTGATATATTATATTTTACAGCAACATTTTCAGCTGTAACACCCATATGATAATTATAAAAAGCATCCGTCAAACCATCTTTCATCATTTGATCATGAATTGAATTAGTCATACTTTCTTGACCACCGGCAATTATAAAGTTTGCAGAATTTGTTAGTAATGATTGATATCCATTTACAATCGATCGTAGTCCAGATCCACACACCTGGTTGATAATTATTGCAGTCTTTTCTTTTGGAATTCCAGAATTAATAGCTGCTTGTCTTGCTGGATTTTGTCCACATGATCCTGTCAAAACTTGTCCTAATATTACCTCGTCAATTTCATCTACCTTTAACTTAGTCTTTTCAATTAAACTTTTAATTACCAACGAGCCTAAGTTATGAGCCTGCAGATCTTTATAAATACCTTTATATCTTCCTATGGCTGATCTTTGAGCTGCAACAAAAACAATATCTTTAGAATTTTTTGACATTAATATAGAATAATTATTTATTTAAAAATTACATTATTAAATATGATTTTTTTTTATAATACAGCGCCTGTAGCTCAACTGGATAGAGCGCTTGGCTACGGACCAGGAGGTTCTGGGTTCGACTCCTAGCAGGCGCACCAAATTATGAAAATCTCTTTACAATCAAGTGTTGTATATTTTTTTACTATAGTGTTAATAGTTCTAATTTTATTAACAATATTTTTATAAACAATGGAAAAAAAATTCGAACAAATCAGCAAAGTTTCTGGTTTTATGAAACACAATGGTGGTCTTCTTTTTAGAGATTTATCCGAGACTGAGTTTGAATTTAAAAGTACAATACAAAAAATTCATTTAAATAGAAGAGACATTACCCATGGAGGTTTTATTTGTTCTTTAATTGATGCAGGCGCTGGAACTGCTGTATATAGAGCTAGCAATAATCAATCATGTGTAACAGTTTCATTGGATGTTAAATTTATAGCACCATCAAGATTAGGAGATGAAATAGTTGGAAAAGTAAAAATCTTAAAAAAAACAAAGTCGATGTTATTTGTTAGTTGTAACTTATATATAAATAAAAACGTTATTGCATCAGCAACTGGTGTCTGGAAAGTAATAAGAAAAATATGATCGGAATTTTGGGGGGTATGGGTACACAGGCTGGTTTAGATATTTGCAACAAAATAGCTATTTTGCACAGAGGAAAACAAGATCAACAATACCCAAAATTTTTATTATACAACAAATCAGACACACCTAAGAGGCCTGAAAATTTAAAAAAATACTACAACGTTCTAAAAGAATTAGTTAAAGGCTGTAAATTATTAGAAAAAAATAAATGTAAGTTTATTGTTATGCCGTGTAACACAGCACATTTTTGGTATGATGATTTAAAGAAGAAAGTTAAAATACCTATTTTAAGTATGCCAGAAGAAGTTTATAATCATACAAAAAAAAGTTGCAAGATTAATTCTCAAATTGGAATACTTGCTACAGAAGCTACCTTAAATACAAAAATTTATCATAAATATTTCAATAAAAGATTTAAACTATTATCACCACCTATAAAAATTCAAAAAAAAAATGTAAACAAGGCAATCAAATTTGTAAAAATGGGCAATGTCAGAAAGGCAGAAAAAATAATTAAGCCTGCAATTGATTATCTTATTAAAGTAAAATGTAAAAAAATAATCTTAGGATGCACAGAATTACCTATAGCAATTTTTGCATTCAAATCTTTTAAAAAAGCAAAAAAGTCAAAAATTTTTATAGATCCAAATTTGATACTAGCAAACACTTGTGTAAATAAATATAAGGCTGCATAATCAGAACAAATATGTTAATATCGAAAAAAAAATAAAAATGAGAACTTTTATCTGAGTGATTCGGACTTGTTTTAGACTATTTTTGTTCTTAAGCGGTAACTATATATAGTATTAAAAAAATTTAACACACCAAAAGTTGAAATGACGAAAAATAAAATAACTGCTGTTCTCGGGCCTACCAACACAGGTAAAACCTTTCTGGCTATTGAAACAATGTTATCTTTTAGCTCTGGAATGATGGGTTTTCCCTTGAGGCTTTTAGCGAGGGAAGTTTATGACAAAGTTATTAAAAAAACTGATCCGAATAAAGTTGCATTAATCACAGGTGAAGAAAAAATAATTCCTTCAAACGCTAAGTATTATTTTTGCACTGTAGAGTCTATGCCTATTGAAAAAGATTTAGAATTCGTCGGCATAGACGAAATTCAAATGTGCTCTGACCATGAAAGAGGTCATATTTTCACTGACAGATTATTGAATTTAAGAGGTGAAAAATTAACAATGTTCATGGGATCAAACTCAATGAAAAATATTATTGATAAATTAGATGGAGATATTGAGTATATCGATAGAAAAAGACTGTCTAAATTAACTTACTCAGGTCACAAAAAAATTTCCCGAATAGATAGGAAAAGCGTAATTATAGCATTTTCAGCCGAAGAAGTTTATGCAATTGCCGAATTAATAAGGCGTCAAAAGGGTGGGGCTGCAATTGTGATGGGGTCTTTAAGTCCTAAGACAAGAAATTCACAAGTACAACTATATCAATCTGGGGATGTCGACTATCTTGTTGCAACTGATGCAATTGGTATGGGAATAAACATGGATTTAAATAATGTTTTTTTTTCAAGTATAAAAAAATTTGATGGTAAAAAAATACGGAGACTTAGGTTATCCGAAATTGCACAAATCGCTGGAAGAGCAGGCAGATATCTTAATGATGGTTCCTTTGGAATAACAGGCGAATGTGGCGAGATAAGTCCTGAGGAAATTGAATTACTTGAAACTCATAAAATTGACGACATAAATATAATTTTTTGGAGGAATCCAAATTTAAATTTTAAAAATGGACAAGCGCTAATTAAATCCTTAGAGGAGAAGCCGAATAAACCCTGGCTAAAAAGAATTTCAGAGTGTGAGGACGAAAAAGTTTTAAAATATATTTTAAAAGATACTGAAAAATTACAAATTTTTAATAATGAAAATGAATTAAAATTATTGTGGGAATGCTGCCAGATTCCTGATTTTGTAAAAAAAACTTATGGAAATCATTTAGAAGTAATTGGAAAAGTATTTAATTTTTTAAGAGAAAAAACAGGGAAAATTTCTAATAAATACATGAAGGAACAACTTTCAATTTTAGACAAAGTTGATGGAAATGTAGATTCTATATCGAATCGAATTGCAAACGTAAGAACATGGTCTTATGTTTCTAACAAAAATGGGTGGGTAGAAAATCAAGATTATTGGGTAAAAAGAACAAAATCTTTAGAGGATAAATTATCTGATAGATTGCACGAAGAGCTTACTAAGAGTTTTATAGATAAACGTGCAAGTGTACTAGCAAGAGGTTTAAAACAAGATATCTCCTTTGAGACACAAATTAAAAATGATGGAGAAGTTTTGATCAACAATCAATTCATTGGAAAGTTAAAAGGTCTAAAGCTTGAATTAGATTTTAAAGTTGGTGATTTAGAAACTGATATAAAATCTTTAAAAAAAGCTGCAAGACAAAATGTAAGCCCGGAAATTTCAAAAAGAATTAATCAAATAATTGAAGGAAAACAAATTGAATTAAAAGAAGATAGAAAAATTTATTGGAATAATTTTCCCATAGCAATGCTTTCTAAAGGTGCAGATTACCTTTCTCCAGAACTAAATTTAATTGTTGATGACATTGTGGAAAATGAAGAAAAATTTAAACTTCACTCTTATCTAAAAAAATGGCTAGACACAAAAATTGCTGATGAATTAGATAGTTTATTTCAACTTAAGAGTATTAATTCAGTTAATGCTCAAATAAGGGCTTTATCTTATCAATTATATGAAAACAACGGTGTAGTAAAAAGAGAGGAGGTTTTAAATATCATTAATAATATAGGCCAAGATGAGAGAAAAATACTTAGAAATTTAGGTGTAAAATTTGGCAGGTATCACATATTCTTATTCAAGCTTTTTAAACCGAGTGTTGTCTCTTTAAGAATTCTACTCTGGAAGAATTTCAATGGAGAAGACTTAAATTTATTTCCTCCTACTTTTGGATTAAATTTTGTGAATAACGTTAAATACAAAAACAAAAAATTTATGCTTTTATGTGGATTTGAAAAATTTGAGAACTTTTTTGTTAGAATTGATATTTTAGAAAGATTGTTTATCGAAATAATAAACTCTAATGAAAATAAATCTGATAAAATAAAACTATTACCTAAAATGTTAAATTTGCTCGGTTGTAACAAAGATAGTTTTATAAAAGTCATTAAATTAATGGGATATAAAGTGTTTGATGAAAAAAATGAAACGTTTTTTAAATATAAACCTTTTAAAAAGATTAAAAAAAGTTTAGATTTAAAAATTAAAAAAAATAATCCCTTTGAAGCATTAAAACAACTAGATCTAAAATGATATTTAAATTTTTAAATAAAAATAAGGAAAAAACTGGCTCAAAAGTAGAGTCTATTAACATTGCTTGTCTTTTAATTCATGCAGCTAAAATAGACGAAAATTACACTTCAGAAGAAAGAGAAATGATTAAAAAAACAGTAAAGAAATTATTCCCTGATTTAGATAATTTAGATGAGATTATTACAAACGCTGAGCAAAAAGAAAATGACTCTAATCATATTCAAGAATTTACTAAGGAGGTAAAGTCTTTGAGTACAGAAAATAAGATTATTATTATTGAGACGTTATGGAGAATAATATTATCAGATGGAAAATCAGACATTTATGAAAATAACCTTATGAGACGTTTAGCTGGGTTGCTTTATTTAGATGATAAGATAGTTGGTGAAACTAAAGTTAAAGTGCTTAATAACAAATAATGACTTACATAGTAAACGACAAGTGTATTAAATGTAAACTAATGGATTGTGTAGAAGTATGTCCTGTTGATTGTTTTTACGAGGGAAAAAATATGCTTGTAATTAAACCAGATGAATGTATAGATTGTGGCGTTTGTGAACCTGAGTGTCCAGTTGATGCGATTAAACCAGATACAGAAGATGGAAGTGAAAAATGGTTAGAGTTAAACAAGAAGTATTCAGAGATTTGGCCAAATATTTCAGAAAAAAAAGATCCACCAATAGATAACGAGAAATATAAAAATGAAGAAAATAAATTTGAAAAGTATTTTAAAGAAAACCTTTGATAAGAGAAAAAAAGGCATACCAAAAAAGAAAGTTAAAACTGTAATAAAAAAAAATAAAATAATAAAAATAAAAAATAAATTAGGTAGACCAAAGTTAAAACAAACACATAAAAATTCTTTAAAGGGAAAAGCTAAAGCTAATTTACCCAAACCAAAAAATAATGAAAGTTTACGCCTTTCTAAAAATCAGGATCAAAAACCTGAAATAATTAAGATTAAAAAACAGGAAACCGAAAAAAAACAATTTAAACCAAAAGATTATGTTGTTTATCCAAAACACGGTGTTGGACAAATTTTATCTGTAAGCGCAAAGACAATCGGTGGAATTAACGTGCAGTGTTACGATATTAAATTTGAAAAAGATAAAGCTATTGGATTACTACCTATAAACAAACAATCGAATTTAAGACCATTATCGACAATCAACCAAGTCAATAAATCTATATCGATACTAAAAGGAAAGCCAAAAATTAAAAGATCAATGTGGAGTAGAAGAGCTCAAGAATACGAACAAAAGATAACATCGGGAAAAATCTATGAGTTAGCAGAGGTGGTAAGAGATTTAAATAAAGGCGATGATATTATGATTGATCAATCATACAGCGAAAGACAGTTGTTTGAAAAAGCCTATGAAAGAATACTGACAGAATTCCAAATAATATTAAATCTATCTCTGGGGGATACCCAAAAAAAGCTTGATAAGGCTTTGAAGAGAAATTTAGAAAAGAATCAGCAAAATCTAGAAAAAAAAGCACCAACTAATCAAAAACTAAGTCAAGACACAGAGGAACCAGAAAATTTAGAAAACGTTTCAGAAGAAGGGTAAAAAAAAACGCTTCTCACACAAACGTTATGAGAAGCGTTTTTAAAAAAGAAAATTTATCTTCTTCTTCTTCTTTTTTTTGCTTTTTTCTTAGCTTTTTTCTTAGCTTTTTTTCTTCGTTTAGCCATCTTTAGCTCCCTGTTGTTACGAATCTTTTTGATTCGTTATAAGTTAATTCTTAAATATTTTCTTTTGTTATGTCAAACATTTAATTAGTTATAAATCTATTCATCAATTAGCAAAAAATTAAAATTTTTTTTTTAAATGTTAAAAGTTAAAAAAGAATAGTGTTTATGCGCATTATAATCAAGTTTGTTTGTTAAATTTAATAAAGTTTTTCCAAATCTTCTTTATATTTTTCTAAAATTTTTTTTCTTTTTAATTTCAAAGTTGGTGTCAACATTCCATTTTCAATTGTAAATTCCTCTTTAATAATTTTAATTTTTTTAACTTTTTCAACAGTTGACAAATTTTTATTTAAATTTTCGATGTATAAATTAATTTCTGCTCTATTTTCTTCACGATCACTTACAATTAGCGCAACTAAATAAGTTTTTTTATCTCCGTAAACTAAACTTTGTTTAATTTTTTCATTTAAACATAATAAATTTTCAATTTTAGACGGAGAAATGTTATCACCACCTAGATTTACAATAATTTCTTTTTTTCTATCAGTTATTTTCAAATTTCCTTCTTTAGTAAACTCTCCTATATCACCAGTATGTAACCATCCTTCTTTAACAATTTCATTAGTTTCATCTTTTTTATTCCAATAGCCAAGCATAACGTTTTCTCCTCTAACTAATATTTCACCATCAATTGAAATTTTTACTTCGTTGGTTTTAAAAGGAGGTCCTACAGTCTCAATTTGAATATTCCCTGGAATGTTGCAGCTTACAACTGGAGAGGCTTCTGTAAGGCCATATCCTTGTAATGTAGGTAATCCAATAGAGTTCAAAAATTCTCCGATTTTTTGATCAAGAGCACCACCACCTGAAACAAATGCTTGAAGTTCTCCACCAAATTGTTTTTTGATCTTTTTTCTGACTAAAATTTCACACAAAAAATTAGATATTTTTTCCCCAAAATTAAGGTTTTCCTTTTTAAGATTTTTTAAACCTAATTTTAAAGTATTCTCTATCAGGCTCTTCTTGAAACCGCTCAATTTAGAAAAGTTTAAAGAAATTTTATTATATAAATTTTGATAGAATCTAGGGACAGCAGTCATGATTGTGGGTTTTGCTATTGACATATTGGGAATAAGTTTATCTAAACTTTCAGCATAATAAACCTTTGCTCCGAGAGAAATTTGCACAAATTGGACTGTATGTTCATAAGAATGTGAAAGAGGTAACCACGTCAAAAAAACTGGTTTTTTCTTATTAACAATTGAAGATAATATTCCTAGAGCTCCTTCACAGTTAGAAAGAATTCCTCCGTGACTTAACATCACTCCTTTTGGTTTACCTGTCGTACCAGAGGTATAAATTATACAAGCTAAATCATTTCTTCTAATTTTTTGATTATAGCTTTCATTAATTAGATTTGTTTTTTTAAATATTTGAGAAAAATTTTCAATTTTATCAGTTGTTTCATCAATCGAGATTATCTTAATATTGTTATTTAAAAATTTTTTTATTTTTTCATACTGTAATTTATTTGAAACTATACAAACCTTTGGTCCACAATCATTAATGATGTATTCATAGTCTGAATTTGAATAAGTAGTAAATAAAGGTACTGTAACACCTCCTGAATTCATTATTGCAATATCAGCAATTAACCATTGAGGTCTATTTTCAGATAGTAAAATACATCTGTCACCAGGAGTAATATAATCTTGTAGATAAGCTGTTAGAGATCTGATTTTTGATGTTACTTCACTCCAACTTAGGGAATAATTCTTAACTTTTGAACTTAATCCAAATAAAAAATGCAGATTTTTTTTATCCTCGATTTCATCATATTTTTTAAAATAAAGTTCTACTAAACTATTTAAGTTTTTTATTTTCATAAAATGGTGGGCAAAGAGAGAATCGAACTCTCACAGTATTACTACTATTGGATTTTGAGTCCAACGCGTCTACCAGTTCCGCCATTCGCCCAATTTTAATAATTTCATTTTTATAATTATAGTATAAAAATAATTTTAGCATGTTTAAAGAAATATATAGAAAATCAATCGATTTGGCGGGTCATAAAAATTCAAAATTTTTTCTAGGTTTTATATCGTTCATAGAAAGTTTTATATTTCCAATACCACCTGACGTTTTTATTATACCAATGACAATTGCTAAGAGAACCGAATGGCTTAAAATTGCTTTAATCGCCACTATTGGGTCTGTTTTGGGAGCATGCCTTGGATATTTTATTGGCTATGTTTTTTTTAATGAGATTGGTATAAAGATATTTGAATTATACGGTGTTGATAATACTAACTTTTTAAAAGACAAAGTTTCCTCAGATGGGGGTATAATAGCTTGGATAACTTTGTTAGCTATCGCTGGTTTCACGCCTGTGCCATTTAAATTACTAACTATTACAAGTGGATTTGTACACTTTAATTTTTTCTATTTTGCTCTTGTATCATTATTAACAAGAGGTTTTAGATTTTTTTTAATAGCGTTTTTAATTGGAAATTTTGGACCCGCTATGAAAAAAATAATTGAAAAAAGACTAGTCACCCTCTCGATAATTATATCTGTTATTTTGGTGATAGTTGCTTACTTTGTATACAATTTCTTAGTCGAATTTAAATTATAGATGTCTTTAGAGAGAAAATTTAAAATATTTTATACTTTAATTATTTTATTGTGTCTTAGTTCAATATGTTATGCATTTTTTGTTGAATATATTTTAGGTTATAAACCATGTATTTTGTGTAAGTATCAAAGGGTGCCCTATATTTTAGCTTTGATAATTGGACTTATTGGTTTTGTAAAACCTTTAAACAAAAGAGTAATTTTTTTTATATTTTTAACCTTTTTAATAAGTATGACATTATCTGGATACCATGTTGGTGTTGAGCAAGAAATATACCAGTCAATTTTTAATTGCTCAGACAATAATTTGAGTATTTTGGAAAAAAGCAAATTGCTTGAGAATTTGAGTGTGATAAATCCTGACTGTAGAAACGTAAATTTTGCTGTATTTGGGGTGTCCCTTGCGACTATAAATTTTATATTATCATTTGTAATTTCCTTAGTTTCTTATTATTTGTATTATAATGCAAAAAACTAATAAACAAAAACTAGAAGAATTCATCAGAGTTGATCACGCTGGAGAAAGAGGAGCGATCAAAATTTATGAAGGTCAACTATTAGCATTGAATACAATTATTAAAGATGAGACTTTAAAAAAAAAGATTGAAGACATGAAAAAACACGAAGATGAACACTGTTCATTTTTTGAAAAGGAGATTAAAAAAAGAAATATTAGTCCTACTAAGTTTTTGCCTTTATGGGATTTATTAGGACTAGGTCTTGGGTTTGGAAGTACAATATTAGGAAAAAAGGCTGCCATGCTTTGTACTGCCTCTGTAGAAGAAGTAATTGATGAACATTACCTAAACCAAATTAATCAAATAAAAGATGATGAAAAGAAATTAAGAGAAAAAATTAAAAAATTCAGACAAGATGAAATTGATCATAAAGATATTGCATACGAAGAAGGTGCAACAAAAAAAGGTTTATACTCTGTTATGGACAAAGTAATAAAAACTGGATCAAGAATAGCGATCAATATTTCTGAAAAAATCTAATTTAAGGCTCTAATTCAACGTCCCAATATAGATAATCCATCCAACTTTTATGTAGGAAATTTGGAGGAAAATTCTTTCCATTTCTATGTAGATCTTCAGTTGATGGTTGATAAGGCATTTTGTTCAAAGTCATACCTGATTTTGAAAGTAACCTTCCACCTTTTTTTACATTGCATGATGAACAAGCAGTGACTACGTTGTCCCAATTTGTCTTTCCCCCTTTTGATCTAGGTAATAAATGATCAAAAGTTAATTCTTTGTTACTTCCGCAGTATTGACAAGAAAATTTGTCTCTTAAAAAGACATTAAACCTTGTAAAATTTGGATTTGACATTGGTTTAATGTAACTTTTCAACGCAATTACACTTGGTAGTTTCATGCTAAATGAAGGACTTCTAATAACTCTATCGTAGTAACTCACTATAGATACTCTATTTAAAAAAACCGATTTAATGGAATCTTGCCAGCTCCATAATGACAATGGGTAGTAGCTTAATGGTCTATAGTCTGCATTTAAAACAAGTGCTGGACACTTTTCTAAAGACATGATTTCACTATTTATCATCATAATTTTATTAAGTTAACCTAAAAAATATTTTAATTCAATGGGTCAATTGATCAAACTAAGAATTTATATTAAATATTTTTTTTAAAAAAGTAAGGCCCAAACTAGACGCTTCTATAGGTATGTTGTGACCACACCCCCTTAACATTTTTGTTGTTATATCAATTTTATTCCTCTCAAAAAAATCTTTTGCCTCTAACAAATTAACTGGTGGCACAATTTCGTCTTGATCTCCATGAATTAATAATGTAGAAGGTTTTGATAAAATTCTATTAACTAGATCATTTTTATTAATTACTTTTCCCGAAAATCCTATAATCCCTGCGAATTTTTCTTTCTCAGATAACCCAACGTTAATTGACATCATGCATCCTTGGCTAAAACCCGATAAACAAATGTTTGAGTTGTACAAATTAAATTTAGTTTTTATTTCCTCTATGAATTTTTTTAATATTTTTTCACTTTCTAAAGCTTTTTCAGTAATATATTTTTCATCCTCGGTGTTTAAATCAAACCACTCATAACCCACAGGGTTAATAGAACATTTTTCAGGTCCATTTGGACAGATAAAAAGAGTGTTTGGTAAAAATCTCTTCCAGTTAATTGTGAGTGAAGCTATATCATTACCGTCCCCACCATAACCATGTAATAAAATTACCGCATTATTGATCTTTTCGTCCACTGGCTTAATCATTTTAGCATCTAGACAAAATGTCATTTAATAAAAAATTTTAATTTTTTTTCTTTAAATATGTAATACATATAATTTATGATTTCAGAAATATTTGTCAAAGTAAGTGCAGTAATACTTTTGGTCTCTGTGGCGGTTGTATTAATATTGGGTATTGGTACCCTATTTAAAGGTGGGGACACTAGCAAAAAATACTCCAATAAACTTATGCAGCTTAGGGTTCTGTTGCAGTTTGTAGCCATTATAGTCCTAGTTTGTTTAGCGTATTTTTTTAAAGATTAATCATAATTTAAAAGCCAATTTACGAATTTAGGATCTTCAAAATTTATAGAACCTATAACCTTTGCAAATTCATAGCCATCTTTATTGATCAAAATTGATGTTGGAATACCTCTTAAAGAAAATTTCTTGGCTAGTTTTACATCAGAGTCATAAAATATTTCAAAAGCATCAATATCTATATCTAAAAAAAACTTTTTGATCGAATTCTTATCTTCTTGACCAATATTAATTGGTAAAATTTTTAGATTTTTAAATTTTGAATCGTTCTGAAGATTTTGTAGAGATGGCATTTCTTCTTTACACGGCTCACACCACGTGGCCCAAAAATTCAGAATTAATAATTTGTTTCCATATTCAGATAATGAAACATTCTGGTCTTTTTCATTTTTAAATGATATTTCGCTAATTTTTTTTTGATCTTCATAAATAACTAAATTTTTTAAACCATTTAATTCTTTTGAATTAACTGTATTTGAGATAAATAATACCACTAATAAGATAAAGAACTTTAAAGTTAATAATTTCATATAAAGTAGTATAGTTACATACCATGAGTCAAAATAAAAACAATAATACAGTTTGGAACACAAGAATTAAAAAAAAGACTTCAAACATTTTTAAAAAAGTTGGATCCTCTATTAAAGTAGATAAAAGGTTGTATAAAGAAGATATATTAGCATCTATTTCACATGCAGAGATGTTATACAAGCAAAAGATTATTACTATTAAGATTAAAGATAAAATTTTGTGGGGATTGAAAAGAATTCAAAATGAAATTGAGAAAAAAAACTTTAAATTTGATGAAGGTTTAGAAGATATTCATATGAATATTGAGAATAGACTTTTTGAACTTATTGGTAATGATGCTGGTTATTTACATTCAGCAAGGTCTAGAAACGACCAAGTAGTTACAGATTTAAAACTGTGGTTAAAAAAATCTACAGTGGAAATTGATAGTTTGTTATTAAAGCTAATAAAATCTTTGATTAAAATTTCAGAGAAAAATATTTTTTCTATCATGCCAGGTTTTACTCATTTAAAAAATGCACAACCAATTTCTTTAGCACATTATTTTTTATCAAATGTTGAAATGTTCAAAAGAGATAGATTTAGATTTTCTTCTAACATGAAAAGTTTGAATCAAAATCCTTTGGGAGCTAGTGCTTTTTCTGGAACATCTTTTAATATTGATAGATGGTATACCACTAAAAAACTAAAATTTGAGGAACCTACAAATAACTCTTTAGATACAGTATCCGATAGAGATTTTGTTTTAGATTTTTTGTACAGTTCATCTATATGCTCAATGCATATATCAAGAATTGCAGAAGAGTTAATAATTTGGAATTCAGATCAATTTAAATTCATTAACTTAAAAGATAATATTGTAACAGGCTCATCGATAATGCCACAAAAAAAGAATCCTGATACTTTGGAATTTTTAAGGGGAAAAACTGGATCAATATTTGGAAATCTTTTTTCAATGTTAACAATCGTTAAAGGTTTACCCATATCTTATTTCAAAGACTTACAAGATGATAAAGATCTAGTTTTCAGATCTTTTGATAATTTGAAAAATTGTTTAATAATTTTTGATGAAGTTATAAATGGAATAATTGTCAACAAAAAAGCGATGTTAGATGCTGCTAAAATAGGATTTACAACGGCAACCGATTTTGCTGATGCATTAGTTAAAAATATGAATTTTTCTTTTAGGGAGGCATATATGTTAACGGCAAAAGTTGTGAATTTTGCTGAAAGGAAAAATTTGGCTTTAAATGAAATTGGACACGAAGATTTAAAGAAGATTGTTCCAAAAATAAGTGTCGATGTAATGAAAAATTTAGATTTAAGAAACTCAGTAAATTCAAAAAAATCATATGGTGGAACTTCTTTTGAAAACATTAAGAAAATGATAAGAAAACATAAAAAAGAAATAAAATGAAAAAAATTTTTATTATAATTGTTTTAAGTTTTTTATTAATTTCCTGCGGAAAAAAGGCTGATCCTGAATATAAAGGTTCAATTAAAATAAATAGTTTAATTCAAACATCATAATGAATTACAAAAATAATAATTTTTATGTTGAGAATATTTCTATAGAGAAATTAGCACGATCATTTCAAACACCTTTTTACTGTTATTCAAAATCAAGGCTAAATAAAAATATAAAAAACTTTAATAAAAACTTTGAAAAAACAAAACCGTTAATATGTTTTTCAGTAAAATCTAACTCAAATTCAAAATTATTAAAGATAATCAAAGACAATGGTTTGGGTGCAGATGTTGTCTCAATTGGCGAGCTTCAAAAAGTTTTAAAAGTAGGTTTTAAACCAAACAAAATTGTGTTTTCAGGAGTTGGGAAAACTATAAATGAACTAGATTTTGCAATTAAAAAGAAAATTCTGTTGATAAACGTTGAATCTGAGAGTGAATTAAAAAATATTATCAATCTATCAAAAAATAAAAAGTCTACAGTAAATGTAGGTATAAGATTAAATCCAAACGTAAACGCTCAAACCATAGGAAAAATTTCAACTGGTAGAATGCAAGATAAATTTGGCTTGGCTTTTAGGGACGCAATCAAAATTATCGATAAATATAAAGACTCAAACTCAATTAGATTTAAATGTTTAAGTGTTCATATTGGTAGTCAAATTTTAAGTAATAAGCCTTATCAAAAAATGATACGTGTTGTAAATAATTTTCTAAAAAAAGTTTCAATAAATTTTGAATACGTAGATTTTGGAGGTGGAATGGGTATTGACTATGTTTCAAATAAAAAAACTTTTGATTTTAAAAAACTTGCTTTAGGAATTAATAAATTTTCAAAAAAAAATGAATGTAAAATTATACTTGAGCCAGGAAGATCTATAATAGGTGATACTGCTGTACTTATTTCTAAGGTTATCTACATAAAAGAAAATCTAAACAAAGATTTTATTATTTTGGATGCAGGTATGAATGATTTAATTAGGCCAGCTTTATACAATGCAAAACACATGATTATTCCTGCAAATAAATCGAGTAAAAAAAGTAAAAAAGAGTACGATTTTGTTGGTCCAATTTGCGAAACTTCAGATAGGTTTTTGAAAATGAGAAAATTTCAAAAATTAAACGAGGGAGATATTGTTATTCTAAAAGATGTAGGGGCTTATGGTTATGTATTATCATCAAACTACAATGTGCGGCCAATGCCAAAAGAAGTGTTGGTTGATAAATCAAAAACTCAAATTATTAGTAAAAGCCAATCCATTAAAGATCTTATTTAAATGATAAGAAATATAATTTTTTTCCTTTTTTTTTATTTAGGGATTATCTTAATTTCAATTTTATTTATTCCATCACTTTTATTTCAAAAAAAAGGTGTACATTTTGGAGGTCGTTTAATGGGCATCTGGACTGGAATTTGTCTTAAACTCTTTTTAAATGTCAACATTATAGTTAAAGGTTTGGAAAACATACCTAAAGGTAAAAAGTACTTTGTTGTTTGTTCACATCAGTCGATGTTTGAAACATTTTACTTACAAACAATATTTTACTCATCTGTTTTTATTTTAAAAAAGGAATTAATGAAAATTCCTCTATTTGGATCCTATCTTAAGAAGATGGGGTGTGTTTCGATTGATAGAGACAAAATCTCAAAAGAAAATTTAAGTTTCACAGGATTAGTCGGAAAAGTTTTGGATGACCAAAAAAATACACTAATAATTTTTCCCCAGGGCACAAGGAAAGATTGTAAAGACAGATCAAAGTTTAAAAAAGGGTTTGTAAGAATTTACAATGACTTTCAAATAAATTGCCTACCTATCGCAATTAATTCAGGGAAAACATGGCCTAAGTCATCTTTTTTAAAAAGTAAACAAAATATAACAGTGTCTATATTAAAATCTTTTCAACCTGGAAAAGATTTAGAGCAGTTCTCTAAAGAAGTTGAAAATTTAATTTATAAAGAATTAGATTTAATAAATTAAATTTAACCTTTCATCGGCATTATCACAAAAATGCTGTCAAAATCGCTTGGATCTTTTATTAATGCTGGTGACGCAGTGTCATTAAAAAAAATTTCTATTTTTTCACCTTCTAACTCACTAGCAACATCTATCAAATATTTAGAGTTGAAAGTTATATCTAAGTCATGTTCAAATTTCACAGAAACACTTTCATTTCCATCACCACTATGAGTATTGTTGACTGATAGATCGAGTTTATCCTTTGACAATTTAATTTTTACTCCATCTTTTTTGTCTGTAGAAACAGACGCAACTCTATCTACACTGCTTTTAAATAATTCTAAATCTGCTTCCATCTTTTTCTTATTATTTTTCGGAACAACTTGAGCATAATTGGGAAATTTTCCATCTATAACTTTTGAAATAAGGACACTGTTGTCCATGGAAATTTTAATTTTTGTTTTTGAATTTGAGACTTTGATTTTTCCTTGGTTGTTTTCAAGTATTGAACAAAGTTGAAAAATTGTTTTTTTTGGTAATATTATCGGTTCAAAGTTGATGGGTTTATCAAGTCTCATTTTCGATATAGACATTCTATGAGAGTCTGTTGAAACAGCAGTCAAAAAGTTTTTATCATCCCCACTAGTAAAATGTAAAAAAATACCACTTAAATAATGTCGAGTTTCATCATTCGAAATTGAAAACTTGCATTTATTTAATAGCTTTAAAAAACTTTGCGAGTCTAAACTAATTTCTTCAGCCTCAAATACTTCTTCCATTAATGGAAATTCCTGAGGATCAATGCAATTTAATTTAAATTTTGATTTTTCAGACTCCAGTTGCATCTTATTTTCTGACAGACTTTCTAAGTTAATTTTTTTTCCTGAACTGAATTTTCTGACAATATCGTACATTATAAGAGAATTTGTGGTTGTTTTGCCTTCCTTTTCAATTTCAACACTTTGAATTCGATGAACAAAAATCATATCTAGATCTGTTGCGGTTATAATTAGTTCTTTCCCACTCGCCTCTAAAAGAACATTAGATAAAATTGGCAGTGTACTTCTTCTTTCAATTACATTTTGACAAAAACTTAATGACTCTTGGAGATCTTTTTGATTTACACTAAACTTCATTTTCTGATTTAAACATTACCTGGTTTTTGAGATAGTTTATTCCATTATTTATTTCGCTATTTTCTACCTTTAATTTCTCTATAGTTTTTACGGAGTGAATTATTGTTGTATGATCTCTGTTTGAAAATTCTCTACCTATTTCTGGTAAGGATTTTGATGTAAGTATTTTTGACAAGTAAATTGCTACCTGCCTAGGTCTTACTAAATATCTTGATCTTCTTGAAGAAAGCATTTCATTTTTACTTATTTTAAAATATTTACAAACTAAAGTTTGAATATTATCTATAGAGACTTTGGCTTCGTTTATGTTTAGGAGGTCTTTAAGTATTATTTTAGTTTCTGAAATATTTGGAACTCTTTCATATATCCTTGCAAATGAAGCAATTCTATTTAAAGCACCAACCAGTTCCCTTATACTGCTTCTAATTTCATAACCAATAAATTTTAGTATTTCTTCCGATATATTAATCTTTTCATTATAGTATAAATTAAGTTCATTAGTTTTTTCTTTGAGAATCTTATATCTCAATTCATATTCAGGATTTTGAATATCAACCACCAATCCTCCTGAAAACCTAGATTTAATTCTTTCTTGTATTCTTTTTAACTTATTTGGAGGTCTATCTGCTGAAACAACTATTTGTGACCCTTTTTCCAGCAAAGCATTAAACGTATGAAAAAACTCTTCTTGCATAGCCTCTTTTCCATCCATAAATTGAATATCGTCTATAATTAAAACGTTGGTGTTTCTAAAATTATCTTTAAATCTAACCATTTCGTTACTTTTTATAGATTTAACAAATTGGTACATAAATCTTTCTGCTGAGATAAATGTGACTTTGTTTTCAGGTTTAAGCTTTAAACCAATAGCATTTAACAAATGAGTTTTCCCCATACCTACACCTCCGTACAAATACAAAGGATTATAATGAGATATATTTTCTGATACTTTTTTTGATGCTTCAAAAGCTAGTTTATTACTTGTTCCGATGATGAAATTATCAAATGATTTATTTTGATCAATTCTGTTGTACTGTAGAAAACTGTCTTTTAAGAATGAGATATTGTCATCTTTTTTAATAATATTATTTACTGCTTTACCTTTTTCATGTTCTTTATCTTCAATTCTAAATTCTATTCTAGAAATTTCCCTTATCTGTTTTTTAACAATTTTTAAAATTTCATCTAAATATCTTGATACAATCCAATCTCTAAGAAATCTTGTTGAAACTGAAACAACTAAATAATTGTTATGTTGCTCTTCAAAAAATATCTTTTTTAGCCAGCTCTCATAAATTTCAGAACCAAATTTTGATTTCATTTCTTTTTGAATATCTGTCCATATTAGGTTTGCATCCTTTTTTTGATTGAAATCTTTATTTAAATTTTTCATGTGAAGTTATTTCTAGCTAATCTTTAAAAAATCTTTATTCAATAAAATATTTCTCTGATCAAAAGAAATTTAAAATCCTTAATTGAATGAAATTAAAAATTGTATAAATTTATGATTGAAAAACGATTAGCCTTAAAATTGAATTCAATTTTTAATATTTAAGTAAATAAAGATTTACTTTTTTGATTTACAAAAACTCCAACATGTTGTGTTTAAAGTTTAGAACCTAATTACATTTTGTGGCAAGACTTTTTTCTATATATGGTAAAAAAGATTTAACCGGAGGTTGTTTAGAGAGAATTTATTTTTCTCGTAATCTTAGAAACGTTTCGAGTTGCGTTTCCTTTTTTAATTACACCGGTCTTAGCAATTTTCATTAATTCTGAGTTCAATTTGGGTAAGTAGGAAAGGGCTTCCTTCTTTTTCTTACTATCAATCAATTTTTTCATTTTTTTTAAGGCAATTTTATAACGGCTTTTACGGGTCTTATTAACCTCTGTTTGCCTTTTTATTCGTCTAATTCTTTTAATTGCTGATTTTGTATTTGCCATTTTTGCGATGGTATATCCTCTCTACGTTGGACGGTCAATAGGTATTTTTACTTTTGACAAACGGAGCATATAAAAGTAGATCTGTTTGAAATTATTTTTCTTCTAATTTGCCCAGAGCATTTATTCCGACTACATTTTTTTTTTGCACGATCATACACTTTAAATTCAGACTGGAAATTTCCACTTTTACCTGTAATCCCCTTAAAATCTCTTATAGAGGAACCCCCAAATCGTATAGCTTTATTTAAAATTATTTTTGAATACTTAACTATTTTTTTATTTTCGTCTAAATTAATCAGGTAAGATTTTTTAAACGGATTAATCTTCGCCTGAAATAATATCTCATTTACATAAATATTACCTAAGCCGGAGACTAATTTTTGATCTAACAATAAGTTCTTTATATTTTTTGTTCTATTCTTTAAAATTTTTCTCAGATATTTTTTGTTAAAATCTTTACTTATCGCCTCAGGGCCTATCCGAGTAAAAAACCTTAGATAATCACTCTTGTTATTTAAAATCTTAAAAAAACCAAACCTTCTAGGATCGTTGTAAATTAGTTTAAAATTTTTAAACCTGAAAATTATATGATTGTGTTTCTTTGGTAGACTTTGAGACCCATAAAAACTCAAATTAGTAATCTTTTTTTTTAAACCCATAAAATGAAGTGTGCCTGACATGCCCAAGTGGATCACACAATAAAGATGATTATTAAATACCAAAATAAGATATTTTGATTTTCTTTGAATCTTTTCTATGACGGCATTTTTGAATATTTGTTCAAAATCCTTTGGTACTTTAAGTCTCAGGTTTCGGTTATTGACTTGAATTTTTATTATTTTGCGGTTCTTTACCTGTCTATTTAAAGACTGTCTTACTATTTCTACTTCTGGTAATTCTGGCATTAAATATTATATTATACTTTTATAACATTTAAATATGCAACAAAATCTACAAAAAAAAAGAGGCCTTGTAAAAAAAGTTTTTGATAACGTCTATAATAAGTATGATCTCATGAATGATTTCATGTCTTTAGGTGTCCACAGACAGTGGAAAAGAGAACTAATCAGACAAATGAATCCTTATCCTGAGACTAGCTTAATCGACGTTGCATGCGGTACTGGTGATATTGCTAAATTATTTGCTGATAATACATCCAATAAATCAAAAATATTATGTGTCGATTTTAATAAAAAGATGTTGGATGGGGGTAAAAAAAGATTATCAAACTACAAAAATATAAAATGGAAAGTTTCTAGAGCTGAAAAAATTGATGCACCAAATGAAACCTTTGATTATTACACAATCAGCTTTGGTCTAAGAAATACAAAAAATCTAAATTCATCTATATCGGAAGCTTATAGAGTTTTAAAAAAAGGAGGCAGATTTTTCTGTCTTGAGTTTTCAAAAATTCAAAATCAAAATTTAGATTTCATTTATAAACAGTATTCGAAACTAATACCATTAATAGGAAAATTAGTAGTTGGAAAAAGTGCACCTTATGAATACTTAGTTCAAAGTATTGATGAATTTGTTAATCAAGAAGAATTACTTGATTTAATCAAAAGTAAAAATTTTTACAATGCAAGTTATAAAAATTTGTCTGGAGGCATTGTATCTATACATACAGGTTGGAAAATATGATTTTTAATAAGTTCTTTATACTTTTTAAAATTGGAAGGAAAATTGGCAAATCTAATATAATAAATATAGTTTCGGAAACTCATAAAATACCAGTATTCATCAAAATATTTTTTAATTTACTGGCTTTTTCATTTTCAAGTTCAAAAGATACCAATAGTAAGGAAAGCTTAAGTGCATCAATACAAGAAATGGGAACTACTTTCATAAAACTTGGTCAATTCTTAGCTACACGTCCAGATATAATCGGTGAAAAATTGTCTAAAGAACTTGTGTCTCTTCAAGATAAATTACCTCCTTTTTCAAAAAAAGACGCAGAAAAAATCATAATCGAAAATTTAGGTCAGTCTAATTTTGAAGATATAATTGACTTATCAGATCCTATAGCAGCAGCTTCGATAGCCCAAGTCCACAAAGCAAAAATTAAAGAAGATAATACGATCAAAAATGTTGCCATAAAAGTTTTAAGACCAAACATAAAGAAAATTTTTAATGAAGAGATAGATGCTATTATGTTATTGGCGTATATTGTTGAAAGTCTAATCACTAAAACTAAAAGACTAAAACTCATTGAAGTTGTTTTTCTTTTCAAAGAGATAACAAATCACGAGATGGACCTAAGATTTGAAGCTGCAGCTGCAAATGAGTATGCAGAAAACACCAAAAATGATTTGGGATTTTTTGTACCTAAAATATATTGGAATTTTACAAGCGAAAGTGTTTTAACTTTGGATTGGGTGGATGGTGTCTCAATAAGAGAAAAGGACTTGCTTAAAGAAAGAAATATTGAAACTTCTAAAATTGCTACCAATTTAATTCAACATTTTTTAAGACATGCGGTCCGCGATGGATTTTTTCATGCTGACATGCATCAAGGAAATATATTTATTAATGAGTCTTCTCAAATAGTTCCGATAGATTTTGGTATAATGGGAAGAATAGATAAACTTAGTAGACGATACTTAGCAGAAATTTTGTATGGATTTGTTCGTAGAGATTACAAAAAAGTAGCTGAAGTACATTTGTTAGCTGGATTAGTGCCTAAGGGAACGTCTGTAGAAGAGTTAGCTCAAGCTTTAAGATCTATCGGGGAGCCAATATTTGGTCAAAGTGTAAAAGACATATCAGGTGGGAAACTATTAAAACAATTATTTGATATTACAGAAAAATTTAATATGCAAACTCAACCACAATTACTTCTTTTACAAAAAACAATGGTTGTAGTAGAGGGTGTTGCAAGAAATTTAGATCCAAACAATAATATATGGGAGACCTCTAGACCTGTCTTGGAGAACTGGTTAAAAGAAACTAAAGATCCTATCAAGAATATGATGGATACCTTAAAAGACTCTTCTGAAGTAATAAAAAGAATTCCTGAGTTACCTAAAATAATGGACAACGCAAATCAGGCATTAGCATTTTTAGCAAGTGGTCAGATACCTCAAAATACAAATTCTTTTTCTTCTTTTAATGATAAAAAAAATGAGATGAAATCAATTAGAAATCAAAGTATAATTGGTTTATTAATGCTTGTCTTTTTAGGTGTCATAGTATTTTAATTCTGTATGAAATTTTTAGAAAATAAAAAAATATTGATTATAATTACAGGTGGAATTGCCGCTTATAAAACACTTGATCTAATTAGAAAATTATCAAAACTTAACTGTGAAATAAAAACAGTTCTAACTAAAAGTGGTAAAGAATTTGTAACACCTCTATCAATTACTTCATTGTCAAAGAATAAAGTTTATACAGATTTATTTTCAGTAGAGAATGAAAGTGAAATGGATCATATATCTCTTTCAAGATGGTCTGATTTAATACTTGTTGCTCCAGCCTCTTCTAATTTTCTTACGAAAATTTCAAATGGTTTTTCAGATGATTTAGCAAGTACTGTAATTAAAGCATCAGACAAAAAGGTTTTCTTGTGTCCAGCAATGAACGTTAGAATGTGGGAACATGCATCAAATAAGCAGAGTATAAGCACCTTAAAGAGTTATGGTTATAAAATTTTAGGACCAGAAATTGGTGAAATGGCTTGTGGTGAATTTGGGGAAGGGAAGATGTTAGAGGTTGATGAAATTATTAATAAACTTGAACTTTATTTTAAACAAGTAAGTAAAAACAAAAAATTAAAAGCAATAGTTACTGCTGGACCTACTCAAGAATTGATTGATCCTGTAAGATTTATCACCAATAGATCTAGTGGTAAGCAAGGATATGAAATTGCAAATTCTCTAGTAGAAAATGGATTTGATACAACCTTAATATCTGGACCTACCAACTTAGAGCCGAATGATAACTTAAAATTAATAAAGGTCAAAACTGGTGAAGAAATGTACGAAAAGACAATGGAGTTACTTCCATGTGATCTTGCAATTTTTGCAGCTGCGGTATCAGATTTTAAGATAAAAAAATTTAATAAAGATAAAATTAAAAAAAATAAAGATCAAAGTTTTGATTTAGACTTAAATCCAGATATTTTAGAATTGGTTTCCAAAAGTAACAAAAAACCAAAAATTGTTGTTGGTTTTGCCGCCGAGTCTGAAAATTTATTCGATAATGCAAGATCAAAACTAGAAAAAAAAGGTTGTGATTTGATTGTTGCAAATGATGTAAGTAATAATGAAATTGGGTTTGAGTCTGATTTTAACGAAGTTCATTTGTTTTATAAAAACAAAAATATAGATGATGATAAAATTCCAAAAAATTTCAAATCTGTCATTGCAGATGAATTAATTAAAAAAATTACGAATAAATTTAATTTTTTTAATGATTAAGGTTTTAATTAAAAAGTTAAACCAAAAAGTAAAAATTCCCTCTTACAAAACGATGGGGTCCTCTGGAGTTGATCTTGAAGCATTTTTGGAAAATCCAATAGAAATAGAGCCAAATAAATCTGCTTTGATTCCAACCGGACTTGCTATTGCTATACCTGAAGACGCCGAGGTTCAAATACGCCCAAGGTCTGGTCTTGCAGCTAAGTCTAGTATCGGAGTGCTTAACTCACCAGGTACGATTGATAGTGATTATCGTGGAGAGATAAAAGTTATCCTTTTTAATCATGGTAATGAAAAATTTTTAGTCAATAATGGAGATAGAATTGCTCAAATGGTATTGATGCCTGTTTTAAAATTTGAATTTGAAGAAACGAAAGATTTGCCAGACACTTTGAGAGGGTCAGGTGGATTTGGATCTACTGGAAAAAAATGAACTTAAAAACAAATGAACTTGAGCGATACTCACGACAAATAATCATAAAGGATATTGGTATCGAAGGACAAAGAAAAATTAAAAACTCAAAAGTTCTTATTGTTGGATTAGGTGGATTAGGGTGTCCCGTTGCAGAATATTTGTCTAGAAGTGGGGTAGGTACGATTGGTTTAATCGATCATGATAAAATAGATCTTTCAAATATACATAGGCAATCTATGTTTACTACAAAAGATATTGGTAAGTACAAAGTAAAAGTAGTTAGTGACAGAGTTAAAAAGATTAATCCAAACACAAAAATAGAAAGTTATAAAAAAAAATTAAATCAATCAAATGTTGAAAACCTAATAAGGAATTTTGATATAGTGGTAGATGGAACAGATAATTTCACAAGTAAGTTTCTTGTGAATGAGTTTTCTAGGAAATTAAAAAAAATTTTCGTATGTGGTGCGATTAGTAAATTTGATGGTCACATATTTAGTTTTAACTTTTCAAAAGATAAGAGGCTGTGTTTAAAATCTTTTTATCAAACAATACCAAGTGACGAAGTTTTAAATTGTGAGGCAGACGGTGTTGTCGGTACAATAGCAAGTGTTGTAGGTAGTATTCAGGCAAATGAGGTAATTAAAAATATTTTAGGAATTGGAAAAAGTTTAAATGGTAAAGTTTTGATAATAAACCTTTTAAATTTAGATTTTAGGATAAGTAATCTTAAAAAGATATGATGATTAAAAAATTTTTGATTATAAATTTGTTTTTATTTAGTTTTTTTTTAACCAATTCTCATGCAGATAACAATACGTATATGTCACTTAAGAATAAAAAAGTAAATGTAAGGTATGGCCCTGGATTAGATTACCCAATAAAATTTGTCTTTAATAAAAAAAATTATCCAGTTGAAATTATTGACGAAAAAGAAAATTTTAGAAAAATTTTAGATTTTAAAAAAAATAGTGGGTGGATTCATAGATCTCAGTTAAAAAAAAGTAGTTCATTTATAACACTAGATACTGTAATTCTTTTTTCTGATAGTACAAAATTTTCAAGACCTATTGCAAAAATTGAACCAGGTAGATTATTAAATAAAAAAAAGTGTAATTTAAATTGGTGTAGTGTTAAAACTGGAGAATATAAAGGATGGGTTTTAAGAGAAAGTCTTTGGGGATTAAATTAAAATGAAATACAAAATAAACGATCAGATTCCTGATTGTGAAGTTTTCCAATTAGTAGATGGAAATCCAAAAAAATTTCAAATAAACGATTTTTTTAAAGATAATAAATCTATTCTATTGGGAATGCCCGGTGCGTTTACATCTGTGTGTTCAAATAAACATTTACCAAGTTATAAAAACAACATTGATAAGATAAGATCCAAAGGCGTAGATAAAGTTTTTTGTATCAGTGTCAATGACCCATACGTAATGAATGCGTGGGCTAAAATTTCGAAAGTTGAAAATGAAATAATAATGTTAGCAGATCCCTTTGGCGATTTTGCCAACAAATTAGGAGTATTAGTAAACAAAGATGCAAAAGGATTAGGAATGAGATCTAACCGTTATACGATGATTATTGAAAATAAACTTATAAAATACGTAGCCGTAGAAAAAGAAACAGGAATCTGTGAGCTATCAGCAGCAGATAATGTTTTATCTAAGCTTTAATAAATCTTATTTTTGTTGTGAACAAACATCTTTGATTACTGGTACATTAGCGCAATCACCACATTTAGTTAATTGAACTAAACATCCGTCATCTAGTACCTTTACATCAACTTTTCTATCACACTTGGAGCATGTAGAAGAGATTGTAAGTCCACATTTTTTGCAATTATAGTTTTGTAATTCCATATTAAAAAAATAATTGTTAAAAAAATATTATCAAGAAAATATTGTGATAATGATAATTGTTTGCAAAAAAAAAATTTTTTATGGGATTATTTGATTTTAATAATAATCATTCTCAATGATTATTTTTTAGATTTACTTGCCCACCATTTGTCTAAAATAAAATACCAAACAGAGTTAGCGATAGGTTCAACTATGGCATCGGTGAGAGCAACAGCAAAAGATACATCTGCGATTAACATTAAAACTGTAATTGCTATTGCAAAATGTCCAATTGTATAAACGATTGTCCTTAATATTGAGCCTTTGTTGTTACTGTAGATGTCTTTACTCGCTTCAAATATACCTTTTGTAACTTCAACCATTTTATTTGAAAGGACTATCTAATACGCAGGCTACCAAGTGTATTCTTGCTTGTTCCCCTCCGTTAAAAAAATTATGGTATTTTGTATTATTAGTAATCCATACTTTACCGTCTGCAGGCAAATGTTTAGCAACATTCTCTATTACCATTGAGCAACCTGGATTTGTAATTATTGGTACATGCAGTCTACATTCTGGATCTTTATGCCAACTGAGCGTTGATCTTGGTTCTTTTAATAAAAGTCTTACTCTACCAAGTTTAAACTTTTTTCTTAATGTTTCATAAACTTCTTTGAAATAAGTTTTTTCAAATTCTGGTAAAAGTTTTGTATATTTTGACTCATCGATATCAACATCTCTAGAAACTTCTTTTCCACTCTCATCAGCAATTGTCCAATATTTACCTCTTATATTATTACCGTTTATTGAGTTGATATCATTTGGTATCTGATTTAGTGGGATCGCGCCAAAATGTGTTACTCCAGGTGAATTAAATTTTTTTTCTTTTAAAATAAGATCTAGGTCTTTTCTTAGTCTACCGATATCAAATTTAAGATTTGGAATTTCATAAAAATCTTCAAAAGATACTTTAGGTGTATTTATATTAGTTTCCATGTTTTTAATTTAATTTAAGATCAAATCTGTCAGAATTCATAACTTTTGTCCATGCAGAAACAAAATCATTTATAAATTTATCAGTAGAATCGTTGCATGCATAAACCTCAGCTAAAGCTCTTAATTGAGAATTTGAGCCAAAAATTAGGTCCACTCTTGTTCCATGCCATTTTGTTTTACTGGTTCTTCTGTCTTTTCCAACAAATAACTGTTCTGAACTATCAGTCTCTTTCCAAGTAACATTCATATCAAGAAGATTTATGAAGTAGTCATTTGTCAGTGTGCCAGGTTTTTTTGTAAAAACACCGTTTTTCGAATTATCAAAGTTTGTGTCGAGAACTCTCATTCCACCAATCAAGACTGTCATTTCTGGTCCTGTTAGACCCATTAGTTGAGATTTATCTATAAGTTTTTCTTCGGCTGAGACCTTACTTTTTTCGTCTTTGTTATAATTTCTAAATCCATCAGCCTGTGGTTCTAATAAACCAAAAGAGTTAATATCTGTTTGTTCTTGAGTTGCATCACCTCTTCCTGGAGAAAACGGAACTTCTATTTTCTTACCTGCTTTTTTAGCGGCTATCTCAATACCTACATTTCCACCAAGAACAATTAAATCTGCTAAAGAAACTGATTTTTTCTTACTGTTAAATTTATTTTGGATTTTTTCTAGGGTATTAATTGCTTTCGTTGTTTTGCCGTTATTGTTAACTTCCCAATTAATTTGTGGTTCTAATCTTACTCTAGCGCCATTAGCTCCACCTCTTTTGTCTGAATTTCTGTAAGTAGAAGCAGATGCCCAAGCAGTGCTTACTAATTCAGATACGGATAATTTTGATTTTAATATTTGGTATTTTAAATCTTTAATATCTTTTGCTTTTAGTTTGTATTTTGGTTTTTTTACAGGGTCTTGCCAAATTAATTCTTCTTTTGGAACTTCACTGCCTAAGTAACATGCTCTTGGGCCCATATCTCTATGAGTTAATTTAAACCACGATCTTGCAAAAGCATCTGCGAACTCGTCAGGATTTTTAAAGAAATGTTCTGAAATTGGACCATATGATGGATCCATTCTTAATGAAAGGTCAGTAGTTTGCATCATTGGTGGATGCATTTTACTTTTATCATGTGCATCAGGAACCATTTTAATCTTTTGACCATTTTGTTTAGGTGTCCATTGATGAGCTCCTGCAGGACTTTTCGTTAATTCCCATTCATGATTGAACAGACAATCAAAATAACCCATATCCCATTTAATAGGAGACTGCGTCCAAGCACCTTCTAAACCGCTACTAATAGTATCCACACCTTTTCCAGATTTATACTTACTATTCCATCCAGTTGATTGATCTTGAATTCTTGAAGCTTCAGGGTCTGGACCTTTATGAGATTCAGGTGCAGCACCGTGTGATTTACCAAATGTATGTCCTCCTGCTACCAATGCAACAGTTTCATAATCATTCATTGCCATTCTTCCAAAAGTTTCTCTAATGTCATGAGCGGCTAGTAGAGGATCAGGATTTGCATCAGGTCCCTGCGGGTTTACATAAATTAATCCCATGTGAGAAGCTCCAAGTGGTTGCTCTAAATCTCTTTTTCCACTGTATCTCTCTACTCCTAACATTTCCTTCTCTGAACCCCAGTAGATATCATCCTCTGGTTCCCAAATATCAACTCTTCCTGCTCCAAAACCAAAAGTTTTAAAACCCATTGACTCTAAAGCAACGTTTCCAACTAAAATAAATAAATCGGCCCATGAAATTTGTTTTCCATATTTTTGTTTTATTGGCCACAATAACAATCTCGCTTTGTCTAAATTAACGTTGTCCGGCCAAGCATTGAGAGGTGCAAATCTTTGGTTGCCTGTCCCAGCTCCACCTCTTCCATCACCTGTTCTATAAGTTCCAGCTGCATGCCAAGCTAACCTTATGAAAAATGGTCCATAGTGACCGTAATCAGCTGGCCACCATTCTTGTGAGTCTGTCATTAATTTTTTAAGATCTTTTTTAAGTGCTTTGTAATTTAATTTTTTGAATTCTTTTGCATAGTTAAACTTTTTATCCATAGGATTAGTCAAATTAGAATGTTGACTTAGTATTTTTAAGTTTAAACTATTTGGCCAAAAGTCCCTGTTTGTTTGGCCTCTTCCAGCTGAAAATTTTGCTGATGTACCTGCCCCAGTAAATGGACATTTACTCAATTCTTTTGATTTGAAATTTTCATCTTTAAATTCAGTGCTCATTTAATCTCCTTTCTTAATTTATAATTATTCTAAATTAATTTGTCAACAGTTTAGAATTATTATAATGTAGAAAAATGATTAAGTTTTAAGATTTAATGTCTTCAACTTTTACTAAAACTTCTACCGATCTGATCTTTTTACCAGGAATTTTTGTATTGATTTTAACAGGTTCTACATCTGCATCATCTATGTCTATTAAATCTTTTTGACTCTCATCATAAAAGTGATGGTGATGCGACGTATTGGTATCAAAATAACTTTGATCAGAATTTATTGGTATCTCTTTTAAGTAACCTTTTTTTTTAAATGCATGGACGGTGTTATAAACAGTTGCTAAAGATATTTTATCATTTGTTGCTTTGCTAATTTTTTCAACAAGGTCGTTGATAGTAAAGTGAAATGTCTTTTGAGAATTGAACAAGATTTCACAAATTTTAATTCTTTGTTTGGTGGGTCTCAAGCCAGAACTTCTTAATTTGTCAATATATTGGCTATTATTAAGCATTGTTAATTATAATTATTCTAAACTAAACCTATATTATATTTAAGTTAAATCAAGTAATAAGGTTATTTAAAAATGAAAAAAAACTCATACACATATGAGGATTTAATTACTTGTGGAAATGGTGATCTTTTCGGTCCAGGTAACGCAAAACTGCCCTTGCCCCCAATGCTTATGTTTGACAGGATCACTGAAATTAGGGAGAATAAGGGGTCGTTTAGTAAAGGATTAATAATTGCTGAACTGGATATTAAAGATAATCTTTGGTTTTTTGATTGTCATTTTAAAAAAGATCCAGTGATGCCAGGATGCTTAGGTTTAGATGCTATGTGGCAACTAGTTGGATTTTATTTAGGTTGGCTGGGTAACCCTGGGAGAGGAAGAGCTTTAGGTGTAAATACAGTAAAATTCACTGGAGAAGTTCTTAAAAATGTCAAAAAAGCGGTTTATGAAATAAATATGAAAAAAATTCTCAAAAAAGAAGGAGCTACTGTTGGTCTTGCTAATGGAATATTATTAGCTGACGGAAAACAAATTTATACAACAGAAAATTTAAAAGTAGGTTTATTCAAATAATGAAAAGAGTTGTTGTAACTGGAATTGGAGTAGTCTCTTGTTTAGGAAACAATCAGGATGAAGTCTATCAGTCTCTAATAAATTCTAAATCAGGAATTTCTTTTTCTGATGAATACAAGGAGTACAATCTAAAAAGTAACATACATGGAAAACCAAAAATAAATCTTGAAGACCATGTTGATAGGAAATTCATAAGATTTATGGGACCTGGCTCGGCTTACAATTATATATCAATGGCAGAGGCAGTTAAAGACTCTGGTTTAGAAGATAAAGATGTAAGCAACATATTAACAGGAATGATAATGGGTTCAGGAGGACCATCTATTGAAAATGTAATTTTAGCAGCTGATAGAACTAGAGCAAAAAATCCAAAGAGAATGGGTCCCTTTGTAGTACCAAGAACTATGTCAAGCACTGCTTCTGCAACATTAGCAGTTCCATTTAAAATTAAAGGTGTTAATTATACTATCAGTTCAGCATGCGCAACTAGTGGACACTGTATTGGCAATGCTATGGAACTAATTCAATTAGGTAAACAAAAAATTATTTTTGCTGGGGGAAGTGACGAAGTTCATTTTGCTATGACTGCCATGTTTGATGCAATGACTGCATTATCTTCAAAATACAACGACACACCAGAAAAAGCTTCGAGACCTTATGACAAAACTAGGGATGGATTCGTTATAGCTGGTGGCGGAGGAGTTTTAGTTTTAGAGGAATATGAACATGCAAAAGCTAGGGGAGCAAAAATTTACGCAGAATTGACTGGTTATGGCGCTACCTCTGATGGTTATGATATGGTTGCACCTTCAGGTGAAGGAGCGGTGAGATGTATGAAAATGGCTTTAAGCACCACAAAAAACAAAATTGATTACATAAATACACACGGAACATCAACGCCAGTTGGTGATATTACAGAACTAAAGGCAGTTGGTGAAACATTTAAGGATTATAAACCAAAAATAAGTTCAACAAAATCATTGGCTGGTCACTCATTGGGGGCTACCTCGGTTCATGAGGCAATTTATAGTTTAATAATGATGAAAAATAGTTTTATAGCTGCATCTGCAAATATTACTGACATGGATGACGAAGCTAAAAAGTATCCAATAGTTACTAAGGTTGAAAAAGATGTAAATTTAAACTCTGTAATGTCTAATAGTTTCGGTTTTGGTGGAACTAATGCAACACTAGTTTTTGAAAAGGTTTAATTTATGGATCTAATGAAGGGAAAAAAAGGACTAATCATGGGTGTTGCAAATGAGAGGTCTATTGCATGGGGAATATCCCAAAAATTAGCTGAAGCGGGTGCAGAATTAGCATTCACTTATCTTGGAGATGCTCTTAAAAAAAGAGTTATACCTTTAGCAGAAAAATTAAATTCGAGAGTTACATTTAGTTGCGATGTCGAGAAAAAAGAAGAAGTAGTAAAATTATTCGAAGATATTAAAAAACAATGGGGTCAAATTGACTTTGTGGTTCATGCAGTAGCGTTTTCAGATAAATCAGAATTGTCAGGCGAGTATCTCAATACAACTAGAGAAAATTTTTTAAGAAGTATGTTAATTTCGTGTTTTTCATTTACAGAGGTTGCAAAAGAGGCGTCTAAGATAATGAAAGATAGAGGAAGTATGCTTACATTAACTTACGAATCTACAAAGGCAATCCCAAATTACAATGTTATGGGAGTTTGCAAGTCTGCATTAGAGGCTAGTGTAAAATATCTTGCAAGAGATTTAGGTTCAAAAAAAATAAGAGTTAATGCAATTAGTGCTGGTCCAATTAAAACGCTCGCTGCATCTGCAATTGGCGATGCTAAGTTCCTATACAAGTGGAACGAAGATCATTCTTTTTTAAAAAGAAATGTTGATATTCATGATGTAGGAAATTCAGCTTTATACTTATTAAGTGATCTTAGTGGGGGTGTGACTGGTGAAATTCATTATGTTGATGCAGGTTACAACAAAGTTGGGATGCCTGATCCAAAAAATATGTCATAAATCATGTTAGAAATTCTTCTATCAATTTTTGTTTTAATAGTTGTTTTAATGTACTTATTCAGACCAACTTCCAAAAATGAAAAAGATCATTTCAATGATAAAAATAATTGGAGAGGTGGATTTTGATGTTTTAAAAAAAAATTAATTAATAGGTTTTCTTTTATATATTTTTCTCAGCAAATTTTTTATTCCAAATTCTCTCGACTTTATTTTTTTTGATCTATTCAAAGGACCTTCTTCATTTTTTGTGATAATTGCATAGCCAGAGTCTCTGAAATAGAACTCTAAATCGAAATTTTTTTTATTCTGATTGAATATTTCAAGGATCTTTTTGAATGTAGATCTATTAATGTACTCACTAAATTCTTTATCTCTCTCTTGATTTTTAGAATAAGGAAGCCAACTTATATCATCGATTATACAAATACCCCCTTTTTTTAGGAAATTATAATAATGGTAAAAAACTTTTTCTACATGGTTTGGCTCATGTAAAGAGTCTATAAAAATGAAATCTAAATGTTTTGTAATAAATTTATCAACTTTTTTGAAATTATCGTCACTAGCATGGATAAATTTCCATCTATCACTTTTAATTACATCTGAACAATCTTTAATATCAACTGAAGTTAAAAAACCATCCTTTGAGTCGCATAATTCAATAAATTTTTTTGTTGAAAATCCGTGTCTGACCCCTAATTCTAGTATTTGTATTTTTTCTATGTGCCGAATTTTTTTTATGATATAATCCAACTTATTTTTCATATTCGGTAAGATAGATCTCTTTTCAAAAAAATTTATATAGTAGCTTGTTTAATAGATAATTTTACTTTTCCTCTATCAAAACCTATAACTTTTACTTTAACCTCGTCACCCTCTTTTACCACATCAGTTACTTTTGCCACCCTCTTATCTGCGAGCTCTGAAATATGCACAAGACCGTCTTGTTTTCCTAAGAAATTTACAAAAGCTCCAAACTCCATAATCTTCATAACTTTACCATTATAAATTTTATTTAGTTCAGCTTTTGCTGTTAAATCTTTAATCATTTGCATAGCTTTGTTTCTAGAATCTTCATCTGGCGCTGCTACAGTAACTTCTCCTTCGTCGTTTACATCAACTTTAGCTCCTGACTTATCAACGATTTCTCTTATAGTGGCACCACCCTTACCTATAACAGTTGCAATATCTTTTTTATCAACTGTAATTTTTTCCATTTTTGGGGTGTGCTTACCAACGTTATCTCTTGATTTAGCCAAAGCTTTGCTCATCTCTCCTAAGATATGAATTCTTCCATCTTTAGCTTGTTTTAGTGCCTGTTCCATTATCTCAAAAGTAATTCCCGTAATCTTGATATCCATTTGTAAAGAAGTAATTCCATCTTTTGTCCCAGCTACTTTAAAATCCATATCACCAAGATGATCCTCATCACCAAGAATATCTGAGAGTACGCTAAAGTCATTCTCCTCTTTAATTAAACCCATTGCAATACCTGCTACAGGCTCCTTAATTGGAACTCCTGCATCCATTAAAGCTAGAGATGAACCACAAACCGTTGCCATTGAGGAAGATCCATTCGACTCAGTAATTTCAGAAACTATTCTAAAAGTATATGGAAAGCTTTCTTTAGAAGGTAATGAAGATTTGATAGCTCTCCACGCTAATTTTCCATGGCCTATTTCTCTTCTTCCTGTGCCTATTCTTCCTGTCTCGCCAACAGAAAATGGAGGAAAATTGTAATGTAGCATAAATCTTTCTCTTTGAAGGCCATCCAAACTTTCAATTCTTTGTTCATCATCTGAAGTACCAAGTGTAGTAGTTACAATTGCTTGTGTTTCTCCCCTTGTAAATAATGCAGATCCATGAACTCTTGGCAATATTCCAACCTCACACATTATTGGCCTTACATCGGCAAGTCCTCTTCCATCGATTCTGTTCTTATTTTTTATAATATCAGTTCTTACAATTCTTTTTTCAATATCTTTAAGCTCATGCATAACATCTAACTCTGTAAAGATTTCATCCTCTTCATAAAGTTTTTTTGCTTTCTCTGTGACCTCAGATATTAGATTAGATCTCTCTTGTTTATCTTTTATTGAGAAAGCTTTTTTCAAGTCTTTGGTAAATTCTCCCTCTAATTTTTTCTTAACAGATGATAGATCTTTTTTCTCAACAACCCAGTCAGGTTTTTTGCACTCCTTAGCTAATTCCTCTATCATTTTTATAACGGGTACAAATCCTTCGTGACCAAATTTTACGGCATCCAACATTTGTTGTTCAGTAAGGCCACTTGCTTCTGACTCTACCATTAAAACAGCATCTTTTGTTCCAGCCACAACTAAGTCTAGTTTTGAATTTTCTAAATCTTTTTTTGACGGATTTAAAACATATTTTCCATCTATAAGGCCAACTCTTGATGCCCCAACTGGTCCTAAAAAAGGCATTCCCGAAATAGCTAAAGCTGCTGAAGATGCAATAATTGATAAGACATCAGCTTCATTTTCTTTGTCATATGAAATTACAGTTGGTAATACTTGCACCTCGTTTTTAAATTCATCCGGAAACAAAGGCCTAATTGGTCTATCAATTAATCTAGATATAAGAGTTTCACTCTCTGTTGGTCTTGCCTCCCTTTTAAAATATCCTCCGGGTATTTTACCTGCAGCATAATACTTTTCTTGATAATTTACTGATAAAGGGAAGTAATCTACATCTGGATTAACTTTTTTTGCACCTACAGCTGTTGCTAAAACTACCGTCTCACCACAGCTTGCGATGATTGCTCCATCCGCTTGACGAGCAACCTTTCCAGTTTCGAGGGTGATTTTCTTTCCCGCAAAATCTATTTCTTTTTTAAAAATTTTAAACATTTATTTCCTTAAGTTTAATTTGGTTAATATATTTTTATAGGCATCAGATTTGGTTTTCTTTAGATAATCTAATAATTTCTTTCTTTTGTTCACTGCTTTTAGCAATCCTAAAGAGGAGTGTTTGTCTTTTTTGTATTTTTTCATATGAGCTGACAAATTTTCTATTTTATCGGTTAATAAAGCAATTTGTGCTTCCGATGATCCAGTGTCTTTTTCATGTAAAGCAACTTCTTTTAATTTTTTATTCATTTCTTTCCTATTTATTTGTTTGTTTAATCAAATTCTCAATTTTTTCAGCATAATCGAAAGACTCATCTTTAACAAATAGAAGTTTAGGTAAAAACTTCATATTAATTTTTTTTGATAAAGTTTTTCTTATTACAAAAGAAAATTCTTTAAGACTTTCCACAGTCTCATCAGAATTTATTCCACCAAGGGGTAGAACAAAAGTTTTTGCAGTTTTAAGATCTGGGCTCATTCTAACTTCTGTAACTGTTATTCCTTTAGTTTGTACATTTGGAAGTTTTGCTTCGTCTTTTAAAAAAATCATGCTTAAGGCTTGTTTAATCATTTCACCAACTCTTAACTGTCTTTGAGTAACTGGTTTTCCTAATTTTCCCATTATACTGATCTCTCTGTTGTTTTAGAGTTATAAGCCTCAATAATATCTTTCTTCTGAAAATCATTAAAGTTTTTCAAGGTTATCCCACATTCTAGGCCCTCTGTAACTTGTTTTGTTTGATTTTTTTCCCTAAAAATTGATCCTATTTTTCCTGTAAATACAACTGTTCCATCTCTAATAACTCTTGCTAAAGAGTCTTGACTTATTTCTCCCGTAGTTACTTTTGAGCCAGCAACTTTACCAACTTTTGATACTTTAAAAATTTCTAAAATTTCTGCTGAACCAGTTATGCTTTCCTCCACGTCTGGAGATAATAAACCTGACATCTTACTTTTTACAAAGTCGATTAATTCATAAATTATATTAAAAGATGAAATTTTTACTGCACTTTGCTCAGCGATTTTTTTTGCTTCCTTGCTTGGTTTTACATTAAAAGCTATTAAAACAGCATTTGAAGCTTTTGCTAAATTAACATCAGTTTCAGTAACCATTCCTACATCTGATAAGATTATCTTTGGTTTAACCTCATCGTGTTTTATTAGGTTTACAGCATTTTTAATCGCTTCAGAGGAGCCATGAACATCTGACTTGATAATTATATTTAATTCTTCACTTGTTTGGTCTTTAAAGGCAGAGTCTTGAGTTATAAGAGACACTTGACCCTTTTTGAACTGAGCTTCATTAATTCTTGCTTCACTTAAAACTTTGGCTTCTTTATCAGTATCAAGAACCAAAAAATCATCTCCAGATTTTGAAGCTCCACTTATACCTAATATTTCAACTGGGGTAGATGGTAAAGCTTCATCAACAGATTTTCCATTATCATCGATTATAGCCCTCACTTTTCCCCATTGAGGTCCACATACAAAATGATCCCCTTTTTTTAATCTTCCAGATGTCACAATTATATTTGCGATTGGACCTCTTCCGATATCAATTTTTGACTCTAAAACAATACCAGTTGCTTTGTTTTCATGATCCGTTTTCAAATTTAGAAGCTCAGCTTGTAAAGTTATAGACTCCAAAAGTTTATCAATATTTTTTTTTGTTTTTGCTGAAATTTCTACCATGAGAGTATCTCCTGACAAATCTTCTGAGATTAATTCATGCTCGAGGAGCTGATTTTTAACTTTTTGAGGATCAGCATCCGGTAAATCACATTTATTAATTGCCACGACAATAGGTACTTTTGCAGCTTTAGCGTGTTTGATAGACTCAATTGTTTGAGGTTTAACTCCATCATTTGCAGCAACAACTAACACAACAATGTCAGTTAACTTTGAACCTCTCGCTCTCATTTCTGTAAATGCTGCATGACCAGGTGTGTCTATAAAGGTTATTTTCTCATTTTTATGAATTATTTGGTATGCACCTACATGCTGAGTGATTCCCCCATGTTCACCTGAAACAACATTTGTGCTTCTAAGCACATCTAATACAGAAGTTTTTCCATGATCTACATGACCCATGACGGTTATAATTGGAGGTCTGTTTTGAAGATTTTCAGATTTTATGTCTTTGATTTTACTGACTATTTCCTCTGCCTTTTTTTCCTTTAAAGGAATATGACCAAATTCTTTGACTAAGTACTCTGCGGTATCAGAGTCAATAGTATGATTTATAGTCACTGTAACACCCATTCCCATTAAATGCTTAATAATGTTAGATGATTGTTCGGCCATTCGATTTGCAAGATCTCTTATTGTAATAAGCTCTGGTATGCTAATCTCTCTTTTTACATTTTTTGAATTTTCATCATCTTTTGTATTTTTAGTTTCTCTGAGTTCTTTCTCTCTCGCCCTTTTTATTGAGGCCAAACTTCTTGATCTAAACTCTATATCCTCACTTAAGGCTCTGGAAACGGTGAGTTTTAATTCCCTTTTTTTAGTTGAGAATTTATTTTTATTATCTTTATCTTTTGCATCCCCTTTTATTTTTTTTGTTGCTCTTTGCTCAGCAAGTTTCCTTCTTTCATAATCACTTATTTTTGATGGAAAAGATGGTTTTCCTGTTTTAGGAGGGAAAGATGGTTTTCCGGAAAAAGGTTTTTTTGGAAACTTTGAAGATCCAAGATTGTTTTTATTAAATGGTTTTGAGAATTTTTTCTCATTAACAAACTTTTGTTTATTTTTATTGTTTGTTAATTCCTGTTTAGCATATAAATTTTTTCTGGGTTTTCCTGATATTGTTAGTTTTGTTTTTTTTGTTTCCATTTTTTCTCATTCCTAGTTTTTATAAATTTTATCTCTAGCTGACATTATTAAATCATCTGCCTCTTTTCTTGAAAGAGCAAAATCTTCTAGATAACCTTTAATTTTTATTCTTTCACCTTTAATTATATCAAAACCGCCTATTAATTCATCAGAAGCTAGATCTGCAAAGTCATTTAATGATAAAATCTTTTGCTCACCAAGAGTTAAAAGCATGCCTGGTGTAAGACCCTCATGTTCAGTTAGGTCAGCTTGAATTCCAAGATCTTTAATCTTCTGTTGTATTTCCTCTTGATCTTTTTGGTAAAACTCTTTTGCTCTTTGTACTAATTCTTTAGCTGTTTCCTCTTCAATACCTTCTATTTTAGCCAGTTTGTCTATTTCGCTATCTTTTATTTCCTCAATTGTTGAAAAGCCTTCTGCTACAAGTAGTTGCCCTAATGTTTCATCCACCTCAAGATTTTTCATTAAGGTATCTGTTTTATCTTTAAATTCTAACTGTCTTCTCTCTGACTCCTCTTTATCTGTCATTATATTGATTTCGTAATTCAAAAGTTTTGTTGCTAATCTAACATTTTGTCCTCTTCTACCGATGGCTTTACTAAGATTTTCCTCGGTTAAAATTACATCCATTTTTTTTTGTTCTGAGTCTACAATTACTTTCTGAACCTCAGCAGGAGATAAAGCATTTGAAACAACTAAAGCAGGATCTTCGGACCAATTTACAATATCAATTTTTTCTCCTTGGAGCTCATTAACTACTGCTTGAACTCTACTTCCTCTCATACCAACACAAGCACCAACTGGATCAAGAGAGGTATCAACAGCTTGTACACAAATTTTAGCTCTACTACCTGGATCTCTAGCAGATGATTTAATCTCTATAAGTCCATCATAAATCTCTGGTACCTCTTGAATAAATAATTTTTCCATAAATTTTGCGTGTGCTCTAGATAAAAAGATTTGTTGACCTCTTTGTTCTCTTCTTACATCGTAACAGTAAGCCTTTACTCTATCACCAGCTTTAATATTCTCTCTTGGAATCATCTCGTTTTTTTGAATTATTGCTTCTGTTCTGCCTAAGTCGACTATTACATTTCCAAATTCTAGCCTTTTCACAATTCCGCTCAATATCGAATCTTTTTTATCAATAAAATCGTTAAATTGTCTTTCTCTTTCTGCTTCCCTTACGTTAAAACTAATTACTTGTTTTGCAGTTTGCGCTGCGATTCTTCCGAAATCGAAGGATGGCAAAGGTTGTAAAACCTCATCTCCAATTTTTTTTTCACCATACTTTTCTGAGTCTTTAAGGCTTATTTCTGTATTAGTATTTTCTGGGGTCTCAACAACTACCAACTTTCTAAATAGTTCAATATCCCCACTATCTCTATTAATTGAGACTTTTATTTCATTTTCGTTTCCAAACTTAGACTTTGCAGCTTTTGCAATTCCTGTTTCCATTGAATTGATAATTAGTTCTTTATCAATAGATTTTTCAAGCGCAACTGCTTCGGCTATTCTAAGTAACTCTAATTTATCTGCTCTTTTATTTAACATTCTTCTCCAAAAAAAAATGGGCCGAAGCCCATTTTTAAAAATTCAACGATTTAGGAAATATATAGTTATTTTTAACTAATTTTTCAACTTTTTACTTTGTAAATACCGATTTTTTATCTGTTTTTTCCCAAGAAAAAGAACCATCGCCCTCAGGTTCTCTTCCAAAATGACCATAGGCAGCTGATTTTTCATAAATTGGTTTATTTAAACCCAGCATTTCTCTTATACCTCTAGGGCTTAAATCGAAATTTTCACTTATCAATTTTTCTACATGTTTATTTTTTTCCTCATCGTTATCAAATAAATCAACATAGATGGATAATGGTTTCGATACTCCAATAGCATAAGCAAGTTGTATTAAACACTTATCAGCAAACTTTGAAGCAACAACATTTTTTGCTAAATATCTTGAAGCATAAGCAGCTGATCGATCAACTTTAGTTGGATCTTTCCCTGAAAAAGCCCCACCACCATGTGGAGCGGCACCCCCATATGTATCGACAATAATTTTTCTTCCTGTAAGACCACTATCTCCGTCAGGTCCACCAATAACAAAATTTCCTGTTGGATTAATGTAAATTTCTTTTTCATCTAAATTATTTAGAAGATTTTTTGGTATTGATTTTTCAATATATGGCATTACTAATTTTCGTACCTGAGATTGATCAACATCTGCAGAGTGCTGAGTAGATATAACTACAGATTTAACATTTGCTGGTTTGCCATCTTTATATTCAATTGTAATTTGACTTTTAGAATCTGGCTCAATGTTTTTTAATTTTCCAGATTTTCTATCCGCAGCCATCAATCTTAAAATCTTATGTGAATAATGTATAGGTGCAGGCATTAAAACATCAGTTTCATTGCATGCGTAACCAAACATAATTCCTTGGTCTCCAGCTCCTTCATCCTTGTTGCCGGATGAGTCAACTCCCATTGCTATGTCGGCTGATTGAGCATGTAGATGACTTTCAATTTTAGTTGCTTCTTTCCATGTAAAACCATCTTGGTCATAACCAATATCTTTTATGCAATGCCTTACCTTTTCAATTAAATCGTCTTTTTTGATTTCCGGACCTCTAACTTCTCCTGCAAGTACTACTTTATTAGTTGTTGTTAAAGTCTCGCAAGCTACTCTTGATTGTGGCTCAGCACCTAAATAAGTATCAACAACCATATCAGAAATTCTATCGCAAACTTTGTCAGGATGACCTTCGGAGACGGACTCGCTGGTAAATAAATAATTTTTTTTCATTGTCTCTCCCTTATTTTTAATAAAAAAATAACCGTAATATAAAAAATAAGGAAATAAAAGAAAATCTTATTTCCAAATGAACTAAAGATTGTTTTTGATCCTTTTTTATAAGTGTCGATTTCAATTACTCCCTTTTGGGTTGATTCAATTTTTTTTATAATTTGTCCTTTACTATCAATATATGCTGAAATTCCATTGTTCGCAGATCTAATTATATTTTTGCCCTCTTCGATAGATCTAAAAATAGAATGATAAAAATGTTGATCTATACCAATTGATTTACCAAACCATCCGTCTTCTGAAATGTTTATGATAAAATCATAATTATCAGAATATTTGTAAAGACCTCCTGAGTAAATAATTTCATAACATATAAGAGGAAGAAATTTTGTATCTTTAATTTTTATTAAATCTCTCTCACTTGCAGAACTGAAAGATTGGTATCCTTGAGTAATTTTTTTAAAGCCATAATTCTTCAAAAATTTTTCAAATGGCAAATACTCACCGAAAGGAACAAGTTTATTTTTATCATAAACACTTATCAATTTTAAATCGTTATCAAGTAGAGCCATAGAATTGAAAATTTCTGTTTCTTTATATCTAGTAATACCAACTATAATTTTATGATTATTTCGAAAATAACTTCCAAATACCGAAGAGTAATTTTGAATTTCATTAAGATTTATTGATGGTAATATTCCCTCTGGATAAATATATAGCGCGTCTCTACTATCAATATTTCCTATTTCTGCCAAATCATTCATTACTAAAGAAGGATCTGTCCCATCAAAAAATCTTTTTAAGTCAATTTTGGGTGAGATAATTTTTAATATAGTATTCATTGGACTATTTGGTGTGTTATTGTGTTTATTTAAAACAAAATTACCAAAAATTAAATTTGATATAATTAAAGTTACTGTCAATAAAACTGTTATTAATTTTGCTTTTAACGGCACGTCAAATAAAATGACTGCAGGGACTAAAAAAATTGTTACAACTAATAAATTTAGAGAATATGTTCCTACATATGACAAGATTTGTATAAATTCATTAATTTCAACTAAACTAAAAGAGATCAAGTTCCAAGGAAAACCTCCAAGTATGTGGCCCCTCAAATATTCTATGAGTGAAAATATTAAAGCAAATAAAAAAATACTCACAATTTTTTTTCTTGGCTTAAAATAAAAAAAAATTAAAAAAGATATTCCATAAAAGATACCTAAGAAGAGAGGAATTATTGTAATTGCAAAAGGAATTAAGGGCTTGAATATTTCTTCAACAGTTAATGAGTTTGCTATCCAATAAATATTTGAAAAAAAATATGAAAAACCAAAAATCCATCCGTAAAGAAAAGATGAGAACCCCTTTTTTATTTCAAAATTCAGATAGATTAAAAGTAAAAATGGAAAAGAAATAAAATTAAGAAAAAAAAAGTTATATGGTGGGAGACTGAATGTTGAAATTAATCCACAAATAAGTGGCACTAAGTAAAAAGTAGAATTCTTAGAATAATTTCTTGTCAAATTTAATTTACTCGTTTTAAAATGTCTTGCTCTTTTCTTAACATTTGTTTGTAATCTTTTTGTCTGGCATGATCATAACCGAGCAAGTGTAAAAGACCGTGAATCCACATTTTATCAAATTCAATATTAAAATTTGTTTTTTTTGACCTTAAATTTATAATTTCATAACAAATAGCTATATCTCCTCTATAATTTTTATTAAAATGACTTTTAATGGGAAAAGACAAAACGTCAGTTTCTTTGTTTTTATTTCGAAATCTTTTATTAAGCTTTTTTATAAAAGTTTTGTTAGTTAATAATAAAGTGAACTGGAAATTCTTTTTTTTTAATGATTTTACATAAGAAAGTTTTTTTATTTTTTTTTTAAAATAAAGACTTGGATTTTTAATTTTTGTTTTCCATTTTGGAAAATCAACAACTATTTCAGCTTTAATCATTAATCTTTGTTTTGATCAGAATAAGCTTTTACTATTTTTGAAACCAGTGGGTGTCTTACAACGTCAGAGTGGTCAAAATCTACAACTGAAATCTCGTTAAGATGTCCAAGAAGCTTTTTTGATTTATTTAATCCTGACAGAGATTTATTTGGTAGGTCAATTTGTGAGGGATCTCCATTAATAACAATTTTAGAATTTTCACCAATCCTAGTTAAAAACATTTTGATTTGTGTATCAGTTGCATTTTGAGCCTCATCTAAAATTGCAAAAGAATTTTTTAATGTTCTTCCTCTCATAAATGCTAAAGGAGCAATTTCGATATCACCAATTTCAATTCTTTTTTGAATCTTTTCGAAATCTAACAGATCGTAAAGTGAGTCATATAAAGGTCTTAGATAAGGATCTACTTTTTCTCTCATATCTCCAGGTAAAAAACCTAACCTTTCACCCGCCTCCACCGCTGGTCTTGATAAAATTATTCTTTCAATCTTTTTATCCAATAACATTGTTAGAGCTACAGCAACAGCCAAAAAAGTTTTCCCTGTTCCTGCAGGACCACAAGAAATAATAATATCGCTTTCTCTTAAAGCTCTTACATAATTTTTTTGTTTCTCTGATCTTGGAATAACAGACTTTTTGGGTGTTTTTATTATGTATTCAATTTTTTTATTTGATTTTTCATTTATCATAAATTTATTTATTGAGGAAACTATATCTTTTTTTTCAATCGATCCATTTAAAATTAGCAAATCTGTTAGAAAAATTATAGCATTTTTAACTAATTCATTTTTTGTACTAGAGCTTTTGACCAATATAGAGTTTCCTCTTGAATAAATTTTTGTCTCTGTAATTTTTTCTAACTCTTTTAAATTGTTGTTAAATTCACCCACTACACCCATTAAAATTTCATTATTGTTAAATATGATACTCAAGGTGTCATTATCAGAATAAACAAATTTGAGATCTTTATTTAATTTATTTAATAAAGGATTGTTCAAGATTAAGCAGCCTTCATATCTGAATTAGGATCTATTTTTCCGAATAAATTGTTTTGATTTACTTTATCAATCTTTATTTTTACAGTTTGCCCTATAAGCGTATCATTTCCATCAAATATCACTCCATTGAGATACTTATTTCTTCCAAAATACATCTGATTTTTTTTCATTCTATTTTCAACAAGTACATCAATTTTTTTTCCTAAAAAAGACTCATTGTGCTCTAATTGATATTTGAAAAGAATTTTTTGAACTTTTATAAGTCTATCTTTTGCAACTTCATGGTCAATTAGATCTAAATTAGACGCAGGAGTTCCTGGTCTTGGACTAAATATAAACGAATAAGAATTGATAAATTTAATTTCATTTAAAAAATTTAATGTATCGTTAAAATCTTTCTCAGTTTCCCCTGGATGCCCAATGATAAAATCACTTGAAAATTTAATTGTTGAACTTATTTTTTTTAGTTTTTCATGGATCTCAAAATATTTTTCAACTTTGTGGCCTCTGTTCATTAATTTTAAAACTTTGTCTGAACCACTTTGAATTGGTAAATGAACAAATGGTTGTAATTTTTTAGATTTTGAATAACACTCAATTAAATCATCAGTCATGTCCCTTGGATGAGACGTTGTATACCTAATTCTCTTAATTTCTGTAAATTTTTCTAACTCATTTATTAAATCTGATAATCTATATACTTTTGATTTACCCTCGAATGAATATGCATTTACATTTTGTCCAAGTAAAATTATCTCTTTTGCACCACTTTCAACCAAATCTTGAGCCTCTAAAATAATTTTTTCAAAAGACCTTGAATATTCAGGGCCACGTGTATAGGGAACTACACAAAAACTACAAAACTTATCACATCCTTCTTGGATTGTGAGAAATGATGATACTTTACTAGACGTATTCTTAATCCTATCTAAATAATCAAATTTATCTTCAGTTTCAAATTCCGTAAGTTCTTTACGATCCATTTTATAATTTGAAATTAAAGAATTTATTTGATGATAAGATTGAGGCCCTACAACTATATCAATATAAGGTTCTCTTTTTAACATTTCTTCATTTTCTGCTTGAGCGACGCATCCTGCAACAACGAGTATTGGTTTTTTCTTATTCCTAAAAATTTTTTTGACCCTACCTACTTCATGATAAACTTTTTCTTTTGCTTTATCTCTTATATGACATGTATTAATAAGATAACAATCTGCATCAGATTGATCAGATGTTTTAGAAAAACCAATTTTTTTTACAGTATCAAAAATTCTATTGGAGTCATATTCATTCATCTGGCATCCAAAAGTTTTAATGAATATTTTATTTGCCATTAATGTAATTATTTTTTAACACAATAAAGTTCGAGCTTGGAGTCTACTAGTTTATAACCATGTTTTTCAGCTATTCTTTTTTGAATTTTTTCGATTTCTTCATCTGTGAATTCTATTATATTTCCAGATTTAATATCTATTAAATGATTGTGGTCATCGTTTAATTCATATCTGGCTTTTCCATCTTTAAAATCGTGCTTCATTAAAATACCAGACTCTTCAAAAAGTTTTACGGTTCTATAAACAGTTGCGATACTAATTTTAGGATCTATATTTGAAACTCTTTTGTAAAGTTCATCTACATCAGGGTGATCAGCCTCTCCATATGTCCTTTTTGACTCAGATATTACTCTTGCAATTGTCCTTCTTTGATCAGTAAGTTTAACACCATTTGCAATGCATTTTTTTTCAATTGAATCTGTCATAATATATTTTAACTCAAATAAAGTGGTTTAATCAAATTTTTTATCAATTTTTTTTGCCTAAATAATTGTAAAATTTTCTTATAATCTCCATCAACTTTATCTTTATTGTTAAAACCATAGTAATTAAAACCATAAACAAGCTGTAAAGCCTTAATAATTGCCATTGAAGTTCTTATACTTGTGTATTTGCCAGGGCCTTGATTGATGAAAACATTTTTTATCTTTTTGAAGGAGCATTGTTTTTTTGTTAAAAAATTCATTAATAAAACAGAAAATTTATCAAAATTTTTTCTACAGTTTTCGTACTCATTAGTATAAGTTTTGTCTTTAGAAATGAGTTTAAATAAAATTTTATCACTCGCTGCATCCACAATTAAATCTACGATTTTGTTTTTACTCATTTTTTTTCACTCAAATATATCATCAGAAGAAATGACACAATACAATCCAGATGACCAAGGAGTTCTCTCAATAATGTATCATAGATTTGAAGAAAATAAATACCCATCAACAAATATCAGAATGAATATTTTTTTAGAGCAGATTGCTGCCATTAAAAATAATGGGTTTGAGTTTTATAATCCAAAATTATTTAGTGAAGAATTTGATAAACCTAAATATAACAAGAAGATACTTCTAACTATCGACGACGCATTTTTATCTTTCTATGAAAATGCATGGCCAATTTTAAAAAAAAATGAAATACCTTTTATTCTTTTTGTTTCTACAGAACCAATTGGAAAAAGGGGGTATATGACCTGGGAACAAATTAAAGAAATTGAGAAAGAAAATTTTGCTTTTATAGGTAATCATTCACATACTCACGAATATCTAATAAATTTTTCATTTTCTGATTTTAAAGATGATATTAATAAATCAATTGAAATATTTAATACAAATTTAGGATATAACCCAATCTTTTTTTCATATCCTTTTGGTGAATATTCTTTACAACAAAAAGATTTTATTAAAAAAAAATTTGAATATGCTTTTGGACAACACTCAGGAGTAATAGACAGCACAAAAGATAAATATGAATTACCAAGATTTCCTATTAATGAAAATTATGGAAAAATGGAAAGATTCAGCTCCATTATCAAATACTTGCCATTGCAGTATAAAAATTTTAAACCTGAGGATAAGTACGTGCTAGTAAAAAATAATCCTCCAACGGTTGAAATTGAATTTTTTGATAATCAAAAAAACATAAAGAATATAAATTGTTTTTCTAATGAAGGTGATAATTGGGGTAATCCTAATATTTCAGTTAATGAAAATAATGTTATGAAAATTTCTTTTAGAGAAAAATTTACTTTTAGGAGGGGAAGATTGAATTGTTCTTTAAATGAAAATGGTAAATGGAAGTGGTTTGGTCACCAATTTACTGTTCAAATTCCTAAATAATATTTTTATATTTGACGCTAAGAGGTAGTAGTTTAACTTCATCAAAATCTTTTAATTGATTTTGTTGGATGATTTGTTTTAATACCTTCGTATATTCGGTTCCTGTTTGTGCATAATTATCTAAGTATTCCGCTAGTTTCAAACTATCTAATTTTTTGTTATCGTCTCTTAACTGCGCCCTTATAAATCTAAATTTTTTATAACTTGAATGTGTATTTAAATTTCTTTGGTAAGCTCTGACTGATGCTTTAAGCACATTAAACTTCATCACTTTGTAAGTTGCGTTTGTGTCAGCTCCGGCTGGTTTAATACCTTCTCCTGACCAAGTCCATTGACCAAACAACGCATTACCCTCAATAGCAAATCTTGATGTTCCCCAACCAGTCTCTTTAGCGGCTTGAGCAATTGCAAGAGATACAGGGATTATGTCCATTCTAACTTTTAAAGTTGCAAGATCTTTGTTGACAACTCCATATTGCTTAAATTTTTGATTTAACCACTTGATTTCATCTTTTGAATTTTTATTTTTATTTAAAATTGTAAACAGTTTTTTTCTATCAATAATAATCCTATTATTTTCCTCAAGAACTAGTGGCAAAATAATTTTTATAAACAAGTTTTTTCTTTTTCCTGAGTTTTCGATTGATTTCATTTCATTGGGTAGCAAAGAAAGTCTTATGGGTTTGACTTTTTTAGTACGTCTAACTTCAGATAAAGAGTAGTTGGTATCTTTAAACAATTGCTCAATTGTAGAAGCGCTTAATCGTACTGTGTCCTCTGGCAATTCATCAAATTTAAACACATCCTCAAGTATGTTTGATAAATCAAGACCCTCATCTAGCTTTTTTTTATCATCAATACTTTCTCCACTTAAAACTTTTTCAAAATCTGCTTTTGAATTATTTATTTTAGAGTCGTTATTACTTGCAATTTGATTATCGATATCGACTGACAATGGTATTATAAAAGAGAACATTACTATTAAAAAAGAGGCTACTCCAGTAAGATATAACGACTTAAACTCATCAAATCTAAAATTTATACTCGAAAAAGGTTTTCTTTTTATTACAATACCTTGTTTTGATAAAATTCTTTTTAATTCTTTAAATTTTTTTAAATCAAAATTTTTCTTTGATAAACCTGAAAATAAATCTTTTTTCATATTGCCTCAACTTCCTTAACCTCAGGAACGTAATGGCATAAGAGATTTTGAACACCTTTTTTAAGAGTTAGTGTAGAGCTTGGACAACCAGAACAACTTCCTTGTAACTCCACTATAACTTTCCCATCTTTAAAATCTTTAAATTTTATATCACCTCCATCTCTGGCAACTGCAGGCCTGACCTTGGTTTCAAGTATTTTGATAATTGTATTTTTTACACTGGATAGTTCCTCTGAATTTTCAGATTTTTTTTCTGAAATTATACATTCGTTACCTTGGTCGTAAAAATCATTGATGTACGAAATTATTATGTGTTTAAGATCTTCCCATTTAGAATTTGCGTCTTTATTAACTGATAAATAATCATCAGATAAGAAAATTCCAGTTACTCCAGTTATTGATAAAATATTTTTAATAAGGCTGACAGACGTCTCACTTTTATCTTTGAATTCAACAGGTCCTACTAATGAAGCCTTCTTCTGTGTGACAAATTTTAAAGAATTAGGATTTGGAGTTTGTTGTGTCTGTATAAACATTAAATTAATATAGTAATTGAAGTCGTTTTTTAAAGTAAAATATTTTTAAAAGCCAATAATTTCTTTAATTTTTTTTACTTTTTCTGAAGCAATTGCCTCGGCTTTTTCACTTCCATCTTTTAAAACTTGAAGAATATGACCCTTATCGGATTTTAATTTTGATATCTCTTTTGAAATAGGTGAAATATGTTCTATCACAACCTCTGATAGTTTTTCTTTAAAATTTGAAAAATTTTTTCCCTGAAACCTATTTATTGTGTCTGAAATTTTTTGGGATTTTAAACTTGAGTATATACCAATCAAATTTTGTATTTCAGGTCTTTTGTTCAAATCTTTTTCATTTGCAGGGAATGATTTCGTATCAGTTTTTGCTTTTTTAATTTTATTATGGATTTGATCTTCTGTGTCAGTAAGATTTATACGACTAGCATCAGATGGGTCTGATTTGCTCATTTTATTTTTTGCATCTTTAAGACTCATTATACGAGAGAATTTTTCCTGTATCAGGGGATCTGGTATTTTAAAAAAATCTTGCACTTTAAAATCTGTATTGAATTTTTGGGCAATATCTCTTGTGAGTTCTAAATGTTGTTTTTGATCTTCTCCAACAGGAACATGAGTTGCATCGTACAAAAGAATATCAGCTGCCATTAAAATTGGATAAATATACAATCCCACACTTGCTTTCTCTTTATCTTTGCCTGCTTTTTCTTTGAACTGGGTCATCCTATTTAACCAACCCATTCTTGCAATACAACTCAGTATCCATGTTCCCTCTGAATGAGCAGGTACCATAGATTGATTAAAAATTATACTTTTGCTTGGATCAATTCCGCTTGCTAAAAAAACTGCTGTCGTCTCAAGGATATTCTCTTTTAATTTTTGAGGGTCTTGTTTTGTAGTGATTGCATGTAAATCGACAACACAATAAATACATTTAGAGTCATTTTCAGATTGTAGTTTTACAAAATTTTTAATTGCACCAATATAATTTCCTAAATGAAGATTGCCTGTAGGTTGAACTCCCGAAAATATATTTTTTTGCGACATTCTAATATCTTATTTTAATATCGCCTAATTTGAAAGCTTTAGTAATTAAGGATATTGCAAAATAAATAATCGCTGAAGAAATTACTAATAAAAGAAGATAAAAAACTTTAAAATTACTATTGTATTCTAATTGAATACTGAAAAAATTAATTGAACTAAAAAGGAATAAAGCCATTAATAAAACTGAAAAACTTATTTTGAAAAATTGAAATATCAAATTTAAACTTACCTTAAAAAATTTTTTATGATTTAAATAATAATATAATAATAAAGCATTAATCCAGGATGAAATAGATGTTGCAATCGGAATTATTATAAAGCCAAAATCCCTAAAGTAATAAATACTAACTGAAGCGTTAATGATGACTGATATTAACGAAAAATAAAACGGTATCTTGGTATTATCTCTTGCAAAAACAAAATTTGACAGAATTTTGATAAGTGAAAATGCAGGTAAGCCTAAGGCGAAGTAAAATAATGCCTTTGCAGAATTTTCAACACCTTCTTGCTTAAAAGATCCATATCCAAACAAGGATGAAACAATTTCTTCCGAGGCAATTAATAGACCTGCCATCGCAGGAAGACTTAAAAAAAGTGAAAGTTCCAATGACTTATTTTGTATTAAATCAATATCTTTCAATTTTTTTTTGGCAATATAGGAAGATAGTTTTGGAAGAATAACAGTTCCTATTGCTATACCTGCAATGGCAAGATTAATTTGATAAATTCGGTCAGCATAATATAAATATGATACAGCTCCAGATTGAAAAGAAGCAATGATAGTTCCAATTAAAATATTAATTTGAGTTACTCCTGAAGAAAAAATACTTGGCAAAAGTTTTTTAAAAAAACTTTTTGTTTTATTATCGATATTTAAATTAACTTTAAACTGGGGCTTATAAATTTTTTTCAATACTAAAATAAGGAAGATCATTTGAATGAATCCAGCTATTGAGACGCCATAGGACATATAAATCACAAGATGATCATCAAGGTATTTGGCGCATAATAATATAATTATTAAAACTATATTTAATATTATTGGTGCGGCTGAAGCAGCTGCAAACTTATTATGTGAGTTTAAAATTGCTGAAAAAAAAGACGCTAAACTTATGAACAATATAAAAGGAAATGTAATTCTTGTTAATTCAGTTGCTAAGGTAAACTTTTCGGGATCTGATTTAAAACCTGGAGCGATAAATGAAACAAATAAAGGCATAAATAATTCAACAAGAATTACAAGTCCAAAAAGTGAAAAGGTTAATAAACTCAAAACTTTGTTTGCAAAGTTTTGAGAATTCTTTTTAGATTTTGTTAACTCTTTTGCATAACTTGGTACAAAAGCCGCATTAAAGGAGCCTTCCCCAAAAACTCTTCTAAATGTATTTGGAATTCTAAATGCAACAAAAAAAGCATCAGCAATTGGTCCAGATCCAAGAAATATTGCAATGAGAATGTCTCTAAAGTATCCAGATATTCTGCTAATTAGAGTATAAAAACTAAAAGTGCCAGTTGACTTAATTATGTTCATAAATCATATTAGTCTTATTATTGGATCATTTGTATACATAAATAATCAAAATGAAAAAAAATAAAATTGAACATTACTCGGATAAAGAAGCATTAGATTTTCATAATACTAATAAATCTGGCAAGATTGAGATTATTTCGTCTAAACCGATGACTTCAAAAAGAGACTTGGCTTTAGCATATTCACCTGGGGTTGCTGCTCCAGTAAAGGCGATTTCAAAAAAATCCTGACCTTGCATATGACTATACTACAAAAGGAAATCTTGTTGCTGTGATAAGTAATGGCTCAGCAATTTTAGGTCTAGGAAATTTAGGTGCGGTTGCCTCTAAGCCAGTTATGGAAGGAAAGGCAGTTTTATTTAAAAGATTTGCAGACATAGACTCTATTGATATCGAAATTGATTCATCTGATACAAAGGAAATTATCAATTCAATAAAAAGTATTTCAAAAAGTTTTGGGGGAATTAATTTAGAAGACATAAAAGCACCCGAATGTTTCATAATTGAAAATGAATTAAAAAAATTATTAGATATACCAGTATTTCATGATGACCAACATGGTACTGCAATAATTACAAGTGCAGCACTTATAAATGCATGCGATATTGCAAAAAAAAATATTAAAGATATAAAAGTAGTCATTAATGGAGCAGGTGCATCTGCAATGGCTTGCGCAAATCTTTTTATAAATACTGGTGTGAAAGACAAAAATATCACAATGCTTGACTCAAAAGGTGTTATTCACTCTGAAAGAGATAATTTAAACGAATGGAAAAAGAAATTTGCTATTAAAACAAAAAACAGAACTCTTAAAGATGCAGTTAATGGGGCAGATGTATTTTTAGGACTGTCTCAAGCTGGTGTCTTAAAAAAAGAAATGGTTAAAAAAATGTCTAAGAATCCAATTGTATTTGCTTGTGCAAACCCAGATCCTGAAATAACCCCTGAGGATGTTGAAGATGTGAGAGATGATGCCATTATAGCGACTGGAAGATCAGACTATCCAAACCAAGTAAATAATCTGATTGGTTTTCCATATATTTTTAGAGGAGCGCTTGATGTAAGAGCTAAAACAATAAATGAGGAAATGAAAGTTGCAGCAGTTAAAGCTATTGCTTCTTTAGCAAGAGAAAGAGTTCCAGACGAGGTGGTTGCTGCAATGGGAGGAGATAGACCTCATTATGGAAGGGAATATATAATTCCATCAACTTTTGATCCAAGATTAATAAGTGTCATTCCAGTTGCTGTTGCAAAGGCAGCAATCAAAACAGGTGTTTCAAGGAAAAATATTTTGGATTTTGACGTTTATTCTGAACAACTTAAAAACCGTTTAGATCCCTCGGTAGCAGTAATTCAGGGAATAAATTCTCAAATTAAGAAAAATCAAAAAAGAGTGGTCTTCGCAGATGGAGAAGATGAAAATAATTTGAAGGCAGCAATAGCATTTAAAAATAATGGACTCGGCGAGCCCATTTTAATTGCTAAAGAGGATATAGTTAAAAAAAAATTATTTGAGATTGGTTATGGAGAAAAACTCGATATTAAAATAATTAACTCGACTGATAAAAAATTAAGAGACAGATATGTAAAATTTCTATTTGAAAAGCTGCAAAGAAAGGAAGGCTTGTTAGAAAGGGACTGTGATAAATTGATAAGAAACGACAGAGTCATCTGGGGAGCTTGTATGGTCTCATGCGGTGATGCGGATGCTATGGTTACAGGAAACACCAGGCGTTATTCTTCATCATTAGAAAAAATCACAAAGGTGGTGGATCCTAGACCTGGTGAAATAATGTTCGGTCTCAACATGATAATCAATAGGGGAAAAACAATATTCGTTTGCGATACTTCTGTAATTGAGTATCCAGATGCTAATCAGTTAGCAGAAATGGCAATTTCAACAGCAAGAGTTGTAAGATTATTTGGTTTTGATCCTAAAGTCGCCTTTTTATCCCATTCAACTTTTGGTCAGCCTGCAACAGACAGAACAAAGCGAATAAGTGATGCAGTGCAAATGTTAAAAGAAAAAAAAGTGGATTTTAAATTTGATGGCGAAATGCAACCCGATGTCGCTTTAGAGGAGACTTATAAAGAATTATACCCTTTTTCAGAAATAGTTGGTAATGCAAATGTTTTAATAATGCCTAGCCAACACAGTGCTGCAATATCGTTTAAAACAATGAAATCAATGAGTAGAGCAAAGGTAATTGGTCCGCTTCTTATAGGATTAGGGCAGGCAATCGAGATAGCTCCACTTAGAAGTTCAACATCAGAAATTTTAAATTTAGCATCTGTTGCTGCATACTCAGCTGGTGTTATTGACTACAATAAAAAAAATTAATTTTTTTGAATTCTTAAATCTTCCATAAGAAGAATGCTTGCAATAACTTTTTCAACATCTAAAATTGAGTTAGCCTCATCGACAACTAGTTTAAGTTCAACTTTGTTTTCAGCGATACCATAAATATATATACGTTTCTTGTACGTATCAATTTGATAATTTCTTGATTTGATTTCTTTATTGAACATCAGGGCTGTTCTCAATTGAGAAGTAATTAAAATGTCTTTAGCCGACTGTTTAAAATTAAATTCTTCTTTAATTTTAATATCATTTCTTACAGATCTTACTCCTTCAGTTTCCCAAGCTATTTTTGTAATTTTGAGCTTGTCCTCTGGATTATCAACTTTACCAGTTATAAATATTCTTCCATCAAGAACTTTTGATTTTACAGCTAAAAAATACTTCTTGTTTTCCATGGTAAGTCTGGTTGATAAATTTTTTTGCATTATGGTATCATCTATCTGGGTTCCAATTGACCTTGGATCAACCGCTACAGATACACCTGTTCCAAATAATCCGCTTGTTCCTGTTCCAACACAAGAGTTTAAGAACATAATTAATAAAAATAAATACCTAATTTTCGTTTTTTTTTTCAATGCAATAATTATAAATTATACGTTTTGGGATATTTCTATCTTTAAAATAATGAACAATATCTTTAATTGTTTTTTTCGATAACATCTTAACAATTAATTTCTTATCAGATTCGGAAAGATAATTAAAATTGTTAATTGAGTTTTTTTTCTCAGAAAATATAGCTGTTAATTCACCCTTAATATTTAAGTTAATTGTTTCCAAATCACTAACTTTTAATCTTATAAACTCTTCATGTAGTTTTGTTATTTCTCTACAAATTACCAGTTCTCTATTATTAAAATATTCTTGAAAATTTTTTAAATTTTTTAGAAATTTTCTTGGAGAAGAAAACAAAATAATTGAACAATCAATTTTACTTAACATCTCAAGTTCTTTTTTTAATGATGATAGTTTTTCCGACAAAAAACCAAAGAAAATAAATTTTTCTGAAAAACCACTTATGGACGCTGTTGCGGTAACCGAGGAAACTCCCGGAATTGGTATAATTGATATATTCTTTGAAACACATTCTTTAATAAGTATTTTGCCTGGATCTGAAATAACTGGTGTACCAGCATCTGAAATTAGAGAGATAATATTATATTTTTGAATTTCAGAAACTATTTCTGCAGAAATTTTTCTCTCGTTAAATTTATGATACGATACTAACTTTGACTTAATGTCATAATGATTAAGTATTTTTTTTGAATTTCTTGTATCTTCACATAAAATTATATCTGATTTCTTAAGTATATCTATTGCTCTAAAAGTAATGTCTTTTAAATTCCCTATTGGTGTAGAAACTATGTAAAGTCCCTTTTTAAGTTTTTGAGTTTTAGACTTCATTGTTTTAAAAGAATATAATATTTAATAATGAAATGAAAAATAAATTTAATTTTTTAATATTTACTCTAATTATACTAATAATAAGCTCTATGCCGACATCGGCTTCTGAGAAAATAAAAATAGGATTATTATTACCTTTGAGTGGCGAGAATAAAAATATTGGGACTTCTGTTTTAAGATCCGTGAGTATGGCAGTAAATAAAATTGACAGCTCAAAAATAGAAATTTTACCAAAGAACAATTTCGATGATCCTGAACAAAACTTCAAAGCCGCTAAAGAACTTTACGATAATGGTATAAGAATTTTTATTGGTCCAATTTTTGAAAAAAATATTAAAAACTTATCAAAACTTAATGATGCGATTTTTTTATCCTTTACAAATAAACTTGAAAAAAAAGGTAACAACATTATTTCTGTTGGTGTAAATGCATTATCGCAACTTGAGGCAATTGAAAAATTTCAAAGAATAGAAGGACTAGAAAAAACAATTTGTTTAATTCCTGAAGATCTCTTTAGGGATGAAATAGAAAAGGGTTTATCTTCAACTAACATAAAATTAAAAAAGAAATATTTTTATGAATCTGATCCGACTTTGTTGACAAGGAGAATAGAAAAAATTACAAAATACGATAGAAGAAAACAAAATTTAGCAGACGAAATAAAAAGAGTAGAAGACTCAGACGAGTTGAATAAAGAAAAAATTGTAGAAAACTTGGAGAAAAAAGACACCCTTGGAAAAATAAATTTCGACTCTGTGATAATTTCTGCCTTCGATGAAACACTTAAAAGTATAACAACTTCTTTAATATATACAGATGTCTCACCAAAAAAAACATATTTCATTACATTAAACCAATGGTTTGATGAGTCTTTACTTAACGAAGATAGCTCCCAGAATCTTTATTTTCCCTCAATAAATAAAAAAAACTTTGATGAGTTTAAACAGGAATATTTTAAGAAATATTCATCTGAACCAAACCAAATCTCGTTATTAGGTTTCGATTTGGTTGGATTAATTTTTTATCTTTCTAAAGTTAATGACTTTCAATTAAATAATAAAGTATTTGATCAAAAAAATACCTTTAAGGGTAAAATTGGTTTATTTGAAATAGAGGATAAACGTATAAAACATGTTTTAAATTTTTACAAAGTAGAAAATAATAAATTTAAAAAAATCTTTTAATTTTCTCAAAAGCTTTAGCTCTATGGTCAATTTTGTATTTGTAACTTTTCTTCATTTCAGCAAAAGTCCTTTTATAACCATTGGGAATAAAGATTGGATCATATCCGAATCCATTTTTCCCCTTTTTTATTCTAGATATTTTTCCGCTTATTTTTCCCACAGAATAAATTTTTTTTTTATTTGGCCAATAAATAACTAATGCACAAATAAATCTTGCTGAAATTTTTTTTTCTCTCCATTCTTTATCTCTCTTATCTAATTCTTTATAAACTCTTTCCATTGCTTTGTTAAAGTTGCTACCTTTTCCTCCCCATCGAGCTGAATAAATTCCCGGTTTATTTTTAAGTACATCAATTTCTAAACCTGAATCATCCGATAAACATATAAGATTTGTTTTCTTTGAAAAATATTTTGCTTTGATTAAAGCGTTAGATTTAAAAGTTTTGCCAGTTTCTCTAGGGCTTTTGAGATCAAAATCTTTGGTTGAAAAAATTTTTATGTTTTTGGGTAATAAACTAGTAATTTCTTTAAGTTTTCCAAGGTTATTTGTGCCTATTAATATTTTAGAAATTTTTTTATTTTTCATCTAGTAAATATCAAATTTCTTACCATATAACTTATAATGGCTGAAGAAGAAAACACTATTGAACAAAACAAAGAGGACTTAAATATAGAAAATAAAGATAAGTCTGAGGATAAAAAGGTTAAAGCTAAAAAAGAAATTAGCCCCGAACAAAAAGTAATTGAATTGGAAGATAAACTTACAAGGTCTTTTGCTGAATTAGAAAATCAACGTAGAAGATTTGAAAAAGAAAAAAATGAAGCATTTGATTATGGCGGTATGGTTTTTGCGAGAGATGCGCTAAATCTTTTGGACAATCTTGAAAGATCTAAGCAATCGATAAATAATGATCAAAACTTAGATGAAAATTCAAAGAAAAAAATTATGGATCACATAGAAATTATTCTTAAGGACACACTAACAATTTTTAAAAAAAATAATATTGTGCCTGTAGTTTCTATAAATGAAAAGCTTGATCCAAATAAACATCAGGCAATGATGGAGATTGAAGAGGACAGTAAAGAGCCAGGTACAATTGTACAGGAAATACAAAAAGGATTTATGTTAAAAGATAGGCTTTTAAGACCATCATTAGTTGGGGTATCAAAAAAACCACAAAAAAATGAGAAAAAAGAGACAAAAAAATAGGATATAGGAACTTGTAGATTAAGAAAAAGCACATATATGAGTTTCAAATATAATAGTTTATGAGCAAAGTAATAGGAATAGATTTAGGAACTACAAACTCGTGTGTCTCCATAATGGAAGGTACTCAGGCTAAGGTTTTAGAAAATGCAGAAGGTGCAAGAACCACACCTTCGGTAGTAGCTTTTACTGAAAACGATGAGAAGCTTATCGGGCAGCCGGCAAAAAGACAGGCTGTTACAAATCCTGAAAACACAATTTTTGCTGTCAAAAGATTAATTGGAAGAAACTTTTCTGACCCGTCAGTTAAAAAAGATATTGAAACATCCCCTTTTAATATAATCAACTCTGAAAAAGGTGACGCTTGGATAGAAGCTAAAGGAAAAAAATATTCACCATCTCAAATATCAGCTTTCGTTTTACAAAAAATGAAAGAAACTGCAGAAAAATATTTAGGTCAAGAGGTCACTAAAGCGGTAATTACTGTGCCAGCTTATTTTAATGATGCTCAAAGACAAGCTACTAAAGATGCGGGAAAAATTGCTGGCTTAGAAGTATTAAGAATTATTAATGAACCAACCGCTGCTTCACTAGCATACGGTCTCGACAAAAAAGCAAACAAAAAAATCGCTGTTTACGACCTTGGTGGTGGAACGTTTGATGTATCAATTTTGGAACTAGGTGATGGAGTATTTGAAGTTAAATCAACGAACGGTGATACCTTTTTAGGCGGAGAAGATTTCGACAACACAATTGTAGACTATCTACTTTCAGAGTTTAAAAAAGATAATGGAATTGATCTAAAATCTGACAAACTTGCATTACAAAGATTAAAAGAAGCAGCAGAAAAAGCTAAAATAGAATTGTCTTCTGCGGCACAAACTGAAATAAATCTTCCTTTTATTACAGCTGACAAAACTGGTCCAAAACACATAAACTTAAAAATGACAAGGGCTAAGCTTGAAGCTTTAGTTGAAGATTTGATTAAAAGAACAATGCCACCATGTCAAACTGCTCTTAAAGATGCTGGTTTATCAGCAAGCGAAATCGACGAAATAGTTCTTGTTGGAGGTATGACAAGAATGCCAAAAATAATTGAAGAAGTTAAAAACTTCTTTGGCAAAGAACCGAATAAATCTGTTAACCCTGATGAAGTAGTCGCTATGGGTGCTGCAATTCAAGCAGGTGTGCTTCAAGGTGATGTAAAAGATGTATTATTATTAGATGTAACACCTCTTTCTTTAGGTATCGAAACTTTAGGTGGTGTATCAACTAAGCTGATCGATAAGAATACAACTATCCCTACAAAGAAAAGCCAAGTATTTTCTACTGCCGAGGATAATCAGCCCGCAGTATCGATTAGAGTTCTTCAAGGTGAAAGAGAAATGGCTGCAGATAATAAAATCTTAGGAAATTTTGAACTAGTAGGAATTGCTCCAGCTCCAAGAGGAGTTCCACAAATTGAGGTAACTTTTGATATTGATGCTAATGGAATAGTAAATGTTTCAGCAAAAGACAAGGGAACCGGTAAAGAACAAAAAATTCAAATTCAAGCCTCTGGAGGCTTAAGCGAAGACGAGATAAGCAAAATGGTAAAGGATGCTGAAGCTAATAAAGAGGAAGATAAGAAAAAAAAGAGAGGCCGTTGATGCAAGAAATCAAGCGGATACTCTTGTACACTCAACTGAGAAAAATTTAAAGGAACATGGTTCTAAGGTTTCTGAAGCTGATAAAAAAGCTATTGAAACCGCAGCTGCAGATTTAAGGAATGCTTTGAAAGGAACCGATGTTGAGGCAATTAAAAAGAAAACACAAGATTTAGTACAAGCTTCTATGAAACTAGGAGAAGCTATTTACAAATCTCAACAAAGCGCAAAACCAGATGAAAAAGCTAAAGACCAAAAACAAGAAGGAAAGAAAGACGACAACGTTGTTGATGCAGACTTTGAAGAAGTAAAAGACGAAAATAAAGAAAAGAGCGCCTAAGATATCAACTATTTGTCTAATTTATTATGACAAAAAGAGATTATTACGACGTCTTAGGTGTTAACAAATCAGCCTCATCCGAACAAATTAAATCTGCTTATAGGAAACTTGCAGTAAAACACCACCCAGACAAAAACAAAGGTGATAAAGCTTCAGAAGAAAAATTTAAAGAAGCTTCGGAAGCATATCACGTACTCTCAAATACTGAGAGAAAACAAAATTACGATAATTTTGGACATGCGGCTTTTGAAAATGGTGGAGGAGGAAGAGGTGGATTTAGCAACTTCGATTTCTCTAGCCACTTTTCAGATATTTTTGAAGATTTCTTTGGAGAAGGTTTTGGTGGTGGAAAAAGAGCAAGAAAGTCAAACAATAGAGGCTCAGATTTAAGATATGACTTATCTATCTCTTTAAATGAAGCGTATTCAGGTAAAAAGCAAGATATTAAGTTTTCAACTTCTGAAAAATGTGAGGTCTGTAAAGGGACAGGTTCTAAACCAGGTCATAGACCAAGCGCATGCTCGATGTGTGGTGGACATGGACAAGTAAGATCTAATCAAGGATTTTTTACAGTACAACAAACTTGTCCTCAATGTGGAGGATCAGGAGAAATGATAACTCATCCATGCACTAGTTGTGGTGGTCAAGGAAAGAAACAAGCATCAAAAAGATTATCTGTTACAATTCCAAAAGGTGTCGATGATGGTACAAGAATAAGATTAGCTGGAAAAGGGGAAGCTGGTACGAGAGGTGCAGGAAGCGGAGATCTTTACTTATTCATAAATGTTTACTCTCACGATCTATTTAAAAGATCTGATGAAAACTTATATTTTGAACGCCCTATATCAATCACAGATGCGGCTTTAGGCTCAACAATTGAAATCCCTACTATTGATGGTGGAAGAGCTAAAATTAAAATACCCGCTGGAACTCAAAGTGGAAAACAACTAAGGCTTAAAGGCAAAGGAATGCCCTATATAAGAGGTAGTGGATATGGTGACCTTTATGTTCAGCTAAATACTGAAGTACCAATCTCTTTAAATAAAGAACAGAAAGAATTGTTAGAAAAATTCAGACAAATTGAAAACGAAAAATCAAACCCTAGTATAAAAAAATTCTTTGAAAAAGCTAAAAATTTTTGGAAAAATTAAATAATGGGTCTTGAACAAATAGTACCAGCTATAGCATTAATTGCAGTTTTAATTCTGGTATTACCGAATTTTTTAAGAAGTAATTCTGAAAAAAAACAACTTTTTAAAAACTTGTCTATTTGGGGTATTATTGTTTTAGTTGTTGTGATACTTTCATATTTAATTTTTGCATGAATAAGATTAAATTAGCTATAACTGGTTGTGTCGGCCGAATGGGTCAACAAATTATCAAATCTTCAAAATTAGATAAAAAATTTAAACTTGTTACTCTTACTGAAAATAGAAAAATTAATAGAAAAATTTCTGGGATCAAACCAGAATTAAATGATGAAAATGCTTTTAAAAAAGCAAATGTCATTATCGATTTTACTGTACCAAATTGCACTTTCCAAGTTTTGAAAATAGCATCAAAACTAAAAAAAAAGGTAGTAATAGGCACTACCGGATTTACAAAAAAAGAAGAGGAATTAATAAAAAAATACTCAAGAAAAATCCCAATTTTAAAGGCAGGAAATATGAGTCTGGGGATTAATCTTTTAATGTATCTCACTGAAATCGCTTCAAGTTCATTGGGAAATAATTTCTTAAGTAAAGTTTATGAAGTACACCATAAACACAAAAAAGATCATCCATCAGGTACTGCTTTAATGCTTGGTAAAGGTATAGCCGTTGGCAAAAAGAAAGATTTTTATAGAATGATTGGTAATAAATACTTTAATAAAAAAACGTTTCCATACGGGAAAAAAATTAACTTCAACTCAATAAGAAAAGGTGAGACTGTTGGGGAACACGAGGTAAAATTTTCAAGTGGTAAAGAAATTATAACTCTTAATCACGAAGCATTTGATAGAGCTTTATATTCAGAAGGAGCACTAACGGCTGCTAAATGGCTCATTTCTAAAAGACCTGGGCTTTACTCAATGAGAAATGTTTTAAATTTTAAATGAGGCTCGATGAGGCTGAAAAGAAAAAAAGAGCTAAGATAGTTCTTAAAATTTTAAATAAAGTATATCCAAAAATTTCTGTTCCATTGCATAGTAGAAATGTATTTACCCTTTTAATTTCAGTTTTGCTTTCTGCCCAGTGTACGGATGTTAACGTAAATAATGTCACAAAAGATATCTACCCAAAATATCATAAACCAAAACATTTTGTAAAACTTGGTAGAAAAAAAATAGAAAAATTAATTAAAAGAATAGGAATTTTTAGGATTAAAGCTAAAAGCATTTTTAATCTTTCAAAAATATTGATGAGAAAATATAACGGTAAGGTCCCAAAAACTTTCGAGCAATTAGAAGAGCTTCCAGGTGTTGGACATAAAACTGCAAGTGTAGTTATGTCCCAAGGTTTTGGTCATCCTGCCTTCCCAATAGATACGCATATACATAGATTGGCACAAAGGTGGGGCCTTACTAATGGTAAAAATGTAGTGCAAACAGAGGAAGATCTTAAAAGTTTATTTCCGAAAAAATATTGGAATAAACTTCACTTACAAATAATCTATTATGGAAGGGAGTTTTGCAAAGCTCGAGATTGCTATGGAATAACTTGTAAAATCTGCACATCTTGTTATCCTAATAGAAAAAAACCAGTCAAAACAAAGAAAGCATAAAATGAAAATCTTGGGAATTGGAAACGCAATTGTTGACGTTATTTGTAAAGTCGATGATGAATTTATTAAAAAAAATAATCTTACAAAAAGTACGATGAAATTAATTTTTGATGAAAAAGAGTTTAAACAATTGCTTTCAAACTTAAAAATTGAAAAAACTGTTTCTGGTGGATCTGTAGCCAATTCAATCGTTGGATTATCACAATTGGGAAATGATGTTGGATTTATTGGTAAGGTAAATGATGATGATCTTGGTGGAAAATATGAGGAAGGTCTCAAGACAGAGAATGTTAAATATTTTTATTCTAAAAAGAAAGAAGAGTTGCCAACTGGCACATGTTTAATATTGGTTACTCCAGATTCAGAAAGAACTATGTGCACATTTCTTGGTACGGCTGGAAAGATTAATGAGAATGATGTTGATGTGAATGCTATCAAAAAAAGTGAAATTATTTTTCTTGAGGGATATCTTTGGGATGAGGGTGATCCAAGAAAAGCATTTGATAAAGCAATAAATAACTCAAATAAAGTTGCTATGTCATTATCAGATCAATTTTGTGTAGATAGACACAAAGCTCATTTTCTAGAATTAGTTAAAAATAAACTAGATATTACTTTCGCTAATGAACAAGAAATAATGTCATTAATAAATGCAAAAAATTTCGATGAAGTAATTAATTTTGCCAAAGAATTAAAAAAGTTATTGGTGGTAACAAGAGGTGAGAAGGGGGCTCTATCTATTAATGGAAATGAAATAACAGAATGTGGAATAAAAGAAAATCTGAAAATAGTTGATCTAACTGGCGCTGGCGACTTATTCGCAGCAGGTTTTTTACATGGTCATGTTAATAATATGTCACAGAAAGAATGCTTAGAAAAAGGTACTGAGATGTCATCAAAAGTAATTCAACAAATAGGTGCACGAATTTAATTACTTTTTCTTTCTTCTAAAACTTCCCTTTCCTTTTTTTGGCTTAATTATTCTTGGTTTATATTTTTTTGAAAATAAATCTTTTGCAATAAGATTTTTCTTTTTCATCAAATAGTATATCCATTTTTATTACTTTTAATTAAATCATCATATCCAAACTCAGCCTTTATTTTTTTTCTAAGTCTATAAATATGGGTTTCAACTGTATGAGTCTCAAGTTCCGAAGAATGTTGCCAAATTTCTTTTTCCAAAATTTCAACATTTACTGGTTTCTTTGAATTATTAATAAACAATATCATGTCAGTTTCTCGTTCAGTTAATTTTAAACACAATTTGCCCTTTTTAAGCTCTCTTGAGTTGATGTCTAAAAAAAAATCTTTAACATTTATACTTGATTGATCTTGATATTTTCTCTGAATAAATCTTACGTTTAAATTTTCAATAAATGTAAAAATATTTACCGGAGGTTTAAATTTAATAATTTGATCTTCGTTTATATTTTTAACAAAAAAATTATATTCTTTCTCCTTTACAACCAAAATTGAGTTTTCTGTAGAAATACTTTCACTCCTACATTTATCAAAAAAAATTTCTTTATTATCGAATTTTGATATTTCATAACCAATATGTTCTTTGACTTCGCTGATGATATCGTAAAAATTTGATAAATTAATTATATATAATTTTTGATTTACCATATATTTTAGAACTTATGATAATTAAGCTAAAAAATAAAGACACCTTAATTTGTGATGATTTCCAATTTAAATGCTCTATTGGTAAAAAAGGTTTAAAAAAAAATAAATTAGAGGGAGACGAATGTACCCCGATAGGAACATTTTCATTAGGACCTGTTTATTACAGAAACGACAGAGTAGATAAACCTAATACAAAATTAGAAACTCATAAAATAAATAAACAAATGGGTTGGTGCGACGATCCTAACAATGTTTATTATAATAAAGAAGTAAAATTAAATAAAAAAATTAAAGCTGAAAAGTTATATAGGAAAGATAAAATTTACGACATCATTATTGTAATCAATTATAACATTCAAAGAACAATCAGAAATAAGGGTAGCGCTATTTTTATTCACGTAACAAGTAATTATAAACCAACTAAAGGGTGCATAGCATTAAGTTTGAATGATATAAAAATATTACTGAAGATAATAAAAAAGAATTCAAAAATTAAGATATCTTAGCTTCTATTTCCAAAAATTTTAGAACCAACTCTTATATATGTTGCCTTAAACTTTAACGCATCCATATAATCGTTGGACATTCCCATACTAATTTCTTTTAATTTTAAACTTTCTGATAAGTTTTGCATCTTTTTAAAAAAAGGATTCGGATCTTCATCAAATGGGGGCAAACACATAATACCTATGATGTTAAGATTATATTCAGTTACACATTTTCGATAAAAATTTTCTAGGTCATCTTCGTCAATACCTGATTTTTGATTTTCTTTACCTAGGTTTATTTGAATGAAAATTTTTGGCTTAAAATTCTTTTTTTTCTGTTCTAATGAAATTTTTTCTGCAAGTTTAATGCTATCTAGTGAGTGGATATAATCAAATAAAGGTAACGCAAACTTTACTTTGTTGGTTTGTAATTTACCTATTAAATGTAATTTTAAATTAGGTAAATCATTCTTTAAGGATGTCCATTTTTCTTGAGCTTCTTGAACCTTATTTTCTCCAAAATGATTATGGCCATGATTTATTAAAGGTAATATGTGGCCAATTGGAAATGTTTTTGATACAGCAACAATATTAGCATTTTTATAGTTGCTTATTTCCTCTTTTACTAAATCAAAATTTTTTACTACATTCTCCATATGAATATTAAGTATTATTATTTTATAGATAAATTTAACAAAAAAGAAATTGAAAAATTATCCACTCAAATTTCATTAATATATAGAAATTATCATAAAAAGAGTGATCCTGAAGAACTGAGAAAATTAGTTACGCATTGTAGAGCCAACAGAAGAAAAGTTTATATTTCTAATAATTTAAAAGACGCAATTAAGTATAATTTTAATGGTTTGTATATCCCCTCATTTCACAAACAATTAAGATTTAAGAACATAACAAAAAAAAATCTTGAAATAATAGGGTCAGCGCATAATGCAAGCGAGCTAAAAATTAAAGAAAAACAGGGCTGTTCACATATTTTTTTAAGTCCGGTTTTTAGAAATAATAAAAATAAAAAATTTCTCGATGTTATAAAAACAAATTTATTAAAAAAATTAACAAAAAATCAAATTGTTTTACTTGGTGGAATTAACCAAAAAACTATCAAAAGATCTAAACTATGCGCCCCAAGTGGTCTTGCGGCAATATCTTGGATAAAAAAAACGGCCCAAGTATAAAATACTGGGCCGTTTTAATTTTAAAAACTAAATTAAATTAGAATGCAAATCCTAAAGCAATTTCAGTTATACTTGCGTCAGCTGCATCTTGGTCCTGATCTGGATTAGTTACTTCCATTTGATATGCTTTAATTGACATACCACCCATAGAATAAGCAACTTGGATCGCATCAACTGTTTCAGTTACGTCATCATCAGTTGTTACTGCTGTTGCAGCATTGTCCTGAGTATCGTAAGTTTCGTCTGAAGTAGTGTACGAGATTGACATGTTGTCATTTACGTTAAACGCAATTGACATCTGCTCACCTGTAAATATACCACCACCAGTTCTTTCTGTGATTGATGAATTAACAGAAGTTGAATCATCTGCTGTTACACCTGCATCCATATATGTCTCTGAGTAACCAATTGATACTGGTCCCATTGAGTACTTAACATACCATGCACCGTTAAACTCATCACCGATTTCTTGACCTGATGTTGTGTTAGAAGCCGGTGTTTTGTTTTCTCTCTCAGAACCATACACACCTACTTGTAAAGCATCATAGCTGATTGTTAAACCAAGCTCTGTACCTTCACCATACGTGTTATTCCAAGAATCGTTATCACCGTCATTTTGACCAGCGTCCGTCGCTTGTGGAGAGTAACCAGCGTCTAATCTTACTGATGCACCCATCAAATCGAATGTTGGTGATGTATATGAAATGGCGTTACCATCCATGAAGTTACCAACAAGGTTAGCCATAGTTTGTTTTCCATCAGATATCTGCTCGTATGCTTGAGGAACTTCCTCATCATATTTACCTGACTGAAGACCATAACCAGTTCCTAATGTGAATGAACCAATTGATGGTGTTGTGAGTGTTGTTGTTGAACTAGAAACAGCGAAATTATCGTCCATAGTCGTGTTCATAGAAAACGTTGTTCCGTTATCTAATTCTCCACCACCTGTAAATGATACGTCTCTGTCTGTTCCAATAGCTCTTGAAGAGTTTCCGCCTATTGTACCGTAACCTAATGTTACGTTAACTGCACCTGATACAGACATCTCTCCAGCTGTTGCAGAACCCAAAGTCACTAGCGAACCTGCTAATGCTGTAAGTCCTAATTTTTTAATGTTATTCATAAATTACTCCTTATTATTTGTTGTATTCATATGAACTCGATTTTTTTAGCAGAAAACGTTGAAAACACCCTTTTTTAACCCACAAAACGTGTTTTTTTTTTTGATATGTGATATTTTTATCACTTTATTTGGGCCTATTTTTAAATAATTCTGAGATATTTATCATTTTCTGGTATTTATTAATTCCATGAAAACAAATCTATTAAAACTAGTTGCACTAGTATTTTTTACGCTCTTTTTAATGAATTCATGCGGTATTTACAAAAGATCAGACGTTAAGGATAATCCTATTAACGTTGATGAAAGAGTGAAGAAAAATATTCAAGAAGGAAGAGGTATTAGGTTTGGAAAAGGTTCAACAAGAGGTGGGGATTTCGATTTTGCTTCATCAAATCCTTTATGGAGAGGAGCAGTAGATGTTTTAGATTTTGTTCCATTAACAAATGCAAGTTACTCTGGCGGAATTATAATTACTGAGTGGTTCTCGTCAGAAAATAATACGGACAGTACTAATAGAGAATTAAAAATAACAGTACGTTTCATGTCTAATGAAATTAGAGCAGATGCTATTAAAATATTAGTTTTTGAAAAATCTTGTGTTCAGAATAATTGCAAAACTAAGAAAATTAAATCAAAACTTGAGAGTGAATTAAAACTAGCTATTTTGAAAAAAGCAGCACTATTTGAGAAAGATGATTTCAAAAAATTCAAGGAAACTAAAGGGAAAAATAGGGCTAAAAATTTAGGTAATTTAAATAAATAATTTTTTCTTAAGTGGATAGATACAACTTTAAAATAACCGAAAAAAAGTGGCAAAAGTTTTGGGAAAAGAACAAAACTTTCAAATCCAGTATAAATAAAGATAAAAAAAAGTTTTATTGTTTGGAAATGTTCCCTTATCCATCTGGAAAAATTCATATGGGGCATGTAAGGAATTATACTATTGGGGACGTCTTGGCACGATTTAAAAAGCTACAAAATTTTAACGTCCTTCACCCTATGGGATGGGACTCGTTTGGCATGCCAGCAGAAAATGCTGCAAGAGAAAATAATCTAGATCCAAAAGAATGGACTGAAAAGAATATTTCTATAATGAAAACCCAACTTAAAAGATTGGGTCTTTCAATTGATTGGGACAGAGAAATATCTACTTGTTCTCCTAGTTATTACAAACATCAACAACTCTTTTTTCTGGAATTGTACGATAAAGGTTTGGTTTATAGGAAAGAAAACTATGTAAACTGGGATCCAATAGATCAAACTGTGCTTGCTAATGAACAAGTTATAGATGGTAAAGGATGGAGATCTGGTGCTCAAGTAGAGAGAAAAAAATTAAATCAATGGTTTTTTAACATTTCTAAATTTTCCGAACAATTACTTGATGGTTTGAGTAACTTGTCGGAATGGCCAAATAAAGTAAAAATCATGCAAAAAAACTGGATCGGAAAATCATTTGGTTGTGAAGTAGATTTTAAAATTGAGGGAGATTTACCTGTAAAAAACATTAAATGTTTCACAACAAGGCCTGATACGTTATTTGGCTTCTCTTTTTTAGCTCTGTCTATTGACCATCCATTGTCTAAACATTTTGAAAACAATTCAGAGTTCCAAAATTTTAAAGAGGAATGTTCAAAAACTGGAACAACAGAAGAGTCTATCGCTCAAGCTGAAAAAATTGGTTTCAAAACAAATCTTCAAGCTCTCAACCCCATGGATCCAAAAATGAAAGTTCCAGTATATTTCGCGAATTTTGTCCTGATGGATTATGGTTTTGGAGCTGTTTTTGGGTGTCCTGCTCACGATCAAAGAGATTTTGATTTCGCACAAAAATATAAATTAAATATTAGAACTGTTGTAAGACCAAAAGAAAAGGGCGATAATTTTCAAGTTAAAAATGAAGCTTTTGTTAAAGATGGTTTTATGATCAATTCATCTTTTTTAAACGGACTTAAAACTCCTGGGGAAGCAATTGAAAAAAGTATTGATTATTTAACAAAAAACAAATTAGGGAATAAAAAAATAAATTTTAGGCTAAAAGATTGGGGTATATCACGTCAAAGGTATTGGGGATGTCCGATACCAATAGCTTACGATAAAAATGGAAATACCGTAAAGATTCCAAAAGAAATGCTGCCTGTAGAACTCCCAGAAAAAATAAACCTTAACACCAAGGGAAATCCTCTAGATCATCAAAAAAAATGGAAGGATATTAAAATAAAAGGGAAAGGTTATACCCTAGACACTGATACGCTCGATACTTTTGTTGACTCTTCTTGGTATTTTTTACGTTTCTGCTCTCCAGAAAATAATGAATATGGTTTTGACAAAGAAGATGTAAAATATTGGATGCCTGTCGATCAATATATAGGTGGAGTTGAGCATGCAATTTTACATTTGTTATATTCAAGATTTTTTATGCAAGCTTTGGGATTTAAAAATCAAAATTTTATTTCATTAGAGCCATTTAAAGGATTATTTACACAGGGAATGGTATGTCATGAAACCTACAAAGATGAAAATAACAAATGGGTTAGTCCAGATGAGGTTTTTTCAGAAAACGGTAAAGATTTTTTCAAAATAAAGGATAAAAAAAAAATAGTTGTTGGACCATCCGAGTCGATGTCAAAATCAAAGAAAAATACTATTGATCCAGAAAAAATTATGGATCAATTTGGCGCTGATGCAGTTAGATTTTTTATTTTATCTGACAGCCCACCAGAAAAAGATGTGCAATGGTCAGAGCAAGGTATGATCGCAGCTTATAAATATATTCAAAAATTTTGGATATTACATAAAAAAATAATTGAAGAAATTCAAAATAAAAAAGAGAATTTTGAAAATGAAAATTTGACTATATACACTAATAAATTGATTGAAAAATACACATTAAGCCTTGAGAAATTTAATATGAATGTTTTGATTGCATACTTACATGAGACTTACAATTTTTTAAGTAAAGAAATCAATAACCACAACGTAAAAGATTTGGAGGAAAATTACATAAAAATTTTAATTCTAATGTTTCCCATTGTTCCACATTTGGTGTCAGAATGTTTAACAGATTTACAAAAAGAAACAAATGTTTCTTGGCCGGTGGCTCAAAAAAAATATTTAGAGGACAAATACGTAAATATAGTCATTCAAATTAATGGCAAAAAAAAATCTCTAATGAAAATTGAAAAAAATTTAGAAGACGGAATTCTTTTAGAAAAGATAAAAAGAGATAAAAAAATTTCAAATTTTCTCGAAAAGAAAAGTGTTTTTAAACATATAATTGTTAAAAATAAGCTGGTAAATTTAATTATAAAATGAAATTTTTAATATCAGTAATTATCTTGTCGCTAACATTAACTAATTGTGGATTTAAACCAATTTACAGTTCCAAGAATAGTAATTTTGAAATTATAGAAATTTTAAACAAAAATGAGAATAAAAATTCCTTTTTTATAGAAAAAACACTTATGTCAATTTCAAATCAAGAGGCCATAAGAAAAGTGAAAATCGAGATAGATTTTGAGCAAAAAATTACAACAATATTAAAAGATAGCAAAGGTGATCCGTCTAAAAAGAAATTATCGAATAAAGTAGATTTAATTGTAAAAAGTAAAGAGAACAATGTTCTAACTAATAAGACATTTATTGAGGAATTCAGCTATGATGTTCAAAGCGACAAATTTAAGATGTCTCAATACGAAGGTAATATTACAAACAACTTAAATGTTAAAATTTCTAATGATATTATACTCTTGTTGGGCACGTTAGAATGATAATCAAAACTTTTGAAATAAATAAAAAAAAATTCGATAAGCAAAATTTTTTTTTAATTTATGGTGAAAATGATGGACAAAAAAAAGAAATCATTGAAAATTTGAAAAAAAAATTAAATGGAAATATTGAAAGTTATGATGAAACTCAAATTTTAAATAACCCTGAAATATTTTACACAAAAATATTTAATCAATCTTTTTTTGAAAAAGAAAAAATAATAATTATTAATAGGTGTTCTGAAAAACTTTATGAAGTCATAAAAAATTTAGAAGAAAAAAATGTTTCAGACATCAAAATTATTTTAAATGCAACTGTTCTTGATAAAAAATCAAAACTAAGAAACTTATTTGAAAAAGGTGATAAATTAATAATAGTTCCAACCTATAAAGATACATCAATTACATTAATGGAAATAGCAAAAAAATTTTTCAATAATTATAAAATAGCAATTTCTCAAGAAACTATTAATCTTTTAGTTAGTCGATGTAGCGGGGATAGAGGAAATTTAAAATCTGAGCTAGATAAAATTTTAATATACATGCAAAATAAAAGAAATATAAGTTTAGAAGAAATATTCAAATTAACAAATCTTGCAGAAAACGTCAGTATAAATGATTTAGTAGATACATCTTTATCTAAGAACTCTCCAAAAATCTCAGAGATAATAAATGAAAGTAATTATAAAGCACAAGATGGAATAATTATACTCAGAACATTTCTTCAAAAGGCAAAAAGATTACTTAAATTATATGAAGCACAAAATGAAAATGAGAGTTTTGATAATTTAATAAACAACTATAAACCTCTTATCTTTTGGAAAGATAAACCTATAGTTAGAAAGCAACTTGAAAACTGGTCAAAATCAAAGATAAAAGATTTGATAGAGGATATAAATAAAACAGAAATTTTCTTAAAAAAAAACAATTCAATCGGCTTAATGCTTGCATTTAATTTTGTTTATGAAGTGACGGAAAGAAATTAATAATTTTTTTTAATAATTTCTATCAAATGATTTAGCTGATCTAAATCTCTATATTCAAAGCTAACATTACCTTTATTATTTTTTTTATTTGAAATATAGGTTTTAAGACCTATTTTTTCCATTAAATCATTTTCAATTTTTTTAATGTTTGGATCTTTTAATGCTTTAATCGACTTAGATGGGGATTTATAAAGTCTTACTAAGTTTTCTGTTTGTCTAACAGATAAATTTTTTTTTATTATTTTTTTTGCAATTTGGTCGGAATTGGTAAGACCAACCAATATTTTTGCATGACCTGCAGAAATCTTATTCGTCTTTATTAAATCAGCAATATAATTCGAAAGGGTTAGTAATCTTAAACTATTTGTAATATGGCTCCTGCTTTTGCCTATAAATTTAGCAACTTGTTCTTGATCATAACTAAACTCATCAATCAGTCTTTTATAACCTTCTGCTTCCTCTATTGAATTAAGGTCATGCCTTTGAACATTTTCAACAATACCAAATTCAAGAGCCTTTTTATCATCTGCATCAACAACAACAACTGGTACCTCATGGAGACCCGCTCTTTGAGCTGCCAACCACCTCCTCTCTCCTGCGATTATTTCATATTTATTTTCACTTGATAGCCTTGCAATAATTGGCTGAATGATACCTCTTGACTTGATTGAATTAGTTAACTCCTCCAAGCTTTCTTCATCAAAAGTTTTTCTTGGCTGATATCTATTTCTAATTAAATCACTAACTAGAATTTTGTTGTTTTTTGTAACTGTTTTGGTATCACCTATTAAAGAAGATAATCCTCTTCCTAGACCCTTCTTATTTTTAAAAATACTGCTCATGCTGCCGATACTAAGCTCGATTCTTGAGCCAAAAACTCCTCTGTGAATTTAACATAAGATTTACTTCCTGAACATTGTTTATCGTATATTAAAACTGGAACACCGTGCGAAGGTGCTTCTGATAAACGAACATTTCTGGGTACTACAGTTTGATAAACTTTTTCTTTAAAATAATCTCTTGCATCCTTTTCAACTTGTGCAGACAGTCTGTTTCTTTTGTCATACATCGTTAACAAAATTCCTCTTACAGATAAATTTGGATTAAGACCAACCTTAATACGATCTATTGTTTTAATAAGTTGAGTTATACCTTCGAGGGCAAAAAATTCTGTCTGCAAAGGCACAACTAATGAGTCTGATACTACTAAAGCCATCACGGTTAATAAGCTCAAAGAAGGTGGGCAATCAATTAAGACGTAGTCGTACGAGTGGCTGGAATTGTTTAAATATGCGGTTAATTTAGTTTTTAAAAGATATGCTCTATTTTCGTCATCTGCCGTTTCGACCTCCAAACCAGATAGATCAACATTTGATGTTACGATATCTAAATTTTGAAAGTTAGTCTTATGAATTGAGCTTTCTATCTCCTCTTTCCCATTCAAGACTCCATAAATAGATTTGCTTGTACTTGTTTCATTGGACAATCCTAATCCGGTTGTCGCATTTCCTTGTGGATCCAAATCTATAACTAGTATTTTTTTTCCATTTAAACTAAGTCCTGCAGCTAAATTAATTACTGTCGTTGTTTTTCCAACACCACCTTTTTGATTAATTACTGAAATAATTTTCTCTTTCATTTTTTTTTACTAACTTTATTTATTTTTATTATGATTGAGTCTTTTTCTGTTACGCTTTTTTTTTCTATAAATTCTAAATTCCACTTTTTTAAACTTTGCTCAATAGAACTCTTTCCACTTTTGCCTAAAAACAAAATGATGTCTTTAAAATCATCGAAGTTTTTCGTTACTAAATCTAAAATAATCGGCAACGGTTTAAATGCCCTTGCTACAATCAAGTCAGAGTTTAATTTTCTTTGATCAAAGATATTTTGATTTATTACTTCAACGTTTAGTTCAAATTTATTAATAACCTTTTTTAAAAAATTACTTTTTTTAAAACTTTTTTCGTAAAGAAAAAATTTCATTTTCGATTTTTGTTTTTTTTTGATAATAGCAATAACTAAACCAGGTAAACCAGGGCCAGAACCTAAATCAGTACAAGATAGATGATTTTCATCAATTAAATCAATAATTTGTGCACAGTCAATTATATGTCTTTCTCTAGCTAATTCCTCAGTATGTTGGCTGATTAAATTAATTTTTTTGTTCTCATCCAAAATCATTTCTTTAAATTCATCTAATTCAAGAAATGTTTCACGTGAAACATTCAAAGTCTCCAGTTTTGAGTAATGAATTTTATGCGAATCTATCAAGCTATCTTCTTAATAGACTTTCTTTTGAGATGTGACAACAGAATAAATACTGCTGCTGGGGTTATGCCGTCAATTCTGAGTGCTTGACCCATTGTTTTTGGCTTAATTTGCTTGAATTTTGACTTAACCTCGTTTGAAAACCCTGAAAAACTATCATAATTAATATTATCTGGGATTTTAAGATTTTCATCTCTTTTAAAAGCCAATATATCAGCACTTTGCTTCTTTAAATAACCCTTGTAATGGGCGTTAGTCTCCAATTGATCGTCTATTTCCTTTGATATAAAGGTTAATTCAGGCCAAATCTCCCTAATCTTGTCCATAGTCACCCCTTTTTGTGCCAATATGTTGCTAGCAGTCCTCAAAATACCGTCTTTTGCAATTTTTACACCAAATTTAGATACCTTTGAAGGTGAGATTTTTAAATCATCCATTTTGTTAGAAATATTCCTTAAATTTTTACTTTTTGAATTGAAAACTTCAGCTCTTTCTTTTGAAACTAACCCAATATTTATTCCTATTTCAGTTAATCTTAAATCAGCGTTGTCAGATCTAAGAGTTAATCTGTATTCTGCTCTTGAAGTGAACATCCTATAAGGTTCAGCAACTCCTTTGGTCACTAAGTCATCTATCATGACACCGATATAAGCTTGGGATCTATCTAAAATTAATGGTTCTTTATTTTGAATGGATAACGCTGCATTGGCCCCAGCAATCAATCCTTGTGCGGCCGCTTCTTCATAACCTGTAGTTCCATTTATTTGTCCTGCTAAATAGAAATTTTTAATCTTCTTGGTCTCTAAGGTTAAGAAAAGCTCTCTAGGGTCAACGTAATCATATTCTATTGCATATCCAGGCCTTATAATTTTTACATCTTCTAAACCATTGATATTATGACATATTTTGTACTGTATCTCTTCTGGAAGGGATGTGGAAATACCATTTGGGTATACTGTATTATCATTAAGACCTTCGGGTTCTAAAAAAATTTGATGTCTTGTTTTATCTTTAAATTTATAAATTTTATCTTCAATAGATGGACAATATCTAGGACCAACGCCCTTTATACTTCCAGAATATATTGCGCTCTTTTTTAAATTTTCAGAAATAATCTTGTGAACTTTTCTATTAGTGTAAGTCATACTGCAGGAGATTTGATCGTTATATAATTTCCTAGTTAGAAAAGAAAAAAAAGAAATATCTTTATCTGCATCTTGTCGTTCGAGATTATCATAATTAATTGTTGTACCGTCTAATCTTGGAGGGGTTCCGGTCTTTAGTCTACCTAATTTAAAATCATATTTTCTTAACTGGTCCGATAAACCTAACGTCGGTTTTTCATCATACCTACCTGCTGGTGTTCTTTTATCACCTATATGTATCAAACCATTTAAAAAAGTGCCCGTTGTCAGAATTACCTTAGAACATTTGACATCTGTGCCGTCTACTGCTTTGAGGCCTTTTATCTCATTATTTTCAATTATAAATTCATTTATTGATGTCGAAAATATGCTTAAATTACAATAGTTTAGCAGTTTTAATTGCATTTCTTTTTTATAAATAGACCTGTCACTTTGAGTTCGTAGTCCTTGCACTGCTGGTCCTCTACTTCTATTTAGTAATCTAAATTGAATGCCAGACTTATCAGCTATATCTCCCATAACTCCATCTAAAGCATCTATTTCTCTTACTAAATGCCCTTTGCCCAGCCCACCGATTGCAGGGTTACAAGACATCTCGCCTATAGTACTAATGTCGTTCGTAAACAATGCAGTATCGACACCCATTCGAGCGGATGCAGCAGCAGCTTCACAACCGGCGTGACCTCCTCCAATTACAACAACATCAAATGAAAAATTATTTTTCATAACTAGAATTTATAATTGATGACAAATTTTACAAGTTTTAACAAAAAAACACTAAAAAGTTGGCTAATATCAACGATTTTGTTTAAAAAGATGCAAAAAATAAAGGAAATTTAAGTTTATTTACCGATACAGAAATCATTGAAAATACTACCTAATATGGCCTCTACGTCAACTTTTCCAACAATTTTACCTAAATTGACTTGTGCTAACCTAAGATCTTCCGCGCCTTTGTCAAAATCTAAAGACTCATTTTTGTCTTTGAAGTTTTGCAAGTTTATTAAGCACTCTTTTAGATTATTTTTATGTCTCTCTCTAGTTACAAAAACATCGTCATTAAACTTCATATCTCTAATTAAATTCTTTTTAATACGGTCTAATAATTCATCTATGTTTTTTTCTTTGAGAAAAGATACAGAAATTGGATCATACTTGTTGAGTCTATCCTTCACATCAAATTTATTGAGGTCAGATTTGTTAATAACTAAAATTGTGTTTTTATTAAATAGATCGTTTAAAAAACCATAAAAATCAACATTTTTTGGCTCTATAACGACTATTCTAAGGTCCGCTTCTTCTGCTTTTTTAAAAGCAAGTTTAATACCTTCTTTTTCAATCATATCTTTTGACTCTCTGATACCTGCCGTGTCTGAAATTATAACTGGATAACCATAAAAGTTTAAATTTGTTTGCAGCACATCCCTAGTAGTTCCCGCGACGTCAGATACTATTGCAACATTTCTTTTGCTTAAATAATTCATCAAAGTTGATTTTCCGGTGTTAGGAGGTCCAACGATTGCAATTTTGTAACCTGTTCTTATTCTTTCTCCGACTTCATAGCTTAGCAATATTTTTTTTATTTCGTTCTCAATAATGGAAACATCTTTTTTAACATCATTCAGAACATTGGAGGGTAAATCTTCATCAGGAAAGTCAATCTTTGCCTCAATTCTTGATAAAACTTTTATTAATTTCTCTCTGAGCTCATTAAATTTTAAAAAAGATTTACCTTTTATGATATTTTGCGCTTGTTCCATTTGAATTTCTGTTTCTGCTGCTATTAAATCGCCTATCGCCTCTGCTTGTAGTAAATTTATCTTTCCATTTAAAAATGCTAACTTGGTAAACTCTCCTGGTTCCGCTAACCTACATTTTTTTGTACGTAGTAACGTTTCTTGAAGTTCTTTGACTACAGCCTTGCTTCCGTGAACATGCAATTCAGCCATATCCTCGCCTGTATAACTTTTGGGGCCTGGAAACCATAAAACTATTCCTTGATCAATTGGTCTATTATTGTTGATATTGTTTAATTCTAGCAGGGTAGCCTCTCTTGGCTTTGGTAATGCCTTATTTGTTAAAGACTTAATGATAAAACTAGTCTCTGGGCCCGATATTCGAATTATAGCGACCCCTGAAGCTCCTACTCCAGTTGATAATGCACATATTGTCATAAATTTTTAAAAATTTTAGTCTATTTATGATTTGAATAAGTGTCTAGAATTGATTTCCAAAAATTTGATGCAAATTCCTTGGAATTAAAGGTATTGGTTTTCAAAACTTCATCAAAAATAAATTTTCTGGTTCTTTTTAATTTATCTAAGTCATTAGCAAACGAAAGTACTTTAGAAATATAATCATCTTTATTCTTTGCAACCAGATCTTTTAGATTAGAATTTATCAAAATACTCTCCCCACATCTTGAATTAAAGTTAAACCCTTCCATACTTACAACTGGAACATTCATCCATAGGGCTTCACAAGTTGTTGTGACACCACTATAGGGGAAAGTATCTAAACAAAGATCTATATCTTTATAAAGATTTATATGTTGCTCGAAACTGTTTAATTTATTTTTTAAAGATAACTTTGTTTAAGACTCCTTCCCTTTTAAATGAATCTATAAAATGAACTTCCGAATATGAAACTGATGATTTTAATATAAGTTTACTATTTTTAATTTTTTTAAGTATTTCTGACCAAACTAAAATAGTCTCATCTGAGATTTTTAAATAATTATTAAAAGATCCTAGTGTAAAAGTACCACTATTTTGTGAGGGTAATTGATTATATTTTCGTTCAATATTTAATCCCGAATGTGAATTCCAAATCTTATCTAAATAAATAATTTTCTCTTTGTAAAGATTTTTTTCCTTTTCTAATATAAGATTTCTATCTGCGATTAGATAATCACTAAAATTAAGCCCTATGGTATTGTTATAACCAAGCCATGATATTTGTAATTTACAAACTCTAGAATTAAAAATTTCAATTCTACCTTTTCCTAAATATCCATTAATATCAATTAATACATCGATACCTATAAATCTTAGGAAACTTGCTAATTCGATATTACTCTTTTTTGAAATATTATAAAAAAAGTCTACGTTCGACTTAATTTTTTTTGTTGTAGCATCCTCCTGATGTACTTTTAAATCAGAAAAAACATGTATTTCAAATTTATCATTTTTATATCTAAATAAGTCTTTTATAAAATATGTAACAGAATGATTTGAAGCCAAATTTGATGAGAGAAAACCAACTTTAATTTTTTTTTTTTTAATTCCCTCAATTTTAGGTAGATTAATAATTTGTAATTTTTCCTTTATTTTATTAGTAAAATTAAAAAAATCCTTTTGTGACCAATTATATCTTAAATTGTTGTTATAAATATACTCAAAAACTAAAGCTTTTTCTTTAAAGAAATTTTTATCTATTAATTCTTTTAAGACATTCTGTCTAAATTCGACATTTGTAGTTTTTAAGTTTAATAACGAAATAGCATGGTATAGCTTTTCATTATAATTGAAGACAGATTTCGCTTCTAAGAAAAATTTTTTTGTCTCTTCATATTCATCTAGAGACAATGTATTTTCTTGTTTAACTTTGTCACCAACACCGTACAAATAGTAAATTAAACATTCTAGTCCAATTTTACTTTTTTTTTCTAAAATATAACCTTTTTTGAAATTTTGTATTGCTAACAAAACATCATTAAAGTTACGATTTCTTGATTTAATCCTGGCTAAGCCTAGAATCAACAAAACTTGGCTATTAATTTCTTTGTCATCAAAATTACTTTCAGTCTCAAAAATTACTTTATCATATTGTTTTTTATTAAATAAAGTTATTAGATTGTTAATTTTTCTTTCAAGTTTCATTCTTACTAACTTAAATTTAGGCTACTTATAGTCCTTACTTATGATTTTTTGCATATTTTCTAAAGCTTCACAAAAATCATTACTGAATCCTTTGGTATCGAACAAAGGAGTTTCATTAATTTTGTCGAAAAGATTTTTTCTGGTATTATCTAACTCGTTTATGTTACTTGCGTAAAAAACCGCCTTTTTGATATAATCTTCATTATCTATTGCAATGAAATTTTCAATTTTTGCATTTCTTAAAATACTTTCACCACACCTGGAATTAAAATTATATCCTGCTTTAGTTATTACGGGCACATTTTTCCATAAAGCTTCGAAAGTTGTTGTAACACCTGTAAATGGAAAAGTATCAAGACACAAATCTATTTTATCATAAAGATTTATATGAGATAAGAAATCTTTTTTTGTCGTTTTTTTTAAAATCTCAACTGAATTAGTTAAGCCCACATCTTCAAACTTTTTCTTTAAAGCATCTTCACAGAGAAATAAAGATGATTTTAAGATTAATTTTGAATTCTTTACTTTCTTAAGGATTTTAATCCATGTGTCCACAACTTCGTCATTTATTTTCATAAAATTGTTAAATGACCCGAAAGTGAAATAATTATTCTTTTTGAAAGGTAATTCATTGTAAACTCTTTTATAATCAAAACCACGATGAGAATTCCAAATTCTAGGAAGCCTATAAATTTTTGTAACATATTCTTTCTCTTCATTTTTTACAGTATTCATATCAGCCAAAATAAAGTCTACTTCTTTAAGACCAGTAGAATTGTTAAAACCTAACCAGCTTATTTGGAGCGGGCAAAATCTTGTATTGAAAATATTTACTTTATTGGAGGACCACAGACCAGCGAGATCAATTAGAATATCTATGTTTATATTTTGAATAGCATCAATAATTTCTTGATCTGATTTATTACTTAGATCAACCCAATTATCGAAAAGATTTGAAAATTTATCTGTAGTCTCATCATGTTGTTTGGCGCTTAAAAGAGAAAGCCCGAAAGTTTCAAATTTTGTATGTTTTAAGTGCTTAATAAGATCTTCTAAAAAGTATGTAATTGAATGAGATTGCCTAAAATCAGGAGATAAAAAACCAATCTTTATTTTTTTTTTTGTCATATCAATCTTTGAAGTTTTTTTAGAATTAAGGACGTGAAATATATTCGAGAATTTTTTTTGAAATTCGGCAAAATCTTTTTGTTTCCAGTCAGATAAATACATATGTGAGGTAATATAAGTTGAACCATAAAGCTTGTTAAGCTCCTTAAAGCTTATAATTTCATCTATCATTGAAATTCTCTTTTTATGCTTCAATAGATATTTATAAAGATCAAGGCCAAAACTTAAATACTTTTCGTTTTTGGAAAATTTTTTTTCAGCTTTAAGATACATTTTCTCAGATATTAAAAGATTATTTAATAAATTATTATCTTTTCGTCCCATTTCAGCGCATAGAGTTATATGACTACATAAAGCATCTAGGGATATTTGTCCTAAATTATCCTTATGAAACGCAGCCTCAAAATCTTTTAAGGCATGCTGAACATCCCTATCAGTTTTACCTCTTTGAGAGGCTCGACAATATCCTAGCAAATTATATAAAGCGGCAGATCTATTTTTTTCAACAGTTTTAGCCTCAATTTCAAAAATAATTTTTGAATACTCTTTTCCTTGAAGAAGTTTTTGTATCTTTTCCAAATCTACATCTGACATAAACGAATATTATCAAATTGACGGCGGATTAAAATGTATTATTAAATTTTCTTAAATTAAGAAGGTTTATTCATAGAGTTAAAAAACTCTGTATTGCTTTTGGTATTTTTAAGCTTAGAATTTATAAATTCAATTGCATCCATTGATCCCATTGGAGCTATTATACGTCTTAGAACATTCATTTTTTGCAAGTCATTTTTATCAAAAAGAAGTTCCTCTCTTCTTGTGCCAGACTTAGTAATATCAATCGCTGGAAATATTCTTTTTTCGGATATTTTTCTATCAAGAATAGTTTCACTATTACCTGTCCCTTTAAACTCTTCAAAAATGACTTCATCCATTCTACTACCAGTGTCAATTAGTGCGGTTGAAATAATCGTTAAAGATCCACCCTCTTCAATATTTCTAGCTGCTCCAAAAAATCTTTTGGGTCTTTGAAGAGCATTAGCGTCGACACCACCAGTTAAGACTTTACCAGAACTAGGAACTACAGCATTATAAGCTCTTCCGAGTCTAGTTATTGAATCTAGAAGAATAACCACATCTTTTTTATGCTCTGTCATTCTCTTGGCTTTCTCTATAACCATTTCGGCGACCGCTACGTGCCTTTGAGCAGGTTCATCAAAAGTTGAACTTATTACTTCGCCTTTAACAGTACGTTGCATGTCTGTTACTTCTTCGGGTCTTTCGTCAATAAGCAAAACCATCAAATAACATTCTGGATGGTTGGCAGCAATCGAGTTAGCTATACTTTGTAGTATCATTGTTTTGCCGGCTTTCGGTGGAGATATAATTAAGGATCTTTGGCCTTTACCTATTGGACTTACGAGATCAATTAACCTTGGAGTTAAATTTGGTTTTTTCTCAACTGTTGTTGTTTCAACCTCCATTACTATTTGTTTGTTAGGATATAATGGAGTTAAGTTATCGAAAGCAATTTTGTGCCTAGATTTTTCAGGATCTTCAAGATTTATTTTGCTTACTTGGAGCAAGGCAAAATATCTTTCTCCTTCTTTAGGTGCTCTAACAGGACCTTCAACTGTGTCACCTGTTCTTAAACCAAATTTTCTAATTTGGCTTGGGCTAACGTAAATATCATCTGCTCCTGGTAAATAATTCGATTCTAAAGCCCTTAAAAAGCCAAATCCATCTTGAAGAAGTTGAAGTACACCCATTCCAGTAATCTCTTCACCTTTTTCAGCAAGTTTTTTTAATATAGCAAACAAAATTTCTTGTTTTCTGAGTGTGCTAGCATTTTCTATACTTAGCTTTTCTGCTTGCTCAATTAATTGTGCTGGACTTTTTCTTTTAAGTTCTTGGATTTTCATGTGGGGAATTAAATAATTTGATTAGTTTAATATAATATATATTCACGTTATTTCAACCTCCTAATGGCTTTAAAATCGCAAAAAATATGATCAAAATTAACAGTATAGTTGGTATTTCATTAATAATTCTAAAATATTTTGAACTTGATGTGTTTCTATCATCTTTAAATGCTCTTAAACACGATCCGAGATAAAAATGATAGGCTGTTAAAACAATTACCAAAAAGAATTTAACTTGCATCCAAAGTGCAGTGAGTAACTCAGAACCAACAGAGTGTATTAAGGCCAAACCAAATATCCATGATAGTAACATTGCTGGATACATAATGTAGAAATACAATTTTCTCTCCATTACTTTAAAAACTTTACAAACTTCTAAATTTAATGAGTTTTCTGTGTGATAAACAAATATTCTTGGTAAATAAAGTAGTCCAGCCATCCAGGAAATTACTGCAATTAGATGTAAAGATTTTAATATTAAATAATAATTCATTTTCTTAAGCTTTTATTGATTAAATGCACTAATAACTTTATATGATCTTCATTATCATTTAAGCAAGGAATTGTATCGAATTTTTCTCCGCCAGCTTCTAAAAAGCTTTCTTTTCCCTGAATAGAAATTTCCTCTAGGGTTTCAACGCAATCAGATGAAAAGCCAGGAGAAATTACCAAAACATTTTTTTTTCCTTCTTTGGGTAAATTTTCTAAAGTTTTATCTGTATACGGTTGAAGCCATTCTTGAGGACCAAATCTTGATTGAAAAGTTGTCAAAATGGGTATGTCTTTATCAAAAGTCTCTTTAATAAGTCTGGAGGTCTTGTGACAATAGCAATGATATGGATCACCTTTATCAAAATATTTTTTTGGTATGCCATGATAAGAGGCTAATATTAAATCAGGTTTCCAGTTAATACTGCTCAATTTGTAATTAATAGAATTGACGATTGCTCGGATATAAAAGGGTTCAGACTCATAGTGAGGTATAATTTGGAGACTTGGCTGCCATCTCATTTTCATGAGCACCCTGTAAACTTCATCACAAACTGTGGCTGTTGTTGCTGCTGCGTACTGTGGATACAAAGGGAGTATTATAATGTTTTCACATCCGCTCTCTTGCAAATTTAACATCTTGCTCTTAATGCTCGGATTTCCATATCTCATTGCATAATCAACTATTAAGTTTTGATTTGATATAATGGATTTAACCTTTTCGGTTTGCCTTATGGTGTAATAACGTAAAGGAGACATATTTTTTTCCTTCATCCATATTTCTTTATAAGCTTTTGCTGTTTTAGATGGTCTAAAGGTAAGGATAAATAAATTTAAAATAATTTTCCATAAAAAAGGGTTTGCTTCGATGACACGCTTATCTGATAAAAACTCATTCAAATATTTTCTTATATCCCACCATCCTGTAGAATCTGGTGTACCAAGATTAATTAATAAAACACCTGTTTTCCCAAAATTTACTTGTGGATGATTACTGTCCATAAAAGCTCCTAACTTTGTCTACCAAATATTTAACCATATCTGGGTTTGTGTCTGGTAAAACCCCATGTCCTAAATTGAATATATATCTTTTTTTATCAAAAGTTTTTAAATATTTTGTCACTTCATTTCTTACAATTTCTTTATTTTGAAGAAGAATTTTTGGATCAAGTCCACCTTGAATGGGAATATCAATTGTATCACTAATGATTGAAGGATCTACATTATAATCGATATTAATTATATCGGGATTCACGTTATCTACAAATTTTTTATAATTGCTAATATTTCTTGGAAAACAAATTGAGATTGTTTTTTTTTGTCTAATGAAATCTACTAAACTTTTGATGGGTTTATAAACGAAAAATTCTAGGTCTTTTTCTGGGAGAAGTCCGGCCCAACTATCAAAAATCTGAATTATAGATGCGCCACTTTTAATTTGAGCTTCAATGTGTATTTTTAAAAATTCATCCAATTTCGCTAGAATATTGTGAATATATTTATCTTTTGGAAACACACTAAAATTTCCTTCTTTTGGAGACCTTCTGTTAAGCATATATAATAGCAATGTCCACGGAGCTCCGACAAAACCTATAGTATCTTTATCAACCATAAGTAATTTTTTTTTTATATCTTTAACTGTTTCATAAACAGGATTTAATTTTTGAAGAAAGTCTTCTCTTTTAACACTATTTATTATTTTTAAATCAATCTTCTGTAAGTTGGGTCCATAATCTTTTTTAAAATTCACTTGTTGACCAAGTGCATATGGAACTAACAGTATGTCAGAAAAAATTATAGCAGCATCAAAACCAAATCTATTAATTGGCTGTATTGTTATCTCAGACGACAATTTAGTATTTAAACACAAACTTATAAAATCTTGATTTTTTTCTCTTATAGATCTGAATTCTGGGAGATATCTACCTGCTTGTCTCATCAACCATATAGGTACTTTGGAAGATTTATTCTTTATGCAGTTTTGTATTAGAGTATTCATATAATTAAATATTAACTATAGTGTTATTAGTATGCTCTGTTAATAATGGTAGTAAATGTTTTTTAACAAGTTTATAACAGTTTTTTCACATAAGATTTATTAAATTTACCTCAGAATTCTTTGAGTTTTAATTAGTTATCATTTTTTTTATCTAAAAAGTATAATAGTTATCAACATTGCTTAAAATGTATATAAATGAGCACTTATACATTAAAATCTTTAAATAGAGTTATTGTTTATTTTATGAAGCATCTTATACACAAAGAAATACTTTTTATACATGATTAATACATATAACATATATCTAATCTCTGACTCAACCGGAGAAACATTGGAAAGAATATTTCTTGCAATAAAAGCTCAATTTAAAAACTTCAAATATAAAACTCACTTTTACTCTTTTACAAGAACAGAGAATCAAATCTCCAAGATTCTTGAAGTCTCAGAAAAGAATAACAATACTATAGTATTATATACAATAGTTGATAACAAATTAGCTAGACATTTAGCAAATGAGTGTAGTTTAAAAAATATCCCATGCTTCGGTATTCTCGGAGATTTGATTATTAGGTTTTCCAAACTTTTAGATCAAAAAGCTCTTAATGTTCCAAGTAGACAGCACATAATGGATGATGATTATTATAAAAAAATTGAAGCCATACAATTTACAATGAATCACGATGACGGTAATTCAATAGAGGACATTGAAAAATCTGATATAATCCTTTTAGGAGTTAGTAGAACAAGCAAAACTCCAACTTCTATTTATCTTGCAAACAAAGGAATGAAGATATCAAACATACCATTAGTAAACGAAAACTCGGTTCCTGACATATTAAAAAAAAATCCTCGTAATATGTGTATAGTTGGTTTGACTGCAGAACCTGGTAGATTGGTAGATTTACGTAAAAATAGAATGCAATCCATTAAAGACAACGAAATTACTGAGTATACAAATTTAGATATCGTACAAAAAGAAATGGATAATGCACGAAAACTCTTCCAGAAGTACAGTTGGCCAAGTATTGACGTAACGAGGAAATCTGTTGAAGAAACCGCAGCTTCAATTCTGAAAATCCACGATATTTTTAGCCAAAAATGAAATCAATAATTCTGGCATCAAAGAGCATAGTAAGAAAAAAAATTTTGGATGAAAACAAAATTGAGTGTAAAGTAGAGCCGTCTAATTTAGACGAAGATGAAGTAAAGAAGTCTTTAATAAATCAGGGAGCAACACCTGAACTAATATCTAAAAATCTAGCAGAATTAAAAGCAAACAAAGTGAGTCAAAGGAGATTAGGGGAAATTGTTCTTGGTGCGGATAGTGTAATAGATTTAGATGGAAAACTGATTTCGAAACCAACAAACAGAGCGGATGCGTTAAATATTTTAGAGTCATTAAACGGAAAATCCCATTTTTTAATTAGTTCAGTATGCATATCTTCTGATGGAAAAATGATATGGAACTACACAGAAAAAGCATTGATGAAAATGAAAAATTTCTCTCGAGAAGAACTTGAAGAATATTTAAGTAAAATCTCAGATAAAAACTTATATTCTTACAATGTTTACCAAATAGAAGGAGAGGGAAAAAAATTATTCAGTGAAATTAAAGGAAACGTTGATACAATAATGGGACTTCCAATTAATAGTATTAAAAAATATTTGGACAATATTAAATGAAGAAATTTTGTGTTATAGGAAATCCAATTAATCATTCTTTGTCCCCAAAACTTCATAATTTTTGGCTAAAAAGAAATAAAATTGATGCGATTTATGAAAAAAAACTTATCAATGAAAAAGAAATTCCTAAACTAATAGAAAGCATAAGAAAAACAGAAATTAATGGTGCTAATGTGACAGTTCCGTTCAAGAATTCTGTAATACCTTTTTTGGATAGCTTAAGCCCCGAAGCAAAAGAAACTAATTCTGTAAATACTATTTGTGTAGAAGGGGGCGAAATAATGGGACACAATACAGACATTGCAGGATTTGAATTAGCTTTAAGGCATATCAATTATGATGTGAAAAGAAAAAAAGCTTTTATCATTGGTGCAGGAGGTGTTAGTCCTTCCATAATTCTTGCTTTAAAAAACATGGGATGTGAAAATATTTGTTTAACCAATAGAACATTTGAAAAGTCAGAAAAAATTAAAGAAACTTTTAATGATATCACTATTCAAAAATGGGGCGATATACCTGAGTTTGATATAGTTATCAATGCAACAAGTGTCGGCTTAAAAAAAGAAAATTTTGATTTGGATTTAGATAAGTCTGGAAATAACAAATTTTTTTATGATGTAATTTACAATCCAAGTGAAACAAATTTTCTAAAAAAGGCAAAGCATAACGGTAATAAAACAGAAAATGGAAGAATGATGTTTATATATCAGGCCCACCAATCCTTTGCTTTATGGAATAAGGTATTACCAAAGATTGATGAAGAAACAATAGAAATCTTAAAATGAGAAGAATTGCATTAGTTGGAGACATCGGTTCAGGAAAAACATTCTACTCAAAATTATTTAAATATCCAGTTTTTAATGCTGATTTGGTAGTTTCAAATCTTTACCAAAAAGATAAATTTTTATTTAGAAAAATTAAGAAAAAATTTCCCAATAAAGTAAGTAACTTCCCCTTGAAAAAAGAGGAATTGCTTAAAATAATTTTTCAGAAACATAAAAATTTGAAAATTCTAAGCAAGATTATTCATCCAATAGTAAGAAAGAAAATGAAAAATTTTCTTAAAAAAAATAAAAAAAAGAAATTTGTTGTCTTAGATATACCTTTGTATTTGGAAAACAGACTAAATACAAAAAAAGATATTATAATTTTTATAGAGGCTGATAAAAAAAAGATTAAACATAAACTTAACAAAAGAAAAAATATCAATCCAAAGTTGATAAATATTCTTAAAAGAAATCAATTACCATTAAAACTAAAGAAAAAAAGATCAACCTATAATGTAAAAAATAATTTTGTTAGAATTGCAGCTAAGAAAAATGTAAAATTAATTATGAAAGAAATTGGCAAATGAATGAAATTGTGCTTGATACTGAAACAACGGGTCTCTCAGTTGAAAATGGACATCGAATAGTTGAGATAGGCTGTATAGAACTTGATAATCATATTTTAACATCTAATCGATTTCATTGTTATTTAAATCCCCAAAGAAAAGTTTCAGAGGAAGCATTCAAAGTACACGGATATTCAGATGAATTTCTATCTGACAAAAAAAAATTTTCCCAAATTGCAGATGATTTTATAAAATTCATAGGTGACAAAAGATTAATAATACATAATGCCAACTTTGATTTATCCCATCTAAATAATGAACTTAAAATGCTGGGAAAAAAACCAATCCTAAAAGATCGGGTCATTGACACTTTAGATATAGCTAGAGAGAAATTTCCAGGATCTCAAATTAGTTTAGATGCATTATGTAAAAGATTTAGAATCGATAACTCTAGAAGAAAATTACACACTGCATTAATTGATTGTGAATTATTATCAAAGGTTTATATAAACTTAATTGACCAAAAAGAGCCAAAATTAAATTTCTCAGAAAAAAAGGATGAGTTAGGAAATAATAAAAATGCAATAATCGATTTTTGTAAAAACATAATTGAACCCACTGCAGAAGAGCGTAAAGAGCATCAAAATTTTCTAAAAAAGTCCCTCAAAAAAAATTACTTCTGATTTTTTTCAAACAATTCTTGAAAATTTATTTTCTTTTCCAGTTTAATTTCTGGATAACCTATTGATTTAACAATTTCGAAAAATTTCTTTTCTATTTCAGGATATATTTCAGTGGGCACATCACTTAAAAATATTCTTTTTAATTCACCCCTATTAACAGCAGACTCTTCAACCCTCACGACTGTAGCATGGGTCATTTCAAAATACGCTTTTTTATCTTTTTCAGTTTTATTGTCAAAAGTTAATTTTATATTTACTTCTGCCATATTATTCTTTAGTGGCAAAGAGTTTATGTCTATTCCTAAAGAATATTTTGGAATATTATCTTTAAGATATATAAAATTCTCAGTACCAGATATTTTTGATGATATATCTTTGACGTAGGAAGTAAGTATTTTATAATTTTTTGTCATTCCCGCTATCCTTATCCTCATACTCTCCTTCAATCAAATCATCTTTGACATGTACTTTATTTTTCGTATTTTTAGCAAATAAATTAAAAATGATTTTTCTTGTAAATGGAAATATTATTAAAAATCCAAATAAGTCTGTTGCAAATCCTGGTAAAATTAATAAGAGCGCTGCAATTGCTAAGGCTGCACCAGACATTAACTCAAACAAAGGCATTTGGTTTTTATAAAGTTGAGAAACACCAGATCTGAGAGTATTTAAACCCTCGTACCTTGCATAACTGACACCAATTATAGCTGTAACAAATATTAATGAGATTGTTGTAAAAGCACCAATTTGGCTCCCAATTTTTATGAATAAATAAACTTCTAGAATTGGGATCAAAATTATCAATAAAAGTACTGTGTTCATTTGTCTTTAATTTAAATTGCTTGTTGAAATTAAGCAATAGAGTAAATATTATTTAGTTATGAATTATAGTTTTGAATATTTAGATATTATTTTATTAGCTATGATAGCTGGTTTTATTTTCCTAAGGTTAAGGGGTATTTTAGGAAAAAAATCAGGTTATGAGGATGATATTTCAAATAGCTTTCCACACGACATTCCTGAAGTGAATGCTGCAGAAAAAAAACCGAATTACAGAAATTTTGATGAAAGTGCAAAGAAAGATTTTATTGAAGGCGCAAAGATGGCTTATGAGACGATCATTACAAATTTTTCAAAAGGATCAATAAAAGAAATTAGAAATTTGCTTGATAAAAAAGTTTTAAATCAATTTCAGGAAGCAATATCTAATAGAGAAAAAAATGGCATAAAATCGGAAACAACCTTTATTGGGATAAACTCTGCCGAAATAAAAAATCATGAGCAAAAAGGTAACATGCTTGAAGTCACAGTTGATTTTATTAGTGAAATTATATCTTGTAACAGAGATAAAGACGCAAAGATTTTAACTGGCGATCCAGAAAAAGTTAAAAAAGTTTATGACACTTGGAGATTTTCTAAAAACTTAAATTCCAATGATCCAAATTGGTTATTAATTGAAACTAACATATAGTATTTGAACAAAAAATTATCCGACAAAGATTTAAAAGATTGGAAAAATTTCGTTAAGAGTAAAGATAAAGTTCATTCAAAAGATGAAGTAGACAAACATTCAATAAACAAAAATAAATCAACTTTTGTAATAGATTTACACGGTTTTAATCTTGATCAAGCAAATAAATTTGTTGAAAAAACAATTTATGAGTGTTTCGAAAATCGAATTTTAAAAGTTAATATAATTACTGGGAAAGGAATGAGATCTAAATCAGCTGAAGATCCTTATAAATCATCTGAATTGAGCATATTAAAACATTCTATACCTGAATTTATTAGATCAAATGTCGATCTTATGAAACTAGTAAAAAATATCCAAAATACTAATGATAAGAATTCTGGCTCTTTTGATGTTTATTTAAAATCAAAGAATAAATTTAGATAAATCATTATCCTTTACTAATTGCCCTAGATTTTCTTTTACATACTTAGAATCGACAACAATTTTTTCACCTGATCTGTCTGTTGCTGTGAAACTAATTTCATCTAAAACTCTTTCAATTATAGTGTGAAGTCTTCTGGCACCAATATTTTCAACAGATGAATTCACCTCGCTAGCCAAATTAGCAATAGTATCAATTCCATCTTCAGAGAATTCTAAATCAACATTTTCAGTTTTCAATAAAGCTTTATATTGTTTAATTAAACTGTTATCTGGCTCTTTTAAAATTCTTATAAAATCTGCACTATTCAATGCATCTAGTTCAACTCTAATTGGCAATCTTCCTTGTAATTCTGGAAGTAAATCTGATGGTTTGGCAAGTTGGAAAGCCCCTGATGCTATAAATAAGATATGATCAGTTTTTACTGGTCCATACTTTGTACTTACAGTTGTGCCTTCTATTAATGGCAATAGATCTCTTTGTACTCCTTCTCTGGATACGTCTCCACCGACCCTATCAGTTCTGGCGGAAATTTTATCAATTTCATCTAGAAAAACAATTCCGTTATTTTCAGTCACATTTTTCGCAGATTTAATAATTTTATCTTCTTCAATAAGTTTATCAGCTTCTTCATTTAATAGGATTTCATGAGACTCTTTTACAGTCATCTTTTTCTTTTTTGATCTATTGCCAATTGATTTACCTAACATTTCACCAATATTTATCATTCCAATATTTGCTCCTGGCATTCCTGGTATTTCAAAACTTGGCATGTTCCCACTTTCGCTCACTGGAACTTCAATTTCATTATCGTCTAAATCTCCGTTTCTAAGTCTCTTTCTAAAACTTTCTCTTGTTGCTACGCTTGCTTTATTTCCTACTAAAGCATCTAAAACTCTTTCCTCAGCAAGCTTTTGAGCTTTTGCGTGAACCTCTTTTCTTCTCTTAACTTTCTCCATTGCAATAGCAATTTCAAGCAAGTCTCTAATGATTTGTTCTACATCTCTACCCACATAACCAACTTCAGTAAATCTTGTAGCTTCGACTTTTACAAATGGTGCTTCAGCCAACTTCGATAGTCTTCTTGATATCTCAGTTTTGCCAACTCCTGTCGGTCCAATCATTAATATATTTTTTGGTAAAACTTCGTCTCTCATTTCACCTTTTAAAGCCTGTCTTCTCCATCTATTTCTAAGAGCAATAGCTACAGCTCTCTTTGCTTTGTTCTGACCAACAACGTATCTATCTAATTCTGAAACAATTTCTCTTGGAGAAAGAGAATCTATATCATTCTTTTTGTTCTCAGAATTTTTTTTTGGAAATGATTTAATATTTGATTTTTCCATTATATTTTCTCAATTCTAACGTTATGGTTTGTAAATACACATATATCTGCCGCAACCTGGATCGCTTTTTTTGCAACATCTTCAGCGTTTAATTCTGTTTCCATTAAAACTTTTGCAGCAGCAAGTGCGTAGTTTCCACCTGACCCAATTCCAATAACATCTCCTTCAGGTTCTAAGACATCTCCAGTTCCTGAAATTATAAAACTTTTTTCTTTATCCCCAATTGCCATAAGCGCTTCAAGACGCCTTAAATATTTATCTGTTCTCCAATCTTTAGCGAGCTCGACTGCAGCACGAGTTAAATTACCAGCGTGTTTCTCAAGTTTGGCTTCTAGTCTTTCGAAAAGAGTTAATGCATCTGCCGTTGAACCTGCAAAACCAGCAATCACATTTCGTTTCTCAATTTTACGGACTTTGTTGGCATTGCTTTTAATTACTGTATTTCCCATACTGACCTGGCCATCACTTGCCACAACTACGTCATTTTTTTTTCTTACTAATACAATTGTTGTCATGAAATATAGATGGATACTAATTTCTAATCTTCAAGTGGCAAATTAGTTTTGTTGATATGACTAAATAATATGGATATATGTAGGTTTATATGAAGCGCAAAGCATCAATAACAAGAAAAACAAAAGAAACTAAAATCGACGTTGAATTAAATATAGACGGAAAAGGTCAATACAAAATTGATACTGGTATAGGTTTCCTTGACCATATGCTTGAACAACTTTCTAAACATTCATCGATTGATTTAAAGGTAAAAGCAAAAGGGGATACGCACATAGATCTTCACCACACAACAGAAGATACAGGAATTGCTATAGGTGAGTGTCTTAAAAAAGCATCAAAAAAGTTTATTGGAATAAAAAGATATGCTCACGCAATGATACCAATGGATGAAACTTTGACTAGAGTTGCTCTAGATGTTTCAAATAGACCCTATTTAATTTGGAAAGTAAACTTAAAAGTAGAAAAACTTGGAGAAATGGATACAGAACTATTCAAAGAATGGTTTCAAGCTTTTTCTCAATCGGCAGGAATTACATTGCATATTGAGAATTTATATGGAGACAATAGTCACCACAAAGTAGAGTCGTGTTTTAAAGGTTTAGCAAGATCGCTTAGAGCAGCACTAGAAATAGATCCAAAAAATAAAAAAGTCGTGCCATCTACTAAGGGCTCTTTATAAAAATTGATGAACGTAACAATTGTTGATTACAAATCAGGCAATATAAGCTCAGTTATAAATTCATTTAAAGAGGTAGCCCAAAATAAAATAAAAATTGATGTAACTTCCGATGTAAGTAAAATTAAATCTACTGACAAAGTTGTTTTACCAGGCCAGGGATCATTTAAAAGTTGTGTGGATGCATTACAATCTATTAATGGACTTGTTGACTGCCTGAATGACTTTGTAATGAATAAGAAAAAACCTCTCCTTGGAATATGTGTTGGATTACAAATGTTTGCAGATGTTGGATATGAAGAGTTAGAAACGAAAGGATTAGGTTGGATCCCGGGGAAAGTAACAAAAATAGATAATCAGAATGGCAAATATAAGCTTCCCCATATAGGATGGAACCAAATAAATTTAGTTAAAAAGAGTAAAATTTTTAAAGATATAAAAGATAAATCACACATGTACTTTGTTCACAGTTATGAGTTTGTCCCAACCGACAAAAGTTCTATCTCAGCAACAACTGAATATTCATCAAAACATGTTTGTGCAGTTGAAAAAGAAAATATTTTTGGCACTCAATTTCATCCAGAAAAAAGCGATAAAACTGGATTAAAAATAATCAACAACTTTATAAATTTATAAATGAAGATATTTCCGGCGATTGATATTAAAGATAAAAAGTGTGTAAGATTAATTAAAGGTGATTTTAGTCAAAAGACAGAATACCAAATGTCACCAGTCGAACAGGCAACACAATTTATTGATAAAGGGTTCAAAAATTTGCACATCGTTGACCTTGATGGAGCCTTAGCGGGAGAAACAGTTAATCTTAATATTATTAAAGAGATCGTGAGTAAATTTGATTTTAAAGTAGAGGTAGGTGGAGGCGTGAGAGATTTTGATAGTATTCAAGAATATGCTGATATAGGTGTAGATAAAGTAATCTTAGGAAGTGCAGCCATTAAAGATAAAAATTTTTTAAAAAAGGCTTGTAAGAAATTTCCAAAAAAAATTGCATTGGGTTTGGATGCAAAAGATGGAAAACTCTCGTTATCTGGTTGGAAAGAAAGTTCAGGCATATCAACTTTAGATTTTTTAACTGAAGTAAATGACTACGGTATTAGTAGATTAATTTTTACTGATATTAATAAAGATGGTACCAAAGAAAGCCCAAATTTTGAAGAAACACTAAAAGTTGCTGAAATTTCGAATTGCCCTGTAATAATTTCTGGCGGGGTATCATCAATAGAGGATATCAAAAAAGCTAAGACATTAAAAAATATTGAAGGTGTTATAGTTGGTAAAGCAATATACGATGGTGATATTAAACTAGAGGATCTGGCTAAAGAAGATGCTTAAAAATAGAATTATACCCTGCTTAGACGTTAAAAATGGCCGTGTAGTTAAGGGTATAAACTTTGTTGATCTTAAAGACGCCGGAGACCCTGTTGAACAAGCAAAAATTTATAGTGATGGTGGAGCAGATGAAATTTGTTTCTTGGATATTACAGCTTCAAACGAGAACAGAGATACCATTTACGAAGTTGTTGAGAAGACATCAAAGAAATGTTTTGTGCCTTTAACAGTAGGCGGTGGGGTTAGAAGCGTTGATGATATTAATAAGTTATTAAACTGCGGCGCTGATAAAGTTTCAATTAATACTGCGGCAGTAGAAAATTCTAAAGTTGTAGCCGATAGTTCAAAAAAATTTGGATCACAATGTATTGTTGTTGCAATAGATGCTAAAAAAAATGGAGATAAGTGGGAAGTTTTCACTCATGGGGGAAGAAACAATAGTGGAATTGATGCGTTGGAATATGCAAAAAAAATGGAAGATAGTGGAGCTGGTGAGCTTTTAGTTACCTCGATGGATAGAGATGGGACGCAGGTCGGTTACGACATTGAGTTAATGTCTAAAATATCTTCCAAGGTAAATATTCCATTAATAGCATCAGGCGGTGTTGGAAATCTTGATCACTTGGTAGAGGGCATAAAATCAGGAAAAGCTAGTGCAGTTCTTGCAGCATCAATTTTTCATTATGGTAAATACTCCGTGAAAGAAGCAAAGCAATATTTGGAGTCCAAGGGAATTCCTGTTAGAACATAATATGCTTAAAACTCTTGAAGACATAATTTTAATGGTAAGAGAGAGGAAGACTAAACCTCAAAGCGAAACTTATACAAATAAATTATTAGCTAACAAAGAATTGTCAGTAGAAAAGGTTAAAGAAGAAGTTCAAGAATTAATAGAGGCTGTGGAAAATAATACAAATAAAGTTCATGAGACGGCCGATGTATTGTATCATCTGATAGTGTATCTCGAAGCAAATAACGTCAAAATTGAAGATGTTATGAAAGAGTTAGATAAAAGAAAAAAATGAGCTACAACGATAATAATATATTTGCAAAAATTCTCAGAGGCGAAATACCATGCAAAAAAATCTATGAGGATGAATTTGTTTTATCTTTTCATGATATAAATCCACAAAAAAAAGTTCATGCTTTGGTAATTCCAAAAGGCAAATATGTAAATTTAGAAGATTTTACTTCTAAAGCCAGTACAGACGAAATAGTTGGACTCATAAAAGGTATTTCAACTGTTGCAAAAAAAATTGGAATTTCAAGTATTGATAATGATGGATTTAGGACCTTATCAAATGTTGGAGAAAATGGTGGCCAAGAGGTACCCCATTTACACTTTCATTTGTTTGGTGGTGAAAAAGTAGGGAGAATGGTTCAATGATTATTAGTGTAAAAAGAAATTTTTTAGAGTTAAAAAATATCAATGATCTAATTAAAAAAGATAAACCAGAAGACAATTACTCTGTGGAAAAAACAAAACCAGATTTCCAACTGAATAAGTTTTTTTACAAACAAATTGGAAAAAAATACAGATGGACGGACAGATTGATTTGGACTGATCTTCAGTGGTCTAATTATGTTTCCAATAAGAATCTAGAAACTTATATAATTAAGAATGATGAAGATTTAGTCGGATATTTTGAACTTGTACATCACCCAGAAAAAAATGAGACAGAACTAGCATATTTAGGTTTATTTGAAGATCATTTTGGTAAGGGAGTTGGGGGATATGCACTAACTACCGCGATTGTAAAATCTTTTGAAAAAAAAATCAAAAGAATGTGGGTTCACACTTGTACACTAGATCATCCCAATGCTATAAAAAATTATTTAGCAAGAGGGATGAAAATTTTTAAAGAGGAAAATCTGAATATCAGAGCTAATTAGTTATAAAGATTTATATTAAAAACATTATCAGACAATTCTTGATTAATATTTTTAACAACAATATTGGACTTTACTTTGTTGCCATATAAATCAATAGTTTCCCATCCTTTAATTAAATAATTTTTCTTATCAAAAAAAATATTTAATTGATTATTTTGATCATTAATTGGAAGGAGAAAATTTTGGTCTTTTTCGATAACATTTCCTTCGATTTTTGTGATTAAAAATTCTTTATTAAGAAAATATTTAAAATAAGTATTTTCGGTTTTATAAGTATTTGCAAAATTTGAGTTTTTGTTTTTAATTAAAAGTGTCTTTCCGTTAGATACAATTATCTTTCCAGTTTCATCGTATTTACATATCATTTTATTATTGAATGAAATAATACAATTGCCAGTTTCTTTTTCGTTATTAATATGTTGTTCAAAATCAAATGCAAAATTTTTGATCCCAGAAATTTTTTTAATAATTTTAGGTTCTGTGTGAGCATTTTTTTGCGCTAACATAAAAAAAATGATCAAAATCAGAAAAATTGCTCTCATTATAGCAATTCTCTTTTGCCAACATGATTAGCTTTACTGACAACGCCTCTACTTTCCATAATATCAATTATTCTTGCGGCCCTATTATAGCCTATCTGAAGTTTTCTTTGCAAAAAGGAGGTTGATGCTTTTCCCTCAGATTTAACTATTTCCAAGGCTTTATTGTAAAGTTCGTCATCTTGATCTGAATCATTAGAATCATCATCGGATGGACTTTCAGAAGATAAATTTAAAATTTCATCAACATATTCCGGATCTCCTTGTGATTTAAGAAAATAATTAATTTTTTCAATTTCATTATCCGAAACAAATGGCGCATGGATTCTGGTAATTCGATTAGCAGAAGACATAAAAAGCATGTCACCTTTACCCAAAAGCTGCTCAGCACCTTGTTCTCCGAGAATTGTTCTACTATCAATTTTTGAAGACACTTGAAAAGATATACGAGTTGGGAAATTTGCTTTGATAGTACCCGTTATAACATCAACACTAGGTCTTTGCGTTGCCATTATTATATGAATACCTGCAGCCCTTGCCATTTGAGAGAGTTTTTGAATACAATTCTCAATATCTTTACTGGCTACAAGCATAAGATCTGACATTTCATCCACAATAACTACAATGTATGGCATAGAAATTTTGTGTTTAGCGTTGTAACTATCAATATTTCTAACGCCAACTTTTGTCATTAATTTGTATCTATTTTCCATTTCTTTTACTACCCAACCTAAAACTGAGGCAGCTTTTTTTGCCTCAGTTATCACAGGACACAGTAGATGGGGAATTCCTTCATATGTCGAAAGCTCTAACATCTTAGGATCAATTAAGATGAACTTACAAATTTCCGGTTTGTGTCTATATAACAATGAAAGAATAATTGTATTTATACACACAGATTTTCCAGAGCCGGTAGTACCAGCAATTAGAAGATGTGGCATTGAAGTTAAATCTCCTATCAGTGGTTGACCAGAAATACTTTTACCAAGGGCTATGGGTAATTTTAAATCCTTATCGTTAAATTTTGGACTAGATATTATTTCTCTTAACATAACATTATCTCGAGATGAATTTGGGAGCTCAATACCGATGGTACTAGATCCTGGAATTGTAGAAATCCTCGCAGACTCAGAGCTTGTATTTCTCGCTATATCTTCAGAGAGGTTTACGATTTTTGAGACTTTAACTCCCGCAGCAGGTTCAAACTCATTAAGAGTAACAACTGGACCTGTACTTATTTTTGTTATTTTTCCTTGTACACCAAAATCTAACAATACTTTTTCCAAAAAATCAGCATCAACTTTTTTTTCTTCTTTTGCATTTTTAACTTTCTTTCCTGGAACCTTAAGGAAATCAAGTGAAGGAAGTCTGAAAGAACCTACTTTTTTAGGCTCAGAAATGGACTCACTGAGGTTAAAAGTTTCTTGAACAGTTTCTTTTTCTTTAAATTGTGGATCCTGACTTATGATTTGATCTTTAACTTGGTCACCTTTTTTCTTTTTGATGAATATTTTAATCCAATAAGAATTTGGATTTAAACTCAATACAAATAAAAAAATAAAAGTTATTAAAGAAAAATAATAAGTAATTTTATTATTCAAAAACTCAAGTTTTAAAAAAACTGACTCATTTAAAAAATTACCAACAAATCCACCATTCCCATTAATATAAAGAAAGTAGGGTGATGTTAAAAAAACACTTAAAAAGAAAGTCCCGATTAAACTATAGCAAACTACTAAAAAAATATTATTTACAATAATATTCGGTGTCTTTTTAAAAAAAATATTAATTGCTGAAAAGATAATTGTTATAGGAATAAAATAACTTATTAATCCAACCGATTGAAAAAAAAAGTCCGATATTATACTTCCATTAATTCCGAGCAAATTTTTGACTTTTTGTCCCTCAGAAAATATGAAATTAGGATCATCTGGTGTGTAAGTTACCACTGCCAAAGACAGTAAAATTGCTAATAGAAACAGCCCAATTGCAAAAATTTCAATTAAGCGATTAAATATAAATGCTTTTAGATCGATATTCTTAATTTTTAAATTCATAAAGAATCAAATTTATCACTTTGTATCATTTAATATTTATTGTTAAAATTAAAAATATTTATGAAAATTTGCTTATTTGGAAAAAACTTAACGAACTTAATTTTATCTCAAGTATTAATAAAAAAAGGGATATCGGTTCAAATGTACTATCAAAAAAAAAATAAGTTAGCAAAAATTAACTATAACAGGACTATTGGATTATCCTTCGAGAATATTAAGTTTTTAAAAAAGTACGATATAGACATTGAAAAAATCGGTCAAAAAATAAATAAAATTTTTCTTTATAAAAACGATTCTAAAGAAACTTTTTTAAAGTTTGATAATAAGAAATCACTTTTCTTTATAGTGAAAAATCACCTTTTATTTGACAGGGTCTATAAAAAACTAAAAAAAAGGAGAGAATTTATAGAAAGAAATATCAATAAGGATTCTGATTACTTAAAGTTGTTAAAAAAAAAAGATTTTCAATTTTTTGTTAATTCAGAAACGAATAACTTAATTAATAAGAAATTCTTTTTTCAAAACATAAAAAAAGATTACAAAAGCACATCATATATTTCCGTGATTGACCATCAAAAATTAAAAAATAATACCTCAGTTCAGATTTTTACAAAAAGAGGTCCCTTAGCTTTCTTACCAATTTCTAACTCGAAAACTTCCTTAGTTTATTCAGTAACCGATAAGTTAGATATAAATGAAAATGAATTTAAAGAGCTTGTTGAAAAATATAATAAATTTTACAAAATCAAAAAATTTTATAATGTAGATAAATTTAAGTTAAATTTCTTTTTATCAAAAAAATATACTTGCAAAAATATCTTATCCTTTGGAGACACTCTTCATAAAGTCCATCCTTTAGCAGGACAGGGATTTAACATGACAGTAAGAGACATAAGATCTTTAGCAGATCAAATTCAAAAAAATATCGATCTAGGTTTAGAGTTATCAAGTGCTATCCTATCATTTGAAAAAGAAAGAAAACATAATAATTTCTTTTTCGCATATGGAATCGATTTTTTGTACAACTTTTTTGAAAAAGAAAATAAATTTAAAATTCTAGATAACAAAAAAATTTCTGAGACCTTAGATAATAGTTTTTTCCTAAAGAAAATTTCAGAGAAATTTGCAAATAAGGGATTTAATTTTTAATTACTGAATAGTTTTATTACTAAAGTTATCTTTAAGATAAGTATTAATAATTTGTTCTAATTTTTCTTTTCTATAACTAAGATTCTTTGTTTCCAATAGCATTTGTTTTTCCTCTAGCGTAAAAGGTGAGGCCATTGCTAAAGTATTTATAGTTTGACTTAAATCTTGTTTTTCGAACTCTTTCCAGTTTATCAAGTAACCTTGTTTTTCAAATAATGATCTTAAATTATCAAAGATAAGTCTTAAATCTGAAAATTTAATAGGTTCCTTTTTCTCACTAAGGTCTTGTTCAAAATCTTTATGATCAACTTCGCACATTCTATATGATTTATCACTTTCAATTTCATTGATAATTTTAAATCTTATTAAACCATTTAAGATAACTACATACCTTCCATCATCAGTCTCATTAAAGCTTGTAATTTTTCCCATACATCCAATTTTAAATAGATCTGGTTTTTTTGAGTCTCCAGATTTTTTTGGCTGTATCATTCCAATAATTCTGTCACTTTTTATACTGTCATCTATCATTTGAATATATCTTGGCTCAAAAATATTTAGAGGAGCGCTTGTATTTGGAAAAAATATAAAATTTGATAAAGGGAAAACAGGTATCTTTTTTGGTAGTTTTGTTTGGTTGCTCATAAATAATTGTAACAAAGTGTTTAGATAATTTCTATAATAAAGCTTAAAGAACTCTTAATTTTAACCAATCAATTTGTCGCTTGCTTAATTTAAAAAAAGCCTTTAACTTTAAAGTAATTAAATAGGCGGGCATAGCTCAGTGGTAGAGCGTCTCGTTGCCAACGAGAAGGTCGTGGGTTCAAGTCCCATTGCCCGCTCCATTTAAAGAATTATGAGCGATTTATCAGAAAAAAAGTGTATCCCTTGCGAGGGCGGAATCCCGAGTTTTAAAATTGATGAAATACATAAATATCTTAAAAAAGTTGACGGTTGGGATGTTAAACCTGACGAAAATAAAAACTATTATCTAATTAAAGAATTTAAATTTAAAAATTTTCTTGAAAGCCAAGAATTTGTCAACAAAGTCGGAATAATTGCTGAAAGTGAAGGTCATCATCCTGATATTTGGTTTGGTTGGGGATATGCAAAGATTAAAATATTTACTCATGCAATAAATGGTCTAGCTGAAAGTGATTTCATACTCGCAGCTAAAATAGATAAAATCTCTTAATGTTTAAAATGTCTTGTTTTTGAAAAGACAAGAATAGTATTTGTTTTATTTGCAAATTTTATAATTTCTCTATCTCTAATAGATCCGCTTGGTTGAATTATAGCCTCAACACCAGCTTGGACTAAAGTTTCAATTCCATCTACAAAAGGAAAAAAGGCGTCTGATGCAGCCACAATTTTTTCTTTACTATCAAATCTTTTTAACTTTTTCATTTTACTAACAGCAATCTTGCAGCTATCTAGTCTACTTGGTTGTCCAGAGCCTATGCCAATAGTTGCATTATTTTGAGAGATTACGATTGCATTTGATTTTACAAATCTGCACACATTAAATGTAAATAAAAGATTGTTGAGGATTTCATTTGAAGGTTTAACTTTTGAAACAATCTCAAAATCACTTCTTTTGAAGATCTTAGTATCAGAAGATTGCGAAAGAAAATTATTCATAATTGATGTATTTTGTTCAAAATCAAGTTCTTTCAATGAGCTAGAGTCAATCAATCTTAAATTTTTTTTTTGTTTTAATATGTTTAAAGCGCCACTTTCAAAACCGCTTGCAACAACCACTTCATAAAACTTACTTGAAATCTCTTTTGCAACTATCTTATCAACTTTATAATTACATGAAATAATGCCCCCGAAAGCACTTGTAGGATCACACTCATATGCTTTTAGAAAGCTATTGATTTTTCTTTTATCTAATGCAACACCACAAGGGTTTGCATGTTTGATAATTGCGGTCGAATAATTTTTAGTAAACGATTTTGATAAGGATATACCTGTAAAAATATCGTTATAATTATTGTAACTTAATTTTTTTCCATTTAGTTGCTTTATATTTATTTCTTTGTTTAAAGAGTAGACGTTTGCGCTTTGGTGAGGATTTTCCCCATACCTTAAATTTTCAATTAAATTCCCACTAATTAATTTTTTTTTTGGTGGTGGAGAGTCATTGTTAGTTTTATTTAAATAGTCAGTAATTTTTGTATCGTAATATCCAGTTTCAAGAAAAGCGTCCCTTGATAATATTTTTCTAAAATTAAGAGTTGTTGATCCTCTATATTTGTTCATTTCATTTTGAAGTGCAATATATTGACTTGTATGCGTAATGACTGTCACATCTTCATAATTTTTTGCTGCTGCTCTAACTAAAGTTGGTCCACCAATATCGATATTTTCAATTATTTTCTTATCATTTCCTGTTTTTACCGCATCTTCAAAAGGATAAAAATTTACAATAACTAAATCTATCTTTTTGATATCAATTTTTTTAATTTGTTTTTGATGTTTTTTATTGTTCCTTTTGAATAAGATTCCTCCATAAAGCTTTGGATGTAAGGTTTTTACTCTTCCATCTAATATTTCTGGAGAATTAGTAAAATCACTTATTTCGATACTTTTATAACCTAGTCTCTTAATCTTTTTATAAGTACCTCCAGAACTTAAGATTTCAACTTTAAATTTTTTAAGAACTTTTAAAATTTTTGTAAGTTCAGATTTGTCAGAAACTGAAATTAGAGCTCGATTAATTTTTTTTAAATTCATATTTTTTCAATCGACCAATTTATTTCTTCTTCTTCATTCGAGATAAACCCATTAATAAATATATTTAGATTTTCTGAAAAAGAGTTTTTTCTCCCAAAATAAAGACCCTTTTCAATATCAAAAATTTCTTTATCACAAGTAAATTTCCAACCAGATTTTTTCAATTGTATTAATATAGATTTTTGATCTTGTGTTCTAATTGCATTTGTGCCAGGCATAAGATGAAATCGAATCTCATATTCTAAGTTTTGAAAGCCTCTTTTGGATATAATTTTATCAGTTCCAATAAATTTGTTTTCATTTTTGAAAAAAGTAAGATCCCTTTGAATATTAAGGCCATATTTTTTTTGGTAACCATCATGTTTTGCCGAGATATGCCACTTATCTTGATCGTCCTCTATTTTTTTATCGAATATTTTAAGGTTACTTTTGAGGAAATTTTGACCGTTAGGATTTTTTGAAAAAGAACATGAAGAACTATCATCAATTGAAATAGCTGAATGTGATGCCGTTGATTTTGAAATAACATTTAATTTATGTTTAAAATCTTGATAGTACCCACAATTAGTAATGAGTTTTTCATTGTCATAAAAAAATTCAAAAGATAATGCCCCAGATTGATATTCTGATGAGTTTTTCTTTTCTGGGGATGAACCAACATCCATAGCTAAACAATTTTTTTTATGCGAGAGAATTGCGTAACCACCTAAATTATTTAAGTTATTTTTAAATTTATAGTCATGAATTTTAAGAAAATTTTGAAAATCACGGTTATTTATTTCTTGATTACCATTAAATAAAAATTTCTTTTCATTTTCTTTAAAGAAAAATGCATAACATTTTCCTAAGTAATAAATAATTTCATTTAGATGTTCAGGAATTTCATTCTGTGAGTCTCTAAGAAGTTCCCTTATAAATATCAAATACTTCATGTAAAAAAGTAGTTGTCTTGGACTTCTAGATTTTGGGAATCCATCTAATTCAAAAGATGAATTAATAATTTTTTTTAACAAATTTAGTCCAAAGTCTAGATATTTTGTTTGGCCATTAAAAGATAAACTGGCAAGAATTATAGCAGCACACCCCAACATTTTGTCGTTTAAAGTTGAAGAGTTATCAATCTCATTAATTAAATGATTAACTTGCTTTTTAATGTTTCTAGAAAATAAAATTTTATAATTTTCTGTCGCATTTTCATAAGTAATCTGGCTATTAGCAATCCATGAAATAATTCTTTTTGCCAAGGTATCTGTTTCCCAACTTTTAGGTGAATAGCTCTCGTAATTTTCAATCCAGTTCGATATTATATTTTGAGTAATTTTTTTTGATGATTTTAAGTTAATTGTAAACAACCAATAAAAACTATGAATCTTTTTAAAATCTTTATCATTAAGATCAATTTTGTTCCAAACATCTTCAAGACTAAAATCTTCAATCCTAAAATTTCTCTCTTTCGATTTAATAATACAATTTAGTAAACTCAAATTTGGAACAAAATTCAAGCCTCCGTCAAATACTCTAGATATCTTTCGGTTATAAATATTTGAGTTAAGATATACTTTTCTAATTTGTTTATAAAGATAAGAAAGAGAATTATTTAAAAATTTTTCTTTAGCTATCATGATAAATCAAATCGATTTTAGAAAATCTATATTCTTTTTTATATCTCCATTGTTCTCTTTAAAAATTGTAGTCCCTGATACCAAGACATTTGCCCCAGCATCAATTACTGATTTAAAATTTGAAAAATTAATTCCACCATCAACTTCAATATCAAAATTTAATTTTTTTTTATCTTTTAAATTTTTTAAGCTTTTAATTTTTTCTAAAACATCAGATATAAATTTTTGACCACCAAAACCCGGATAAACACTCATGATAAGTATTAGATCTACTTTATCTAGATAATCTTCAACAATATCAATTTTGGTATCTGGATTTAAAGATATGCCTACCTTTTTTTTAAAACTTTTTATTTCATCAATGGACTCTTGTAAATTAGAAGTAGCCTCTGGATGAATTGTAATAATATCTGCCCCTGCATTCGCAAAATCTTTTATATATTTATGAACTGGACTAATCATTAAATGAACGTCAAATGGAAGTGATGTTTTACTTCTCAGCGCTCTAATAACAGGTGGACCAATAGTAATATTGGGCACAAAGTGGCCGTCCATTACATCAACATGAATCATGTCTGCTCCTGCCGTTTCAAGCTTCTTTATATCTTTTTCTAAATTACTGAAATCAGCCGAAAGAATTGATGGGGATATTTGAATTTTTTTCATTGATACTTAGAATACTAGTATCAATTTTTGTTTTTTTTTTGAATCAATTTTTACCAAAAATTTGGTATATTTGAATAGCAATTTCACTTTCTAATGGAAATGACAACATTCCCATTACAGAATAGCCTAATAGGTAAGGCATTAAGTAAAATCTAAACATGTAAAAGAACCAAGCAACATAAAGTGGCACCAAGGGCTTTATAATGAAAGACGGAGTGATAAATGCAAATATCTTGATAAATGGGTCAGTCATTTTAATAAATATCTTCATAAAGAAGAAATTAGAGTCTTCCCTTTGAAATATGTTCATTGCAACTCTTCCAATTAGTGTCCACATAATTACGCCCATGACGTAATCGATTAAATAAACCATTGGATGAAAGTTTGCGTACATGAGTTTAAAAAGATTGAAGGGGCGAAATTCGCCCCTTCGAAAGTGTTTATTTAGTGTTGTTTACCAAGTATCGTCTTACCGCTAGGTACACGTACATCGTCAACCATTCTTTGAGTAGCTGCATCAGGTGCTTTAGTCATTAAGCTGACTACGACCATAGCTACTAAGCTTACTAAAGATCCGATTATTCCAAATGTTAACTGAGTAACTCCCCAGAAACCAGGATAACCATTTCTGACTGCTATTAAGTAGGCAGTTCCAGAAATTAGACCAAGTAGCATTCCAGCAACAGCACCTTGTGCGTTCGCTCTCTTCCACCATACTCCTAGTACAAGTGGGAAGAACAACCCTGACATCGCAAAGTCAAAAGCCCAGATAACTGAACCCAAGATACCTTGAATTTCAAGCGCTGCAATTGTTGCTCCAGCAAAACCAATTAAAACAAGCAATACCCTTGCAACGATAAGTCTTTTCGCTGTCTCTGCTTTTGGGTTAATCATCTTGTAATAAATGTCGTGAGATAACGCATTTGATATCGCTAACACTAATCCGTCAGCTGTTGACATGGCAGCAGCCATACCTCCAGCAGCAACTAGACCAGAAATTACATAAGGTAATCCTGCTATCTCTGGAGTAGCTAATACAACGGCTTTACCACCCATGAAAAACTCGTTTAATTCAAGTGTTCCATTTCCGTTAAAGTCGCTAACAAACATTAAGTTTGCTTGGTTCCAGTTTTGATACCAGTCAATCGCTTGAACTTCAGTAATTGATTTACCAATAATTCCAGTAGCTAAGTTTGGATCCATTAGTGATAGTTTAGACAAAGTCGCTAACATCGGTGCTGAAGAGTATAGTAGGAATATAAAGAATAGTGACCAACCTACTGATCTTCTTGCTGCTTTCACACTTGGAGTAGTGAAATATCTCATCATAACGTGTGGTAATGAAGCTGTTCCAGCCATCATACAAATCGCTAATGAAATAAATTTCCAAGGTGTTGTGTTAACTTCTGAGTGCGCTTTAGTTATACCTGCTAGGCCTTTTGGTACCTGTTTTAAGTCAGCTGCAGAGTTTTTAATCTCGCCAAGACCAAACTGAGCTTCTAACTCAGCAATCCTTGCTACTTCATCTGCTAACATTAAGTGTGGAAATACTCCTGCACCCATTTTGTTACTGATCCAGAAAACTGGTAACAAGTATGCTATAATCAGTACGATGTACTGAGCAACTTGCGTCCAAGTAACTGCTCTCATACCACCAAGCATTGAACACATCAATATACTTGCAAGACCAACGTACACAGCAATGTTAAAAGGAATATCTAGTGCAACTGATGCAATAGTTCCTGTAGCATTGATTTGTGCCGTTACATATGTGAATGAGGCAACTGTTAAGACTATTACCGCAGATAGTCTAGCTAAGTTTCCGCCGTATCTAGTTCCGATGAAATCTGGAACTGTGTAGCAACCAAACTTTCTCAAGTATGGTGCTAATAGCGAAGCAACTAGTACGTATCCACCCGTCCAACCAACAAGTAATGCCATATAGCCGTAACCCTTGAAGTAAATTCCTCCAGCCATCGCAACGAATGAAGCACCAGACATCCAGTCTGCTGCAGTCGCCATTCCGTTGAATACTGTTGGAACCTGTCTTCCAGCTACGTAATATGCATCTGTTTGCATTGTACGTGATAGGTAACCAATTAACGCATAAATTAAAACTGTAAACGCCACAAAGAAAATACCAATTAACTTTGCTGACATTCCAGCTTGTTCAGCAATCGCCATTAAGATTATGAAAACCAGGAAACCACCTGTATATGTTCCATAAATCTTAGGAAGATTGTCTATAAATTTACCTTTAAACATTAGTCATCCTCTCTTTCAGTGTAGCCGAACTCTTCGTCAATTTTTTCTTGTCTATTCGCAAACCAGAAAATTAGTATTACGAAAATTCCAAGAGATCCTTGACATGTCATGTAATAAGACAACGGATATCCAAGTGGTCTTATTGATGACGCTTCCATCTCGGCGCCGAAGAAAAAGATGCCAATAGAGAAAACGAACCAGATTGCTAACGTTACGAATAGCAACATTCTAGTTTTTTCCCAGTGTTGTTGTTGTTTTGACATTTTTTTTCCCTCCCTATAGGTTAAAAGACGAAACATTACCCAAAATGACATAGATTGGAACCCCTAAAAATGTTACAATTAAGTGTGTTTTTACACAATTAAACAACTTGTAGTAGAAAATAATGCTAAAATATAAATTCAATTTAAAAGATATAAGTCTTGCTGATTTCAAAGTCTATTTAGGAGCGATGTTCAAAGCAGTGCTTCCTAAGAGCAAATTAAGGAATTTGGACGACTTAAAAAAATTTATTCAAGAGAAATCAGCTTGGGTAACACAGGTTACTCTTTATAATTATTTAAAAACCAGAATGGGAACAAGATACGTTTTACATTTTGATAATGAAGAATTTTTATCTTCAATAAATAAAGCAAAATGGAATATTTATTTTGTGGCCCTTCAAGATCTTACTTTTTATAGCTTCTCTTATCTAAATTATTTCTTTAAATACGAAGACATAGCTAAATCCAAAATGATTTATGAAGAAATCTTGCATGATGAACTTAAGAATGGAATGCCAGATGATATAATTGCAAAAGGAAAAGCAACTTTTGACAAAAGATTAGAAGAAATTGATTGGAAAAAATATTTTAGTTCTTTGCCATTTAATAAGAGTGCTTTAGCTTTGTACGAATGGGCGCCAATTGCTGAGGAACTAAAAACTTTGGATAGAAAAATTGTTTTAAACTCTATGATACTGAAGTGGGATAATATTAAAGAAGAATTCGAAAAGAGAATTAATTTTTAAATATTTTTTCTTTCATCAACAAGACTTTTTACAACACTAGGATCTGCTAATGTTGTAGTATCACCAAGTTGATCGTGTTCATTTGCTGCAATCTTTCGTAAAATTCTTCTCATTATTTTTCCAGATCTAGTTTTCGGAAGCCCTGGTGAAAAATGAATTATATCTGGTGTTGCTATCGGTCCAATTTGTTTTCTTACCCAAAGTTTTAAGTCTCTTTCTAAGTCTCCGTCTGGATTTTCACCCACATTAAGAGTAACGTAACAGTACAAACCATTTCCTTTTATGTCATGAGGATAACCCACAACTGCAGCCTCGGCTACTTTTGGATGAGCTACGAAAGCACTTTCTATTTCAGCAGTCCCCAAATTATGACCTGATACGATTATAACATCGTCAACTCTACCAGTGATCCAATAATAACCATCTTTATCTCTTCGACATCCATCCCCAGTAAAATATTTTCCATCAAATTGAGAAAAATATGTTTCAATAAATCTATTGTGGTCTCCATAAACAGTTCTCATTTGACCAGGCCATGATTGTGCAATACATAATCTACCTTGGGCTTCGCCTTTTAAAACATTTCCATCTTTATCGACTATTACAGGTTTTATTCCATAGAAAGGTTTAGTAGCTGAACCTGGTTTAAGATCTATAGCTCCAGTCTGTGGGCTAATCAATATACCACCTGTTTCTGTTTGCCACCAAGTATCAACAATTGGACACTTACTATCACCGACTGTTTTGTAATACCATTCCCATGCTTCAGGATTAATTGGTTCTCCTACAGTCCCTAAAAGTTTTAAGCTTTTTCTAGAAGTTTTTTTAACAGGTCCTTCTCCCTCTCTCATCAAAGCTCTTATTGCGGTAGGAGCTGTATAAAAAATGTTAACTTTATATTTATCAACAATTTGCCACCACCTTGAGCTATCAGGATAAGTTGGAATTCCTTCAAACATTATTGTTGTTGCTCCATTAGCTAGAGGTCCATAAATGATATAACTATGACCTGTAATCCAACCAATGTCTGCAGTACACCAATAAATATCTTTGTGTTTATAATTAAATATGTATTGATGTGTCATAGAAGCATAAACCATGTAACCGCCTGTAGTATGAAGCACGCCTTTGGGCTTACCTGTTGAACCAGATGTGTACAGAATAAAAAGAGGATCTTCTGCATTCATTTCTTCAGGTTCACACACAGCAGGGACATTTTTTGTTATGTCATGGTACCAGACATCTCTTTCTTCATTCCAATTAATTCTATTTCCTGTTCTTTTAACAACAACACATTTTTTAACATTGGTGCAACTCAACAAAGCTTCATCTGTTATTTCTTTCAACGGAATAGTTTTTCCACCTCTGACCCCCTCATCAGCAGTCACAACATAATCTGAATTACAGTCATTAATTCTACCTGCAATACTGTCAGGCGAAAATCCACCAAAAATTATTGAGTGTATTGCACCAATTCTTGCACATGCTAGCATCGTGTATGCAAGCTCTGGTATCATAGTTAAATAAATTGTAACTCTATCCCCTTTTTTTACACCAATATTTTTAAGTCCGTTTGCAATTTTAGATACCTCCGAGTGTAGTTGCTTGTAGCTTATTTTCTTTTGAACTTTTGGATCATCCCCAACCCAAATTATTGCAGTCTTATCTTGATTATTTTTAAGATGTCTATCAATACAGTTTGCTGAAGCATTTAAAGTCCCATCATAAAACCATTTAATATGTACGTCAGATTTACTATACTTAATGTCCTTAATTTTAGAATATGGTTTAATCCAACTGATTCTCTTTCCTTCTTTTCTCCAAAAAGAGTCGTTTTCTTTCAAAGATTGATTGTATTTTTTTTCATACAAGGACTTTGTAACTAAAGCTTTATTAATCCATTCTGATTTTGTTTTATAAATTTTTTCATTATCTTCTATTGTTTTACTGATCGACGATTTCGTTTTCCTTTTTTTAGATTTTAAGGAATTTCTTTTTTTGGATTTTCGTGAAACCTTTTTCCTCTTTTTTGCAGGTCTTCTTTTTTTAATCTTTTTACCTTTTTTCTTTTTTCTAGTTTTTTTTGGCATGCTAAATATTACTCATTTTATTTAATATTTTCCAGCTTTTAGAGTCAATTGGCATGACTGATAATCTGCTTTGTTTAATAAGGGGGATTTCACTTAAAGAGCTATTTTTTTTAATATCCTCCAATTTTATGGGATTTTTTAATTTTTGCTTAAATCTAATCATGACAGCCACGAACATTCTTTTTTTATCTGTTGGGTCTAAGAAAGCTTCTTTTATCACTTCTACTATACCAACAATTTCTTTTCCAATATTTGAATGGTAAAAAAAACAAAGATCACCATTTTTCATTTTTTTTAAATTATTTCTAGCTTGATAATTTCTTACACCATCCCATATCACTCCCTTGACACCTGCTTTTTCCTGCTGGGTGAGTGACCACACATCTGGCTCTGACTTTATTAACCAATATTGCATTTAGATTTTTACCCCGGCGCCTTTAAGAAATTTTGCTTTATTATCTAACTGCCATCTTGGGTTCGCTTCAAAATTATGTTTATCAAATTTTTTCTTCTTATACCTTTCGAGACCTGCTAACGCTATCATCGCAGCATTATCGGTACACAATTTTAAATCAGGAAAGTAAATTTTAAATTTTTCATCTTGGCATAATTTTTTTAAAATAATTCTGATTTGTTTATTAGCAGCTACACCACCTGCGACTACCAAAGTTCTATTTTTCGGATAAAGTTCCAAATGTTGTTCAATAGCTTTTTTCGTTTTTTTATACAAAATATCAAGAACAGTTTTTTGAAAACTTGCTGCAAGATCGTTTTTATCTTTGTCCGTCTTTATGAATTCTTTTACTCTTAAAATTGCTGTTTTCAGACCAGCAAAAGATAAATTAGACCCACCTCTATTTAAAATAGGTTTTGGTAACACAAACCTATTCTCATTTCCTTTTCTAGCCAACTCTTCAATCTTAGGTCCACCTGGGTAACCAAGATTTAAAAGTTTTGCTGTTTTATCAAATGCTTCACCAAGCGCATCATCTATCGTTGTACCAAGTCTTTTGTATTCACCTAATTTTTTAATAGTTAAGTATTGAGTGTGTCCACCTGAAATTAAGAAAAGTAGATATGGATATTTGATATTAAAATTTAATTTTGGACTTAATGCATGTCCCTCTAAATGATTTACAGCTATAAAAGGTTTTTTCAATGATATAGACAAAGCTTTTGCAAAATTTAAGCCAACTGATAAACAAACTATCAAACCAGGCCCAGCAGTTGCTGCAACAGCATCAATTTCTTTCAATTTTATTTTACTAATTTTTAAGGCTTTCTTTGTCATAATGTCAATTTTTTCAAGATGCGCTCTCGCAGCTAAATCTGGAACTACACCACCAAATTTTTTATGAACTTTAAATTGACTTGAAACAACATTTGATAAAATTTTTGGTCTATTTTTTCCATTATCTCTTAATATGGATACAGCCGTCTCATCACAACTAGTTTCTATACCAATAATAATTGTTTTCTTTTTCATAAAAGGTTTTTATTAATGTAATTTACTCTAAAAATAAAAAAACTAAATAAATGGAAAAATTTATAATTGGTTCTCGAGGAAGTAAATTAGCATTAAAATATGCTGAAATTGCAAAAAAAGCTTTTCTTAAAGAACTTGATATCGAAATAGAAATAAAAAAAATTACCACAGAGGGAGATTTAATTTTAGATAGAAGGACTAGTGAAATTGGAGGCAAAGGGGAGTTTGTTAAAAATATTGAAAAAGAGCTTATTAGTAAAAATATTGATGTAGCTGTTCACTCTTTAAAAGACGTTCCATCCATCAAAACCAAGGGTCTCAAGATGGAATGTTTTCTTAAAAGAAATGATCCTCAAGAAGTATTGATAAATAAAGCAAACTTAACACTTGATAAAATTAAAAAAAATTCAGTGATTGGTACTTCTTCATTAAGAAGAGAATTTCAATTAAAACATTTAAGACCAGACTTAAAATTTAAATTAATTAGAGGAAATATAGACACCAGAATTAAAAAATTAGATGAAGATCAATACGATTCGATTATTTTAGCAAAAGTTGGGTTAGTATCTTTATCTATAGAAAATAGAATTTCAGAGGTTTTCGAATGTAGGAAAATAGTTCCTCCAGCTGGCCAAGGAACAATCATTCTTCAGTCCAGAGAAGATGACGACAAAATAAATAGTATACTTTCAAAAATAAACCATTTTGAAACTTCAATTGAAGCAAAAGTTGAAAGGAAAATTTTAAGTGTTTTAGAGGGTGATTGTAATACTGCAGCAGGTATATATGCTAATATAAAAGGCAAGAATGTAAACATTATGGCTGAATTATTTTCTGATAATGGTGATAAAAAATTTACTTATATAGATGAATGTAAAATAGAAGAGGCTTTAAAAATTGCTGAGAAAGCTGGCAATGATTTAAAAAAGCAGTTTGAGATGGCTAAATAAATGCATGTTTTATTAACTAGACCTTTAGAGGACTCAATAGATCTTATAAAGAGATTTAAAGACAAAGATATTACTGTATCTCATCTTCCGTTAATAAAAATAAATAAATTAGATTACCCTAAACTTAAAAGTTCAGAGTATAATAAAATTGTTTTCACCAGTTCAAATGCAATTAGAAATTTAGATACTAAGGATTTTAATAAAAATACTCTATGTTTTTGTGTTGGTGATGCAACAGAAAAAACCGCAAAACAAAAAGGTTTTCATAGTACATTTTCGGCTGGTGGAAATGTGAGCAATTTACGAGAATTAATTTTACAAAATTTAGAAAAAAAAACTGAGAAAATTTTGTATGTAAGTGGTGAATTAGTTTCATATAATTTAGATAAAGACCTAATTAAAGAAGGGTTAAATGTTCATAGATTAATTAATTATAGCGTTTCCCACATTGAGGATTTAAGTTCTGATTTTTTAAGTGAATTAAAAAAAAAAATTCCAGATATTGTATATGTTTATTCTCAAAATAGCGCAGTAAGTTTTTTAAATTTGATTAAAAAGTATAGACTGGACGATTATTGGATGAAAACTAATTTAATGTGCATAGGTGAAAAAACTTCATCCGTATTAAATGAGCTAAAATGGAAGAAAATCTTCTTATTTAATCCTGGTGAAGAAGAATTTTTATTATATAAAATTTAGATATGGAAGTTTTTATAAATTTTAAAGATCTATTTCTTTCGGTTTGGGACCAGGGAATTCTTGGAATTGATATTGGTCAAATTTTAATTGGTTTAGGAATATTTTTAATTTTTTTAATTTTCAGAGGCCTAATTAGCAAACTAATTTTAAAAAAATTGGAAATTATATCTAAAAAGACAACTAATAAATTAGATGATACCTTCGTTAAATCTTTAGTTGGTCCAGCAAGATTTTTGCCAATAGTATTAGGTTTCTTTTTTGCAAGTTACTATATGACATTTAGTGATGAAACTACTTCATTCGTTGATAATGTTAATAGAACATTAATTACTATACTATTGTTCTGGATTATTCATCAGATAATAGAACCAATTTCATATATATTAAGTGGATTAGATAAAATTTTAACACGTGAATTAATTGGTTGGATAATTAAATCTTTAAAAATACTTATTTTTATACTTGGAGCAGCCGCTGTATTAGAATTATGGGGAATTAAGATCGGTCCAATTATAGCAGGATTAGGTTTATTTGGTGTTGCAGTAGCATTGGGCGCACAAGATTTATTTAAAAATTTAATTTCAGGAATCTTAGTACTTGTTGAAAAAAGATTTAAAATGGGTGACTGGATTTTAGTTGAAGGAACAATAGAAGGTGTTGTTGAAAAAATTGGATTTAGGTCAACTACTATAAGAAAGTTTGATAAATCATTAGCTATAATTCCAAATTTTCAGTTTGCTGAAAATGCAGTAATAAACATAAGCCAAACTACAAACTGGTTAATAAGTTGGACAATAACACTTCAGTACGACACAACTATAGAACAATTAAAAAATGTACGAGACCAAATTGAAAATTTTATCAAAGAGAATAAAGATTTTGACACAAAAGTTGGCTTAGCTGTAAGAGTAGATAAATTTTCTGATAGTTCTATCGATATGTATGTTAGGTGTTTTACCCAATCAGGTAGTTGGAATGAATGGCTTCAAGTTAAGGAAAGATTAGCTATAGGTATTAAAGAAATTGTAGAAAAAAATAAAGCATCGTTTGCATTCCCTAGTCAATCAATTTACGTGGAGAAAAAATGATAATAATTTACATAATTGTTATGACCGTTCTAAAATATTATTCATACGTAGTAATTGCAAACGTTGTTTTAAGTTGGCTAGTAGCTTTTAATGTAATTAATACCGGAAATAGATTTGTTTATTCTGTTTTGGATTTTACATACCGCATGACTGAACCTTTTTTAAATAGAATAAGGGCTTATTTACCAAATCTTGGTGCATTTGATATTTCACCTATAATATTACTAATGTTGATATGGATTATGCAAATGTGTATGGAATATTATATAAGGCCAATTTTATAAAATGATCTTAATAGATGGAAAGAAAGAAGCAGGTTCTCTTAGACTCAAACTTAAGGAAGAAGTTAATGAGCTGAAAAAAAAATTTAATGACGTGCCTGGCTTGACAGTTATATTAATAGGTGAACTTGCACCAAGCCAAATTTATGTAAGAAATAAAGAAAAATCTGCAAAGGAAGTTGGATTAAATTCAGATGTAATTAAATATCCAGAAGATGTAGATGAAAAAACTGTTTTAAAAAAAATAAAAGATTTAAATGAGAATAAATCAATTTCCGGAATTCTAGTACAATTACCATTACCAAAACACATCGATAAAAAAAAGATAATCGACACAATCATTCCAATTAAAGACGTGGATGGCTTTCATCCTGTAAATGTGGGAAATTTATCCACCGGTTATGAAAGCTCGATACCATGTACCCCTCTTGGATGCTATCTTTTATTAAAAAAGGTTGAGCCAAATTTGAGTGGTAAAAAAGCATTGATTATAGGTAGATCTAATTTAAATGGAAAACCAATGGCTCAACTACTTCTTAAGGAAAATTGCACGGTCACAATTACTCATTCTAAAACAAAAAACTTAAAATCAGAATGTCTAGAAGCTGACATTATAATTGCTGCAGTAGGTATCCCAAAATTAGTAAAGGGTGATTGGGTTAAAAAGGACTCGATAGTTATCGATGTAGGTATTAATAAGACTGACAAGGGAATAGTTGGAGACGTAGATTTTGAGGAAGTTTCAAAAAAGGCAAAAGCATTAACCCCAGTTCCCGGAGGTGTTGGACCTATGACAATTGCATGCTTAATAAAAAATACAATAGACTGTTTCAAAAGAATTAAGTCAAGTTGAATAAATTAGTTATAATTTTGTTAAATTCTTCGCCCGCTTTTTTTGTATTAAACAACTTTTTTTCAGCTGCAGTTTTATAAGTATTTTTCAATGCACTTATATCTTCTCTATTTGCATAACTAACGGCCAAGTCTACATAATTTTTAATACTGGTTGCAATAGGAGGATGCTTAATTTCCATTTGCTTATAAGCGCCTAATACTAATCTTGATTTGATGTGATCGGTAGGAAATGTAATAGTTGGTGTACCATAAAGCATAGATTCAAAAAAAGAATTTCCAGCACCGTAAAAAAGCGGATCCAGCAATACAGAGGATCTTCCAAGATGCAAAAGATAATCCTCATAATTTAAAGGATCCATAAACATGATCTTTTTTGAATTGTATTTTTTATTTGAGCTAAATCGTTTAATTAACTTTTTGTACCAAACCTTATTGCTATCTTTTATTAAATAAATAATACCTTTTTTATCTTTTTCAAGTATATCAAAAATTATTTGGTCAAAGTCTGGATGAATTTTAAATAAAGTCTGTGGGCAAGAATAAATATTTTTTTTGTTAAGCTCATCTTGAGAGAGTTTTTTTTTTGTAAATGGTTTGGGATAAATCATTGGCAAATAGTTCATTAAAAGTAATTCTTCAGAAAAATGTTTTTGCGTATTTTCGTTTACGCAATTTTTTGATATCAAATAAAAATCAATAGAATTACTACCCGTCGTTTCCGGATGGCCAAAAGTGGTAATTTGGTATTTTGCTAGTCTCATTAGAGCCAAATAATAAAATTCGAAAGATAAACCTATGTCAGGATAAAAAATTATATTTAACTTAAATTTTTTAATTACATCGATTTTTTCTGAAAGTTTTATCGGAAGAACTTCATTTTTTAAAATACCCTCTTTCTCTTTTTGTTTAAATTCATGAAATATTTCTCCAGCTTTAGTTTTCTGTGAGTGAAAAATGAAAGTTTCAAACTTATTTTTATCAAGACTAAAGATAAGATCTTTGTAAAGTTTACCAATTGTATGATCTGTAAAAAATTCAGAAATAATTCCAATTTTAATTTTTCCTTTAATATCTTTTTCTAAATGAGATTCATCATTTAAAATCCTGTACAATTTTTTAAATGCAAGTACGTTTTTTTTGTTTAATTCAAGATTCTCCCAATCATTATATGAGAGGTCAACATGGGGTGGAATAATTATTTGATCCTTATCATAATCTAATTTTGTCATAAAACCTACATTTAATATTTTTTCAACTTCTTTTTTAATTTTTTCTCTATATTTTTTTATTTCCTCCTTATCTGAAGGAATTTTAGGGAAAAATAAATTTTTTTGTATTTCCCATTTTTTATTAATTAAATTTTTATCTAAGGCTTGATTTATAATTAAGGTAGCTTCCTCTAATTTGTCTTGATCTTTTAGAATTGAAGCAAGAGTTTGATATATTAAAGGTTCATCTGGTTTGATACTGATTATTTTTTTTATAGTACTTTCTGCTTTTTCAAATTCTCTTAGGTAAATATAGCAGTGAGTCAAATTTCTTAATACTGAGAGATTTTCTGGATAATCATTAATAAGTTTTTCGAACAGACCCGAAGATTTTCTAAAGTCTTTTTTTTGAAGATGAGCATATGCAATTTTAAAAAGCTCTTCTGCTGTATATTTTTTCACAATATTTTTAAGAATATATTATTTTTTTATTTAAAATGATATTTTAATAATTTAGATCAAGTAAGTTTTGATCTTCCACCATCCACACCAATAATTTGACCAGTTATCCATGAGCTTTCATCAGTTAATAAAAACTTTGCCATTGCAGCTGCGTCTTTGCCTTCACCAATTCTTTTCATGGGATGTGCTTTAGCAATACCCTCCGCGATAAGTTTGTTCTTCAGCATTGGTTCAGCAATTTTGGACTTAGTTAAACTTGGAGCAATACAATTTACTCTTATATTTGGGGCAAATTCAGCAGCTAAAGATACAGTCAATCCCTCCAAAGCTCCTTTTACAGAAGCGATAATGCTATGATTGGTAAACCCTCTTCTGACTGCAACAGTTGAAAAAATTACAACAGAGCCTTTATTTTTTTTTAAACTTTCTTGGAAATTTTTAATTGTATCTACAATTGGGTAAAAATTTAAATCGAAACACTTTTCAAAGTCCTCTTTTTTTACCATTCTTAGTGGTTTAAGGTCTATTGAACCTACACAATATGCAATTCCTTTTATTTCCTCATTTGCAAATTCATTTTTTAAACTTTCTATTTTTGTAGAGTCAAGAACATCTACGACAGTATATTTACAACCTGTTTCAAAAGAAATATTTTTTAAATTTTCTTCATCTCTTCCAATTAGTTGAACAACCTCATTATTTTCAGCCATCATTTTTGATAAATTTGAACCGATAGAACCTGTCGCACCAAATATTAAATATTTTCCTGACATATCTTATAATAGTATTTATAAATAGATTATGAAATTGTTTATTACACTTGGAAATCAACTATTTCCATTAAAATACATAAGCCGCTTCAAAAATGACCATCTTTTTTTTATGGCAGAAGATTATGGCCTATGTACTTATGAAAAACATCATAAACTAAAAATATTACTATTTTTATCTTCAATGCGATCGTACGCAGACGATTTAAAGAAAAATAGTTTTAAATTAACTTATTCGAGAATTGATAGTCCTGATTTTAAAAGCGACTATCTAACAAAAATACAAAAAGTTGTTAAAAAGAACAAAATTAAAGAAATTTCTTTTTTTGAAATAGAGGACAAACCATTTGAGAAAAAAATTTTAGATTTTGTTAAGAAAAATAAAATAAAATTAAATACAATCAAAACTCCAATGTTTTTAAATTCTAGAGATGATTTTAAAAAATATTTATCTAAATCAAAAAAACCTTTCATGGCTGTATTTTATAAAGAGACAAGAAAAAAAATGAATATTTTAATGAATGGTGAAGATCCAGTTGGAGGAAAATGGAGTTTTGACGAAGATAACAGAAAAAAACTTCCTAAAGGAACTAAAATTCCAACCTTCCCAAAAATAAATGAAACCTCTCACACAAAAAATTTAAAAGAGATTATAGAAAAAAATTTTTCAAAACATCCTGGTTCGACAAAAAATTTTTGGTTTGCAACTGAATTTAAGGATGTAATAAAATTATTAGACTTTTTCATTAAAGAAAAATCAAATTTGTTTGGGGATTATGAAGATGCTGTTGATCAGAGTAATAATATATTATTTCATAGTGCACTCAGTCCTTATTTGAACTTAGGGATAATTACACCTGAAATAATATTAGATAGAATTTTAACCAGTCACAAAAAGAAAAAAATAAGAATTAATTCTTTGGAGGGTTACATTAGACAGGTGATTGGTTGGCGCGAATTTATGAGAGGAATTTATCAAAACTTTGATAATAAATTAGAAACCGGAAATTTTTTTAAACATAACCGTAAAATGAAACCTTCATGGTATGAAGGAAATACAGGTTTGCCCCCTTTAGATTATGCAATTAAAAACGCTAACGATCATGGCTGGTCTCACCATATAGAAAGACTAATGATTTTATCAAATATAATGAACCTATGTGAGATCAAACCAATCTCTGTTTATAAATGGTTTATGGAAATGTTTGTTGATTCATCTGATTGGGTAATGTCACCAAATGTTTATGGCATGGGGCTCTTCAGCGATGGGGGGATATTTGCAACCAAACCATATATTTGTGGTTCAAGTTATTTTTTAAAAATGATGGATTTTAAAAAAGGTGATTGGTGTAATATTATGGATGGTCTTTATTGGAGATTTATTAATAAAAATAGAAAATTTTTTTTAAAAAACCCAAGACTATCGATGATGGTGAGGATTTATGATAAAATGAATATGCCTAGAAAAAAAATGATTCAAGCTGCAGCAGATAAATTTATTAAAGAAAATACAAATGCCAATTAAGGTTTTTTTCAATAACTCCTGTAACATTTGTAAAATGGAAATTGATCATTATAAAAAAAATTCTGATCAAAATTTAGAGTGGGTTGATATCACAAATAATCAGGAAGCAATTAATTTGACCTCAAAATCTAAAGCAGAGCTTTTACGAAGATTACATGTTATCGAAAATGGAGAAGTTATAGGTGGGGCGAAAGCATTTGTGATCATTTGGTCTAAAATTCCAAAATATAAATTTTTAGCTAAAATATTTAGTTTCAAACCTTTTTTTATTATTTTTCATTATTTATATGAATTTGTTGCTTACTTTCTCTTTTTGAAAAACAAACATCAACTTAATGAAGAAACAAAATCTACCAATTAAATTATGCCCAGTTTGTGAAAGACCTTTCAAATGGAGAAAAAAATGGAGACTAAATTGGGAAAAAGTAAAATACTGCTCTAAAAAATGCTCATCAAAAAGGTAAATTACCTAAAAAAAATTTTAATAATTTTCTTTTTAATATTACCAATAAATAATTCTAGTGCAGAATTTTTTCGAGATCTATCGAATATTATTGAGTTTAACGAGACAAGACTTAGTTATGGGGTCTCAGTGACAGATATCAACATGGATGGAAATTATGAGTTTATAGTTACAGGTTTTGGTTATCCAAATCTAGCATTGACTTATATTGATGGTAAATTGAGGAATATAGCTGATGATGAAATTTTTGTAGACCAATTTAGAAAAACTATTGGGGTCGCAGCATGTGATATTGATAAAGATGGTTATGAAGAAATTTATTTTTTAAATACTGATACTTACAGTGTGACAAAAAAATATTCTGATAGATTAATTGATAAAAAAGATGATTATTATTTTGATTTATTTGAAATTGAAAAAAATAAAGAAAGCCTAAATTTAACTGCAGGTAGATCTGTGGTTTGTGTCGACAGAAAAGGCACTGGTGAATATGGTATTTACGTAGCGAATTATGGTGGACCTACAAGATTTTATGAATTTGAAAATTTTAAGATAATAGACAAAGCTGGCTACCTAAATTTAGGAAATGTAACAGGTGGAAGAGCAGTAGTCTCAGGACATATATTAACTGACAGAGCTGATATATTTGCTGCAAATGAAAGAGGCGCGAATTTTCTTTTAAAAAATAATAATGGAAATTTTGAGGATGTCGCATTTGATTACAGAGTTGATGATGTAATTCAGAACGGAAGGGGAACTGCATTGTCAGATATTTATTATCGAGGAAGATTAGATATTTTGAGTGGAAATTGGTTAGGTTATCATAGAGCCTATGTTTTAGAAAAAAACAAATTTAAAGATATAGGAAACAAAGATTTTGATAAACCCTCAAGAATTCGTACAATTATTTCTGCAGACTTTGATAATGATGGATTTGACGAAGTTTTTATGAACAACATTGCAGAACCAAATAAATTATTTAAAATAACTGAGAAAGGTAAATTTGAGGAGATAAAATTAAAAACAGCACTTGAAACTGAAGGATTTGGAACTGGAGCTGCAGTTGCTGATATTGATAATGATGGAATTCTTGAATTACTGGTTTCTCGAGGAGAGAGTAAAGCTCAATCTTTGACTTTGTATAAAGCAAAAGTTGAAAAACAAAGTAAATTTTTAAGAATCAAACCAATCAACAAATTTGGGGCTCCTGCAAGAGGTGCTACCGTAACCTTGATATCTAACAAAAGAAAACATTCAAAAACAATAGACGCTGGCTCAGGTTATTTATGCCAAATGGAACCTGTGGCACATTACGGAATTCGAAAAAATGAAAAAGATTTTAGAGTAGAAGTAAAATGGACCAATGGAAAAATAGATTTTATTGATAAAATTAAACTTAATCAAACAATTACTATAAATCAAAAATGAAAAAAATTTTAATTAAATGCCTATTATTAGTAGTTTTATTTCAAATTGAAGTAGTTGCTGAAGAAAAAAATTATCATAAAGAGCTAATAACTGATTGGTCTAGAATATTTCCAGACAAAAATAGAAATGCTGCTGGGCCTAAATTTTTTAAATATATTATAGACAAAGAAAATACCTATAATGATTTTATTGAGTATAATAAGTTATTTTGTGCTGTTTCCGGATCATTAATTGATCCTGATAGCGACTCAGAGTTTTTATTTGTTAAAGAGAGTAAATCAAATAGTAAAATCTGTGGTAATTATTACAGATGTTGCGTTCCATGCTCTTGTGATGTCATGAAGTATTCAGAAGTTCAAAAGATGAAGTATAAATTTACAGATGGTCTAAAGGAATTTTACGTTATAACAATTAAAAATCCATGTAACAAAACTGATTTTCCAATCAGAGTAAACAAGAATTATTTTTGTAATGGAAAAAAAATTAATAGTAATCAAGTATATAATCTAGATAACAGAATAGTTATAGGTTTATTACACAACGGAAGACTTTGTAAAAAAGATGATATAAATTTGGTCAAAAGTCATCAAATTACCGGTCAATATTGCGAATTGAGAAATAATACACCTCTTGAGAAATTAGATGCTGGTATGGGTGATATTTTTATTAAGCTTGCAAGATAAATTTTGATATAATTTTAGGAATATAATTTTTAAAATTAAAAAAACCTTTATTACAATATTGCCAAGAAAACTGATCTAGTTTTCTATGTAAAAAATTAAGTTTAATGTTATTTAAGTTTAAATAATCTAAATTTTCACCAACTGTGGGGTATAAAGCAATAATATTATCACCTGTATTTTTAACCTCACTTATATCTAAAATTTTACAATCAATTGATTGATTTTTTATTCTTTGTTCTTGGTCTTTAATTAAATGAGACTTAAATTCAATTACTCTCTGACTTAGTTTGATAGATCTGTTTTCATTTTTGTTTGATATCAAATAAATCTTTTTAAATTTAAAATCTTTAAAGTCAGTTGTTTCAAAAGATAAATTATTTTCAAAAACTAATAAATTATTTTGATCAATATCTTTAGAATTAGCAAAATTTTGTTTTACAATTGAGTATGTTTTTTCAGAAACTTTTGGTGGTGCGTTTTCATTTAATTTAATATTGTTAAATCTATTATTAGTAAATTTTTTAATATTCCATTCACTTGCTAGATAATGTTTTCCTTGAGTTTGTACTCCAGCAACCCATCTCCATCCAAGTGTATTTGATGCAGCATCACCATCATAAAGATGTTGCATAAAAAATTCTGCACCTAGTTGCCAAGGTAAATCCAATGTGAATATCCAGATACTTGCAAACCACATTCTCGTATGATTATGAAGATAGTTATTTTCTTTTAATTCTTTTACCCATTCATTAAAGCATTCAATATTAGTATTTCCCTCTATTGCATTTAAATATTCTTTATTATTTCCAAATTTTTCTCTAATACTGTTTAAGCTTACTAAATAATCGGTCCACAAATTTGGCCTTAACTCAAGCCACCCTTTCCAATAAGTTCTCCAGAGAACCTCTTGTATAAACTTTTCATTTTTTGAAAATGAAAATTTAGCAAGTGATTTTTTAATAATTTCAATTTCATTGAGAACACCATGAGTAATATAAGGTGATAAGCACGAAACGTTATCTCTTTTGTTAGGACCAAAATCAAAGTTTCTTAACCTTGAATAATTTGAAAGGTGTTTTTCGATAAAGTTATCTAATTTATCAACAGCTTTCGCTCTGGATGCTTCGAAATTCATAATTTTATTTTAATTTTTTTTTATGAAGGTTTATGAATCTTTCAACATTGGATTTGTTAAAAGTTTTATTTTCTTCAAAAGAAACTTTTTTCATTGAGTAAGCACTGCTTTTTGTCATTCTCGATTGAATTGAAACATTTCCTTTGTAAAGTTTAAGTTTAACACTTCCATTTACCTTGTTTCTTTTAAGATCCACTATTTTTTGTAATCTAAATCTTTCTTTCGAGAACCAATAACCGTTATAAATTAATTCTGCGTATCTAGGCATAATAGAATCTTTTTTATGCATTGTATCTTTATCTAGTGTCACAGACTCGATTGCTCTATGAGCGATTAAAAGTAATGTCCCACCTGGTGTTTCATAAATTCCTCTTGATTTAATTCCGATAAATCTATTTTCAACTAAATCAACTCTCCCAACTCCATTTTTTCCACCGATCTGATTTAATTTTTCTAAAAGTTTTTCTGGGGTTAATTTTTTTCCATTAATACTAACTGGATCACTTTTTTTGAAATCAATGGAAATATAACTAGGTTTATTAGGTGCTTTTTCAGGTGAAGTTGTTCTTTGAAAAATAAATTCTGGTGCTGAATTTTTTGGATTTTCTAAAACTTTTCCTTCAGTAGATGTGTGAAATAAATTATCGTCTACTGAAAAAGGCGGTGCACCTTTCTTATCTTTTGGAATTGGAATGTTATGTTTTTTTGCATAATTAATTAAATCTGTTCTTGATTTTAATTCCCAAATTCTCCATGGAGCTATCACTTTTAATTTTGGACCAAAGTAATGATATCCAAGTTCAAATCTCACCTGATCATTTCCTTTTCCAGTTGACCCATGCGAAACAGCGAATGCTTTAAATTTTTTAGCAACTTTAATTTGATCTTTTGCAATTAAAGGACGAGCAATTGATGTTCCAAGGAGGTAAACTCCTTCATAAATTGCGTGACCTCTAATCATTGGAAAAACATATTCTTTTACGAAAGTATTTTTTAAATTATTGATTATTATTTTTTTAACACCAAGTTTTTTTGCGTTTTTGATAATTTTCTTTCGGTCCATTTCTTGGCCGATGTCTGCAGTATAGGCAACTACTTCACTATTGTAATTTTCCTGTAACCATTTTAGAATTATGGATGTATCGAGACCGCCTGAGTAGGCTAAAACAATTTTTTTGTTTTTTTTCATTTAAGATATTAAGCGCAACTTTTTTTTGCAGTATTATAAGCCTTTGTGAAACCCATTAAAGAATAGTGGTCAATTGTTTGAGATCCAGATTGATTATATCCTGTGATCATAATTCTTGATCCTTTTTTCATTACATTAACCATCTTTCTTTCTAAACCTGTGTCGCCTATCCAAGCAAAGTTTTCTTTTTTAACGTCGAATTTAATTTTATTTTTTCCAGATTTAGCCGTAATTGAATTTTGGGTGTTATATTGGTAACCAGAGGTAATACTTACTTCATCTTTAATTTTATCAGCTGGTCTAAAACTAATAAATAATCTTGCTTCCCTTGGATTTTTTTTTGGTGATTGTAAAACTGGTTTTGATTGAGCAAAACATAGTTTTTTTACTCCATCAGTAACTACTATTGTTTCCCAATCTTTAAATTTGCCAACTTTTTTTATTTCCTGAGCTGAGGTTTCAGAGAAAACTAAAAAACATAATAATAATAATGTGATTTTATTTATTAGGGACATGGATTTGGATATATTTTTTGAACTTCATTAATCTCATTAATAATATCATTATTTAAATTTACATTTACACTTTCTACATTTGTTTTCAACTGTTGCATAGTCGTAGCACCAATTATTACACTTGTAACAAAAGGCTGTATTTCACAAAATTTTATGGACATTTGAGCAAAATCCAAATTAAATTTTTGAGAAATTTTGTAGTATTCTTCGATAGCTTTAATGCTATTTTCATTATTGTAGCGAGTGAAATCCTTAAAAAGATCGATCCTTGAACCTTTTGGCATATTATTATTTCTATATTTTCCAGTGAGGTAACCAAAAGCTAATGGAGAATACGCCAACAAACCACTTTGTTCTCTAACCGAGATTTCAGCAAGGCCAACCTCATAGGTTCTATTGAGTAAGTTGTAAGGATTTTGTACAGCCATCATCTTAGGTAAATTTTTTAACTTTGACAGCTCAAGACATTTTGCTAAGCCCCATGCAGTTTCGTTTGAAAGACCTACATATCGTATTTTACCTTCGTCCACAAATTTTTTTAAATTTTCTAAAATCTCTTCAAACGCAATCCAATTTTTTTCATTTGAATCGTGTTCATATCCTTGCTTACCAAAAAAATTTGTATTTCTTTCAGGCCAATGTAATTGATATAAATCGATATAATCAGTTTGCATCCTTTTTAAACTTTTCTCTAATGCCTCAGACATACTTTTTTTATCATAACTGCATCCTCCACCTCTTATATACTCCTTACTAGTAGGACCCGAAACTTTTGTGGCTAAAATGACTTTGTCTCTCTTTTTGGATTTTTTGAACCATTCACCGATGATGTTTTCAGTCTCACCATAAGTTTCCTCTCTCATTGGTATTGCATATATCTCTGCTGTGTCCCAAAAATTTACTCCATTATCAATTGCATAATTCATTTGCTCAAAACCATCTGCCTTTGAGTTTTGCTCCCCCCAAGTCATGGTTCCGAGACAAATTGTACTCACATCGACGTCTGTACTGCCTAGTTTCTTATAATTCATAAAAATATAATATTTTGGTACCTTTAGACCATTGAAAATTTTTGTAAAATTAATATATTCAAATTATGGATTTTAACAGACAAAATATCTTTCAAGCAACATCTGCAAAAACTGCAGTTTGGGATGCCGGTTTAAGAGCTTACATGTTGAAAGTGTATAACTACATGGCGACTGGAGTGCTTTTAACTGGAATCATTTCATTAATTTCATTTAAAATGTCTGTTGTTACAGATTCTTCAGGAGCGATTGCTTCATTTACAAGTTTCGGTAACGCAATTTTCTTTTCAGGTTTAAAATGGGTTATTATGCTAGCACCTTTAGCAATAGTTTTTTATATGAGTTTTGGTATTAACAAAATGTCAGCAGCTAAAGCACAAACAGTTTTCTGGGTATTTGCTTCTTTAATGGGATTATCATTATCATGGATACTTTTAGTTTATACTGGAGTAAGTGTTGCGAGAGTATTTTTTATTACATCAGCAACTTTTGGAGCTATGAGTATTTATGGTTACACAACTAAAAGAGATTTAACTAAGTTTGGTTCATTTTTAATGATGGGCTTAATAGGAATTATAATTGCTTCACTAGTAAATATTTTTCTAAAATCTGCAATGATGTATTTTGTAATTTCAATTTTAGGTGTTTTAATTTTTGTTGGTCTAACTGCATATGACACACAAAAAATTAAAAATATGTACTCAGCTTCAGATACTGTCGAAATATCTGGCAAAAAAGCAATAATGGGTGCATTAACACTTTACTTAGACTTTATAAATTTATTCATCATGCTTCTAAGACTTTTTGGTCAAAGAAGATAATTAAAGTTTTTTCCAATTTATTTTATTAATTAAATTTTCAAGATCGTGTGAATTTTTTAATATATGGCCTCTACTATCAGTAATACAGTACTTTAAGTTTTTACTGTTTGGTTTAAAATTTTTACAAATATTATAAATTGCGTTTTCAGCAGTATTTTTAAAAACACTAAAACTCACTTGTTTGTTTGAAATATTAAGACCATAGTCTCTCCAAGATCCGTTCGAAACCATTTTTGCATATAAATCTAAAATAATCTTAAGCTCACTTTTTTCGAAAAAAAATTTTTCATCGTATTTTTTGATCGAGTTGTTAATTACTAATTTTAAATTTCTATTCATTTTGTTGTGAGTGCTTTTTGATTAATGGAATTTGAAAAGCTGTAAAAATAAAAGTAATTGGTAGCATACCCCATACTTTAAAATTTACCCAAAATTCCTCAGTTTGTGTTCTCCATATAACCTCATTCAGAATAGCCAATCCGAAAAAGAACCATATCCATCTAAAATTTAAAATATTCCATCCTTCATCATTTAGAGGCAATGATTTTCCTAAAATTATTTTTAAAAGAGGTTCTTTAGTAAAATATTTTCCAAAGAAAAGTGACAGACCAAATAAAATATTAATTATTGTTGGTTTCATATAAATGAAAATCGGGTTATTAAAGTAAATAGTTAATCCTCCAAATAGAGTTATAAGAATACCTCCCATGAGAGGAACCATAGGAATTTTTCTTTCAAAAAACCAAACAATCAAAATAGAAATTATTGTCGCAACTATAAGGGGCGGTATAGCTACCTGAAGATCTTTTCCAGAATCATAGTAAAAATAAAAGAAAATTACTAATGGACCAAAGTCAGTTAAAAATTTTATTAGCGACTTATTCACAACTTAATATTATCAGATTTATAAACTTTTAATAATTTTTTTATTGATTTTTTATCTCAAATACCCATATTATTTAGTGTGAGTGTTCAAAAAGCAAAATTTTCAATTGGTGACGTTGTGAAGCACAAGCACTTTGATTTCAGAGGCGTTATTTACGATGTAGACTTTGAGTTTAATAATTCTGAAGAATGGTATGAGTCAATACCCAAAAATGTGAGACCTAGAAAAGACCAACCATTTTATCATCTATTAGCTGAAAATGAGGATGTAACTTATGAAGCATACGTTTCTGAGCAAAATCTTCTTAAAGACGAATCAAAAGAACCAATTAAACATCCATTGATTAATGAGATATTTTCTGGAAAAAAAGGCTCTTCATACTTCAAACAGTCAAATTAATTAGCAGGGTCATCATTTAAACACAATTCTCTCAAATCTTAGACATACCTTTGGTCTAAAATATACACACTGATCAAGGATGTTAAATATTTCCCAACATTATCTCCCTCAACGTTCTTGATCAGTTAATTTCTTTATAATAAAATCTTTTTTAATTACAAAAATGTTGAACAAAATTTTCGAAATATTAAAAATAATTTCACTCTCAAAATTAACGAGAATAATTGTATTTTCTCTTTTCGTTATATTCCTTACACTTGGTCTATTCGAGTCTTTATTGTTATCCCCAGAAGATTATATTCAAAGTGATGCAGTGAGAATTATGTATGTACATGTTCCAGCAGCATGGATTTCGTTAGGAATATTTTCATTTATAGCCTTCCTATCTTTAGGTATTTTTATTTTTAAAAATAAAAATTTTGTTATCATTGCAAAAAGCTTTGCTCCATCAGGCTTAGTTTTTAACCTTATTGCTTTAGTGACGGGTTCTATTTGGGGTAAACCAACATGGGGAACATGGTGGGCTTGGGATCCTAGAATTACTTCAATGTTGGTGCTATTTTTGTTTTATACTCTTTATATTGTATCATGGAGATTATTTGAGAATGATAAAGCTGCAAAAATTTCGAGTTTAGTGGCCATTGCTGGTTTTGTTAATGTGCCTATAATTAAATTTTCTGTAGATTGGTGGGCGAGTCTTCACCAACCGTCTTCAGTTAAAATTCTTTCCGAAACTACAATTCATTCCTCGATGTTGACACCATTATTGCTCATGACTGCGGCATTTGCACTATTCTCAGTATTAATTTTTTTAATGAAATATAATATAGAATTGATAAAGATTAAGACTAAAGGATTAGATAGATTGTGATTAACTTAATATTAATGAATGGATACGGATTGTTTGTGTGGTCATCTTTTGCATTTACACTAACAAATTTCTTTGGATTGTACGTAATAATTAACCGACAATTAATAAAAGAAAATAAAAAATTTGAATTAAAATTTAATCAATTAGAAAAAAACAAATATACAGAGGCCTATAAACAAAGAACTAACCAGGTATTAGTTTCTAGCAACGCTGCACAAAAAATTTAATCTAAAATAATGTACAGCAAAAAAGTTAAGTTAAGATTGTTATTCATCGTTGTATTTTTAACATTAATAGTACTTACTACATTCATAGTCTTTAAAGTTTTAAAAGATAATGTTGTATACTTTAAATCTCCAAGTGAAATTAATCTTCAAATGGAGATTTCAAAAAAGAAAATTAGAGTTGGTGGTATGGTAAAAAAAAATTCAGTAAAAATGAACAACAATAAAATTGATTTTATAATTACTGATTTTAAAAATGAACTCTATGTAACTTTTTCTGGGACAGTTCCAAATTTATTTGAAGAAGAAAAGGGAGTTGTAGCAGAAGGATTTCTCAATGATAAAAAATTTTTGATAGCAGATAAAATTTTGGCAAAGCATGATGAAAATTATATGCCGCCAGAAGTTAAAAAATCTTTAGGAGAATAAATTGATTATTTCACAACTAGGATATTATTCACTAATTTTTGGTTTATTAACATCGATTTTAATTTTTTTTAATTCCTCAATTCAAATAAAAAAAAATAACTCAGTTATTTCTAATAAAACCACTGGTTTGATTGGTTTTCAGTTTTTTTTTGTCATCATATCTTTCATTTCTTTAATTTACTCTTTTATCATTTCAGATTTTAGTAACGAAACAGTTTATAACAACTCTCATACAACAAAGCCTTTGTTTTACAAAATTACTGGAACTTGGGGGAATCATGAAGGCAGTTTGCTTCTATGGTTATTAGTTTTAACGGGTGTGTTATTAGGATTTATTTTTAAATCCAAAAATGAACCGAACAATTACAGACAGCTAACTATATTATTTCATCAAATAATAGTAATTGGCTTTTTTGTCTTTATTTTAAAAACATCAAATCCATTTAATGAAATTTTTCCTGTCGCAACAGAAGGACTTGGTCTTAACCCTATTTTACAAGATCCTGCATTAGGTATTCATCCTCCAATTTTATACCTAGGTTATGTTGGAACATCGATAATTTTTTCAGCTGCTTTAGCTTCCATGATTTGTAGTCATGTGAATAAAAGTTGGGCTAAAGAAATAAAATTTTGGATTTTATTTTCTTGGTTTTTTTTAACGGGCGGAATTCTCCTGGGTTCTATTTGGGCATATTATGAGCTTGGATGGGGTGGGTTTTGGTTTTGGGACCCTGTTGAAAATGTATCTCTAATGCCGTGGTTAAGTTTAACCGCTTTACTTCATTGTGTTGTTACTTTGGAAAAAAGAGAACTTTTTAAAAATTGGACAATTGTTTTATGTATAATCACTTTTGCACTCAGTATGGCGGGAACTTTTTTGGTGAGATCTGGTATTTTAAACTCTGTTCATACTTTTGCGAATGATCCATCTAGAGGGATTTATATATTAACTTTTTTATTAGTTTTAGTTTTATTATCTTTTGTAGTTTTTGTAATTTATGAAAATAAAAATTTTGTTCAGAAAAGTGAAATTTTTGCATGGAGTAAAGAAACTTCAATTTTAATAAATAATTGGTTTATATTATATTTTTTAAGCGTTGTTTTAATTGGAACGATTTATCCAATATTTCTGGACGTTATATTAGATGAACAAATTTCAGTAGGACCACCATTTTATAATAAACTTATTTTACCTTTTCTTATCCCGTTTGTTCTTTTCATGTCTATTGGTCCAAGTATGAAATGGATTAAAACAAATATCAAGATTGGTGTTAAAAGTTTCTTCATTATAATGGTTACACTAATTTTGTCTTTCGTCACCATTTACTATATCGGTAGTAAAAATATATTTTTACTTTTATTATTCATTGGATTTTTTTACTTACTTCTCAAAAGTTTAGATCAGCTAAGACAGAAAACAAAAAATTTTGCACAAATATTTTCTCATACAGGATTTTCACTTCTGCTTATTTCTATATTGTTAAATAGTTTTTCATCAAATGAGATAATCAGAAATATTCAAGTTGGAGAAAGTTTTTCTCTTAAAAATGAAAAGATACTTTTCCAAAAAATATTGGTAGAAAAGGAGAAAAATTACGAGTCAATTATAGGTTTTTTTGAAATACTTGACGAGAAAAATAAGATTATCAATCTTCATCCTGAAATAAGAATCTATAACGAACCAGAAATGGCTACAAGTGAAGCATCTATAAAAACTTCTCTTTTTAAAGATAGATTTATAACAATCAATCTAATTAAAGATCAAAATTTTTTTAATGTAAGATATCAACATAAGCCATTTATGATTTGGGTATGGATTTCAACTTTAATAATTATGTTAGGAGGGTTGTTTGCAATTTTTAGAAAAAACAAGGAAGTCAATATTTAGTTTAATCATTTTAGTTCTTCTAATATCATCTTTTTTTATATTTAAGTTTGCCCTTCAAAAGGAAAAAATTTATTCCCCAAATATTACAGATAATCAAATTTTTACAGATTTTGAAGTTATTGATCTTATAGAGGAAAAAAAAATAAATTTTGATAAAGTACTTTTTGGAAAAAACTTTTATTTGATTAACATTTGGTCTTCTTGGTGCGAGCCTTGTAAGGATGAAAGCGAATATCTTTTAGAATTAAAAAATGATACTTCAATTATGATGATTGGAATAAATTATAAAGACAAAAAAATAAATGCCTTAAACTTCTTAAAATTGTACGGAGATCCATTTGATCAAATCTTTATTGATAAACAGGGAACGGTATCAATTAATTTTGGCGCTTACGGGGTTCCAGAAACACTTTTAATTAATGAGGATAATAAAGTGTTGAAAAAATATATAGGTCCATTAAATGACGGGGATGTTTATGAAATCAAAAATATTACAAACAATTAAAATTTTAATAATTTTTATTTTAATTTCTTTTAATTTAAAAAATATTGCTATCGCATTAACTTTTCCTGAAGAGCAAACTATAAACATTACTAAAAATCTGAGATGTTTAATTTGCCAGGGTCAAACAATTCACGAGTCTAACTCAGATTTTGCTGAAAGTATGAAAAAATATATTAAAGGCGAATTAGAGAACGGGAAAACCGATGAGGAAATATTTTCATCTCTTGTTGAGAAATACGGCCAGTGGATAGTATATGATCCAGGTATATCAAGAAATACCCTTTTATTGTGGGCTTTGCCCTTATTGTTATTTTTAGTTGGAGGTGCCATAATAGGAAAAAGAATTTTAAAAAAAATATGAATAAAATAACAGTAAAAATTTTAATAGCTATTATAATACTTTTTGGACTTACTAAGAGCGTTTATACCGATGAATTAAAGCCCAAAGATAATCATCAATTTAGTTTTTTTTCAGGAATCTTTGATTTTAGTGATAAAGGAAAAAATTCTGAGATAATTGGTGTACAACATTTAAATGAGAATTTATTCAGAGATAGTTTTTTAGGTAAAATTAGACCAGTTACGGGATTTATGATGACAGCAGACTCTGCAAGTTATTTTTATACAGGAATTCAGGCAGAATATGATTTAGGAAAATTAAATATTACACCAAGTTTTACACCCGGTTTGTATTCTGAAGGCGATGGAAAAGACTTGGGTCACCCTATAGAATTTAAAAGTGAGCTTCAACTTTCACTTGATGTTTCACCAAATTCTGAGCTTGGTTTCTCATACAATCACTTATCAAATGCAAGTTTAGGGGAAAAAAATCCTGGGGCAAATAGTTATATGTTCAATTTTATGAAAAGTTTTTAAATTGTACTTATGAGACTTTCAAATTGTCATAATTTTAGAGATTTTAGAAAACTAGCTAAAAAAAAACTCCCATCACCTATATTCCATTATATTGATGGTGCGGCGGATGATGAAATTACTTATGCTAGAAACACAAGTGCATTTGACGATGTAGATTTAGTTCCAAATGTTTTAAGAGGTGTTGAGAATGTTGATTTATCAACAACTATATTTGGAAAAAAACTTGATCTACCTTTTTATTGTTCACCTACAGCACTTCAAAGACTTTTTCATTATGATGGGGAGAGAGCAGTTGGAAAAGCAGCCCAAAAATTTAATACAATGTTTGGAGTTTCTGCTTTAGCTACAGTCAGTGTAGAGGAGATATCATCAATGATAGATACTCCTAAGATGTTTCAATTTTATTTTCATAAAGATAGAGGATTAAATACTTCTTGTTTGGAAAGAGCAAAAGCTGCAAAATTTGATGTCATGGCCTTAACAGTTGATACTATTACTGGAGGAAATCGTGAAAGAGATTTGAGAACTGGTTTTACATCTCCTCCTAAGTTAACATTATCAAGTTTATTTAGTTTTGCTACTAAACCAATGTGGGGAATAAATTATTTAACAAAAGGTAAATTTGAATTACCTCATCTTCAAGATTTCGTAAAAGAGGGTACAAGCACTAACTCTTCAATTGGAAGTTATTTTTCCACAATGTTGGATCAATCTATGAATTGGAAAGATGCAGAAAAACTTTGTTCTCAATGGGGGGGTCATTTTGCATTAAAAGGTATTATGAGTGTCGAAGATGCCAAAAAGGCTGTTGATATTGGATGTACAGGGATAATGGTTTCAAACCATGGAGGAAGACAACTTGATGGCTCAAGATCTCCTTTCGATCAACTTGCAGAAATTGTAGATGCAGTTGGAGATAAATTAGATGTTATCTGTGAGGGTGGATTTCAAAGAGGAACACACATGCTAAAAGCTTTATCTCTTGGTGCTAAGGCCTGTGCAGGAGGAAGATTATATCTTTACGCTTTAGCTGCAGCGGGTCAAGCAGGTGTTGAAAGGGCTTTAGGACAATACAAAGCAGAATTACAAAGAAATATGAAATTAATGGGATGTACAAAAATTTCAGATCTCAATAGAAGCAATTTAAGATTTAGAAGATAAAGAGTTGAATAGTCCGAAATTAATTTATAGAATAATTTTATGAAACTAGCTAGAAGCCTAGATAGGTTAGGAACCGAGTCTGCATTTACAGTCCTTGCAGAAGCAAAAAAATTGGAGGCTCAAGGCAAACCCATGATCCATTTAGGATTAGGTCAACCAGATTTTAAAACTCCAAAACATGTTGTTGAAGCAGCCAAGAAAGCACTTGATGATGGACATCATGGATATGTAATGTCAAATGGTATTCCTGAATGTCGTCAGGCAGTGACCAGGTGGATAAAAAAACGTTACAATGTTGATATTGATTTTAACAGAATTCTCATTATGCCAGGTGGAAAACCTACCATGAGCTATGCTATCCAATGTTTTGGTGAACCTGGAGCAGAAATAGTACATCCTACACCTGCATTCCCAATATACGAGTCGATGATAAATTATACTGGCTCAACATCTGTGCCTTATGATTTAACAGAAGACAAAGATTTAAAATTCAACCCAGATAAAATATTATCTTTAATTACTGACAAGACTAGATTGCTAGTCCTAATTAATCCAAACAATCCCACAGGAAGTTTTGTTGAAAAAAAAGACATTGATTTCTTAGCTGATGGTTTAAAAAAATATCCACATGTAACAATATTAAGTGACGAAATTTATAGCAGACAAATTTTTGATAATAAAGAAATGCCATCTTTTTTCCATTATCCAGAATTAAGAGAAAGATTGATTGTTTTAGAGGGATGGAGTAAAGCTTATTCAATGACAGGTTGGAGACTTGGTTGGAGTTTTTGGCCTCAACACTTAATAGAGCATGTCAATAAATTATTAATAAATAGCGTTTCATGTGTTAATGCTGCAGCTCAGTATGCAGGTATTGCTGCATTAGATGGACCAGATGACTCAATCAATGCAATGATGGAAAAATTTACTCAAAGGAGAGATTTGATATATAAAGGGTTAAATGATTTACCAGGTGTCGAATGTAGCTTACCAGGCGGTGCATTTTATGCATTTCCAAAAGTAATTGGAACTGGCATGAACGGTGCTGAATTTGCAAGGAAGGCTATGCATGAAGCAGGAGTAGCAATAGTTCCTGGATCAGCTTTTGGTGAAACTTGCCAAAATTATGTTAGATTCAGTTTCGCTGCATCAAGAGATAATATTTCTCAAGCTTTAGAAAATATCAAAAAAATGCTGAAATAGTTTTAATAGTATTTCCAAAAGATATTAGATAATATCAAATTTTATGAATATCATTCTTCAGCAAGAATTAAAAAAAATTTTGAATGGCAGATTTTCTCAATCAGAGTCTACTCGCTTAAATTATTCTAGAGGAGAAGATACTTACGATCCAATTTTATCTAAAGCAGTAGCTTTTCCAGAAACAAATGAAGAAGTGTCAAAAATACTAAAGCTTTGCAATGAATATAAAGTACCAGTCGTTCCTTTTGGAACTGGCACATCCCTTGAAGGAAATGTAGTTGGTAATGATAAAGGAATAACAATTTCTTTAGAAAAAATGAATAAGATTTTAAGTGTTAACACCCAAGATTTTGACTGCAGGGTTCAGGCATGTGTAACAAGAGAACAACTAAACGATTATTTAAGAGAAGATGGCATCTTTTTCCCAATTGACCCTGGTGCAAACGCTGCAATAGGGGGCATGGCTTCTACATCTGCCTCCGGAACAATGGCAGTTAAATACGGTACAATGAAAACCGTTATAACCGGTTTAACCGTTGTTCTTCCAAATGGTGAAATAATGAATACAGGAGGAAGAACAAAAAAAACTTCTGCTGGTTATAATTTAACAAATTTATTTGTAGGATCAGAAGGCACTTTAGGAGTAATTACTGAAGTTCAATTAAGATTATCCCCTATTCCAGAAAGTATAATGAGTGCTGTATGTCACTTTCCGTCCTTAGAAGATGCAGTAAAAACTGCTCAAGAAGTTATCCAATATGGTATCCAAATTGCGAGAATTGAAATGCTAAATAAAGATCAAATGGAAATAAGCATAAACTATTCAAAATTGGAGGATGTTAAAGCACTCCCAACCTTATTTTTTGAATTTCATGGTTCAGAGATATCAAATAAAGAGTCTATCAAGACTGTGGAAGAATTATCTAAAAATAATAATGGAAGTTCATTCAAGTGGGCAAAAAGTTTAGAGGAAAGAAATAAATTATGGAAAGCAAGATGGGATGTATATTACTCAGTCAAAGCTTTAATAGATAATGGTAGGGTTTATTCAACAGATGTTTGTCTACCTATTTCAAAAATAACTGAATGCGTGAAATTTGCAGAAGAAGAGGTTAAAAAATTTGGATTAAGAGCCCCAATGGTAGGTCACTTAGGAGATGGAAATTTTCATGTCTTGCTTCCCTATAATCCTGAAAAAAAAGAAACTTATGAGAAGATAAGAAAATTTAGTGATCTTTTGATTGAAAAAACATTAGAGCTTCAAGGAACGATCACTGGCGAACATGGAGTAGGATTACATAAAAAAGAGTATCTTAAAAAAGAACACGCAGATAATCTTCCAACGATGAAATTAATTAAAAGAACTATGGATCCAAATAATATAATGAATCCCGGTAAAATTTTTGATCTAAATTGAATCCCTTATGAAGAAAATACTAGTAACTAGAAAATTACTTAATTCGAATGAGGAGAAATTAAAAAAGCTTTATGATGTGAAACTAAATTCAAATGATGAATTATACTCACAAAAAAAATTAATAGAAATAAGCCAAGGCTGTGATGGTATCCTTTCTGCGCTGACTGATAAATTAGACAAGGAAACTATAAATTTGTTACCAGATAGTGTTAAAATTCTCTCAAACTTTGCAGTAGGATTTGGTAATATTGATCTTGAGGCTGCAAAAAAAAGAAATATTACCGTTACAAATACACCAGAAGTCCTAACAGATGCTACAGCAGAAATAGGTATTCTCTTAATTCTTGGTGCGTGCAGAAGAGCTTCAGAAGGAATAGAGGGAGCAAGAGCTGGAGACTGGAAGTGGTCAGCAAACTATTTGATTGGAAAACAGCTGACAGGATCAAGATTAGGTATTCTAGGAATGGGAAGAATTGGTCAAAAAATTGCTAGAATTGCAAAGTCGTTAGGAATGATAATTCATTATCATAACAGATCAAAATTAAATTCTGAAAAAGAGCAAGGCGCTATCTATCATGAAAAATTAGAAAGTTTGTTGTCTGTTTCTGATGTCCTCTCAGTTTGTTGTCCAGCTTCAAAAGAAACAATTAACTTAATCAATAAAGATAGTTTAGAGCTTTTACCAAAAGGTGCAGTTGTTACCAATGTTGCAAGGGGAGATATTGTAGATGATGAAGCTTTAATAGATGCATTAAATAGAAGAAAAGTTTATGCGGTTGGGTTGGATGTCTACAAAAATGAACCAAATTTAAATCCTGGGTATTTAAAACACAAAAGTGCTTTTATTCTTCCTCACTTAGGTAGCGCCACGAAAGAAACCAGAACCGCAATGGCAAATCTAGCCATCGATAATATCACAGAATTTTTCCAAACAGGTGCGTGTAAAAATAAAGTAAACTAGCAAAGTAATACCACTCATAGTTGTAAATAAATTACCTACGCGCGAATTAACAGTAGGACTCTTTTTCATTATTGTGCTTAAATAGTTTCAAGTTAATTAACTTAACAAGAGGAGAAAATAATGATTAAAGAAAAAAAATCATTGAAGGGAAAAATTCCTTCAAGACGAAAGTTCTTTAAGGCAGCAGCAGCAACTGGTGCAGCAGCAACAGCAGCAGTAGCAATGCCAAATATTGCATTTGGAGCGCCACAAACTCTAAAAATGCAAGCGGCATGGCCAAGTGGTGCTAACATCTTTTTTGAAATGGCAGGAGACTATTGCAAAATGGTTAGCGACATGTCAGGTGGATCACTTAAAATTGATCTTCAACCTGTAGGGGCAGTTGTAAAAACAAGTGAGATCGGCCAAGCAGTAAGTTCAGGTGCTGTAGATATGGGACACTGGGTAACTGCGTATTGGTATGGTAAAAATCCAGCCGCATCTTTATTTGGAACTGGACCATCTTACGGAATGTCATCTCAGGAAGTTATGGGATGGATGGAGTATGGTGGAGGAAGAAAACTGTATGAAGAAACAATTGCGAAAGTTGGTTTTGATTATACAGGTGTTTTCCATATGCCTATGCCAGCTCAACCGTTTGGTTGGTTTAAAAAGAACGTAACAAAAGTATCTGACGTTAAAGGTATGAAGTACAGAACAGTTGGTCTTGCTACCAACGTTCTTACTGCAATGGGAATGGTCGTAAGACAGTTACCAGGCGGTGAAATTCAACCAGCTATGAAAACTGGTTTGATTGAAGCAGCTGAGTTTAACAACCCAACATCAGACTCTCAATTTGGTATGCAAGATGTTTCTAAGCATTATCACTTAGGAAGCTTCCACCAATCACAAGAGATGTTTGAAATACCAATTAACAATAAAACGTTTAACAGTCTATCACCAGCGAACAAAGCAATATTGAAAAATGCTGCTTACGCTGCTAATACAGATAACTACTTTAAAGCATTAGTTAGATATTCAGCAGATTTATCTAAATTAATGAACCAACATAAAGTTAACGTTTATCAAACGTCTGATGAAATTTTAGCTCAACAATTAAAAGGTTGGGATAAAGTTATCGGTGATTTCACAAAGAAAGATGCTTTCTTTAAGAAAGTCGTCGATTCTCAAAAAGCATATGCTAAGAGAGTAATGAAGTACTTGTTGATGAATCAACCTAATTACAAATTAGCTTATGAAAATGAGTTCGGACCCATTGGTAAAGTAAAAATATAATATTAGTTTTACGCAATTTAAGGGGGCCTTTAGGCCCCCTTTTTTTTGTTTGATTAATAGGTAGAATTTAACATAAAGTAGTAAAATGAAATCTTTCATAAAATTTGCAGACACTCTAAGTGCTTCAATGGGTAAGGCGTTTTCATGGTGTATTGTAATTTTAATGGGGGGAACGTGTTATGAAGTAATAATGGCTTATGCTTTTAACAGCCCAACTTTATGGAATTTTGACTTTAGTTTGCAAATGTATGGAGCAATTTTTATGATGGCAGGTGCTTACTGTTTATCAACTGAAGCACATGTTAGAGGGGATGTTATTTACAGATTATTTCCAACAAGAGTTCAAGGTTGGATTGATTTAACTTTATATTTTATATTTTTCTTTCCAGGAGTATTAGCTTTAGTGTTTTATGGATATGAGTACGCAGCACTAGCTTGGAAAATTAAAGAAACTAGCTGGAACAGTCCAGCACAAATACAAATTTATATGGCAAAATCTATAATACCCTTGTCGGGATTATTGTTAGCGATCCAAGGTATCAGCGAAGTATTTAGAGCAATCATTTGCATAAGAACAGGTCATTGGCCAGTTAGATTATCGGCAGATGCTGAGGAAACAGAAAAAGTATTAATGAGAACTTCACAAAAGGACGAAAAAGCAGATGTTATTTGAATTAACAAATCCTGAGATAGCAATACTAATGATGAGTCTATTTTTATTTGCAGTCTTATTGGGCTTTCCAATTGCATTTACTTTACTAGCTATGGGTGTTGGATTCGGTTATTACGCATACTTCGACCCTTCAAGGATGGATCACTTACTCGATAATCGGATATTTTCTTTATTGGTCCAGAACACTTACACCATTATGGATAACACTGTTTTGACCGCTGTCCCCTTATTTTTGTTTATGGGTTATTTAGTTGAAAGAGCGGGCATAGTTGCAAAACTATTTTTTGCAATAAGACTTGCTTCTCATAGACTACCTGCATCAATGGCTGTAGCTGCTTTAGTTACATGCGCCTTATTTTCAACAGCCACAGGTATCATTGGAGCAGTGGTAACTTTAATGGGCCTTTTAGCTTGGCCCGCTATGATTAGAGCTGGATATGACAAAAAATTTGCTTCTGGAGTAATATGCTCGGGTGGTTGTTTAGGAATTTTAATACCTCCAAGTATAATGCTTATAGTTTATGCAGTAATTGCTCAATTATCACCACTCAGACTTTTTGCTGCAGCTATATTTCCTGGTCTTATGTTGGCTGGACTTTACATTCTATATGTAATTATAAGAGCGTACTTTAACCCTTCACTAGCACCCAAACCTGCGGCAGAGGAAATCCCTCCAAGAGCAGAAATTTTAAAAGAAGTTTTAGTATCTTTTGTACCATTGTTTTCATTAATAATTTTAGTTTTAGGAACAATTCTAGGAGGGTTGGCAACTCCTGCAGAAGCTGCGGCTGTCGGTGCGTTCGGTGCACTAGTTTTGTCATATTTTTATAAATCGTTAAAATGGAAAAATTTTAAAGAGTCAGTTTTTTTAACTGCAAAAACAAGTGCTATGATTATGTGGTTATTTGTAGGATCATGGACATTTGCCTCAGTATTTTCATATTTAGGTGGTCACGAAGTTTTTGAACAATTTTTCAAGTCAATGGATATTCAACCTTGGCAGTTCTTAGTAATAACTCAAATAATTATATTCTTACTTGGTTGGCCATTGGAGTGGACAGAAATATTAATCATTTTTGTACCAATATTCTTGCCACTTGTAGAGTTTTTCGGTGTAAACCCTTATTTTTTTGCAATGCTAATAGCTTTAAATTTACAGACTTCTTTTCTAACACCACCGATGGCAATGTCTGCATATTATCTAAAAGGTGTTCAAAGTAGAAACGTAGAGCTAATGCAAATTTTTAGAGGCATAATGCCTTTCCTTGCAATAGTAATTTTTGCAATGGTATTGATGTATATGTTTCCTGGTATCGCACTTTGGTTACCTGATACGTTATTTGCAGAATAATTTTTATGTCCAACGTCTTTTCACTAAAAGTATCTGAAATTGCAGATAAGATAAGAAATTCAGACTTAACTTCCGTTGAATTATGTAATTTGTATATCGATCAAATCAATAAGTTTGAAAAAGACGTTAAAGCTTGGGCCCATTTTGACAAAAAACTTCTAATAGAAAAAGCTGAGGAGGCGGATAATCACAGAAGGGCTGGAAAAGTAGTAGGTCCGCTTCATGGGATACCAGTTGCACTCAAAGACATTATAGGAACCTATGAAATGCCGACTGAATGTGGAACTGTTTTAAGAAAAGGTAAGACAGAGTCACAAAATGCAGAAATAGTAGATTTGTTAAAATCAGCTGGAGCTATAGTAATGGGAAAAACTAATACCTCTGAACTAGCCTATCTTGCCCCACCTAAAACTAAAAATCCTCATGATTATTCTAGGACTCCCGGGGGATCTTCAAGTGGATCTGCTGCTGTTATAGCTTCTCATATGGCGCCACTATCTATCGGTTCTCAGACAGGAGGTTCAGTTATTAGACCAGCATCTTACTGTGGTGTTGTGGGTTATAAACCAAGCTATGGATTAATTTCGCGTAATGGAGTTCTAAAAACATCATATAATTTAGACCACATAGGTGTATTTGGCAGAACAGTTGAAGATGTTGCACTTCTTGCAAAGGTCTTAATCAAAAAAGACCCCTACGATAAAGCAACAATTCATTTTTCATCAGAATTTATGTTAGAAGAATGCAAAAAAGGTCCAATGTTTGACCCTAAATTTATTTTTTATAAAACAGAGAGCTGGAAAAAAATCGATAAAAAATCAAGAGATGCATTTGAATTTTTTATCAAATCATTTAAAAAAAATATCGAAGTCTTTGATACGCCTTCATATTTTAAGGATATAGACAAATATCATCGAATTATTCATGAAACTGATTTAGCTAATAATTTTCAAGTTTATTATAAAAAATCTAAAAATAAACTTTCAAAAGAAATGCAAACTGCAATTTCAAGAGGCATGAAATATTCAGCAAAAGAATACCTTGATGCAGTAGATTTTATGGATAGAAGCTATGAGTCTTACAAGGAAGTATTTGAAGATTATCACGGAGTTTTAAGTCCATGTAGTACCGGTGTTGCTGATAAAGGCTTAAAGAGCACAGGAAGCGCAGATTTTAATAGAGTCTGGTCTTACATGCATACACCAGCTATCTCTCTACCTTTACTTCAAGGAGAAAATAATTTACCATTAGGTGTACAATTAATTGGTGACAAATATGATGATCATAGATTTTTAGGGGTTGCTAATTGGTTAGAGAAAGAAAGTAAAAAATTTAATGAATAAAATTACAATTATAGTCGGCCTGTCTTTTGCCATCTTTTTTCTGGTTGGACTAGCAACAACATTAACTAGATCAATGATGATTGGATTTTTAGATGTATTACCAGTTTACATATTAATGGGAATAGCAATTGTAATGATGATTTACGAGTCTTTCTTTGATAAGTCCTAGTAAATAGTGAAAAAAAAGGACTTTTTACCCTACTCATTACTTCTAATTCAACCTATTTTTATGGCAAGCAATCTTGTGGTAGCAAGAGGGGGTGTAGAACACGTCCCGCCGATTTCCTTAGCATTTTGGAGATGGTCAACAGTATTCTTCTTGTTGATTTTATTTAATTACAAAATTTTTAATAAAAAAAAAATATTGTTAAAAGAATATAAAGAATTATTTTTTTTAGGTCTCATGGGGTGCGGGGTCTGTGGAGCCTTCCCCTTTATAGCTGGTCAAACAACAACAATAATAAATATGGGTATAATTTACACCTCATCCCCAATTTTTATTATTTTACTTTCTTATTTCTTTTTTAAAGAAAAATTGAACTTATTTAAATTGATAGGATTATTTTCTTGCTTATTTGGAGTTTTAATAATTATCATTAAGGGTGAATACTTATCATTGATATCTTTAAAATTCACAAAAGGAGATTTGTGGATGTTAGGAGCGTCTATTGGATGGGCATTATACTCTATATTTTTATTTAATTGGAAATCATCTTTAAACGTTTTTGAAAGATTTACAGCCATTTCTTTTTTTGGAGCTCTAAGTTTATTACCTTTTTATATACTTGAACAAAATTTTGTAGTTAGCACAATATTTGATATGAAATTTTTGTTTTGGATTTTTTTTGCAGCAATATCTCCAGGAATAATTGCTTTTATTTTATACACTTATACTCAAAAGTATCTTGGCGCTACAACCACTGGATTTACTTTATATCTATTTACAGTTTATGGTGCATTTTACGGAATTTTATTTTTTGGTGAAACCTTAGAACTATTTCACCTATATGGAACATTTCTGGTTTTTCTTGGAGTTTATCTAGTTAGAAAAAAGGCTTAGAATGTTTAATAAGAAAATTATGCTTATCTTTAGTACTTTAATTGGTGTAATCAGTGTTTATGTAATTATTTGTTTAGTAATTTTTCTGTCACAGAGAAAATTATTATATCATCCTAATGAAAATAATTATTTAGATGAGAACAAACTTACACATAAGATTGAGAAAGTGTTTGTTGAGTCGGATAATAAGTTAATTGGTTGGCATCATTTAAAAAACAGGAAATACAAGACATTACTATTTTTTCATGGGAATGCAGGAAATTTACAAAATAGAATTTACAAATTAAATGCGATAGCTGAACTAGATTTAAATTATTTGATTATTGCTTATAGAGGTTTCAGTGGGAATGAGGGAAAACCAACAGAAGAAGGTTTGTACAATGACTCAATGGCAGCAAAAAAGTGGTTAAATTCAATCAACATTGATGATAGCAACATTATTCTTTACGGAGAGTCTCTTGGTACAGCTGTTGCAGTGGACCTTGGTTCAAAATTTTCATTTGCAGGAATTATCTTAGAATCTCCTTTTACTTCAATGATTGAACTCTCGAAAATTTATTATCCTTATTTACCAGTAAATTTACTTTTGAAAGACAGATATGACTCTATTAATAAAATTGGCAAAATAACTTTCCCTAAACTCATTATGCACGGGGATAAAGATAACATTGTTCCATTTAGTATGGGAAAAAGAATGTTTGAAAGTTTTTCAGAACCAAAATTTAGTTATTTTAAATCAGGCGATGATCACATGATGGATTTTGACAAAGAACTTTTAGGGAATATAAAAAATTTTATTAATAAATTGAATTAATTATTCTAAACTTAAAAAATTTTCTGCAAAAGTTTCAGCATCAAAAGATTGCAAATCGTCCTCTTTTTCACCAAGACCGATTGCAATTATTGGAAGTTTAAATTTTTTTGCAGCAGCAATTAAAATTCCCCCCTTTGCAGTTCCATCAAGTTTTGTCATGACAAGACCAGTCAAAGGGATAATGTTATTAAATTCTGTTACTTGATTTATTACATTTTGTCCTGAGGTAGCATCCAAGATTAGAACAACATCATGAGGTGCATTGCTATCAACTTTTTTAATTACATTTGCAATTTTTTTATATTCATCCATCAAGTTTTTTTTATTCTGAAGTCTACCAGCCGTATCTATCAAAACTGTATGAATTTTATTTTTTTTTGAATATTCCATTGCTTTAAAAGCAACAGACGCGGGATCACTCCCTGCGTCTGATTTTATTATTTCACTTCCAACTTTTTTTGACCAGTTTTCTAATTGATCAATTGCTGCCGCTCTAAATGTGTCGCAAGCAGCTAGGACTGTTTTGTTATTATTATTTTGAAATATTTTAGACATTTTCCCGATTGTAGTTGTTTTTCCTACTCCGTTGACACCCGAAACTAAAATTGCTCTATTTTCAGTAGATTGATCAAAAAAATTTTTATTTTCCAAGGGTTTCATTAATGAAAGAATATATTCTTTAAGAATTTTCTTAATCTCATCCAGCTTATTTTTACTTGGATCAATTCTGCTATTAGCTATTTGTTGTCTAATTTCCGATGAAGCCTCTGTACCAACGTCTGATTGAATTAAAAATTCCTCAATTTCCTCTAAAGTTTTATCGTCAATTTCTTTGTTAATTACAATGTTTTTTATTCCTTTTGAAAAATTTGATGTAGTTTGTTTTAAGCCATCCTTAAATTTTTGAAAAATATTAATCATAAATTTATATCAATATGTTTAATTTCTGAGACCAAACCTTCCATAATAACGTTTCCTTGTTCATCCATATTAATTTTAATTTTACCTAACTTAAATTCTATTTCAGTTGGAAATTTTGAAATACCATTAATTTCACCAGCTACAGCAGTTGCGCATGCTGCGGTTCCACATGCTTTAGTAAGACCAGCTCCTCTTTCCCAGTGCAATACTTTGAAATGGTTTTTACTTTTTTCTTTTGCAAAAGTAACATTAACTTTTTCAGGAAATAATTTATGATTTTCTAAGATTGGTCCAACTTTTTCAATTTCAATCTTTTCTAGTCCATTGGTAAAAAAAATAATGTGGGGATTTCCAACATTTATTGCTGTGCCTAAGAACTCAATATCACCGACCATCATTTTTATTTTTTTTGTATCTATTTTCTCACTTAGAGGTATTTGATCCCAATTAGTTTTTGGTTTTCCAATATTTGTTTGGATCAAATTATTCTTTAATATTATAGACGCTAATTTCCCAAAAGAAGTTTCAACAGTAATTAAGTTTTTTGAATTTTCTTTTGACAACAAACTAGCCACACATCTAGTTCCATTTCCACATGCCGCGGATTCCGAGCCATCTGAATTTTTAAAAGTTAGAAATGCATCACATGTATCGCTTTTATTTATAATAATTAGTTGATCACAACCTATAAAGCCTCTATCACAAATCTTTCTTATTTGAGAATTGCTCAGATCATAATTTTTTTCGCGTTGATCAATTATGACGAAGTCATTTCCAAGTCCATCCATTTTATAAGCTTTAAAATTCATATAATAATACTTAACTTATTTATTGACTTTTTGAACCTCTATTATAGTTTCTCCTAACTTCCGCAAAAACAGTATTTTGCGGTGTCTTTGGAAACAAAGAGATCGACACCAGTCAGCGAGGGTTCGCCCACTGGTGCGATTACTGCTGGAAGAAATTATGTTTGAAAACTTAACACATAAATTCGAGGGAATACTCGATACATTTAAAAAGGCGCCATCACTTAATGAAAAACAGGTTGATGAGGGTCTTAAGCTTATAAGACAGGCTTTACTAGAAGCAGATGTATCGCTTGAGGTAGTTAAAGATTTTGTAACTAAAGTTAAACCAAAATTATTAGGTAAAGAAATAATAAGATCTACAGCTCCAGGACAAATGGTTGTTAAAATTGTTCACGATGAGCTTGTCTCATTTTTAGGCGACAGCAATCAAGAGATTAATTTAAAGTCTAATCCACCAGTAACAATAATGATGGTTGGTTTACAAGGTTCAGGAAAAACAACTACAACTGCAAAACTTTCTAAATTTTTAGAAAAAAATAATAAGAAAAAAATTATGATGGTAAGTTTAGATATTTATAGACCGGCTGCACAGGAACAACTTAAAATCTTGGGCGAACAAAATAATATCCAAACCTTGCCAGTGATAAAAGATCAAATTCCAGCTGACATTTGCAGAAGAGCCCTATCCGCAGCTAATTTAAATGGGTCTGATGTAATTATTTTTGATACAGCAGGAAGAACTCAAATAGATCTACAGATGATGTCTGAGATAAAACAAATCGAAGATGTAATAAAACCAACTGAGACTATACTTGTGGCAGACTCTTTAACTGGACAAGTAGCCGCGAGTGTTGCAAAAGAATTTTCAAATACTGTAAAGGTTACTGGAATAATATTAACTCGAGCTGATGGTGATGGTAGAGGTGGAGCTGCATTAAGTATGAAACATATTGCTGATGTTCCAATTAAATTTTTAGGTATTGGAGAAAAAATAGAAAATTTTGAAAGTTTTCATCCTAATAGAATCGCAAACAGAATTTTAGGTATGGGGGACATCGTATCCCTTGTAGAAAAAGCAGCAGATGAAATTGATGAGGAAAAACTAAAGGAAACTGAAGAGAGTTTAAGGAAAGGTCAGTTTTCTCTAGAAGACTATCTATCACAATTAAGACAAATGAAAAAAATGGGAGGGTTAGAGGGTGTGATGTCTTTTTTACCAGGAGTTTCAAAAATAAAATCTCAAATGGATCAGGCTGGTGTTGATGAAAAAATAATTATACAAAATGAAGCAGTAATACTTTCAATGACCAAAAAAGAGAGAGAAAATCCAAAAATTATCGACGGTTCAAGAAAAAAAAGAATTGCTAATGGCTCTGGAACAGACATTGCCACTATCAATAAATTGTTAAAACAATTTAAAATGATGTCTGACATGATGAAAAAGATGTCAAAAGGAAACACAAAAGGCTTAACGGAAAAAGGAATTCCACCTGAGCTATTCAATCAACTTAAATAAAAAGGAGAAATAAATGTTAAAGTTAAGATTATCAATGGGAGGAACAAAAAAGAGACCAGTTTATAAAATTGTGGTTGCAGATAGTAGATTCCCTAGAGATGGAAGATTTATCGAAAAATTAGGTTTTTTCAATCCTCTGCTTCCTAAAGAAAAAAAAGAGAGAGTTGGACTACAGTCAGAAAGAATTAAGTATTGGCTAAGTCAAGGAGCAAAGCCGACAACTAGAGTTGCTCGATTACTTGGAGAAAATAATTTAATGGAAATGCCAAAATCAGGAAATAATCCAAACAAAGCTATACCAAAAAAAGATAGAAAGAAAGATGCTTCTGAAGCACCAAAAGAAGAAAAGAAAGCAGATGCACCTAAGGAAGAGAAAAAAATTGAAGCACCAAAAGAAGAAAAGAAAGCAGATGCACCTAAGGAAGAGAAAAAAGCAGATGCACCTAAGGAAGAGAAAAAAGCTGAAGCACCAAAATCAGACGCACCTAAGGAAGAGAAGAAAAAATAACTATGTTTCAAGCGAAAATTTTTACTTTGTATCCTGAATATTTTCCAGGACCTTTTGAAATCGGTATTTGCAAAAAAGCTTTTGAAAAAAAGCTTTGGGATTTAAAACTTATAAATATTAGGGATTACGCAGATGATAAACATAAAACTGTTGATGATACTCCATATGGCGGTGGTGTAGGCATGTTAATGAGACCAGATGTAGTAGCAAAGTCTTTGGACGCAAATTTGGAAGAAAAAGAGACAGTTTATTATCTAACACCTAAAGGTAAAATTTTTAATCAAGATATTGCAAAGGATATTGTTAAAAAAAATAAAGTAAATATTTTATGTGGTCACTTCGAGGGAGTAGATCAACGAGTTCTAGACTCAAGAAAAGTAGAGGAGATAAGTATAGGAGATTTTATACTCTCTGGAGGAGAGATGGCTTCTTTTATTGTTTTAGATACAGTGTTAAGATTAATTCCTGGAGTATTGGGAAATCTAAATTCTACAAAGGATGAAAGTTTTGAAAATGGGCTTTTGGAGTATCCACAATATACTAAACCTCAAATATGGGAGAAATTAAGTGTTCCCGACATACTTTTATCTGGAGATCATAATAAAATTAAAAGCTGGCGTTTATCAAAATCTGAGGCTATAACACGGCACCGGAGACCAGATTTATGGCAAAAATATAAAAAGGATTAACATTGCAAAATTTAAATATGAAAAATATAGAAGATATAAATAAAGCAAACGTCAAAAAAATTACAGCTGAAAAAAAACTGCCAGAGTTTTTTCCAGGAGATATCATAAAAGTTGGTGTAAAAATTACTGAAGGAAAAAGAGATAGAATTCAGTATTTTGAAGGTGTTTGTATAGCAAAGAAAAATAGAGATTTAAATTCATCCTTTACAGTTAGAAAAATTTCTTTTGGAGAAGGTGTTGAAAGAACTTTTGCTCTTTATAGTCCAATAGTTGATACAATCAAAGTTATAAGATCTGGTAAAGTAAGACGAGCAAAATTATACTATCTAAGAGAAAGAACTGGTAAATCAGCAAGGATTGCAGAAAAGATCAAAAAGAAAATCGGTATTGATATTGAGGCCAAACCTGAGCAAGTTACAGAGGAAAATGTGTTACCAGCAACAGAACAAAAGAATATTGAGGAAAAAGCTGAAACAAAAGTCGCTGAGACAACCAAAAAACTTGAAGAGAAAAAAGAAGATAGTAAGATTTCACCCGAATTAAAAAAATAATCTTTTTTTAAATGCCAAAGACTTTATATGATAAAATCTGGAGTGATCACTTAGTCCACCAACAGGATGATGGAACATCTTTGCTATTTGTGGACAGACATTTGATACATGAGGTGACTAGTCCACAAGCCTTTGAAGGACTTCGAAATAACAAAAGGAATGTAAGACATCCAAACTTAACTCTTGCTGTTGTTGATCACAACATACCTACAACTGATAGATCTAAAGGAATTGATGACAACGATTCTAGAATTCAAGTAGAAACACTTGAAAAAAATTGCAAAGACTTTGATATCAAACTTTTTGGAATGAATGATAAAAGACAAGGAATAGTTCATATAGTAGGGCCCGAGCAAGGTTTTACGCAACCAGGAACAGTCATTGTTTGTGGAGACAGTCACACTGCAACCCACGGCGCTTTTGGGGCTTTAGCGTTTGGAATAGGAACCTCAGAAGTTGAACACGTTTTAGCAACACAAACTCTTGTTCAGAAAAAAGCAAAGAATTTTAGAATTAATGTTAATGGAAAACTTCCTTTAGGGGTAACATCAAAAGATGTAATTCTACAAATTATTGGCAAAATAGGAACCGCTGGAGGAACTGGATGTGTGTTAGAATATGCTGGTTCAGTCATATCAAATCTCTCTGTCGAACAGAGAATGACTATTTGTAATATGTCTATAGAAGGTGGAGCAAGAGCGGGACTAATCCAACCTGATGAAAAGATTTTTAATTATTTAAAAGATAGACCAATGTCTCCAAAAAAAGAAAATTGGGAAAAAGCTCTTGATTATTGGAGTAAGTTAAAAAGTGATAGCGATGCAAAATTTGATAAAGAAATTAATTTAAAAGGTGATGAAATAGCGCCTATGGTTACATGGGGAACTTCACCTGAGGACGTAGTCTCAATTAATGGAAAAATTCCTAATCCAAAAAATGAAAAAAATATTGATAAAAAGAATTCAATAAGTAGATCTCTCGACTATATGGGGCTTAAACCTGACGTGAAAGTTCAAGACATTAAAATTGATAAAGTTTTTATAGGAAGTTGTACGAATGGAAGAATTGAAGATTTAAGAGAGGCCGCGGAAATATTAAAGAATAAGAAAAAAGCTTCACATGTACATGGAATGGTCGTCCCTGGTTCTGGTTTAGTCAAAGCGCAAGCTGAACAAGAAGGTCTTGATAAAATATTCATAGAGTCCGGTTTTGAATGGAGAGAGCCTGGATGTTCAATGTGTTTAGCAATGAATGCTGATAAATTAAAACCTCAAGAAAGATGTGCGTCTACTTCGAATAGAAACTTCGAAGGAAGACAAGGAAGAGGAGGAAGAACACATTTGGTTAGTCCAGGTATGGCAGCAGCTGCGGCAATCGCCGGAAATTTAGATGATGTTAGAAAATATCAAAACTAATGAAAAAATTTACCTCACTTAAAAGCATTCCAGCCTATTTACCTATTGTAAATATAGATACGGATATGATTATTCCTAAACAATTCTTAAAAACTATTAAACGTACAGGATTAGGAAAAAACTTATTTCACGAGATGAGGTACGATGATGATGGAAAAAATATCGATAATTTCATACTAAACAAATCCCCATACGACAATTCAAAAATTTTAATAGCTGGAAAAAATTTTGGCTGTGGGTCATCGAGAGAGCATGCTCCATGGGCACTTTTAGACTTTGGAATAACGTGTGTAATAAGTTCGAGCTATGCAGACATTTTCTATAATAATTGTTTTAAAAATGCGATTTTGCCGATAACTCTCGATGAAGAAAAAATAAAAGAGCTGGCTGAATATTCAAAAAGAAAAGAAGAAATTGAAATTGATTTAAAGGAAGAAAAAATTCTTTTTGGAAATAATGAATTAAAATTTAAAATAGATCCTTTTAAAAAGAAATGCTTGATTGAAGGTCTAGATGATATCGCTTTATCGTTAGAAAAATCATCACATATAAACGACTTTGAAAAAAAGGTTAAGTCGGCTAGGCCTTGGATTTTTAATGATTAAAGTTAAAAAAAGAAAAATTCTTCTTTTACCGGGTGATGGAATAGGTCCAGAAGTTATTGCGGAAGTTAAAAAAATTATTCAGTGGTTTAACAAAAACAAATCCTTAGATTTTGAAATTGATGAAGATCTTGTTGGCGGAGCTGCATATGATAAATACAAGACACCCATAACAGATGAAGTATTTTATAAAGCTTTAGAGAGTGAAGCGGTAATTCTTGGGGCTGTAGGAGGACCTAAATGGGACAAACTAGAATTCTCAAAAAAACCTGAAAGAGCTCTTCTTAAACTTAGAAAAGAATTAAAACTTTTTGCAAATTTAAGACCTGCGATTTGCTTTGAGCAATTAGTAGATGCCTCAAGCTTGAAACCAGAAATTGTTTCAGGTTTAGATATTATGATTGTAAGAGAATTAACGGGTGGGATATATTTCGGGGAACCAAGAGGGATCAAACCAATCGATAATGGTGAACGAAAAGGAATTAATACCCATTCTTATACGACAAAAGAAATTGAAAGAGTTGCACGTGTTGCTTTTGATCTAGCTAAAAAAAGGAATAATAAAGTTACATCATGTGAAAAATCGAATGTAATGGAGGCGGGTCAGCTTTGGAAGGAAGAAGTTCAAATTTTACACGACAAAGATTACAAAGATATAGAGCTAACCCATATGTTAGCAGATAATTGTGCGATGCAATTGTTAAGAAATCCAAAACAATTTGATGTAATTGTAACTGATAATTTATTTGGAGACATCTTATCAGATGAAGCTGCCATGTTGACAGGCTCTTTAGGTTTGTTACCATCTGCTTCATTAGGAGCTAAAGATAAAGATGGAAATATAAGATCGATGTATGAGCCTGTGCATGGTTCAGCTCCTGATATAACTGGTAAAGGCATTGCAAATCCTATTGCAACTATATTAAGTTTTTCAATGGCATTAAAATATTCATTAAATTTAGATAAGGAATCAAAAGCTTTAGATAGCGCTGTTCAAAAGGTATTAGATGATGGATTAAGAACAAAAGATATTATTTCTAAGGGAAAAAAAGAAGTTTCTACTTCAGAGATGGGAGATGCGATTATTGCGTGTTTGCAAAAATAAATAAATTAACTTACCTTAGATAATTAAAAAAATATGACTATTTATACTGCACCAGTCGAAGAAATGATGTTCCTCTTTGATAATCTTAAAGATAATCAAAGATATAAAGAAATTGAAAAATACAAAGAAATAAATTCGGAACTTGTTAAAGGGATTTTGGAAGAAGCAGCAAAAATAAATCAAGAGCTGATTTTACCATTAGCTAAAGCAGGGGATGAAAATCCTTGCGTGTACGAAAATGGTGTTGTCAGAACACCTCCTGGCTATAAAGAAGTTTATAAAAAATTTATAGAAGATGGCTGGACTTCTCTTTCTTGCGACCCAAAATATGGCGGTCAGGGTATACCAAAAACTGTAAGTACTTTTTTTGAGGAAATGCTGTCATCGTCAAGTTTAGCATTTAAATTATATAGTGAACTTAGTATTGGGGCTTATAATTGTATACTTACTCATGCTGAGCAAAGCATAAAAGATAAATTCCTTCCAAAAATCGTAGAGGGAAAATGGAGTGGTACAATGTGCTTAACAGAACCACAGTGTGGAACCGATTTAGGTTTATTAAAAACTAGAGCAGTCCCAAAAGGTGATGGAACCTATGAAATAACTGGACAAAAAATTTTCATTACTTCTGGAGACCATGATTTAACGGAAAACATAATTCATTTAGTTTTAGCAAGAACAACGGATGCACCAAAAGGAACAAAGGGAATAAGTTTATTTCTTGTACCAAAATTTGAGGTCAGCGACGATGGAGTTGTAGGTTCTAGAAATGGTGTCAGTACAAACTCAATTGAGAGTAAGATGGGAATTAAAGGTTCTCCAACTTGTGTTCTAAATTTTGAAAATTCAAAAGGTATTATGATTGGACCTGAAAACAAAGGTTTGAACTCCATGTTCACAATGATGAATTTAGAAAGAATTGTAGTGGGTGTTCAAGGTTTAGGAATTGCAGAGACAGCGTATCAAAATTCTGTTGCATATTCTAAAGAAAGAAAACAAGGAAAAGCAAACAATAGCAAGAATGGTGAAACAGATTTAATAATTAAACATGCAGATATCAGGAGAAGCTTAATGAACATGAAATCAATTATTGAGGGCCAAAGATCCTTTGCTTTTTGGTTGTCTCAACAAATTGACGTAAGTTTATCTCATGATGATAAAGATGTAAGAAATGATGCGTCAAATATGGTTGCTCTACTTACACCTGTTATAAAATCATTTTTCACGGACAATGGGGTAGAAATTACTAATGATGCAATTCAGGTGTTTGGTGGATACGGCTATACAAAAGATCAAGGGATAGAACAATTATTTAGAGATAATAGAATAACACCAATTTATGAAGGTACAAACTCTGTACAAGCAATTGATCTTGTTTACCGAAAAATTTCAACAGAGGGCATATTTGAAAACTTTATAAAATCAATGGATAATGAAATCAAAAATTATAAAAATGAAAAAAACCTAGTGAGTTTTTTAAATATCTTTGAAAAATATAAAGAAATCTTAGTATCTTTTACAAAGTGGACGAGAGAAAAAATCAATTCAAATAAGGATGATGCAAGCGCAGCATGTAATGATTATTTAAAAGTATTAGGTTACACAGCCTTAGCTTTTGCTTGGATTAAAACTTTAAAAGTAAGTTTTGAAAAACAAAATACAAATAAAGATTTTTATGAGGATAAAATAAATACAGGAAAGTATTATTTTGAAAAAATTTTACCAAGAGCACAGTCACATTACGTAGTTGGAACAAGTGGTAGCCACACAACTATGAATGCCAAATTTAATTAATGAACAAATACAATCGAAATTTAGACAAAAATGATGCTAATTTTGTACCACTAACACCTTTAAGTTTTTTAGAAAGGGCAAAAGATATATATCCAAATTATGAGGCACTGGTATACGAAAATCGTT